>JBEITR010000001.1:0-193921 GCA_040374765.1 Leptolyngbya sp.
TGAAGTCAGTTGGGGCACGGACGTATCAAGCAGTGAAGGAAGCTCTTGAATCCGCTTATGCTCAAGTTACCTTGAAGGATATTCGCGGTTGGTTCACAAAAGACTGCTACTGTACTTCATCCGAGTAAGAACCGCTATAGGGCTGTTTAGTCGCCTGTGGGTATGACTTTGAGGCAGTTCTAAAGCACTCTGAAATTTTCTAGTTAGAGTATCATCAGCATGGAAGGGTGCTTATACTCTATACCTGGGTGCTTGCTGCAAAGTTAGATGGTTAAAGTCAATCTTCGTCTCTATAAAGCCCTTTAAGTCGATGTTTGAAGCCTTAGGCGGTCATGGTTGGTAGGTATAGGTTTGGTTGAGTATTAGCAAATGATATTTACTTTCAAAGCATGAAAGATTCTAGCCTCAGCGATCAGAAGCAACTGCTACTTATTGATGATGATCCAAACTTGATTTTACTGGTCAAAGACTACCTGGAGTTTAGAGGCTATCAGGTCAAGACCGCTGGCAACGGTCGGGAGGCCCTTGATTTATTATCAAACGAGGAGGTGCCCGACATGATTATTTGCGATGTCATGATGCCTGAGATGGATGGGTACGCCTTTGTCAAGCAGGTACGGGAGAATCCCCACACCGAGTGGATTCCGATTTTATTTCTCTCAGCCAAGGGACAAAGCCAGGATCGCGTTAAGGGACTGAATACCGGTGCTGATGTCTACATGGTCAAACCCTTTGAGCCAGAAGAACTGGTGGCTCAGGTTGAATCTTCTTTAAATCAAGCCTCTCGCCTGATCAAGCAGCAAATTAGAACTGCCGCTGGCCCCAGCCTTCAGGTTCCCTTCGATGTAGAATTAACGCCTACGGAGTTGCGTGTAGTGCAATTCGTGGCTCGGGGTATGGCTAACCGGGAAATTGCCACCGAGCTTCAGGTTAGTCAACGGACTATTGAAAGTCATGTTAGCAACATGTTGGGTAAAACTGGTTTACATAATCGTACCGAACTAGCTCGTTGGGCCATTGAAAACAATAAGGCGTAGCACTCCCTTGCTATAGTATTAGAACCTATGCTGGTGTAGCTCAGCTGGTAGAGCAGCTGATTTGTAATCAGCCGGTCGCAGGTTCGAATCCTGTCACCAGCTTGGTAAAAACCTTTGATTTCAAGCCTTTTGAGGAATCTTCCTGAAGAGGCTTGTATTTTTTTACATGCTATGCATATAGCCTTTTTTGGCTATTTATTGCACTATAAACGCTTAATTTAATGCTGATTTAATACAGACATGCCACGTCCAAAATGGACCTTAGAAGAAGTCAACGCCCGCCTTAAGGCTGGCAACGTGGGAGTCTGAGGATAGCCCCCCAAGGGGAGACGAGCCAGAACCCTATCCAGTCTCCCTTAGACCAAGCTATCCGGGCTTCAGGGTTCTGGGGCTATAATTCAAATCTAGCTACTCTCAAACCTAAGTGGAACCAATTCGTATTTCCTACTTTTCTGATGTTCTTTGCATTTGGGCCTATATCGCCCAAATTCGTCTGGATGAACTTCAAACCACTTTCCAGGATAGGATTGCCATTGAATACCACTTTGTCTCGGTTTTTGGTAACGCCCCCGAGAAATTAGCCACTCGTTGGCGCGATCAGGGTGGCTTGCGGGGGTATAGGGACCATATCCAGGATGTGGTGAAGAAATTTGATCACATCACTGTCCATCCCCAGGTTTGGAACCAGGTGGTACCCGCTTCCTCTATGTCCTGTCATTTATTTCTCCACGGAATCCAATTACTGGAGAAAAAAGGTATGATCCCGGCATCGGAAAAGTTGTTTGAAAAGGCAGTTTGGGCCTTTCGTCAGGCCTTCTTTGGTAAGCTAGCCAACATTGCCGATCGCAGGGTGCAGTTTGCGATCGCCGAGGAACTAGGTCTGCCCATCCCCTTGCTAGAGGAGCAGCTGAATACCGGTGAACCCTATGGCGAACTATCCAAAGACTTTGACCGGGTGAAAGAGCATGGGGTGACGGTCAGTCCCACCCTAATTTTTAACGAAGGTCGGCAACGACTGAATGGCAATGTGGGCTACCGGGTCATAGAAGCCAATATTCGTGAACTGTTACATAATCCTCTAGGGGAGGCTTCCTGGTGTTAGGGCTGGGTAAGGAGTAGGGATTCACTACGGTCGAGAAACCGCTCTAGAGTCCTTGACATACCAGCGCCAGGGTAGGTCCGTTCCCTGGGTAAGGCCTATGCGAGTGGTTTGAACCTTACTATCCCGACTTTTTAGCCGTTCCTGCCAGGTGGGGGAGGGTTGCTCTAGCCAAAGACCCGTAGGGGGCTGGAGGGGCCGATCGCTGAGGCGGCGATCAATATCCATTACCTGGCAGAGCTTGCCGGGTCCCGCTCCCCAACGGACAGGTTTTTCCCGACGGTAATCCTGGAGCCAGTCGGGAATCGTCACCAGCTCTACTGCCCGCACCAGCACCGCACTGGGCACCCGGTCGCGATCGGTGACTACATTAAAACAGTGGTACATGCCATAGATCAGATAGACGTAGCTATAGCCCGCTGGGCCAAACATGACTCGATTGCGGGGAGTTTCTCGACGATAGGCGTGACAGGCGGGGTCTCCCGCCGTGTAGGCTTCCACCTCGACGATGATAGCGGTCAACTGGCGATTGTCGGGCCAACGACGCACCAGACGACATCCCAACAGATTGGGAGCCACCTCCAGAGCCGAACGACTTAGCCAGTCAGAGGTAATCAGGTTATCCATAACTCCCCAGGTAGGATTCGAACCTACGACCAATCGGTTAACAGCCGACCGCTCTACCACTGAGCTACTGAGGATCAAAAGGTAATAAATATAGTACCGACAAATCTGTCCCCTTGACAACCCCCGGCAAAGATTTCTCTGGTATGGGGGGCCACCTTGCTTTGATCGGGTCCTCAGCGTTCTGACCCAAGTTATCCTAGCCCGATCGAAGGCGAATCAGCTTTTCCCGAGTTTCATCGTTGAGGTGGCTGAGCAGGGAGCGGGGCTGGACTCGCCGGTAGGAGGACCGGACAGCCTGCCGATGGGTAAAATCGATATCGCCGTGGAGCTGCTTAGCTGACATCCATTCGGCCCCGTACCCCATAACCGTGAGTTGGTGACTACGGTCAGAGGTGGCTACAATCACCCGATGTTTACCAGAGGAGGGATGGCGAATTTGGGCGCAGACTCGCTCGATATAGCTGTCGGCAGTTTGGCCAAAGGCCGTGTAACAAACCGAGAGGTTAGGGGTAATTACTGCGTGATTTTGGGGCGATCGCACACTATAGGCGTCAAAAATCAGTTGGGTATCTAAACCTTTACGGGCGCTATAGTTGACCAGCAGCTCAATCAGTTCTTGCCGGGCGGCCTCAAAGCCGTGGCGCTGACGGGCCTTAACCAGGGTTGGCCAAGCGCCGATCATGTTATAGCCATCTACCAGAAGCTGGGCGAGGTAATCACTCCTTTCCATAGCCCTATGCCAATCTCTAAAGGAAGTTAAGGGAAACCGGTGCTATTACCGTGCCATTTTCACCCGGGGTAACTTGTACTCCTTACCCCTATAATCAGGGTGAAAGGCGACACCCGGATTCGAACCGGGGAATGGAGGTTTTGCAGACCTCTGCCTTACCGCTTGGCTATGTCGCCGTTGCCAACCTAGAGTTTGAGTATAGCAAACTTAGGAACGGCTTGAAATCTTCCCAGGTTAGGCTGCCCCATACTGGGATTGGTTAAACCGCCAGAAACTCCTGAATTACACTGCTGCTAAGTTCATGGGTAGGGCCAGAGGCTACGATCCCACCCTTTTGCATAGCATAGTAATAATCAGCTTGGCGCACAAAGTGTAGATGCTGTTCCACGAGCAGTACGGAAATGCCCGTGGTGGCTACGATCTGTCGTACCGCCGCCTCAATATCTAGAATGATAGAGGGTTGGATACCTTCCGTGGGTTCATCCAGTAGCAGTAACCTGGGACGACCCATAATCGCCCGAGCGATCGCCAGCTGCTGTTGCTGACCACCGCTCAGGTCTCCCCCCATGCGCCCCAGCATGGTTTTCAGCACAGGAAATAGTTCAAAAATCGATTCAGGAATTTCCTGACTGACCTTACCCCGTTTCCCTAGGGCTTCCTGACCGATGATCAGGTTCTCCCGTACCGTCAATCTGGGAATAATTTCTCGACCCTGGGGCACATAACCAATGCCGCCACAGGCCCGGCGATCGGGGGTAAGCTCATTAATAACCTGGCCTTCATAACGGATTTCTCCCCGCCGAGGTCGCAATAGGCCCATAATATTTTTCAGCAGAGTGGTCTTGCCGACCCCATTACGACCAATCAGGCAGATCATCTGACCTTTAGGCACGGTTAGATCCACATCCCGCAGAATATGACTTTCGCCATAGTAAAAATTGAGGCCCGAAATCTTTAACATCGGGGCCGTCAGGGGATCCTCATAGGTAGGAGAAGGCTGGGTAATGGTCATGGGAGAAAAGATGAAAATAACAGGAAAAAAAGATCAGAGCGGTTGGAGACAGGTTTTAAGGGATCTTTCCCAGTTCCTATCAAGCCAACTCTTTCAGGGGACTAAGGGGGGCGAGGGGCAAATTGAGCAGCTTTTGGTAGACCGAAGCCTTAGGTTGATTCCTCGCCCAGATACACCTCAATGACTCGAGGATCGGTTTGGATCTGATCCATGGTGCCTTCACAGAGGACAGTGCCCTCATGGAGGACGGTAACCTGGCGAGCAATCTGACGGACAAATTCCATATCATGCTCGATCACAATGATGGAGTGGCTGGCGGCTAAGGACATAAGCAGTTGCCCAGTTTTCGCCGTTTCTTCATCGGTGAGACCGGCTACCGGCTCATCCACCAGCAGCAGATCGGGAGATTGGGCCACCAGCATGCCAATCTCCAACCATTGTTTTTCTCCATGGGAAAGCAGAGCCGCAGGAATATCTGCCTTATAGTCCAGACCGATGGTTTCCAATAATCCTGCCACAGTTCGCTTCTCCACCAGGGGAGTTTGCTTAAACAGGGTAGCCAGGACATTTTTCTGTCGATTGCATGAGAGCTCCAGATTTTCACGGGGGCTCAAGTTAAGGTATACCCTGGGAGTCTGGAACTTTCGCCCAATACCCAGACAGGCGATTTCATGCTCCTTGCGTTTGCGCAAGTCCTTACCTTTGAAGTAAGCCGCCCCCTCGGTGGGTTCAACCTTTCCAGTGATCACATCTAAAAAGGTGGTTTTGCCGGCTCCATTAGGACCAATGATCACCCGCAATTCCCCCTCATCCATGGCAAAGTTAAGGTGGTTAAGGGCCTTAAAGCCATCAAAGCTAACGGTGACGTCCTGAATATCTAGAATCTTACTGCTCACTGCGGTTAACCTTCCTTCTCTGCCAGAGTATCGGCTGTCAGATCATCTTCTCCATAGGCAATGGGACCCGGCGACAGACCAAGGGCTTGACTTACCATGGGACCAAACTGCCGCCGCCCCCAACCAATTAGACCATCGGGTAAGGCAGTGACCACCAGTAGGAAGAGGGCGCCCTGGAAAAATAGCCAAACATTGGGAAAGCGCTCACTTAGGAGACTCCGGGCCATATTAACTAAAACTGCCCCCAAAATTGCTCCCACCAGGGTAGCCCTACCCCCCACAGCCACCCAGATGACCATCTCGATCGAGAAGGCGATATCCATGGCTTGGGGAGAAATAATTCCGGACTGGACAGTGTAAAGAGCCCCGGAAATACCGGCGATCGCCCCTGAAATGGCAAATACCAGTACTTTAAAGCCGGTGGGGTTATAGCCTGAAAACCGTACCCGGTTTTCGTCGTCCCGAATAGCCACTAACATGCGACCAAAACGTCCACTGGTCAGCCACCGGCAGAGAGCGTAGACAACCACCAGTACAGCCACCGTCACTACGTACAGTAAAAACTGAGTTTCTGGAGTGCCGACCTCCTTACCCATCAAAATACTGGTGTTGGTTTTCAGGCCATTGGTACCGTTAATCAACTTTTGTTGACCATTAAAGAAGTTGAAAAACACCACCAGGGCGGCCTGGGTCAGGATCGAGAAGTAGACCCCTCGAATCCGGTTGCGAAACACCAGGTAACCCAATAACCCAGCTACCAGGGCTGGAATAATCAGGATCGCCGCCAGGGTAAAGGGAAAGCTGTAAAAAGGCTGCCAGAACCAGGGCAGGGAAGAAACACCGTAGAGGCCAAAGAATTCCGGTATCTGGTCCGCTGGGATGGACACCAGAGATAGGTACATGGCCAGGGCGTATCCCCCCAGGGCAAAGAAAATCCCGTGGCCCAGGCTAAGTAGGCCCGTAAACCCCCAGATCAGATCAATGCCCAGGGCCACAATGCCAAGGGATAGAAACCTACCCAGGAGTCCCAGGCGGAAATCCGTCAGCAGGTGGGGTAGAACCAACAACAAAAACAGGGCGATGGCGATAACTGCCATCACTTCAAAAATAATTTTCTTGCGTCCCAGGGCTTGAGCTAAACGCCGGGGTTGAACCGTTACATCCATAGTTATACCTCCACCGAACGGCCCTTCTGGGGAAATATACCCGCCGGTTTAATCTGTAAAAAGGTAATGATCAGAGCAAATACCATCACCTTAGCCATACTCGTAGTGGCGAAAAAGGTAAAGAAATCGATCAAGGGCTTAAAAGTATCTCCAGCGGGCACCAGCAGGGCCAGGGATCCAGTCCCAATCAGGTAGGTGGCAATACCAATTACTAGAGCCGCCACAATGCTGCCTACCAGTTTGCCCACACCCCCTACAACCACAACCATGAAGGCATCCACAATATAGTTGCCCCCCAGGTTAGGCCCCACCGAACCCAAGAGAGTAACGGCGCAACCAGCAATACCAGCCAGTCCCGAACCGAGGGCAAAGGTAAGGGCATCTACCCGCTCAGTGGGGATACCCAGACAGGCACTCATGGAGCGATTTTGGGTAACGGCCCGAATTCGCAGTCCCCAAGCGGTACGGTTAAGAAACCAGTAGACCGCCAGCAGACAGACAATGGTCATGGCAATAATAAACAGGCGGGCGTAGGGGAACTGCATCGTCCCCACTGAAACCCCACTGCGTAGCCAGGAGGGGGGAGTTACATCGACATTACGGGTGCTAAACCAGGCCCGGGTAAACTTAGCCGCACTGTTATTTTGTAAGAGAACACCAGCCAGAGTAGCGATCGCCGCAGATAAACCTAAGAACAGGGGGTTAGCCCAACTTTGTAGATGTTCCCAGTTGGTGTAACGCCGCAGTACCCAGCGACCTAGACCAAATAAAACCCCAAAAATAATCAGAGCGATCGCCATGGGCCAGTTAACACTGCGAACAAACTGGCGCAGCATTAAACTGACCCCCCAAGTTGCCAGCAAGGTTTCCAGGGGACGGCCGTAGAGATAACGAATCACACTCCGTTCCATTAACAGACCCACCAGTGCCGCCACCAGAAAGGCGAAGGGCAGAGCTACAAAAATATAGGTCTCCAGTGCCCAACCTCCCATGGCCTTAGCTCCATTTTGGATCACATAGGTAGTGTAGGCTCCTAACATCATTAATTCGCCGTGGGCCAGATTAATGACCCCCATCAGACCAAATACAATGGCCAGACCCAAGGCTACGATCAACAGCACAGCACCAATGCTAATGCCATCAAACAGGCCGCTTACCAAGCCCTCAATCACAACATTACCTACCTCTATGCATAATCGGCACCTCGATCAATTCAGCCTATTGAGAACTTCGAAGGTCTAAAACCATTCAAATCCAGTCCTAATTCTCAATAAGATTGTTTTTTCAAGGCTCCCCGGTTTAATGGCCCATCTTATCTGCTAGAAAATCGAGAAACAGTTCATCTTAAACAACTTTATTCCTCCCTTTCCCCATCCGCGATGTTGCCCAATCCCCAAAAGCCTTCGGAGGTTGGGGGTAGCGGCTTAGCTAAAGGGCCTGACGATTGCCCTAAAATTCCCTAGACAGAGAATCTCAGAACCTGGATTGAAACCCACACCCAGGCTACATAAGCCTTCTGGCTAATGCCCTAGAAGACCGATCCATCCACTATCCTGAAGTTTTAGCCCTAACTTGAACCACGGACCGCAGGGCTAAAGGATGGTTATCGTAAAATTCTTTGTGGAAAAAGGGGCGATCGCCAGCCGATCTTCACCCGGGGTTGGAAGGCTTGCTAGAGCGATATTCTTTACGCCAACAGCGCTCTAAAAAGCGGATGTGGTAAAAATGGGAGAAACGCCAGGGATTATAGATGGCCCTGTGGGTGCGGTTAAATACAGGTTGGTTTAGGTATGGCCAGAGTGGAAAGCGCATAGTCTCAAAACCCTTGACTATCAACCCCTATAGCGGGTACATCGTAAATATCGCCCCAACAGACCAGAGAAACCTGAATCCTTCCCAGCGATTACCTTTAGTATACGTAGATAAAAAAATAGACCTGGGTTCAGGCCTATTTTTGGAAAGATATTTAATAATCAAACACACTGGTTTATATATGGCTTTAGCCAGAGCCCTAAGGACCGAATAGATCGGTAAAACAAAAATACCCTAGAGCTTTCCTATTGGCCGCGCCCCCTTACACAGAACCAGGGCTATAAATGGAGCTGACGGGAGTCGAACCCGTGTCCGCTTTAAGTATTAACACACCACTCATTCACAGGTTTAGCCCTTCTAATCCGTAGGGCAGGAATCGTTCTTATCCCGAACGATGGGATGCTCTGATTAAGTCTTAGTTAGCTGACAAACCAGAGAAAATCAGCTAAAGCATCCGTTGGGGTTTGTCCATAGTCCTTAACGGAGTCAAACTATGAACGCTCGCTAAAAGAGTTTTTAGTTAAGCGGCAACAGGTGCAGCTTTACGAGCAAAGGGAACGATGTTGTTCGCATTTACGTTTGGTTTGAGCCTGGATTAACGAGAGTAGACTCCCTCTCGACCTGAATCACAGCGTGACTTTCGTCAAAACGTCGAAACCGTTACAGCCCCCTGGATAAACTCCTATATTTATTATAGATCAGGAGTTTTAGGATGGGGCAAGCTTCCTCCCCTGGCTGACCGGTTTATCTGTCCTGGGCTGCGGGGGTAGTGAACCGCTTTTTCAGGGAGGCTGCCCGCCGCTTAGCGGTGGAATTGGTGGGGTCAATGGCTAAGGCATTCTCGTAGGTTTCTAGGGCTTGCTTCATTAACTGTTTGCGCTCGTAACTATGGCCCAGGTTATTCAAAGCCGTTACATAATCGGGAGCAATTTTCAACGCCTCTCGGTAGTTTCGAATCGCCAGGTCATACTGCTCCTGGGCAAAATAGGTGTAACCCAGAGCATTGTGGACGATCGCTGAATTTTCGAGCTCCCCTTGATCAATCTGTTTGAGGGCCTGTTGAAGGTATAGGGCCGCCTGGGTATATAGCTTTTTGTCCAGCAGCAGACTGCCTAATTCGTAGTATTCCTGGGCTGTTCCCTTATCTTTGGTGAGCCTGGTTTGAAGCCGAGAGAGCGTGCCTTCGATGCGACGGGTTTTAATCACCTGGCGAATCACAAAGAAGGCGGCAACCCCCAATAGGGCAAGGAGTACAGTCAGATAAACTAGGAGAAGGTTACTGTTTTCCATCGGGAAAATTTTTTACAGATTTAGTATTTAGGGCTTGGCCAGAACGCTTAAGACCGCCTGAATTGGCGAGAGCTAAGGCTAGAAGGCTTTCTGGCTCGCCTCCGCGCCGTTGCCCGTGGCTAGGGCTATAGCTTTGCAGCTTAAAGATACTACGGCCAGGGCTCCTTAGGCAGCCCCCAGAAACTCACCCGTTCTTCCAGCCAACCACTCTGATGCCAGTCCATTACAGCCTGGTTAACCAGGGTTTGCAAGGAGCTAAATTGGCTTCCCTTGGGTATGGCCATGCCTAAGGGCTCAGTAGCCATCATATCGGGTAGTAGTTGATAGCCAGTCTCCTCCTGTTGAATCCCAGTTAGGACCGTTAGATCACCTGCTAGAGCATCAATGCGGCCATTTTTGAGGTTTATCAGCCCCTCTTCGTAGCTGGATAGGGGAATTAGGGTGGCATGGGGTAATCTATAGCGGATCACAGCCAGGGTGCTAGAGCCTTGCAAAACCCCTAGGGAACCTCGTTCCAGGTGACTGAGATGGGGCACCTTGCCCCTTTGCGCAAGAAAGCCAACCCCATCCAGGTAGTAGGGCAAACTAAAACTAACCAGGCGACTGCGGGCCGTCGTTATAGTCAAGCCAGCGATCGCGATGTCCGCCCGATCCTCTAGAACGGTTGTCAAGCGATCCTGATTAGGCACAACCTGCAGAGCTAAGGCGTTGGGATCGTTAAATATTAATCGGGCTAGTTGACGAGCCAAATCAACTTCCAGGCCTGCTAAGGTTCCCGTTTCATCCCGAAAACTGAGGGGTCGCCAGCCCTCCCGGACAGCCACCACCAGATAGCCACGGGCTTTGATAGAGGCCAGATCGGATGCAAAAACTGGGGATACAGTCCACTGCATCCCCAGCATGACGCCCAAAGTCAGCAAAGCCCGCTTTAGTGGCATGTTTCGGTCACGATGAGCCCGCACGGGATTTAGACTTAGACCTTACCAGCCACCTCGACCACCTTAGCGAAGCCGCTAGGATCAAGAACAGCCATTTGAGCCAGCATCTTACGGTTGATATCAATGTTGGCCTTTTTCAGCTGGCCAATTAACTGGCTGTAGCTTAACCCATGGATGCGGGCGGCTGCATTAATCCGAGTAATCCAGAGGCGACGAAAATCCCGCTTACGGTTGCGACGATCACGGTAGGCATAGCGTAATGCCTTCATGACCTGTTGGTTGGCCGTGCGAAATAGCTTGGAGTGAGAGCCCCTAAAGCCTTTCGCTAACTTGAGAATCTTATTGCGGCGTTTGCGTGCAACATTACCGCGCTTAACACGTGCCATGATCCTTACAATCCTTATGGATACTTGAGCTTGGGCAATTCATTAAAGCCACAGTCGACAATCTGAAGCTACAGGTAAGGTAACATCAGCTCTACGTTAGGGGCATCTTCTTCAGATACCAGAGCCATGTGGGACAAACGAGCCTTGCGATCGGTGCCCTTATGCTGTAAGAGGTGATTTTTGAAGGCCTTTCGGCGCATAATCTTGCCACTGCCAGTGCGCTTAAAGCGCTTGGCGGCAGCTTTGCGAGACTTTAATTTGGGCATGGGTACAGACTATTTCGACACAGCTTTTAATCGTAGCATGATTTATAAAGAATTCTGGCTCGTCTCCGACCTGTGAAAGACGGCTACGACCATAGCTTGCTTGTATTGGATTCCACCAGAACCCGATCATGCTTAAACCATCAGACCAGCAGATTGCCTATGGAGGGAAACTGCACCTAAATGAGCTTACTCAACTTACTCAAGCTGGCCGCAGTCTGCGATGATAACAGGCTTCAAAGGCGATCCACTGGAGGTACCGACCGCGGCTATAGCCTTGACCACGTCCATCCCTTCAACTACCTTGCCAAATACCACATGCTTACCATCTAGCCAGCGGGTGGCATCAAGGGTAATAAAAAACTGGGAGCCATTGGTATTGGGCCCGGCATTAGCCATGCTCAATAGACCTGGGCCATCGTGCTTGAGGATAAAATTTTCGTCGTCAAACTTATTGCCATAGATGGATTCGCCCCCCGTGCCGTTACCACGGGTAAAATCTCCACCTTGACACATAAAACCGGGAATAATGCGATGGAAGCTGGAAGCCTTGAAATGCAAGGGCTTGTTACTGCTTCCCTGCCCATTTTCTCCGGTACACAGGGCCCGAAAATTGTCAGCGGTTTTGGGAGTCACATCTTGTCTCAGTTCCATGACAATGCGGCCGACGGCGACGTCACCAATGGTGATGTCAAAGAAAACCTTGGGATTGTTGGCTACACTCATGGCTCAGCTCTGGGGATAAAAGGACGATGGACTACATTCATAAGGGTAGCTCACCGGGGGCCGGTCTTAACCGGTTAAAAGCAGATTGGCCCAACCCTTAGCTCTAGCTAAAAGTCAAAATAGATATAGGGCAATGTCTCAGCTGGAGCCAGCAACCAGGCAAGGAGACTAAATAGAGGGGCTAGCAATAGCTTCAGAGGCCAGTTGAGTTCTAGTTTAAGGCTACGCTTGCAGCCATTGGCGATCGCCATTAACCCCAGCACCCCCAGCAACAAAATCCCTAGCTGGCTGTAGGAAAAGCCCAGAGTCTCCAGATAGATCTTTTGCACAAACTGGGGGTCGGCCTCCACTCCCCAGAGGCGCTGTAAAGCCAGGGTAAACTGCTTCGGATCGGGTAGACGGAAAAATAACCAGCTAAAAAAGACCATCGCCTGGGTGAGAAGCCAGGCGAATCCGAGACCGGGTAGGGTCTTCCAAAAACGTCTCAATTCAGGAGCATCTTTCTCCATGGATTGGGTGAGCCGGTGAATGACCAGACCTGATCCGTGCAGGGCTCCCCAAATTAAAAATCCCCAGTTATTACCGTGCCAGATACCAGCCACCAGCATCACTAGCATTAAATTCAGACATGTACGGGTTAGACCTTGACGCGACCCCCCCAGGGGAAAGTAAAGATAATTGCGCAGCCAATCCCCCAGCGTCATATGCCAGCGCCGCCAGAAATCTGCCAGGCTAGTGCTGAAATAGGGAGCGTCGAAGTTCTCAGGCAAATTAATTCCCAAGAGTAGGGCGCTACCCCGGGCAATATCTACATAGGCGCTGAAATCCAGATAGAGCTGTAAACCATAGGCAACGGTGGCCAGCCAGATATCGCTGCTACCGGCCCGTTCCAAATTATTAAAACTGAGGTTAACTAAAATGGCGATATGGTCGGCGATTAAAAGCTTCTTAACCGCCCCATAGGCAATTAGCCAGAGCCCCTCAACGCTGCCGGTTAAGCCGGGCGCTTTCTTCTGCTCAATTTGATCAATAAATAGGTGAAATCGGGTGATAGGACCAGAGATAAGTTTTGGAAAAAAAAATTTGTAGGCTCCAAAGTCAGAAAAGTTTAGGGCGGCTGGCGAGCCACGGTAAACATCGACTAAGTAGGCAATACACTCAAAGCAAAAAAAACTTAAGCCCAGGGGCATCACCACATCAATCAGGTGATTGGGGATAGCCAGGCTGGAACTATACTTTTCCAGCCATCCCAGCAGGCGCAGAATCCCTTCCAGGTACTTAAATCCCAGTAAAAGCAGAACGTTCGTGGCAATACCCACCCATAGCAGGCGCAGGCGGCGACGGTTCCAACCCTGTTCAGCCACTTGCCAGCGAGAATTGGCAATACGCCAGTCGAGGGGAGTGGCGATCGCCTGACCGATGAAAAAGGTCACCAGCGTCAGGGCCACCATCAGCAGCAAGTACTGAACCTGCAAGGAGGCATAGAACACCAAGCCAGCCGCCACGAGCAACCAAATCCGGGCTTGCAGGGACTGTAGAGTCCAGAAAATACCAACCACACTGAATAAAAATAGCAGATAAACAAGCGAAGGCAGAATCATGGCGGCGGTGGGGATGATGGGGACGCCACGGGCCAGGAAATCAGAGGATCCTGAGCCAGGTGTAAAGAAACCTGATAGGCCCCATAGCGGTTGAGGTGACTGGGATCGGAGAAGTAGTCGTAGCGCTGGGGCCAGATCTGGCCTAGATCGCGAAATAGAAAACCAACCTGGGAGGAAGACAGCTTTAACATGTACTGAAGAAATTCGGCTTCAGCCTGTTGACGATAGTCATCTAGATACTCGTCAGTGAGGGGCGTGTTAATGAATACAATGGGAATTTTTTTGGCTTGGGTAAACTTAAGCAACTCGCTAAAGGCTTCTGACTGTTTACCATCCAGGCGAAAGCCATCGTAGTCCCCATCGTAGTTGCCCGACACCCGGGCATAGGTGTGGTAATAGGTGGCGGGATTGAATTGGATTGATAGGGGTAGGAAGCCATCAAAGTCAATGGCGCTACCCGCTGGCATGGGGGCATCTAGTCGTTCTTTACCCAGGTCTGTCGGTTGAAACCAGCCAGGAGTCAGGGAAACCAGCCGATCCTTCAGTAGACCCTTGAGGTGATCGCGATCGCGGTAAACGGTTGATAGCTGTCCCATCTGGTCGCTCATCCAGTGGTCCAGGGTGGCGTAACTATTGAGCAGGGAGGCAGAACCTGCTGCTCTACGCCTGGTCATGCTCACCTCATCACCGGAACGAGCCACCTGCCTGGCTAGTAACTCGCGATAGCCCGCAGAGGCTACAATGCCATTGTAGGTAACATCTTCCCGGCCACTGTTAAAGGCGCGAGCCCCGTCAGCCCAGAGGATGAGTTTAGGTAGTTGATTGGGTTCGAGAATTTGGCGAACCACCAGATCGACCACCTGGGCTGTAGCCCCATTGATACCAAAGTTAAAAATATTTACGTTTTTATAGCCCAAATCGGCCAGATCCTTTTTCAGATTAGCTGGATCGACCCCTCGCAGAGCCCGAGAACTCCCCACAATCATCACATCGGCTGGACCAGACTGGGCTAAACGCTGGCGATAAAGGACCAGTTTCTCATTCAACTGCTGGCTATTAAAGCTAGAAAAGGGAGCCGCCGCTAACAACTCATCTATGGCCACCATGGGTTGACTGGGACTAGCGGTAGGTTGATCTTTGTCCGAGCTGGGCTGATCCTGGGCACCATCAATAAAGCCCTTAACCCTAGCAGAATGGGTAGGGCTGGACCAGTCCAGATCAGATGGATGCTTTGAGGAACTATGGATAGTAGGCAGGTCAGCCTTACTATGGGAATTCAGGTCCACAGCCTCAGCCCTGGCGGAGTTAGCGGTCGGGGTAACCATCTGGCCAACCAACCAATCCACCTGAAAGGCCGCCAGAACCCCAACCGCCGCCCATACTAGAGCAATCTTAATACCCTCGGCTGAGCCGACATCGGTAGGTCCAGTCAGGGGACTGGTGACCGTGGGACTGATAAACAGCTGGGTTTGCAACAACCACTGGCGCAATCTTCCGCCCAATCCTCGGGGTCCAATTACCTCCTGATGGGAACTGATGGTCTCTCCAGGGCGTACCAGCAGGTCGTTGACATAGCCATGGGCGGCGGTGAATTCCGGAGCTGACTCGGGCACCAGGCGATCGCGTACCAAAAAGTTACGCCCATAGCTCCAGATGGGCTGCGATTGGCCCGATCGCCTGCCATAGATACGCACCCCTTCAATATCTACCGGAGAAAGACTTTGCAGGTAATTACGGATAACAGGAGTAATGAGCCGTCGCTGGGGAACCAGGGGGCTATCTACCATGACGTGGAGGAGTCGATCCCGGATTAGCAGTTGTACCCGCATGCCGCCAGTGGCCAAACGATCGTCCAGGTTGGGATTCAGTTGGCGGGTCAGGAGAAAGGCTAGGGCTGGTAAATCCCCCGTCTGAGCCAGATATTCTGCTGGATCGGCCAGGGCTTCGTGGTCAGCAGCCGGTAGGTTGAGGTAGTGAACCCAATCTGGATGGCTATCATCCTGGGGTTGACCATAGATAACGGCCCGGTGAATTCCCTGGGGCGCTAAATCCTCCAGTAAATTAGACAAACTGGTAACCAGGTTGGTCTGGGTGGCTGATAGCTCCGGATGGCGATCGCTCCCCTGCAGGGCAGGCAAGGTACAGATAATATGGAGGGTGGACCCTGTCAAGGATAGGTTAACGGTAATGCCATAGTTCTCTAGATTAAGGCGGAGCAGTTTTGCTAAAGCATCGACATCGCCCCAACGCCCCCACTCCCGCAGCATTTCCTCCGCCGGTGTCAGGTCGATGCGCAGGCTCCAATCCGGCTTACTTTCGCCCCGTACCTGAAGCAGAATCACAGCATCCTTAAACTGATTCAACCCCAATAGACGTAACCGTTCTGCGGTTGGTCTAGCAATCAGGGCTGGATCGGGGCTGTAGGTGGCCTCACACAAAATCCATAGGCGGGGAATAGCAGCCTTGTTACTGTTTTGGTCCTCCGGGCGACCATAGGCAAACTGGGAGGGTAGATGGCTTTCGCCTATGGCCGAGCGGTACAGACGAGCCATCCCAGGAATCGCTTTAATACTCACCCAAACCCCCACATCCAGGGCACTTAAGGTCTCACTCAAATACCAGGCAATGGCCTCCGGATCACCCCGACGGGCTAAACTCAGGTTAGAGAGAACCATGGCTTGGCTGCTATCGCTGCCCTGACCGGAGTGAGCCAGGGAATGATCCTGCAGCAATAATTGAGACGCTTCCAACTCCTTCCCATCCTGACTTTCCAGAACCAGCTGAGCCAGATGGCGCTCTAGCCGATTGAGATAGAGAGGAGCGGTCCATTGGGGTTCGGTGGCAGTTCCCGATCGACTATACAAATAAAGTTGGTAAATATGAGGGTAGAAACGACGCAGGGGATAATGGTGCTGGGTGTCTAGAAGGGAGCGCACCAACTTCAGCAGCACCGCAGCCTGATCTAAAGGCTCTGGAGTTTCACACAAAACATGCAGAATATTACCCCTGAGCTTTATATGAAGAACAGCTTGGGGTTGGTCCAAGGCATTCCTAAACCAGCTCAACAGGCTTGGAGCCGGAGCACTGGTCATCGAATAAAATTGAGACAAAGGGACGGCCATATCAGTAGGGCAAAAGTCTACTCTCCAGAAGTAATGGCAACGAGCCAAGTCCGCAATTACCAGATTTTATTCAGATATTGCGACTCTCAGGATAGTACCCGGTATTAGGATTGAAGCATACCGCAATCTGCCAATTTGGTCTCAACATTCGCCCAAGATTCAGGAGATTTTTCGGCAATAGCATCTGCCCCCAGGGTGCGATCGCCATACACCGCCAGTGTAGACAAGGCTACTTCAAGATGGTAGGCCCTTTCCCAAAGGCACAGAGGGGTTAGCAGGCCTAACTAGTCCCCCGACAACTTGGTCAGCACAGGTAAAGTCGAGTACATTGGGCATACCCTATTATCTGGATCTATGAAAAACTCTGCCAGTCTACTCTGCCCCTGGGGGGAGAGCTTTTTACCCAGGTTGTCTCCAGGGTCAACAGATATTTTAATTGCGGCCCTAGCCCCTGCTTACCTGCTAGGTCTCCTGGTTAGCAGAACCCTGGGAGACGGACTTGACCAACTGGGGTACCTAAGTGAACAGATTTTACAGGGACGTCGCTTACCTATTTTGAATATTCATGAGCACCCTTCTGGGGACTCAAGTTCGAGTCCAAATTCCTAGCCAATTGAAATTTGACCTATAGCGTTGGCCCCAGTGCTGAGACCAGAGTTAACCGGTCCCTTGGGCTATCTCGTCAGTAATCAGATGGTCTCGGTCGACTAGTCGACACCCAAAAGGAAAGTCTGGGTAGTTAAATCGATAAAATTCCTCACATATTGGGAATTTCCACAGATCCTGTGGTATCAATCAGGATCTCTATTTGGTTTTTCAACTATCCTCTCAGCTCGACTGCTTTTTCTATCGGGGTTAATCCTATAGAATCATTGCAATATTGCTGTTCTCTCGCGGCCCAACCCATGAGTTCTACATTGCATCCCTCTGGCGATATTCTACCTACGGCTCACGTGGATGGCCTTGGCGCATCCGATACCCTGGCAGCCTCTTCGTCCTATGATTTGCTATTGCGTCATCGGCTGCGGGTCGTGGAAGATGTCTGGGAAAACGTGTTAGATCATGCCTGTGGGCCAGAGTTATTACGGTTACTCAGACTGCTGAGGCAAATGTGTTCTCCAGAGGGGCAGGCTCCCACGACCGATGAAGCCCGGGTTAAAGCCGTCGTAGATGTGGTTGAGGCGCTTGATCTGGAAGATGCGATTCGTGCCTCTAGAGCCTTTGCCCTCTATTTTCAGTTAATTAATATCGTTGAGCAGCACTACGAGCAACAGGGCCAAAAACAACAATATCGGGCTGCCTATCAGAGTTCTGAGCTAGCCCAGTGGGCTGAAAATTCCCCCCTTAGCTCCTTGGAAAATAGCTTGGATGGAGCCGTTAACTTTGCCGATGAGTCTAGTAGTCAACGATTTCAGGCCGATCTGCTAAATCGCAGCGTGGCAGACTTTACCAACCCTCGTCAGGAAGCCGGCACCTTTCACTGGTTGTTTCCTACCCTGAAGCGCCTGAATGTTCCTCCCCGAATTATTCAAAATCTCATTGATCAACTGGATGTGCGTCTGGTTTTTACAGCCCATCCTACGGAAATTGTTCGCCACACCATTCGCGATAAGCAACGGCGTATTGCCAGAATTCTGCGCCAGATGGATCAGGCGGAAGAAGGTGCCCAAACCCTGGGATTGGCCTCTTCCTGGGAAATAGAAGATCTGAAGGTTCAACTCACGGAAGAAATTCGACTGTGGTGGCGCACCGATGAGCTACATCAGTTCAAGCCCTCTGTGTTGGATGAGGTGGACTACACCCTGCACTATTTTCAAGTGGTGCTATTTGATACTCTACCCCAGCTTTATCAACGTTTTGAGCGGGCGATCGCGACCACTTTTCCAGAGCTAGATCCGCCTCGTCATCGGTTTTGTCGCTTTGGTTCCTGGGTGGGAGCCGATCGGGACGGTAATCCCTCGGTAACCCCCGAGGTCACCTGGAAGACCGCCTGCTATCAGCGTAATCTGGTGCTGAATAAATACATCGCTTCCATCGATCGTCTCACCGAGCTACTCAGCCTATCCCTGCATTGGAGTGAGGTACTGCCGGAGTTGCTCGAATCCCTGGAACAAGACCAGGTCAAAATGCCGGAAATCTATGACCAACTGGCAATCCGCTACCGCCAGGAGCCCTATCGCCTCAAGCTGGCCTACATCAGGCAGCGCCTCAGCCATACCTACGAACGCAGTCTACGGCTTTACCAGGGTGACTCCTTTGGGGACGGTTATAGCGCTGACCTAACCTCGGGATCGGTCTATCGCTATGACGAAGAGTTTCTAGCCGAACTGCAGTTAATTCAGCGTAACCTGGAGGCTACGGGCTTACACTGCCAGGAACTGGACACGCTGATCTGTCAGGTGGAGATTTTTGGCTTCAACCTGGCCCAGCTCGATCTACGCCAGGAGAGCTCCCGGCATTCGGATGCCCTAGAGGAAGTGACTGGTTACTTGGAAATTTTACCCCAGTCCTATAACGACCTCTCTGAGAAGGAGAAGACAGCCTGGCTGGTAAGCGAACTTAAAACCCGTCGTCCTCTGATTCCGGGAGAGTTGCCCTTCTCCGATAAAACTCGAGAAACCATTGAAACCTTTCGGATGGTGCGCCAATTACACCAGGAGTTTGGCCCTGACATTTGCTTCAGCTATGTGATTAGCATGAGTCACGACGTCAGCGACATGCTGGAGGTACTGCTCTTAGCTAAGGAAGCCGGTCTTTACGATCCAGCCAGCGGTCTCAGCAGTATTCAGCCAGTGCCCCTATTTGAAACCGTTGAGGACCTGCAGCGAGCTCCAGCGGTGATGCAGGAGCTATTTAGCATTCCTCTCTATCTCAAACTCCTGCAGGGTAAGGCCAGCCAAATAGAAGTTAGTACTAATCTAGATCCCAAGCCTGGTCCGCTCCAGGAGGTAATGCTGGGTTATTCTGACAGCAATAAGGACTCTGGCTTCTTGAGTAGTAACTGGGAAATTCATAAAGCCCAGCGGGCCCTTCAGACCACGGCCGATGATTTTGGAGTGGCTCTGCGGATCTTCCATGGTCGGGGTGGGTCGGTAGGTCGGGGTGGTGGCCCGGCCTACGAAGCGATCCTGGCTCAGCCAGGTCGCAGTATCAAAGGACGGATTAAAATTACCGAGCAGGGTGAGGTACTGGCCTCTAAGTACAATCTCTCGGACCTAGCCCTTTATAATTTAGAAACCATCACCTCGGCGGTGCTCCAGGCCAGTATTTTAAGCAATAGTTTTGACGATATTGAGCCCTGGAACCAGACTATGGAGGAACTGGCCGCCCGTTCTCGCCGACACTATCGCCAGTTAATTTATGAACAACCCGATCTGGTGGATTTTTTCCACCAAGTGACCCCTATTCAGGAAATTAGTCAGTTGCAGATTAGTTCCCGTCCGGCCCGGAGAGGGGGGCGTAAGGATCTGAGCAGCTTGCGGGCGATTCCCTGGGTGTTTAGCTGGACCCAAGCACGTTTTTTACTACCCTCCTGGTACGGGGTTGGTACGGCCATGGAAGAGTTTTTGCAGGAAGCTCCCGAAGAACACCTGAAGTTGTTGCGGTATTTCTACCACAAGTGGCCTTTCTTTAAAATGGTAATCTCTAAGGCAGAAATGACCCTAGCCAAGGTAGATTTACAGATTGCTGAGCACTACATGCGAGAGCTGAGCGATCCCACCGATCTAGAACGTTTTGCCCATCTCTTTGAGGCTATCTCTACGGAGTTTTACCTGACCCGGGATAAGGTGCTGCAAATTACGGGTCACGAACGGTTACTGGACGGTTCCCCAGATCTGCAGCGATCGGTGTACCTGCGCAACGGCACCATTGTTCCCCTGGGCTTTTTGCAGGTAGCTCTGCTAAAGCGATTGCGGCAGTACCGGAACCAGGCGGCTACCGGCATGATTCGCTCTCGCTACAGCCAGGGCGAACTATTGCGCGGGGCTTTGTTGACCATTAATGGGATTGCGGCGGGCATGCGGAATACGGGCTGAGGGATTGCCTTGATGAAACTGATAGCCCTAGCCAGGGGTCAGGGGGCGGAGGTGAGGTACACCCCCTGACCCCTCCGCTTTTAGATGTCTCTTCAACTAAGACCATCTGATCAGTTACGAGACATCAAATTAACCGATTAACTCTGTCCTCTGTGTTTTGGCCAAAGCTATACTTGTTTAACCCGTAGGTAATCAGTCGGCCATGACCCATCAACCCACCTCTAATCATCGGGGCGGTCCTCCCCCGATTGTGTATATTGCCCTAGTACTGGCTCTTGGGGCAGGGGCCTATTGGTTTCTCCGGCATCAACCTTCACCTTCTGGCCTTACCCCGCCCAGGTTAGAAATACCAGGGTTAGGCAAAGGCGACCGCAATACCGGGCTATCTATTAGTCGGGGCGATCGCCCGTTGTTTGCTGACAACCCCAATCAGAATCTGCAACAGGGGACTGCGGCCTTTAGTTCAGGCGACTACGCCACCGCCGCCAGCCAATTTGCCGCCGCCCGCCAGGCAATGCGGAATGATCCCGAAGCCTTAATTTATCTTAACAATGCTCGTATTGGATCCCAGGCAGCCCTGGGTATTGCCGTCGTTGTTCCCATCGCTGACTCCGCTAATGTGGCCCGCGAGATCTTGCGGGGAGTAGCCCAGGCCCAATCGGAAGCCCTGCAGGCAGGTACTCCCATACGGGTGTTAATTGCCGATGACGGTAACGATCCAGACAGGGCAACGGCGATCGCCAATACCCTGATTAAAGATGAGTCCATCATCGCCGTAATCGGCCATGGCACCAGCCGCACCACTCTAGCGGCAGCGCCCCTCTATCAACAGGCCAATCTACCGATGATTGCCCCTACCAGTACCACCACTGAGCTGGCCACCATTCCCCGGCAGGGGGGTAACTTTCTCTTTCGAGTGGTGCCCAGCGACCAGTTTACCGGAACCTCCCTAGCCCGACACATGCTCTCTACAGGCAAAAACAAGCCGGTTATTTTTTATAACTCCCAAAGTTCCTACAGCAAGTCTTTGTTAGATGTTTTCTCCACTACCATTGGCCTGGAGGGTGGCCAGGTCGTGAAAACCGTTGATCTTTCCCAACCTAACCCAGAGGGTCAATTACAGAATAGTGGTGCTGATTCCCTGATCCTTTTCCCCGATTCCACTACCTTTAACCAGGCCATCGCTGTGGCCCAGGCTAACCAGGGTAAACTACCGATCTTTGCCGGGGATTCTGTCTATCGCATTGAAACCCTGCAGAAGGCGGGCTCCAGTCTACAGGGGGCGGTCTTAGCCGTACCCTGGCATCAGCAAAGGGCCCTACCCCAGTTTATTCAGGCGGCTGCCCAACTGTGGGGAGGAGATATTAACTGGCGCACGGCCCTAAGCTACGATGCTTTTCAGGTAGTTAGGTCGGCTCAAACAACGGGGCAGATCAATGTCGCCATGGGCATGGAAGGACGATCCAAGCTAGAACAGGTACTGGTCAATCCTAGCTTTTCTAGCCAGGGTTCAACGGGCAAGATTATCTTTTTACCCTCCGGCGATCGCAACGCCACGGTCTTGTTGGTAAAAATTAAACCCGGCCAGCGATCGGGGACGGGATTTGACTTTGTCCCCCTTTAAAGCAAATTCACCCTGGGCATCTCCTTACCTCCCTGTTCCCCCAGGGGCTTAACCAGGCTTCCCACCATGGAAGGATCCAGGCCAGCCTTATGGGCGGCCATCAACCCGATCGCCTCTAGATAATTCCCCACCCGGGTGGCCTTAATACCCAGAGCCTCAGGGGTAACAGCTAAGCGGGTAGCATTGGCTTCTACCGCAATCACCAGGGTCTGGGTTTGGCTCAAACTGAGGAGGGCGCTGCCACCACAGGCTCCCACGGGAACTACGATGGCGTCAACCTGATCAACCCAGAGGTCGCCTCTGCACCCCTGGCCAGGGGTGACAAATTGGGGAGCCCGACTGAGTCCAGCTAAAACACAGGGTAAAAAGGTATGGCCGATTTCCTCAGCTGCTGCCTTAGGAGCCACGGTTCTATCCAGGGGCGTAGGGCTGAAGGCCGGGGCGTGGGCGCAGGGAATGGCAAAGGTTCTCACCACCAGATGGCTGATTACCGCCTCAGCCCCAGCCATGGGGTCGACCCCTCGACCCTGACGGTAGGCCTGCAACAGGGGATCCTCCCCATCTTCTGGGAAACGGGCCACAACCGCGATCGCCTGGGCTCCTGCGGCGATCGCGTGATCCGCTGCTCGCAATAGGCTATCTGGCCGATCCAGGGTTCCCCAACTGGCCCCTGAATCAGCCTGGCTAAGTCTTACCCCCAGGGGCTGGTCAGTCACAACGTAGTCTTGCAGGGCTAACCCCAGGGTGGCCCGACAGGCCTCAGCTGCCTGCCGATGGCGCCAGAATAGGTCCTCCTCCAACCCCCGATCCAGAACCAGCGCAATCCGGTTACCATGCGCCGGTCGCAACCCCCAGGCCCCGGCGGCAAATTGATCCAATCCATAGCCTTCCACGTAGTAGCCATTGTCCAGAGGCCAATATAGCTGGGCCCCATTCATGACATTGGGGTGGGTAATGAGAATGTCAGCCACCGTTGCGATCGCTCGGGCCACGGGCAGGGCATCGCCAGCATAGCCCCCAATCGCCGCCCCAATTCCGGTGGGAATCACCAGCATAACGGTGTAGGGCCGACGGTGACTGAATTCCCCCGACATGGGCCCTACCTAGCTTCCAGACTCAACAAGGACAACGGCTTCTATGGTCATCAGTTTAGTAGTGGGATTAACCTGGGTAATGGCCCAGCGTAGGGGCTCTCCTTGCCGTTGTAGCTCCCGCTTGATCAGGGGTAGCAGATCGGCGGGCAGGGCGGGCAGGGGTAAGTCAAGGGTCAGCCAATGGGTGGTTAGGGCCATACCAGCAATCAGCATCGATAAAAAGAAGAGCTACGGGGAGGTAGGGTTTCGCCGAGCTATTCTCCAGACAGGCTCTCCAGAGAATTCAGATAGCGCCGTAGGCGTTGATAATCGACGGCAAACCCCGGATCCAAGACTTTTTCCCTAGACTGGGCCGTGCGGCGAGAAGTCTTTGTCCAGCGGATAAACTCATGATCAGGATGATGTTCGGAGCAATCTCTGGTGCCCATGGGAGTACCCATCACAGCCTTTGTACTATAGCCAATTCTGGTTTCAAAACCGGGATCTGTTACAGTCCTCAATCTTTTGGCTTGTTTTTTGCCCCCAGAGCCCTGGCCAACCTGGTTAGGGTAGAACGCCTACCCAGTGTCCACTTGGGCCCACCCACCTGGTCCTTAAGGTTCTAACTAAACTATATATTCCTGTCGTGGGAGAAAGTAGGATAGAAAAGGAATAGCTCCCCCTGACGATCTGGATAGAACCATCATGATGGTAGACAAACTCAACCAACTTAAGGCTTTGTTTGCCGAAATGGATCGAGCTTTAATTGCCTATTCCGGCGGTGTTGATAGTGCTTTAGTGGCGAAGGTG
The DNA here is from genome assembly GCA_040374765.1 of Leptolyngbya sp. Classification (GTDB taxonomy): domain Bacteria; phylum Cyanobacteriota; class Cyanobacteriia; order Phormidesmidales; family Phormidesmidaceae; genus Nodosilinea. Next base: position 24,250 of record JBEITR010000001.1, read on the forward strand.
GCCTGGGATGTGTTGGGAGAACGGGCCCTGGCAGTAACCGCTAATTCCCCCTCCCTCATGGTCGAAGACCTGGAGGACGCCAAGCTGCAAGCCGCTACCATTGGTATTGCCCACCAGGTAATCGACACCCAGGAAATGGATAACCCCGATTACAGGGCTAATCCCACCAATCGCTGCTACTTTTGCAAAAGTGAACTCCACGACACCCTCAAACCCCTAGCCCAGCAGTGGGGCTACCCCTACGTTGTAGACGGGGTAAATGCCGATGATCTAAGGGACTATCGCCCAGGTATTCAGGCGGCGCGGGAGCGGGGAGCCCGATCGCCCCTGGCGGAACTGGGTATTACCAAGCTGGAGGTCCGAGAACTCTCCCATGGCTTGGGCCTGCCCTGGTGGGATAAGCCGGCCCAACCCTGCCTCAGCTCTCGCTTTCCCTACGGTGAGGCGATTACCCTGGAAAAGCTGCAACGGGTAGGCCGGGCCGAAGGCTATCTGCGCCATCTGGGTCTGGGGGACCTGCGGGTCCGATCGAGCGGGGATACGGCTCGCATTGAAATCCCTGCGGAACAGATTAAGGGCTTCATTGCTAACCATGATCTAGAGGCCCTGGTCCAGGCTTTTCAGGGCTATGGTTTCACCTACGTCAGCCTCGACCTGGAGGGCTTTCGTAGCGGTAAACTGAACCAGGATTTGCCCTCCTCCCTCCCCGCATCTGAACTATGACCTATCTTCTTGCTGGTGACATTGGCGGTACCAAAACCATCCTGCGGTTAGTCCGGGCGGTCACGGCCGCTCCCCCCAGTCTTTGTTTTGAAGCCACCTATCCAAGTCAGGCCTACCCCGATCTGGTGCCCATGGTGAAGGAGTTCCTCCAGCAGGCGACCACCCAAACCGGCCAGGTTTACCATCCAGAAAGGGCTTGCTTTGCCATCGCTGGGCCGGTGGTGAATAACTGTTCTAGTCTGACCAATCTCACCTGGCTATTGCAGGGCGATCGCCTGGAAGCAGAATTAGATTTGGCCCGGGTAGACCTGATCAACGACTTCGAGGCCGTGGGCTACGGTGTCTTTGGTCTGACCCCGGAGGACGTCTACCCCCTTCAGGCTGGAGATCCCCATAGTCAGGCTCCAGTGGCTATTATTGGAGCCGGAACCGGCCTGGGCCAGGGCTTTGCCCTCAAAACCCAGGGCTTACCGGTGGTGTTTCCCTCAGAGGGAGGCCATAGCGATTTTGCTCCCCGTTCAGAACTGGAATTCCAACTGTTGCATTACCTGCTGGACAAACACCGGATTTCTCGTGTTTCTGTAGAACGGGTGGTATCGGGACAGGGTATTGTAGCCATCTACCAATTTCTGCGCGATCGCCAGTTTGCCACCGAATCTGCGTCGGTTGCGGAAGCCATTATTACCTGGGAGCGCCAGAGTGGATTGACGACTAAAACCGTTGACCCCGCTGCCGTTATTTCTGCTGCCGCGGATGGAGGCGATCGCCTCAGCCAGAATGCCATGGACATTTTCGTTTCCGCCTACGGTGCTGAAGCTGGCAACCTGGCCCTGAAACTTCTGCCCTACGGGGGGCTCTACGTAGCCGGTGGCATTGCAGCTAAAAATTTGCCCCTGATTACCAGGGGAGCCTTTATGGAAGCCTTTACCCATAAGGGTCGGGTCAGCTCTCTACTGGAAAAGGTGCCGGTTTACATTGTGTTGAACCCCCAGGTTGGCCTGATTGGGGCAGCTTTGAAGGCAGCAGCCTTAATTCCGGGCCCTTAAGGGCTATGGCCCCTGCCCGATGGAATGGGGCTACGGCTACAACATCCAAGGCTAGAATCGAAGATGCAGTTATCCCCTTCTTAAACCATGGCAGGTCATAGCAAGTGGGCCAATATCAAGCGGCAAAAAGCTCGGGTTGATGCCGTTAAGGGTCAGGTCTTTGCCAAAATGTCCCGGGAAATTATCGTGGCCGCCCGTCTGGGGGGAGCCGACCCGGCGGGTAATTTCCAACTGCGGACGGCGATCGACAAGGCCAAGGCGGCGGGGGTACCCAACGATAATATTGAACGGGCGATCGCTAAGGGATCGGGCCAGTTGGGAGCTGACGATGCCTATGAGGCCATTCGCTACGAGGGCTACGGTCCAGGTGGTGTGGCTGTTTTAATTGAAGCCCTGACCAATAACCGCAACCGCACCGCCGCCGATCTACGCGCCGCCTTTAGCAAACGTAACGGTAATCTAGGGGAAACTGGCTGTGTGGGCTGGATGTTTGACCAAAAGGGAGTGGTAACGGTAATTCAGCCAGGGGAAGAAGACCGCCTTCTGGAGGCGGCCCTGGAGGGAGGGGCAGAATCCTACGATTTGGTTGATCTAGACGAAGACACCCCGGCTGCGGAGGTGTTCTGTGCCCCCAGTGATCTAGAAACCTTAGACACAACCCTGAAGGCCCAGGGTTATCGGGTGCATCAGGCGGAATTGCGGTGGCTGCCAGGCAACACCGTAGTGGTGGAAGATTCGGACCAGGCCCGACTTTTATTAAAACTCATGGATGCCCTGGAGGATCTAGAGGATGTGCAGTCAGTGACAGCCAATTTTGAGGTTGGGGAAGATGTTATAACGACACTAGGGATTTAGGGCCAGAATGCCTACCCGTCCTTGACTTTCCCCACCCATTCGGTGCCCAGCGTCTTGCCCAAAACTATATTTTTAATTGGTAATGACTAACCCTGCCGCGATCGCCACCAATCCCCTGATCCCTTCCCTCCAGGTGGGAGGGGAGCCCCTCTCCCCCTCAGACCTCATCCCCAAACTGCGGCGCTACGACTTACTGCCAGCCCTGGTCAAGGAAATTATTATTGATCAAGCTATTGTTCCTATTCACCTAACCGAGGAAGAACGGGCAACGGCCATCGATCAGTTTATTCAGGTTCAGAAAATCACTTCCCAGGATCAGCGCGATCGCTTTCTACAGCAACGAGGATTACCGCCTGATGACTTCGACAGTCTGGCCTGCCGCGACCTTAAACTGCAAAAGTTCAAAGCCGAAACCTGGGGCCAAAAGCTAGAATCCTACTTTCTCCAACGTAAAGCCCAGCTTGATCAGGTCCGCTATTCCCTCATTCGCACTCAGGAACCTGGTCTGGCCCAGGAGCTTTATTTCCGCATTCAAGATGATGGCCAACCCTTTGCCGACCTAGCCCGAGAATTTTCAGCCGGGCCAGAGGCCCAGGTCGGCGGCCTAATTGGGCCAGTGGAACTATCGGTGCCCCATCCCCACCTGGCCAGGCTACTCTCCATTAGTCAACCAGGTCAGTTGTGGCCACCAAGCCGGATAGGGGATTGGTTTGTGGTGGTGCGTCTGGAGCAGTTTATCGCCGCCAGACTAGATGACTCCACCCGACAGCGATTACTGGATGAGTTATTCCAAACCTGGCTGATGGAGCAGGTACAGGCAGTGATTCATCAAAGTAACGAGTAAACCGGTGATGACCTCCATCACCCCGCCCTCTGGCTGGCAGTTTTGGATTGACCGGGGCGGCACCTTTACCGACATTGTTGCCCGTCGTCCCGATGGCACCTTACAGGTCCATAAGCTGCTGTCAGAAAACCCCGACCGTTATGGCGATGCTGCCCTACAGGGCATAGGGGAAATACTTGGCCTGGCAGCCCACCAACCGATCCCCAGCGAGCGCATCGAGGCGGTAAAAATGGGCACGACGGTGGCTACCAATGCCCTGCTGGAACGCCAGGGCGATGCCACCGTCCTATTAATCACCCAGGGCTTCGGCGATGCCCTGCGGATTGGCTATCAGCAGCGTCCAGATATTTTTGCTCGCCATATTCAGTTACCCTCCATGGTTTATGAGCGGGTAATTGAGGTACCAGAGCGCTACACAGCCGCGGGGGAGGAACTTCAGCCCCTACCCCCAGATGGGGACTGGGTAGGGGCTTTACAGGAAGCTTTTGACCAGGGCATCCGGAGCGTGGCGATTGTTTTTCTGCACGGCTACCAGTACCCCGCCCACGAACAGCAGGCAGCCGCGATCGCCCAGACCCTCGGTTTTACCCAAATTTCGGTGTCCCACCAGGTTAGCCCCCTGATCAAACTGGTCAGTCGGGGGGATACCACCGTTGTCGATGCCTATCTATCGCCGATCCTACGACGCTACGTCAATCAGGTCAGCCAATCCCTGGGGACTGTACCCCTACTGTTTATGCAGTCCAATGGCGGACTGGTGGAGGCCCAGCACTTTCAGGGCAAAGACAGTATTCTTTCAGGCCCAGCCGGGGGTATGGTGGCGGCCGTCAAAACCGCCACCGCCGCTGGTTTTAATAAAATTATTGGGTTTGATATGGGGGGCACCTCCACCGACATTTCCCACTATAACGGCGAGGCCAACCCAGGGGATTACGAGCGCACCTTTGACACCGAGGTGGCGGGGGTGCGGCTACGGACTCCGATGCTGGCCATCCATACGATTGCCGCGGGGGGGGGATCGATCCTGGGCTTTGATGGCGGCCGTTACCGGGTAGGGCCTGAGTCGGCGGGGGCCTATCCAGGACCGGTGGCCTACCGCCAGGGCGGCCCCCTCACCCTGACGGACGCCAATCTGATGGTGGGCAAGATCCAACCGGCGTTCTTTCCAGCCCTCTTTGGTCCCCAGGGTAATCACCCCCTAGATGGAGCCGCAGTCAGGCTAGCCTTTCAGGACCTGGCCCAGGAGATCGCCCAGGTGACCGGTGACCAACCCCAGCCGGAGGAAGTGGCAGCGGGCTTTCTGGCGATCGCCGTGGAAACCATGGCCAGTGCCATCAAGAAGGTTTCTATCCAGCGCGGCTATGACCTGGAGAACTACACCCTGTGTTGTTTTGGCGGCGCCGGTGGCCAGCACGCCTGCCTGATGGCGGAAACCCTGGGCATGGGGCGGGTCTTTCTCCATCCCCTGGCGGGGGTGCTATCGGCCTATGGCATGGGCCTGGCGGACCAACGGGTGATTAGGGAGCAAACCCTGGCCATTCCCCTCACCCCCACCTGCATGGCTAGCCTCAAGCAGTCCCTGGATCGCCTGGCGATCGCCACCCAGCGGGATCTCCACACCCAGGGCATAGGCCCTACCCCAATCCTGACCCTACGGCAGGTCCATCTCCGCTACCAGGGTAGTGATCTCCCCTTGATGTTGCCCTTTAGTGACCTGGCCAACCTGATCCGCCAGTTTGAGCAAATTCACCAACAACGTTACGGCTTTATTCAACCCGATCAGGCCCTGGTGGTGGAGGCTATCAGTGTAGAAGCCATTGCCCAAAACTCCCATCCGCCAGCTCCCGAACCCCTTCCCCAGGCATCTACGCCCCTGGTTCCGGTCACCACCGTTCCCCTCTATAGCCGCAGCCAATGGTGGGAAGCTAGGGTTTACCAGCGTTCTGACCTGCGGCCTGGAGACCAGATCGACGGGCCTGCCCTGATTGTGGAAGCCACCGCTACCACGGTGGTAGAACCGGGCTGGCAGATGCACCTGACAGACCAGGGCAGCCTGATCGGCCAGATTACCCAGCCTGCCCCCTCAACCCTACCCACCCCACCCCAGTTGCCTAGGAAGCAGGGGGTTGCTCTACCATCAGGGGAAGATTCCACTGGAAAGGTGGATCCGGTCAAGCTGGAAATTTTCCATCATCGGTTTCGATCCATCGCCGAGGAGATGGGCCTTACCCTACAAAACACCAGTGTTTCAGTCAATATTAAGGAACGGCTAGACTTTTCCTGCGCCCTGTTTGATCAACAGGGGCAGTTGGTAGCCAATGCTCCCCACATTCCTGTCCATTTAGGCTCCATGGGAGCAAGTGTGGCCAGTCTAATGCGCGATCGGGGAGCCACCCTAGCCCCTGGAGACGTCTATCTCTCTAACAACCCCTACAACGGTGGCACCCACCTACCGGATATCACGGTGATTACGCCGGTGTTTTTACCAGATGGCTGCCAGGGACCCCATCTCTACGTCGCCTGCCGGGGCCACCATGCCGATATTGGCGGTCTCACCCCCGGTTCCATGCCCGCCCACAGCACCCACATCGATGAGGAGGGCATCGGGCTGGATAATCTACTGCTGGTGCGCCAGGGAGAGTTTCTAGAGGCGGTCCTACGCGATCGGCTGCAGACGGGTCCTTACCCAGCGCGCAACATCCCCCAAAATCTGGCAGACCTGCGGGCCCAGGTGGCGGCTAACCAGCTCGGGGTGCAAGCCCTACAGCAACTGGTGGAGGAGATGGGTCTGGAACAGGTACAGGCCTATATGCAACACCTTCAGGATAACGCCGAGGCCAGTGTACGCCGGGTAATTGGGGGACTGCGGGGGGGATCCTTCAGCCTGTCGATGGACGAAGGCCCTACTATTCGGGTGGCGGTTACGGTCAACACCGTCAGCCGCTCTGCCAGGATTGATTTCACCGGTAGTTCCCCCCAGCAACCCACCAACTTTAACGCTCCCCTGGCGGTTTGTGAGGCGGTCGTACTCTACGTCTTTCGTACCCTGGTGGGGGACGACATTCCCCTCAATGCCGGTTGTCTGAAACCCCTGGAAATTGTGGCGCCGGTTGGTTCCCTGCTGAATCCCCAGTATCCAGCCGCCGTGGTGGGGGGCAATGTGGAAACCTCCCAGGCGATCGCCAATACCCTCTACGGAGCCCTGGGGCTGCTGGCCGCCGGTCAGGGCACCATGAACAACCTCACCTTTGGCAGCGATCGCCACCAGTACTATGAAACCATCTGCGGCGGGGCGGGGGCCGGGCCAGACTTCGACGGCGCCGATGCGGTACACACCCACATGACCAACTCCCGCCTCACCGACCCAGAGGTATTGGAATCTCGCTTTCCGGTTCTGGTGAAGGCATTTTCCCTCCGCCCCCATAGCGGCGGCGCTGGTCGGCATCGCGGCGGTAACGGCGTCATCCGGCGGCTGCAATTTCGAGAAACCATGACCGTTACCATTCTCTCCAACCATCGCCGGGTTGCGCCCTTTGGGCTGGCGGGCGGTAAACCGGGCCAACCGGGGCAAAACTGGGTAGAACGCCGCGACGGCACAATTGAGATGCTAGGTAGTCGAGACCAGGTCATCCTGCAGGCCGGTGACACTCTGACCATTGCCACCCCGGGCGGGGGAGGTTTCGGTACCCCCGACTAAACCCGGCAGGATAATCAATCAGCTGGGAGTAGGGAGGGCTGCCGGTTCCAGGGGCGCAGCAGGCAAGGCAGGGGCTGCGACAGTGCAGGCGGGCAGATCAAACCAGAAGGTCGTGCCCACCCCCACTTCACTCACCAGGTACACCTGGCTGTGGTGTTTTTCAATAATATTTCTCACAATGGAAAGCCCCAACCCCGTGCCCTCCAGGGTATGCACCCGATTCTCCACCCGGAAGAATCGATCAAAAATTGCCTGCTGATCCTCGGGGGCAATGCCAATGCCCGTATCCGCCACTTCGATGCGAATACAATCGGTTTGGCCGGTCTGATCGCAGGGGCAGGGTAAACGATAGGCCCGCAGGCTGACCTTACCGCCAGACTCGGTAAATTTTAAGGCGTTACCCATCAGGTTACTAAATACCTGCAGCAGTAAATCGTAGTTACCCATCACCGGCGGCAGATTAGGCTCCACCATTTGGATCAGCTCGATTTGCTTATCTCTAGCGTTGAGCCGGTGGGTACGCAGGGTTTGCTCGATCGGTTGGGCAATGTCAACCGCATCAATGACGTACTGTCGACTCGACTCCAAGCGCGACAGATCCAGCACGTCGTTGACCAGACGGGTGAGGCGATCGGTTTCGTGGTTAGCGGTTTCTAAAAATTCTTGTCGCTCTGTATCACTCAGGTCCTCGCCGTATTCCTGCAGGGTTTCAATGAAAGACTTGATATTGAATAGGGGAGTGCGCAGTTCGTGGGATACATTACTGATGAACTGGGCCTTAGCCTCATTCAGGGCGGCTTCCCGGGTAATGTCCTGGACCGTAATGGCCAACCCTTTGACATTTTCCCGGGCCTGGTCCAGTACGGTATTGAGGAGAATACGCAGGGTGCGAGAGGTGGGCTCACTCAGGGGAATACGAAATTCCATCGCCTCCGCCTCTCCCTGGACAGCCTGAAACAGGGGACGGGTGAGCTGCACCCGAACCGGACTCGGCAAATGATCGAGGATCAGTTCTCCGTCCAGGGACTGACTATCCCAACTAAAGATGCGTCGAGCGGTGGGGTTAACCAATACCACATGCATGTCGGTGTCCAGCAAAATTGCCCCATCAGCAATGGTAGACACCAGGGTTTCTAACTTTGCCTTTTCGGCGGTTAGCTCCTCAATGTTTTGCTCCTCGTAGCGCTCCAGGCGCTCAGCCATGTCGTTGAAGCTGTAAATTAACTCCCCCAGTTCTCCCCCCAGGGGCAGATCAATACGCTGCTTAAAGTTGCCGGCAGCAATATTTTTAACCCCCAACAGCAGTTCCTTAATCGGTTTGGTAATGGTGAGGGCATTGAAAACTGAACCTAAAATCACCATCACCCAGATGGAAACAAACACCGCAGTGGTGACATCTCGGGTCAGATGGGAGGAGGCAACCACCGTGGGGTTGGGGTTGATGCCCAGGGCCAGAATCCCCATTTGCTTGCCCTCATAGTTGAGGGGAACAAACACATCGGTAACCTCCCCGGCGGGGGTCAGGTGCTGGCGGACCAGGGGCAGATTGGTGTTCTGGGCGTAGCCTTCAGGCACTTGAATGCGCCGACGCAGGGTAAGGGAGTTGTCTACGGCGGCTTCCGAGAGGGGAATGCCAAAAAAGATCTCCCCATTTTCATCGGCGTAGAGCATGTAGCGCACACTGGTCGTGCTTTGATAAAAGCTGGAGGAGAATCGGGCCAGCTCGGCACGATCGCCCTCACTCACCAGGGGAGCTACATTGGCCGCCAGTAGCAGCCCCAGATCGCGGGCAAAGCGAGTGTCATTTAAGCGGGCATCGGACTGAATCGTATGGACAGCCCAAAAAGTCAGGGCACTGGTAATCAGGGACACCACCAGGGTAGCCCCGGCCATCAGCCGGGTCTGCAAGGTGAAATCGCCCCACCAGCGCCGAAAAAACTGGCGAATCTCTATAAATAGCCTGATCAAGGATATTTCGTCACTAAATACGATATTCCGCCTATATTTTGGCACGATTAGAAAAGTTTGGCTGGCATAGTACAGGAAAACTATCTATTCTAGCCCTAATTGGCCTGGCGTGCTACCTGAATAACATTCTCGGTAATTTTCTCAAAGGTGTCGTCATGACTGATGACAAACAGTTGTTCAAAGTTTCTAATGCGGCCGATGGCTTCCGCCAGTCCTTCCCGGCGAGACCGGTCCATATTGGTGGTGGGCTCATCGAAAAAAGCAATATTTAAGTCTGCCAGTACCTTCAGGAGTGCCAGCCGCACCGCCAGAGCCGCACACATTTGCTCACCCCCCGATAGATTGGCAAAACGCCGCTGGTGGGGACCCTCCTGGACCAGAATTTCGTAATCCCGAGTCCACTGCAGGGCCACATTGGGGCGGTTGAGCAGTTCCCGAAAGAGCTGATCGGCATGGTAGGAAATATTGCGTAGATACTGCTCCGTAATCCGGGGCCCGGCTTCGTTGTAGGCCTTACGGGCAAAGTTAATAAACCGCTTCACCCGCTCTCGCCGTTGCAAATCCGCCAGGGCCTGTTGACGTCGTTGCCCGATCGCCGCCAGCCCGGTTAGCTGCTGCTGGATATCGACCAACCGCTGCTGTTGCTGGGGCAGGCTACCGGCCAGGCGATCGGCCTCCGATCGCATCTGGCCATAGGTGGCCTCCAGGCTAGCGGCTGCCGCCGGGTCAAACTGGGCCAGGGCTTCCTGGTAGGTGGTTTCTAAAGTTGTCAGTTGGGCCTGTAGGGTTTCTAGTGCCCTCTGGGCCGCCGCTAGATCAGCCTTAAACTGAGGCTGTTGATGGGCCAGGGTTTGGTTTTGCAAATAGAGATCGTAGCCCGACTGGGACTGACGGCGGCGCTCTTGCTGGGTAGCGATCGCCGCGTCGAGGTCCTTAAACACCTCTAACTGCTGTTCCAGGGCGACCAGTTGCTGTTCCAGGGTGGTCTGGTCTGCCTCCAGTCGAGCCTGGTTAGCCTCCATCTGGGCTTGATCCTGCAGGGTGCGCTGCAAAATCTGGCTTTTTTCCCGGGGTCGTCCCAGACCTTCGATCTGCTGGGTCAGGGATTGCACCTGCTGTTCCACCGCCGATCGACCTGCCAATTGATCCAGACAGCGGCGGTAGGTGTGGTGCAATTGCTCCTGCTGGTGCTGAATTTGCTGTTGTTGAGTAGTTAATAGAGATTTTTGAGCCAGTTCACCCTGCCAGGCATAGCGCTGTTGTAGATCTTTCTCGAGGGTTTTTAACTGATTTTTGAGCCCAGCCACATCGGTTTGATCGGCCAGGTCCTGCAAAATTGCCTCCAACCCCGCCATCAGGCTACCCTGGATCGCCATCGTCCCCGCTAAGCTCAGCTTCAGTTCTTCCAGTCGGGCCGCACTGATGGGCGATAGGGTGGAGAGGAGAACGGCGAGGTCCGCCAGAATGGTCTCAGTTTCCCCTTGCTGCTGGGTCCAGTCCTGCTGGGTCCGATCCACCAGGATCCGCAGGTCTGCTTCAAACTGGCGAGCCGTAGCCAGTCGGCTCAGATGCTGTTGACAGCGATCGCGATCGGCCTCCAGGTTAGCCATGGCCGCCACCGCCAGGGCCAGTTGATCCAGACGCTCCAGGCTCTGCTGTAGTTGTTGCTGCTGCTGACCCAACCGCTGTAGTTCGGCCTGGGCCTGTTGCTGTTGCAAGGTCAGGGCCTGAAATTGCTCCAGTTGCTGCTGATACTGTTTCAGGTCCGCCTCCAACTGTTCCTGAACGGTAACCTGGGGGCGGAGTTGCTCCAATTCTCGGACCGTAGCGGCAAAGGTTTCCCTTTGTCCCTGGAGGCGAGCCAGTTCAGCCTTTTTCTGGCCATAGTTAGCTTGCCAAGCCTGGTACTGTTGCTGTAAGGTCTGGCGCTGCTGCTGCTGCCGCCCCAATTGTTGGAGTTCCTGATCGGCAGCCTGGTAAGCCTGGTAGGCAGGTTGGTGTAACTGGCACTGGCTAACCGCCGCTTCAGCCAGGCTGAGGGCCTGTTGCAGGCGGTCCCGATGGGCCTGGCTAGCGGCAATTTGATGCATCAGTCCCTGACGATTCTGGTTCAGGTCCTGCAGGCGATCGGCCTCGGCCTTGAGGCGCTGCCGTTGCTCCTCCAGGGCCGTCAAATCCACCGTCAAGGTCTGGAGCCGCTGCTCCGTAGTGCCAATCTCTTCCCTCAGGGTCTGGTGTTTCTGGCTTAAATCCGGCCAGGGTAGCAGGGCCTCTTCGTACTGACTAATTTGGCCCTTAACCGCCTCCACCTGGTCCTCGGCGTAACGGCGCAGGGAGTTCATCTGCTTGAAGGCCAGCTTGTAGTCTTCTACCTTGAGAACGGCGTCAAAGACCGCCTTGCGCTGTTCGGCGGGCTGGAGGAAGTCTGCCGTCAGGGTGCCCTGGGGCACCCCGACGGTACGGGCAAATAACTGGGCCAGGTTAGTACCGACGCCCACCCCTAGGTGCTGGCGCAACCAGGGCAACACCTCATCCTTGAGACGACTGTAGGGTAGACGTTCGTTTAACTGCGGATCAAACAGGCTATAGCCCCGCTGGGTGCAGCGCTGGACCTGGTAGGTGCGACTATCCCAATGGGAGACGAAGGTAACGGTCACCTGGGCACTGCCACTACCATTGCGAATCAGGTCCTCCCTGGCGTAGTCTCCCTGGTAATTAAAGAGCACCCAGGCGATCGCCTCCAGGATGGTGGTTTTACCAGCCCCATTTTCGCCGCAAATCGCATTGATCCCCGGTTGAAACTCAAAAAAGCGATCCTGATGGGTTTTGAAGTTTTGCAGAACAACGGACAGAATCTGCATAGTCCTACGTACTCCCGTCAGAGACTTGAGAAAGACCATCCCCCTCCCAGCATACCCGGCCAATTTCAAGATGGGCTCTGCTGCCAAAAAACTTCAGAGAGTGTTGAAGGCTGAACATCCGGTTAGGCCAACCGCTGCACCCGATCTCGGGCTTGCTGCCGCAGTTGACGAGCGATGCGAAACAGTTCCTCGCCGGTGTGCAGGTAGGATTCTTCGTAGCTCAGGGTAAACCGCTCCATTTCCTCCACCCCATCATCCAGCTGTCCCAGGCAGTGGTAGAGATCAGCGGCGATGGCCGCCGTCGCCGCCGGGTTCGCCATGGAGTCAAAGCGATGGCGGGCCTGACCTAACCACAGCCGACAGTTGGCTAAATAGGTCTGAAACCCCGCCATCAAATCATCATCAAAGGGATCGGCAGCAAGGTGGTGAATCTCTCCCCGCAGGGGAGTGATCACCTTGGCCAGGAGCCGGTCCACCGGTCGGTAGGTCAGTTTCAGCCAGGCCTCTAGCTGGGCCTCGGAAGATTGACTGGCCTGGCGCTGCTGGCGATAGAGATTCTGCAGGTCAGCAGTCCGTTGGGTACGCTGCCTGGCACTGCTGGCTGGATCGCCCACAGCCATACCCTGGCGCTGACGATCGTACATCACCCGCTGTTGGGGATCCCCCAGCACCTCGTAGGCACTGTTGAGGCGAGCAATGCGATCGTGGGAGGCGATCGCAGTTTGGCTATCGGGGTGAAACTGCTTCGCCAGACGTCGGTAGGCCCGTTTAATTTCAGTCTGGCTAGCGGTTTCCGCTACCTCAAGGGTGTCGTAATGGGTTGGATCTGCCATAGAATCAGTAACCGCCATGGTCATAGGATACCTGGATTTGTCGGTCCAGGCACCCTTTAACCATTACCAGCTGCGGGTAGGGGACAGGGCCTGACCCCGCATCAGGCTACCCAGGGTTTTAGCGGTGATCTTCATTTGGACCAGGGGGTTAGCCGGTACTACGGTTTTGTACAGGTAGCTGTCAAAGGTGAGCTTCTGCACATCGATGTCAGAGCACATTTCCACAAAGGCTTCCCGGGTGGCATCGGAGCGGTAAAACACCGTTTGCAATAGATCCAGGACCTTATAGGTCATGCCGTACTGTTTATCCCACCGCTTCAGGTAAACCTTGAGGTCGGCTTCGGTGGGGATACGCTGGCCCTGATTGGACAGTTCCACAATGGTTTCAGCACACATCCGGGCTGACTTGGCGGCGAAGTAAATGCCTTCCCCCGAAGACTTGGTGACGGTACCAGCGGCGTCACCCACCAGGGCGACCCGTCCCACCACCCGCCGCGGACGGGGATGTTCGGGAATGGGGTGGGCTTCCACCTTAATGATTTCGCCCCCCTCCAGGCGATGGGCAGCTCGAGCCCGGATACCCGCTTGCAACTGCTTGATTTTAGCCTGGTTGACCCGCATGGTACCGGTGCCGACGGCCACATGGTCGTACTTGGGGAATACCCAGGCGTAGAAGTCGGGGGAAACATCGTTACCCACGTACATTTCCGCCAGGTCTTCGTAGTAGGCCATTTTATCGGCAGGCAGACGAATGCGCTCTTGGAAGGCGATCGCATAGTTGTAGTCACCCGCATCGATGGCCTTAGCAATGCGAGAGTTGGCCCCATCGGCCCCAATCACCACATCCACCTGGAGGGATTTATTTTCTCCCACCAGTCCATCTTCCCGGTGGGCGGTGTAGTGCAGGGTATAGGGACCGCTATCGCCCTTGGGCATTTCCAGGGTGTGCACGGTGCCATTAATTAGTTTGGCACCCTGGCTAGCGGCCCGATCGCGAAGAAAGCCGTCGAGCACCTCACGGCGGCACATGCCAATGTATTCTTCATCGTTCAGGGTGCTGCCGATGTTGACCTCAACGTTAGAAGGGGAGATCATTTTCATCTTACGCACCCGGCGATCGATGATCTGGGGCGGTAGGTCAAACTCATCCACCATACAGAGGGGAATTGCACCACCGCAGGGTTTGGCGTTATCCAGCTTACGCTCAAACAAATAGGTTTCAATACCAGCCTTAACCAAAGTCTCAGCGGCCGAGGAGCCCGCCGGACCCGATCCTACTACTGCTACCCGAAGTGACACGGATAGTTATCCCCCATCAATAAACATTATGAAGGGCATCCTATCATGCCGGTTTCAGGGTGATCACCCTACTTCAAGGGATGTAAAGGGATTGCAACAGTCATTTACATTAGCCGAGAAAAAATCCGTCGCCCTAGCCCCTGGTGGCAAGCTAGAATGCCTTCCCCCTCTGTACCCTGATCAATTAATTCATCCTATCCTCAGCGATCTGAGCAACCCGATGTTTGGGGCTAGGGAGTTTTCTAGGCCAAGGCCCGGTCTACCCCTGGGGCGAACTGACGCAAGCTAATACCCCCTCTTGCATACCGGGGTTGCCCCCCATAGGTCGTACCGTTATGGTCGGAGCAAAGCCTGGATAACAGCGCACCAGCACCCTATCCTCGCTACGGGTGACATACAGCACGTAGGCTGGTTTGCCATTCAGGGTGGCCGGTACCAGGTTGGGTGGGGCTGGAGCCGTAGCCAGGGCAACTTGGTCTGACCAGAACCGAGACAGCAGGACAACGGCTGAAACCGCTACAGCCAAAAGAATCAAGCCCAATCTAAAAAAATGCCTTGCCATAGTTTCAAGTCCTCTCGTTCAAACTTTTCAAGTGTTCCATGCCATTGCCGTCGGTCATCAGCTTTCTAACTCAAGCCAGGGCATAGCTAGATTTAGCTTACTGGCGATCGCGAACATGGTTCTAATGATCGAGGCCGGTCAGGAGCTTTAAAATAGATCCCACAACTATACCTAACTACCTCAACCCATTCATAGAAAATGCTTTAACTGGTTGCAGTAAACTCAAAGAATTTCCTATCAATCCCAAGGCCATCGCTGGTTAGCAGTTTACCTTTGTGCCCCACGCCTTGCCTGCATCAAGTACCGTCAGGCTCAACCCCGATCAACCAGGAATCCTGTAGCCTGAATTATCCCGTCAAAAAATCCGCTGACCCGTCCTAGTCCCTAGCCCCATGGCCCGATCCAAACCACGACGCCAAAACTCCGGCACTGGGGAGCTTGATCTAACCCCGGAGCAGCAAGTTGCCCTGGATGCCCTACATCGGTTTGTGCAGGGGGAGGAAAAGCTGTATTTACTAACGGGCTATGCCGGTACGGGTAAAACCACTCTCCTGCAGGTGTTTATCAGCGGGCTGCGGCAGCAGGGCGACCATCGTTCCATTGTGCTCACCGCCTTCAGTAATAAGGCCACCAAGGTGCTGGCCACGATGGCAGCCCAATGGCGCTTAGAACTAGATGCCATGACCTGCTGTAAGCTTTTGGGCCTACGGCCAGTCATTAACGAAGAAAATGGTAAACAGATATTCCAAC
The DNA here is from genome assembly GCA_040374765.1 of Leptolyngbya sp. GTDB lineage: Bacteria > Cyanobacteriota > Cyanobacteriia > Phormidesmidales > Phormidesmidaceae > Nodosilinea. The sequence goes on from JBEITR010000001.1 coordinate 39,688, forward strand.
TCGATCGCCAGCAGGCCAGTCAGATCGATCGCTACCGCCTGGTGATTGTGGATGAATGTTCGATGGTGAACGAAGAACTCTGGCAGTTGTTGGTGAATGGGGTTTCCAATCTGTACCGCAACACCCAGATCCTGTTTGTGGGGGATCCGGCCCAGTTGCCACCGGTCAACGAACCGGAATCGGCTTGCTTTCGCCAGATCCACCAGCGAGCCGAGTTAACCCAGGTGGTACGCTACGGCGGCGCCATTGGCCTGGTGGCCGAAGATATTCGCCGTAATCTCGATCGCCCCCAACTGCCACGCTTTTGCACCGATACCAACCCCGATCAAACCGAAGGATGTTTTGTCCTCTCCCGGCCAATTTGGGAAAAACTTTTACTGCGCGCCTTTACCAGTGAATCCTATGGCCAGAACCCAGACCAGGTCAGAGCCCTGGCCTACACCAACCAACGCGTCAATCACCTTAACCGTCTGATTCGCACGGCCATCTATGGCCCCCAGGCGCAACGCTTTGTGCCTGGAGAACGCCTAATTGCCCTCAACCCCTGCCTGGAAGGGGATAGCATCATCCTTCCCACCTCCGCCGAGTGTGAGGTGCTGGAGGTGGCCCGGGGGCGGGAGGGGGAATGGCCGGTCTGGTTACTGGAGGTAGAAACCGAGGAGTTAGAGTACAAAACCCTGAGGGTACTGCACGAGTCGGGGCAGGCAGAGTTTAAAGCCAGACTCGACTTTTTAGCCCAGGAAAAACGCTGGATGGAATTTTGGGATTTACAGCAACAACTCCACGCCGTTGACTATGCCTATAGCCTGACTATCCATAAAAGCCAGGGTTCCACCTTTAAGGATGTATTCGTTGATGTTCCCTCCATGGTAGTTAACCGTAATGTGGTAGAACGCAACCAGCTCTGCTACGTGGCCTTTACCCGAGCCGCTAAACGACTCTTTTTATACCAATGATCCAGGGTAAACCTGGTTACTATAGGCTCCAGAGTGGTTAACAATTGGGTTGAATTGAATCGGCTGAAGGTATGTCTTCCCCATCCTATCCCCGTGACTTAGTCGGCTATGGCCGGACTCCCCCCCCTCCCCAGTGGCCCGGCCAGGCTCGGATTGCGGTGCAGTTTGTGATCAACTACGAAGAGGGTGGGGAAAACTGCATTCTCCATGGTGACCCTGCCTCCGAAGCCTTTCTGTCGGAAATCATCGGCGCCCAGCCCTGGCCGGGACAGCGGCACATGAATATGGAGTCTATCTACGAGTATGGATCGCGGGCCGGCTTCTGGCGGTTGTGGCGATTATTTACCGGGCGAAACATTCCCCTCACGGTCTACGGCGTAGCCACCGCCCTGGCCCGCCATCCCGAAGCGGTGGCGGCGATGCAGGAAGCCGACTGGGAAATTGCCAGCCACGGTCTGAAATGGATCGAGTACAAGGACTTCACCTGGGAGGAGGAGCGCCATCATCTGCAGGAAGCCATTCGCCTGCATACGGAAGTGACGGGATCTCGCCCCCTGGGCTGGTATCTGGGCCGTTGTTCTACCCATACCCGGGCCCTGGTGATGGCGGAGGGGGGCTTTCTCTACGATGCCGACTCCTATGCCGATGACCTGCCCTACTGGGTGTCGGGTCCCCAGGGTCCCCACCTGGTGATTCCCTACACCCTGGATAGTAACGATATGCGCTTTGCCGTCCCCCAGGGATTTAACTGCGGTGACCAATTCTTTGCCTACCTGCGGGATAGTTTTGATATCCTCTACGCCGAGGGAAAAACCGCTCCCAAGATGTTGTCCATCGGCTTGCACTGCCGCCTCAGCGGTCGCCCTGGTCGGCTGGCCGCCCTAGCCCGCTTCCTTGACTATATAGCCACCTACGATCGGGTGTGGATTGCCCGTCGTATTGATATCGCCCGCCACTGGCATCAACACCATAAACCCCAATGAAACACCTGACCATTCGCCCCATGGCGGCACCGGAAATTTCCCTGGCTCTGGATTGGGCCGCCGCTGAGGGCTGGAATCCGGGCCTGGCGGACGCCCAATGTTTTGCCAGGGTAGACCCCCAGGGATTCTGGCGGGGGGATCTGGCGGGCGACCCCGTGGCCACCATTTCTGTGGTGAATTACGACGATCGCTTCGCCTTTTTGGGCTGCTACATTGTTCGGCCCGACCGACGGGGCCAGGGGCTGGGGTGGCAACTCTGGCAAGGGGCGATCGCCCATGCCGGGTCCCGCACCATTGGCTTGGATGGGGTGCCAGAGCAGCAGGATAACTACCGCCGTTCTGGCTTTGTTCTGGCCCACCGCAATATCCGCTACGGCGGGGTAGTCAACCCTGCCCCCCCCGTCAACCCCCTGCCGCTGGTGGATTTACAGGCAGTTCCCTTTGACCTGATCGCCGCCGCCGACCGACAGGTCTTTCCCGCTGCTCGGCCAGCCTTTCTACGGGCCTGGATTAGCGCCCCAGGCCATCGCAGTCGGGGCTATCTAGAGGAGGAGGGAAAACTCCGGGGATGGGGCGTCCTTCGCCCCTGCCACCGGGGCTATAAGGTGGGACCTCTGGTGGCTCAGGATAGCACCATCGCCCAGGCAATTTTCACCGACCTGGTGGCGGATCTGGAGGGCGAGGAGGTGTTTTTAGATGTTCCCCAACCCCATGGTGCGGCCCTAGACCTGGCCGTCCAGCAGGGGTTGCAGCCAGTCTTTGAAACCGCCCGCATGTACCGGGGCCCTAGCCCCTCCCTCGCTCTGGAATTAATCTTTGGTATTACCACCTTTGAGCTGGGCTAAGGGTCCTCAGCGCGGCCAAAGCTATATCCCCTTGACCGGGTAATTCTATTAGGGCTGCGGGGGACGCCGCTGGCCATGGGTAGGACAGGGTGGGGCCGTAACCGTTTGATTTAACCAGCCGATAGCCTGCTCCAGGCGGGGGAGGGCTTCATCCGATTGTTCCTTGAGTAAAAAAACCAGGGCGGCGGCCAGTTGTTCCTGGGCCCGTAGGCGGCGGTTGCGATTGAGACGATGCCAATCCTCTGATTTAATCGCCAGACGCTCAGCTAATAGTTGGGCCAGTTGCAAGTCGGAAAGGGTTGCAACTGGCGGATTAGGCTGGGCTGATAGCGAAGGATGGGATGAAAAAGCCATACTTACTCTACAAAAATCGGGTTAACTAGAAGCGAGCACCTTTCTTCCATTGTGCATGATGAAGCCCAGCGATCGCCCAAACCGGTTTCCAGGTCACCGGGATTCAGGCTCTAAACAGCCCCAGCCTGACCTGGCTGACCTGTGGACCCAGGCTCAAGCACTAGAAACCCGTTTACACCACTTAAAGGTGGGACTGCAAAACCTGATGGACCTGGAGCAGATTGAGTCATCTCCCCCTGGCCCCTCCGATGCCCACCGGAGTCAGGCAGAAATAGCCAACCTGCAACGGGCGGTGGAGGATCTTGAACACCAGTTAGCCCACCACCTGATCCGCTGGGAATACTGGCAGGAGCCCTTCTGGCAGGCCCTTCGTTACGGTGGGCTGGGGTTGTTAATGGGTTGGGGGCTGGCGTGGTTGGTTTATGGTAGCTAGGGTATGGCCCTAACCAACTGCAGCGGAGTGGAAGCAGGTGATCACACTGGCGTGATTTTACCTGGAATATTTTCAAACTCACTAACCCCATGGTAGGATTAAAAGCCGTGGATAGGTTGGGTCGGTGCCCGAGTGGTTAATGGGGGCGGACTGTAAATCCGCTGGCTACGCCTACGCTGGTTCGAATCCAGCCCGGCCCATCCACGGCCCTTGCCCTTATAGCTCAGCGGTAGAGCACTCCCTTGGTAAGGGAGAGGTCACGAGTTCAAGTCTCGTTAAGGGCTTTTATGGTGTTTGTTGAGGGCATGGAGTTAGGGCGATCGCCCCTAACTACCCCCTAATTCGATCCTGGCCAGAATAGGGTTGGCCATAGCCGCTTCCACCTCTGCCTTGCTGGCTCCTGCATACAGGTTCAGCATCAACCCATGGTCTTGCAAGGCAGAGCTCTGCAAGACCGTAGCAATCAAAAAAAGAGTCAGAGGTGATTATTCCTCTGACTCCTCTATAGGAAAGCCTCTAAAATCCTTTGAAAGGCTAGCAATTAGTTAATCTGACCAGTGGGCAGGGTAGGAGCCACCGCCACAGTAGACTGGGGGATAGACAAAATGTAAGCGTACAACGTGCCCGGCTGATCGGCCAGCATTAGGTTGTGCTGTACCTGATTAGCAACTTCAACGGTCTTCAGGTCGTAGACTTGAGTGGCCAATTTGGGATACAGGCCGATACCAATGATAGGCACCATCAGGCAGGCAGCCACGAAGATCTCGCGGGGGCGAATATCGAGAATGCCGGAAACCTTGGACACCACTTCACCAGCATCACCGTAGAAAATTCGCCGTAGCATGGAGAGCAGATAGATGGGGGAAAGGATAACCCCGATCGCCGCCAAGATAATGATGGTGGTTTTGAAAATGGTGCTGTAGGTATCGCTGGTCGCGATACCCAGGAAAACCGCAATCTCGCTAACAAACCCACTCATACCAGGAAGGGCTAGGGATCCCATGGAAGCGGCGGTAAAGAAGGCAAAGGTAGTGGGCATTTTGCGTCCCATGCCCCCCATCACCGCCATATCCAGGGTGTGGGTGCGATCATAGGTTACCCCCGAGAGGAAGAACATCAGAGCGGCAATTAACCCGTGGGAAATCATCTGCAGCATGGCCCCACTCATCCCCAGGGTGGTGAAAGAGGCGCAACCAATCAACACAAAACCCATGTGGGCCACGGAAGAATAGGCCATGCGACGCTTCAAGTTATCCTGGGCAAAGGCGGTCAGGGAGGCATAAATAATGTTGACGACGCCAAGCATTACCAGGACGGGAGCAAAGTAAACATGGGCGTCAGGCAACATTTCAATATTCATGCGAATCAAACCGTAGCCCGCCATCTTTAGCAAAACTCCGGCCAAAATCATGGATACGGCCGCAGGCGCCTCACTGTGGGCATCGGGCAACCAGGTGTGAAAAGGAAAAATCGGCAATTTGACCGCAAAGGCAACCAAAAAGGCCGCATACATCAGCAATTGGAAGGGCAGAGAATAATGCTTCTGGGCCAGATCGGCGAGATTAAAGGTAACCGTGTCCCCATAGAAGGCCATGGCTAGAGCCGCGACCAGAATAAAAATAGAACCAATGGCGGTGTAGAGAATAAATTTGGTAGCGGCATAAAGACGCTTCTGACCGCCCCAAATAGAAATTAATAAATAGACAGGCACCAGTTCCAGTTCCCACATCAGGAAGAACATCACTAGATCCTGGGCCAGAAAAACTCCTACCTGGGCGCTGTACATCATCAGCAAGAGGCTGAAATAGAGGCGGGGGCGACGAGTAACGTTCCAGGAAGCGAGAATGGCCAGAGTAGTCACCAAACCGCTTAAAACTACAAGAGGCATGGCCAGACCATCGGCACCTAAGGACCAGGTGAGATTCAACTGGGATATCCAGTCGTAGCGTTCTACCAGCTGCAATCCGGGTTGGTCAAGGTGGTAAAAGTTCGTAAAGGTGTAGAGGATCAAAGAAAACTCAATACAACCAATCCCCAGGACATACCAGCGTAAGGTTTGACCGTTGCGATCGGGAAGAATGGGAATCGGCAAAATTGCGATGAGTGGCAGTAGGACAAGGGTCGTTAGCCACGGAAATTGTTCAGTCAGCATGACAATTGTCGTGTAGTAGTACAGAACAGCCAGCGCATGGAAGATTCCGGTGTTGCAAAGATGGTTCTAAAAAGGAACCAAGCCCTACTGGTTTAGTGTTCGCGGCGGCCTACCCTGGCGGATCAGGTCGGAGGACTTAAGGGTTTAAGGAAAATACCCCTTAACGGGAAGACCAGATGATCAAACCGGACTGCAGTGCTGATAAGAATAAATACTCATCAGTGCGCCCAGTTCAAGTATAAGAAACTTAATGTTTTTTCGGTAAGTATTTTCACTCTGCGATGGATTGATTTTTCCCTATGTCGATGGCCAAAATCGTTGACCTACTTCGATTCTGCAGTTTTATAGTGTTTTATTTATTTAGATAGATAGTTGCATTGACTAGAATCAATATTTTTGCCGCCGAGTTGGTTGGGGGCTACTCAGGTCCTCTGGCAGGATTGGAGGCAACCCAGGCTCCCTGGGTTTGTAGCTGCAGTACGGCAGCTCTGACGGTTTGTCCCTGCTGCTGCCAGATCAGGCGGAGCGTATCGCAAACCTGAGGGGCAATGGTGACCGGGGCCAGAGCCAGCAGGGTAGGCCCCGCCCCACTAATCACCAAGCCATAGGCACCCGCCCCGATCGCGGCCTCGGCGACTGCCCCATAGCCAGGGATTAAGGTCTGACGGTAGGGCTGGTGCAGGCGATCGGCCAATGCTATCCGCAGCCAATCTCCCTGGCCCGTTTCCAGGCCGCGCAAGAGTAGGCCCAGGTGAGCGGTGTTAAAAATCGCATCGGCGCGACTGTAGTGGGTCGGGAGGACCTGGCGCGCCGTAGTGGTAGACAGCTCAAAATCAGGAATAGCCACAATCGGCGCTAGGCTGGGGTGCCAGGAGACGGGGCAAACCGTAACCTGTCCCTGGTCATCGACCACCGACAGTTGACACCCCCCAACCAGAGCGGGCACCACGTTGTCGGGATGGCCCTCCAGGGCCACGGCCATGGTAATCAGGCTGGATTGATCGAGGGGCTGAGCCCAGAGGGCATTGGCTCCCAGAATACCCCCAACGATAGCGGTAGAGGAGCTGCCCAAACCTCTCGCCAGCGGTACCTCCAGATCAATGGTGAGGGCTATGGCTGGTACCGGTTGTTGTTGCTGCTGATAAAAATGGGCAAACGCCCTGTAGGCAAGATTGGAGCTATCCCGGCTGACCCGCTCCGCCTCCAGCCCCCGTACCTCAATGCTATAGGTGCCAGGGGGTTGATCCAGGATAGTGAAATGGAAGCGATTATAAAGGGTGAGGGCGGCGCCTAAACAGTCAAATCCAGGCCCCAGGTTAGCGGTGGTTCCTGGCACGGTAACGGTAACTGACTGCAACACCACAGGAACCTCCGGGAAGTGAGAAACATCAAGGCCAGGATAGTAGCATTTTCTGGGCTGCCTTGAGACCCGTTGCAGAAGATGGTTAGTCAGTTAGCAGGGCAGAACGCCATTTACCCTAGGCTGTTGGCTAATGGACTCTGTCCTCAGGGTTGTGGTCAAAGCTATAGAGGCTAAAATAAAGTACTTTTCCCCTTCGACCTTACTGCCATGGCCGTCAGCTATTCCTCCCGATCGCAGTCAGATTGCTCGCCTGTGGACGGTCTGGAGGGGTCTATTCCCCAGATGGGTAGACTCATAGTGTTTACTGGTCCCAGCGGTGTGGGCAAGGGGACTCTCTTGCATGCCCTCTGCGATCGCTATCCCCTTCTGCAGCTTTCGGTCTCCGCCACCACCCGATCCCCCCGGCCGGGGGAAATTGCTGGTAAGGACTATACCTTTGTCAGTCGGGCAGAGTTTGAGGCCCTGATCGCTCAGGGAGATCTGCTGGAATGGGCAGAATTTGCCGGTAACTACTACGGCACTCCTAAAGGTCCGCTGCTGGAAAAAATCCGCACAGGGCAATGGGTGATTTTAGAAATTGAACTGGAGGGGGCTCGCCAGGTGCGGCAGAGTTTTCCCTCCGCCCTGCAGGTGTTTCTCCTACCCCCCTCCCTGACAGAACTAGAACACCGCCTCCGCCAGCGTGGTCAAGACAGTGATGCGGCGATCGCCCGCCGGTTAGCCCGAGCCCAGGAAGAAATTGCCGCCGCCACCGAATTTGATGTGCAAATCGTGAACGATCAGCTAGAAAATGCCCTACATCAGATTGAGCAGGTGATTTTTGCCGCCTAGGCTCGAGGCGTGACTGGATTGCCTCTAGCCTAAACCGGCCCCCTCCCATCACCTCTGCCCCATCCAGGTTCTTGCCCCAAGCCCCTTATTGAGATAATCCCCATGACTCCAGCGACGCTGTTTTCTCCCCTTCAACTGGGAGCCCTGCATCTACCTAACCGCATTTTTATGGCGCCTTTGACCCGCTGCCGCGCCACCCTAGACTATGTCCCCACGGCCCTGATGGCAGAATACTACGGCCAGCGGGCCAGTGCCGGTCTGATCATTGCCGAGGCCACCATGGCGATGGCCGGTAACTCTGCCTTTTACACCGAGCCGGGTATCTATAACCAGGCCCAGATCGATGGCTGGCGCCTGGTCACCGATGCGGTTCACCGGCAGGGGGGCCATATCTTTCTGCAAATCTGGCACGGTGGTCGGGCCTGCCATCCCCTGTTTAACAACGGGGCCCAACCGGTGGCCCCCAGCCCCATTGCGATTACCAGTGAGGAGGTCTACACCCCCACCGGTAAGCATGCCCATGCTATTCCGCGGGAATTACCGGACGGCGAAATCCCCGCCATTGTTGAGGGCTTTCGCCAGGCGGCAGTGAATGCCAGGGAAGCAGGCTTTGATGGGGTTGAAGTGCATGGAGCGAATGGCTACCTGATCGATTCATTTCTGCGGGACGGATCCAACCATCGGACTGGCCCCTACGGTGGCTCCCTGGCAAACCGCTGCCGGTTTTTACTGGAGGTTTTAGAGGCGGTCACTGGCGTCTGGGGATCTGATCGCACCGGCCTACGGATTTCTCCCCTGAACTCCTACAACAGCATGGTAGACAGTGACCCGGTAGGCCTCTGCGAGTATCTGGCTAAGGCTATCTCTCCCCTGGGTTTGGCCTATCTGCATGTAATTCGGGCCGATCGCCTGAAACAGCAACACGGTGATGTCCTCACCCCCCTACGGCAACATTTTGACGGCAACCTGGTGACCAACCTGGGTTATTCTGCCGCCGAAGCTGAGGCCGCCATTGCCTCCCAAGCGGTGGATGCAGTGGCCTTTGGGGTTAGCTTTCTAGCCAATCCTGACCTGCCCGCCCGGATCCAGGCCGGTGCCCCCCTTAACCCACCCCGCCCTGATACCTTCTACACCCCCGGTCCCGAGGGCTACACCGACTATCCCTTTCTCTAGGTCTGGCCCTTCAAGCCTCCCTGATCAGGGGGAATTGTTACAATTTGGGAGTTCTTCCCCACAGGTTAAACCAGCCATGGGTTCTCCGCCCCCTGCTCTCCCCCCCAGGGTCAGCTATTCCCTGCCCCAGCCACGCCCTGCCTGGATGGGTCCCTTGCAAGCCCTAGGTCAGGCCCTGCTGGGAGGGGCCCTATTACTGGGAATGGGAGCGGCGGTAGGTTTCTGGCGTTCCCCTGAAACCATGGTTGCGGGGGTACGACGGTGGATTATCCCCGCTGTTTCAGCCCCCCAGGTGGATGTGCAATCCCTGATTGTGCAGCAACTGCGGGGGGCCAGCGACCTGACCACAGCTATTTTCGCCATGGAAGCGGTGGTACCTGGCCACAGCGATCGCACCCTGGCGGGCTACGTGATTGGCTCCACCAAACTCCTCTACATTGCCTACGGAGAAGTGCGGGCCGGAGTAGATTTATCGAAAATTACCGCCACCAATGTACAACTAGGAGAAGAGGGGGCGATTCACCTGACCCTGCCACCTCCCCAAATTCTAGATAGCAAGCTTGACCTGGATCGATCCAGGGTCTACGACTACGATCGGGGCTTTTTAGGCCTGGGACCCGACCAGGCTCCCGAATTACAGCAGCAGGCCCAGCGCCAGGCCCTGACTACCATCGTCGCCGCCGCCTGTGATCAGGGTTTATTGGCAGAAGCAAACCGGCGAGCGGCGGTCACGGTGGAGCAACTGCTCTCCACAGGGGGCTTTAAATCGGTGACGGTCACCACCGTTCCTCCGGCTAGTTCGACCTGTGCAACCCCGACAAATAGCGATACAGTGATACCGGGTCAGCCATAGCCCCTTTATTTAGAGGAAACCCATGCTAGCGCTTTACCAGTTTGAAGCCTCTGCCTTTGCTGAGAAAATCCGCTTGATTCTCGACTATAAGCAATTACCCTATCGTTCCCTTGAGGTTACCCCTGGGGTAGGCCAGGTGGAGGTTTTTCAGCTGTCGGGCCAGCGGCAGGTGCCCGTACTTAAGGATGGCGACCGGGTGATTCCTGACTCTACGGCAATTGCCCTCTACCTGGAAAGCACCTACCCCGATCACTCCTTGCTACCCACCGATCCAAAACAACGGGGGCTCTGTCTAGCCCTGGAGGATTGGGCCGACCAGGTGATCGTGACCAATGCCCGTAAAGTTATGATTGGAGCCTTTAAGCAACATCCCAACTTTCGTACCGCCCTGTTACCTGACCCGACCCCCGATCTGCTGCGCACCCTGGTGGGAGCCCTACCGGGAGAGTTGCTGAACCTGGTGGGCACAGGGGTGGGCTTTGGTCCCGACGATATCAAAACCGCTACCCATACCCTGAAGCAGGACCTGGAAGCCCTCTGCTTGATGCTGCAAACCAGCCCCTACCTATTGGGGGATGACCCCACCCTGGCGGACTTTGCTGTAGCGGCCGCCACCCTGTACCTGAAGTTTCCCACCAGTGAGTACCTTAATCTACCCAAGGGAATTGGCGGTAAGGGGGTGCCTGGGCTAGCGGACGTGCCCGAGTACGAGGCCTTTTTTGCCTGGCGCGATCGCCTTTACACCAGCTTCCGTCGCCGCCGATCCGAACCTCCGGTGGCCTCAGACCACGGTTCTGGCCCTACCCCCATCAGTATTGACTAGTCCTACCTGGCTGCCCTATGACTGACCCGGTAACTCTCCTGACCTCCCTGCTATCCGCCGATCAGGTGGTTGCTGCCGACCAGCTACCCACCTGGCTTACCCAGGTGGACCGGTCTCCTACCCTGGTTTATCCCCACAGCGAAGCGGAGCTGGCGGCGGTTATGGCCTGTGCCCACCAGCAGCAGTGGCGGCTTCTGCCCTGTGGCGGTGGCAGTAAGCTGGCTTGGGGTGGGCCCCCCGCAGCCATCGATGTGGTGGTGAGTACGGCCCGATTAAACCAGGTGATTGACCACGCGGTGGGGGATATGACCCTGACTGTGCAGGCTGGGGTGCGGCTGGCAGACCTGAAGACACCACTGGCAAACCAGCAGCAATGGCTGGCCATGGACCCGGCCTATGGCGATCGGGCTACCCTGGGGGGCATCGTGGCCACCGCCGATATCGGTGCCCTGCGGCAGCGCTACGGTAGTGTGCGCGATCGGGTCATCGGCCTTACCCTTGTGCGCCACGATGGCCAGCTTGCCAGGGCGGGGGGACGGGTGGTTAAAAACGTGGCGGGCTACGACCTGATGAAGTTGATGACCGGCTCCTACGGGACTTTGGGGGTGATTTCCCAGCTTACCCTCCGGCTCTATCCCATTCCTGACACCTCTAAAACGATGGTGGTGACGGGTCCGGCTGAGGTCCTGACCAGCCTTACCGCCAAGGTCAGAGCCTCTACCCTCACCCCTGTGGCCCTCGATCTCTTTTCCCCCCGCCTGGTCCAGGCCCTGGAATTGCCCCCCGGCTTCGGGTTGGCCGCCCGCTTTCAATCCTTAGAGGCGGGGGTGGAAGAGCAAATAGCCCTCTTGAGGGCAATGGTTCCGGCAGAATGCCACGGGGAAATACTGGTGGCAGCCCAGGAGGAGCAATTCTGGCACGGGGCCAGTACGACCCTCTACGGAACCCCATCAGCCCCCCCCGATCTATTGGCCAAGATAGGGGTGCCCCCCACCGCAGCCATGCCCTTACTAGAAAGCCTCACCCGTCTGCTTCCCCACCATCACCTGGCCCGCTTCCATGGCGGTAGTGGCATCGGTAGCTTGAGGCTGGAGGGGGAGAGCGTCGAACTAGGGATGGTTAAGGCTCTGCGATCGCGCTGTCACCAGGTGGGTGGCTACCTCACCCTGCACCTAGCCCCCTCCGCCCTCAAAACCGCGATCGATGTTTGGGACTACCAGGGCAAGGCCCTGGGATTAATGGGAAAGGTGAAAGCTGAGTTCGATCCCCAGCATCGCCTCAGTCCTGGACGCTTTGTGGGGGATCTTTAGGGACCATTTAGTAGGGGCAATGAACCCCCATGATGGTCTGTCCTGCCCCTAGGAAAACCTGGTATAGTATTAACGTACCATGGCAAAATACCATGCTGGATCTGGTCAAGCTATCTCAGCAGATGCCTGGCATCAGTCAGCATCTAACCCAGGAAGCCCGGGCGGTGCAGCAGCGACTGGCCATGGCCCAGACCCTGCTGCTGGCGGCCGCCAAACAGCAACCTAACCTGGTGGCCCACCTGCAGGACTATGGCGATCGCCTGGCCTTTACTACGCCCCAGCCCAATCAACCCTTAACCACCCGCACCCCCGTATCGCCAGCCTCTCCCGTCCACACGGTTATTGCCACGGACGGGTCCCAGATTGCCCCCAGCCACCACGAAATCGCCTACTGCTATCTGATCAATGTGGGACGGGTGGTTTTGCACTACGGCCAGGGTCGCGCCCCACTCCTGGACAGTCTACCCGAGGTGGTCTTCCGGGCAGAGGATTTGGCTATCTCGCGGCCGTGGGGTATTCCTACGGAAGAATGGATGGGCTATCGTCGCACCATGGCAGAGGCTCTGGCCCTGGCCGATCTGGGGGTGGCGGTGAGCCAATTATCCCCTCCAGAGGGCCCCTCCCCCCAGGTCCTAGCCTTGGTGGATGGCTCCTTAATTTACTGGTTCCTGGACTCCCTACCCGACCAGGCTCGAGAATTGATTCTAGCGCCGATTTTGGCGGCGTGGAATCAACTGCGTCAGCAGAGAATTCCGCTGGTGGGCTACCTCAGCGCCTCCCGGAGTGCAGAGACCCTGAATTTCTTGCGTTTGGCCGCCTGTCCCTTTCCAGCCCCTGACTGTCAGCAGCACTGTGGAGACTCGACAGACAGGGCCCCCTGTGGTCGCTTTCTACCCCTGAGGGATGCCACCTTCTGGGGGACCCAACTAGCCCCAGGCCAGTGCAGCCCCTTCTGGCGTAGTGGAGCCCCCATTCTGCAGCGCTACGGCGATCAGTGTATTTACTTTTGCTATCTTCACGTGGGCTCAGAAGTGGCCCGGGTAGAGGTGCCCGCATGGGTCGTGACGGATTCAGACCTGTGCCAGCAGGCTCTGGCCATGGTCCTGGCCCAGGTACAAAAGGGCTATGGTTACCCCGTTTCCCTGGCGGAGGCCCACAATCAGGCGGTGGTGCGAGGGGGCGATCGCAGCCGTTTTTTCCTGCTGCTAGAGCAGGAAATGATTCGCGCTGGACTGACTAATATTGGTACATCCTATAAGGAAACCCGCAAGCGGGGTAGCATTGCTTAACCCTGAAGCCGAGGCAGAAAACCCGCCCAGCCCGGACCGATCAACCCTGGACCAGCCCATCGGCCATGGGGTTGCGGTGTCCTCCTAACCAGCCTGGGGCCTGCTGTAGTTCCTGTAGACTTTCTTAATTTCCGGAATTATCCCCCCTGGAGGGATTGTAATCCCTGCCGTAAGCCTATCTACTGAGGTTAGGATTTTAGGCCAGTGGTCAAGGAAATCCTCCGGTAATCCTTTCGTTTTTTGCCTATGGACACCCTCCATGCCCTCACTGTATCGGCTGCTCCCTGCGTGCCTGGGATGCCCATGTACCTGGCTATGCATATTCCCGATGGTTTCTTAAATATACCGGTGAGTTTAGGTACCTGGGGTTTAGCGATCGCCCTGGTGGGGCTGGCCCTGAATCGGGTCAAGGCAACCTATAAAGATCGAGCCGTTCCCCTGATGGGGGTTTGTGCCGCCTTTATCTTTGCTGCCCAGATGATTAACTTTCCCATTCCCGGTGGCACATCGGGCCATTTACTGGGGGGAACCCTGGCGGGAGTACTGCTCGGCCCCTGGGCTGGCACCCTGGTGATGACCGTTGTCTTCATAGTGCAGGCCCTGCTATTTCAGGATGGCGGCTTAACTGTGCTGGGAGCAAACATTTTTAACATGGGTTTGATCGGCACCTTTGGCGGCTACTATCTCTACAGAGTCCTGCGCTCCGTCCTGGGTTTCCATTCCTGGCGGGCCATGGCGATCGCTACCGGGGTAACCGCCTGGATGAGCGTGGTGGTGGGCTCCCTGTTCTGTGCCCTGGAGTTAGCCCTATCGGGCACCGTACCCTTGACGGTAGCCATCACCGCCATGCTGGTCTGGCACCTGCTGATTGGTATTGGGGAAACCCTGATTAGTCTGCTGGCCATTAGCTATATCTGGCGGAGTCGCCCTGATCTAATTTTTGACCCCCCCGCTGTATCCCGCCCCAGGTATTCCTTCAACCGTTTTTAAGGATCCCTTACCTGCCATGACCTCCTCCTCTCCCAATAAGTATCTGGCCTTCTGGCTAACCGGCTTGGGAGCATCCCTGCTGATTGCCGGATTGCTTTCTCCCTTCGCCAGCCCTAACCCCGATGGCCTAGACCGGGTCTCCCTGGACCACGGTTTTGCCAAGGTAGCCCAATCCCATCCCCCCAGTCACCACCTACCCTTCTACCAGTGGTTTGACTCCTACGCTCTACGGGGGGCGCCCTCGCCCCTTGCCACTCCCCTAGCGGGCATAGTAGGCACCCTGGTAACCTTTGGCCTGGCCTGGGGAGTCGGTAAGTTGGTGGTCAAACCAGATCCAGGGAAGGCGGAACAGCCCCCTTCTCACCCATCCCCTTAAGTTGCCCGGTAACTCGCCAGAGCCCCTATCCGGCCTTCCCTTTGACCGCTCTATTCTATTCCTAGGGTTCTGGCCAAAGCTGTCCATACCATCAACGTCATTGCGAACTGACCGGTCCTAGCGGAGGGGACTCAGCCTATGCTTCTTCATATTGGTGCTGTACGCCTCGATCTAGACAGTCATCGCCCCACCCCCTGGCAGTCTCTAGCCCCCCAGGCTCGCCTTCTCTGTGCTCTGATGTTTGTCTTTGCCACAGCCCTGACTCCCCCCGGAGAATGGCTGGTGTGGGGAATCTACGGCCTGGGATTGGGCGGACTAATCGCCCTTAGTCGGGTTAGCCTGATGGTTTTGCTGAAGCGGGTGGCGATTGAAATGGGACTGGCCGGGGTAGTGCTGGTCGGTACCCTCTTTCGCCAGGAAGGGACGGTACTGTGGCATTGGGGAATTTTCCAGGTGACCACGGTGGGGTTGACGGTGCTTGTCAGCGTTAGTCTGAAGGCGCTGTTATCCCTGGGGATGCTAAACCTGCTGGTATTGACCACGCCAGTATCCGATCTGTTGCAGGGGCTCACCCGTTTGAAAATGCCTCCCCTACTGGTGGCAATTTTAGCGGCCATGCACCGCTACAGCAGTATCCTGGTGGCGGAGTTTGCTGCCATGCGGCGGGCCGCCCTGGCCCGTAACCTGATGGCTCGTCGTCAGGGGCAGCGCCGGGTGATTGGCCACATGATGGGGGCGCTGTTTTTGCGTTCCTACGATCGCGGCGATCGCATTTACCAAGCCATGGTGGCCCGGGGTTACCAGGGTACCCTGGCCAGGACGACCTTCCCCGCGATGACCTGGCCCGATCACCTGGCCCTGGGAATCATGGCGGGTTGGCTGGCGGCAGGTCAACTGATCCAGCAGGGTTGGCACGGATGAATATTGTTTCAAGCTAAGGCAATGCACCATAATCCTATTACTATTGAGGACCTGAGCTACTCCTACGATGACGGCACCGTAGCCCTCAGTCAGATCAATCTGGCCATTGCTGCTGGCGAACGGGTCGCCTTGGTAGGGGCCAACGGTTCGGGTAAGTCAACGCTGTTGCTGCACCTAAATGGTATTATCTGGCCCCAGTCGGGGCAGATCACGGTGGGGGAACATCCCCTACATCCCGACCATGTCAAGACCATTCGCAATTTCGTCGGGGTAGTGTTTCAGAACCCCGACGACCAGCTATTTATGCCCACGGTGGAGGAAGATATTACCTTTGGGCCTATGAATCAGGGTCTCCGGGGTAGGGAACTGCTGCACCGCTGTCACCATTGTCTCCATGCGGTAGGACTCAACCCAGCAGACTACTTACACCGCAGCCCCGATCACCTGTCGGGGGGTGAGAAACAGCGGGTAGCGATCGCCGGGGTGCTAGCCATGCAGCCCCAGGTGCTGGTGTTCGACGAACCCACCAGCCAGCTCGATCCCCGTTCCCGTCGTCAGTTGATTCACCTGCTGAAACACCTGCCCATGACCCAGTTGATCGCTACCCACGATTTAGATCTAGCCCTGGAACTATGCGATCGCACCATTGTCCTAAGTAAGGGCCGCATCGTTCGCCAGGGACCCACAGCCCATGTACTCAGCGACCAGGGCTTTCTCCAGGGGCACTCCCTAGAATTACCCTTGAGCTTTAGTCGGCCCTACTGCCAGCTAGAAGATGCTCCCGTGCGGCTGGCCATGCGAGAGTCTTTGGCCCTATTGCCTTAATCCATGAAAGGGGTAGGGCCAGGAGGTTAATCCAAGGTTGCCTGGGGAATAGGGGTCAGAATTAAGGAGTCAGGATGTAGCCAGAACACCTACCTGGCCTTTGCCCTTTCGTGTCTCGTAGCTGATAGGCCTAGTGTTACGCGACATGAAATCGACCGATCAACTCTATCCCTAGGGTTCTAGCAAAAGCTAGGTTTTATGACCCCTATCGGAGGAAGCAAGCTCCATCTAGGGAGGGGAACCTAGGCTTGATTGAGTCGGGCCCAGTCCTCGGGGGTATAGGTCTTCAGGGCCAGGGCATGGATGGCAGCAGAGGACATTGCCTCCCGCACGGCCCCGTAGACCAGTTGATGCTGCTGCACCAGGCTACATCCCGCAAAGGCAGAGGAAACTACTAAAACCTGATAATGATCGCCACCACCGGTTAGATCTTCCACCTGAACATTGGCGTCGGGTAGGCTGGTCTTAATCATAGCCGCTACCTGGTCTGAACTAATCATGGGTGTGGGTCTCTCTACAACTTTATCAAGGTCAAGCAAACGCGAGCGTGGGTAGTATGACTTTGGCCAGAATACTTCTGCCCCCTTACCGGGAGTCAGGGCCATACCCAAACCATCCATAGGTATTCTGCCACTGAATCCCATGGAAAAGGAGAATGGGGTCAAAAGTGAGGCATTGAATCAGACTATGGTTTTCCCAGACATAATCCCTGACCTTGACCCCATCCCTATCCAGTTAGAAGAGGCCGGTTCGAGCTAAACGACCAAACTAATACCAAACTATCTGGAGAAATCTTGCCCATCCTTTGCCAGTGTGTTTTATTCTTATATAGTCAAGTGCAGTTGCGATCGGCTCTTATACCTCTTGAGTTCGGTCTATGACTTGATAGGTTTCTGCGGATGTGGTGGAACCGGTAGACACGCACGCTTGAGGGGCGTGTGGCTAACGCCTTGCGAGTTCGAGTCTCGCCATCCGCATTAATCAGACTTTGTCCAAACTGATGAGGACCCAGTGGATGGGTCCCTTGGATGCTTCCTAGCTGACAGACCTATCTCTATCTTCTAACTCCTCTACATCGGAGCCAGAGCGATAAAGGCTTGGTTTAAACAGACAGGTCTTGGCCAGACACCCCCTACCGTGGCAAACCAGAAGTAGGACTCACCAGCCATTTCAATCCTGGTTAGGTTGAAAGTTAAGGGCGGCAGAGTTAATACAATAGCGCTGCCCGGTAGGAGCCGGACCATCATTGAATACATGGCCCAGATGGGCATCACAGCGGGCACAGAGCACCTCAGTCCGAGCCATAAAGTGGCTAAGATCCCGCTTGGTTTTAAGGTTTTCAGCCTGAGCTGGGCTCCAAAAGCTGGGCCAGCCCGTACCCGAATCGTATTTAGTATCAGAGGCGAAGAGCTCGGCACCACAACACACACAGTTGTAGGTACCGGCGGCTTTATGGTCGTAATAGGCTCCGGTGAAGGCCCGTTCCGTACCATGCTTACGGGTAATCTGATATTGCTCAGCAGTGAGTTGCTGTTGCCATTCCTGGTCAGTTTTTTCAACTTTTCCCGACATAAATCTTAACCTGTCAATTCTTCCTCCATGATAGATGAATTATGACTTTGGTCGGTAGGCTAAGGAGCCGGTTAGTCGGTCAAAACGGAGACTAGGTAGGGGGTATGACTTACCTTGAGGGGTAGGTACAGCCTTCAGTAAAAGGCTTCGCCGTTGCTCCGCCCCCTGTCTACCCCGTTGTCCAGGACTAAGACCTGGTAGCGTCACCATTTACCCTCGTTCCATTAGGGATGCCAGGGGTAGAAGAGCCTGTTGGAGAAAAACCAGGTGTTTGCTCAGATAGTTCTGGCCTGCTGCCATTAGCAGGCACCAGGAACGGCTGGGTTTTCATCCCCGGGGCTGGAGTGGAAACCTCAAGTCCAGTGAGGGTAATCATGGTTTCCCCTGGGCCCCTGACCTGGGAAAGGAGTCTAGAATCCGGAACCGCCGCCTGACTGTTCAGCTCCCGGGCATGGAAGCCATCGGGTCCATTGGGGAGCTTAGTGGGCGGCGTTAGGGAAGGCAGGCCCCCCTGGCGCAGGCCATAGCTCTGGTGCTGGAGAGAAGCCTCGACTACAGAGGTAGGGGTCTGGATCGGTGCAACTTGAGCAGCACCCGTAGAGCTAACAGTAGGAGTAGAGACAGCTGCCACAGGCTGAATAGATGAAAGCTTTGGGGGACTGGCTGGGGTAGGGATGGAGGCGACAGGTGCTGATGACCGGGAGGGAACGGATGGAGTAGCCGCCGCTCCCCCATACAAGGGCCCCACAGAGGGAACAACAGCTGGTCTAACGACGGAGCGATCGATCCGACCTAAACTCTCAGGTAGTCTAGCCACGGTAAGGGCTTCGATTCTGGTCGGTGGAGAAGGAATGGTCACCGACCTAGACCTCATCAGGACCTCCCGTTCCTGCCGTAGTTGCTTTAATCGGGCCGTAACCTGCTCAGCGGTAGGCGAGGTAATATTCAGGGCCGTAGACTCTCCCGATTGCCCCAAACTTAGGGGTAATCGCAGTTCTGGCTTGGTGGCAGAACCTGAAGCAACCGTTGCTACCTTAGCCTTAGGCTTGACCTGGGCATGCCCCTTGTCTGCAGTGGAGGATGAGTCTACCTCAGGAGCTTGGGGCTTGTGATGGTTCCAGGCTGTCAAAGTCAGCAGGCCACCGCAGGATGCCAGGGTGCAAACACGAATGGTCGAATTGTTCATGGTCTTAATCAGATTACTTTTACCGTTCATCAGGCTAACTACGTATAAATATAGATACAGAGATATTTGGGACAATCAGAATAATCTGGCTCGTTAAGTGTGAAGATTTCCTATAAATATGGTTCCCAGGTTTACAGATATAATTGCCAGTGATGCTCATGAATGGTGAATTAGCCGCCTTAGGTGCAGCCTTTCTGTGGGCAACTGCCACAATGATGTTTGGTCAGTTGGGTAAATCCCTCTCACCCCTGTTACTGAACCTGGCCAAAGGGGCGATCGCGATCGGTCTAATTCTAGTCACCCTGCTCCTGTTAGGGCGCCCTGCCACCGGCCTGGAACCCAGGCCCATCCTGCTATTGATCCTCAGTGGCATGGTGGGCATTGGTCTGGGGGATACGGCCTATTTCACCGCCATTAACCGGATTGGAGCACGGCAGGCCTTATTACTGGAAACCCTGGCTCCAGCCATGGCAGCCGGGTTGGCCGTGATCCTATTGGGAGAAAGCATCGGTCTACAATCCTGGGCCGGTATACTACTCACCCTGGCAGGAGTTAGCTGGGTGATCAGCCAGCGTCTCCCCCAGCCAGAAGAACGTTCTCTTCAGCCCGGTGGGGGAATTGTCTATGGTGTTCTAGCCGCCCTAGGGCAGGCTACTGGGGCAGTCCTATCGAGGGCGGCCCTGGCCCACAGTCCGATCAATCCCCTGTGGAGTTCGCTGTTGCGGCTCATCGGAGGCGGGCTGTTAATTATCGCCATTCTGGTCCGACAAGGGGAAGTCAGACAGCAGATCAGGCCCTTGCAGAATTTTAGGATCATCGCCATGGTGGGGCTGGCAGCCCTGTTGGGCACCTATCTGGCGATTTACTTGCAGCAGGTTGCCCTCAAGCATAGCGCCGCTGGCATAGCCCAGGCCCTGACCGGTACCAGTCCTTTGTTTGTGCTGCCAATGGCGGCGGCCCTCGGCGATCGGGTGAATGGGCGCACGGTAGCAGGGGTAGTTATCGCCCTGGTGGGGATGTTTCTGCTGTTTAAGAGATAGCTAGAGCCAGGGGATATAGCTTTGGCCAGCAACTTTTCACCCGTTATCCTCAGCTCCGACTCAACCCGTCGATCCCCTAAAACACAAACTCTAATACAATCTGCCAGGTTTTTTCCTGGGGGTGAGGCTGAGGATTAATCTGAATGCGGCGAATAAATTCCCGAAAGAAAAAGCGTCGCTCAGTCTCCGAGAGATCCAGCCAAAATTGGGGAAGGGCCACCGACTGGGAAAGTTCTTGCAGATTAACCGGAGGCAACTGGGCTCGTTGCCGCTCAATCTGGGCAATTTCTCCCTGGAGTTTATAGCGGCGCAGGGCAGCGGTTTCTGCATCTAGCACTCCCTCCTTAACCAAACTGGGTAACTGTTGGAGAACCCTCTGCCTTTGCTCGATTTCCCGTTGTAGCTGGGTGGTAGGAGAGATGGGATTATCTCCCTGTCGGGGAGGTTGCAATTGGGCCACCGCCTGCGGTAGGTCCTGACAGATTTGATCAATGATGGCTTTAAGCACTTGATCGTAGGGGATGGCCCGACAGCGGGGAGAATGGGGACAATGGGCTGGTCTTAAGTAGAGGTAGGCCTGGCTCCGGCCCCGGCGGGTTGTTCTAGTAATGGTGAGGCCCCCCCCACAGCGTTGGCAATGGACCAAGCCCGCCAGCGATCGGGGGGCTCCGGCGGTACGGGAGGGCAACTGACTGTTGCGGCGCAGTAACCGATCGATTTGGGCAGCTTCGTCCCGGCTAATGATGGCCGCATGGGTATCCCGAATTACCTGACCATCCTGGTATTGCAGATCTCCCCGATAGACCGGATGGGTGAGCCAGCGACGCCCCGTAGAGACGGCTATGGGTTTACCAAAGCGGTTGTCCACAAACCGCACAGCTCCGCGCAGCGATCCGTACAGCAAAAATTCGTTAACAAAGGCGGTAACCACCGGGGCGGTAGTGCGATCCACGAGATAACGATCCTGCCCGCGGCGGTAGCCGTAGGGGGCTTTACCAGGGGGTGGTAGGGCCTGCAGACGATTACGGGCATGGCCCGTACGGAGCTGCCGGCGGCGCAGGCGATCGGGTAAGGCAGCCAGGGTCTGTAAACTTCCAGCCCAGTCAGGGGCTTCTGTCGCCAGACCTGGGTCAACTGCCGCTGAAGCAACATCGACGACACGGCTACCCATGGCTTGCAGGGCCTGGCAGAGAGCCTCGATCTCAGCCAGGCTATCTCCCAGGGACTCCAACCCCGCCACCAATACCAGATCGGCCGGATGATGCTGGTTATCAGCCATAAGTTGGGCCAATTGGGGGCGGTAGCTGGGTTCGGCAGGCAACCGGGTATCTTCGTAGAGTCGTTCAAGAACATAGCCCCAGTTGGTGAGGGGCGGCTGAGGCTGGGAGGACTCCAGGTAGCAATAGGCAACTACGCGCATAGTTTAGAACGCCTGCTGAAGGGACTCTCGCAAGGCCAGAGCTATCCATACCCCGGTGTGAGCAGCCAGTTAGGTAGGAATCTAATCCCTTTTCCTCTCACTATAGCTGGAGCTACGGGTAAGGGATCAGCAAGGGGGGTGGCCGTAGGGATTTAATCTAAAGCAGAGATTACCCTACTACCTCGTGACCATGGCAAGATAGGGAAGTAGGTTAGGGGACATCTCTGGTGCAGATTACATTTCTAGGAACCAGCTCTGGCGTACCAACCCGGTCTCGCAACGTCTCCAGTGTGGCTTTGCGGTTACCCCAGCGAAGTGAAGTTTGGTTGTTTGACTGCGGCGAGGGTACCCAGCACCAATTTCTGCGCAGTGAGTTTAAATCCAGCCAGATTCGCCGTATTTTTATTACCCACATGCACGGCGACCATATTTTTGGTCTGATGGGGTTACTGGCCAGTTGTGGGTTGGCGGGTAATCGCCAGCAATGCATCGATATCTATGGTCCCAAGCCTCTGAATGATTATTTACAGGCCTGTCGACGGTATTCCCATACCCACTTTAGCCTGCCCATTAAGGTCCATGGGGTGGAGCCTGGCCTGGTTTTTGAGGATAGGGAATATCGGGTGATGTGCGATCGCCTGGAGCACCGCATTCCTGCCTACGGCTATCGGGTAGAGGAGCGGGATCGACCTGGTCACTTCGATGTTAAACGGGCCGAGGCTTTGGGCATTCCCCCCGGTCCCATCTATGGTCAACTCAAGCAGGGTCTACAGGTAACCCTGCCCAATGGGCGTAAAGTAAATGGGGCCGACCTCTGTGGGCCTGACCTGGTGGGGCGTAAACTGGTCTACTGTACCGATACCATTTACTGCGATCGCTCCGTTGCCCTGGCCCACCAGGCTGATGTTTTAATTCACGAAGCCACCTTTGCCCACCAGGATGCTGGATTGGCCTACGAGCGCCTCCATTCCACTTCCACCATGGCTGCCCAGGTAGCCCTTGGGGCTCAGGTGAGGCAGCTAATTATGACCCACTTCAGTCCCCGCTACGCCCCTGGCAACGATATTCAACTGAGCGATCTACTGACGGAAGCCCAGGCAATTTTTCCCAGTACCACCATGGCCCACGACTTTATGATCTATAACATTTTGCGCCAGGAGGAAAAAACCTTGCTATCTTCAGCTTCGTAGGAGCTTCTAGGAGTCGGGATAGATTGACCTTGAATACGGCTGAGGCGTTGCCGAACCTGGCTGAGTTGACGTTGGTCATCAACGGCGCCACGGGGGACTGGAATATCCTGATTAGGCCAGGTCAGCAGATCATGGCAGGGACAGGGAAAGGAACTTAGTCCCAAGGTCGGGATAGACACCGGCATGGTGCAGCGGGCGCAGTCCTTGACATCCCAAGCAGGGGAGAGCATGGCGGCAATGGTCTGGATCGTACCCTTGAGGTAGCAATCTTTACCCTGGGTAACCATGATTTGATCCCAGCAATTTTCAAAGTCTTGACTGTAACCACCCTGGGAAAAAACCGGGCAGGGCAAGTAATCTCCCCGATCTCCAGGCAGTACCACAGGCTTACCTAACTGAAACCAATGGGCTAAAAAATCCCGGACCTGCGCTTCAGATGCCATAGTTGTATACCGTAGGTGAGGAGAGGGTTTCTATTGATGGCCCCATCCTAGCCTGTTTAATAACTGGCGGGTTCTATCTATACCCATTCTTTCTAAAGTCTCCAGGTTTGGCCCCTAAGACCCTGTTGTCCCGAATCGGCAGGTTAAAATAATGTAGGATTTTGGTCAAAACTGCGAAGATTCAGTTAACGAATCAACTCCCAGGTCTGGGTAGCCTCCCTTGCTACCCCTTACCTATAGCTTCAAGAATTTCCTAATCTTTCCCAGCCATGAGTGAAAACACTGTCACCGTCAATCGGGCTGAGTTGCAAGCCCTAAACGACCAACTTTCTAAACGCTTTATCAAGCTTGATCCAGGAGGCTACTTTCTAATTTACCTGGATGAGCAGCGGGGCCTAATTTGCGCCAAGCATTTTACCAACACCATTAACGATCTAGGACTGGCCTGCGATCCCACCACCGGTCAACCCTTACCGGTGCGTGGTACTGTCCAACGAGAGGCTACTCGAGTCTACAGCGGCCGAACCGCTAAGGAACTTTGCATCGCTATTTTTGAAGATCCCCAGCAGCCCTGTCCCATTACCTTACTGGACCATGCCGCCTACCTGGGACGGGAGTTTATGCGGGCAGAGGCGGCCCTGGTAACTGGAACCGCCTACGTGCAGGATTAAAAAAACCTAGGTCTGGGGCCATTCCTCCTGGGCCTCTTCCCGGGTGTTGGTGCGGCGATCGGGAGTTTGGCGATCGAAGGTCATATGAATGGAGCGATTTTGCTCCCCGTCCACGGCCACCGCCATAATCGGATACTCTAGGTGACCATCGGGGAAGGCAGCCTGAAACCGGAAGGTGCCCTCAGAGGTCAACTGGATGGGCTCACCCCTAACGGTGACTGTGGCATCGGGCTCAGTGGCGCCGTAGACGATCAGTTCAGCATCCGCCACCAACCAAAATTGCCGGGGACGAAGGGGGGGCATGGAGGCGGCGAGGCCTACCCCAGACAGGGTAAGACCGGAAACATTTAGGCCGACTCCCGACAAGTTAGGGCCGACTCCGGACAGGGTGGGTAGGGCCGCCATCCCTACACCAGAGGCAAAGACGTAGGAGCTGACGCCCTGACCCGGAGCCATGGAGGCCGGAACATGCTGCATGGAACCAAACACAGAACCCGCTATGCGTTCCCATTCCGCCAGCTGGGAGAGGGCGTAGAGCTGCTCATGGAGTCCGACCCCATACCCCTTCGAACGAGGCTTAACCAGGGTCATCAGGGTCTTATCCCGCAGATTTTCTTCCCAGTTAATCGTCATAAAATGGTCTTCATTCCAGTCGGAGGGATAGACCGGGGGAACCCGCACCGTATTGGACCGGGCCAGAACCAGCCAGCGACCATCCGCCGCCAGGTAACCAATTTCCACCTGGTAATCGCGATCGCTGATGGGAATGGATAGATACCACTGCCGGGCCAGTTCGTCACAGTCAAACTGTTGCATGCTGTGGGGAGCCTGCTGGGTCAGGTCAACATCAGTGACATCAAACAGCCGCAGAGCCAATCGCTCTCCCCCCTGACGGCGCAGTTCCTCTTTATGGCCGTTAGAGATATCCCAGTAGACATAGGCCCACTGAGGATCGCGGGGCATGAGAATAATGCGGCTTTCACTATAGCCGTCGGGCAAGGGCGGTAGCCCATCATCCAGGGTAGAGAGGTCAAGGTTTCTATCTACCGGATGGCCAACCACATTAAACTTAGCAGCCTCAATGGCGGATTGGTCTTCTGTGCCGGCCAGGGAGGCCGCCGCCCTGGCGGCCAACTGATCGACTGTGGCGGAGGGCGAATCTAAAGTGCCAGGGAATTCAGTAGTGGTGATCGGGGCAGATTCCAGGATGGGCTCGGGAGAAGGAGTCTCTGCGGTAGTCGGATAATCGGAGCTAACCACTGGCTCGGTGGAGGACGGGGATGGCGAGTCAGTGCCTGACCGACGGGCTAGCCACCAGGCTAGAGCGCCGGAGGAACCAGCCACAGGAAGCAGCCACCACCAGGGAAAGCCAGGCGGCGGGGATGGCGATGGGGCGGGTGTTTGAGCCACCAGGGGAAAGGCTTGAGAAGGAGGGGATATCGCCACCCATGGTCCAGGGCCAGAACCCAATCTATGCTCTAGGGCCTGAATATCAACCGCCAGGGCAGGAGCAGCTGCCATAGCCAGGGTGGGGCTAACCGGGATCACCTGGGACGCTGCTCGGTTAGGGGAAGGCTGGGCTACCAGACTCAATAGGGGCGATGCCAGTGCCTTAGTACTGGTCTGGGCGCTACCCACAAGGATAACTGCGGCAAGGAAGATTCTGGCGGAATACGGCATCGTATCGATTACATCAAAGGGACTTCTTCAGGGATAAGCCAATTATCAGTAATGAACATAGATAATTACGCTCAACTATCGCAGTATTTGCCGGGGGAGTCAATAATTCTGGTGGAAGCCATGGTTGACTTCCACTAGGGTTGGGGAGAGGGGCTGACCCAGTTGATCAAGGCGATTGGCGGGCATGGTGAGGTAGAGAATATCTCCCTCTACCAGAGTAACTTCCAGCAGATCATAGCCATGCAAGGTACGGCCATGGGTCTCGATATAGAGGGGGACCAGGTGGGCAGTTTGGGCTACGGTTTGAATAGATTGGTTGACAAAGGGATGGTGAGGGGTAATCAGCGTCGCGATCGCCACCCAGAGTAAATCTCCGGACAGGCCGTTGCCCAGGATTCGCCCCCCTAGGGCTGCCGCCGCAAAAGCAGGGGCGGCCAGATCCATAGGACTCAAAACCTGATCAAACTCAAACACCTGTTGCACCTGCTGGGCAAATTCAGCATCGTAAATCCGCACCACCGCCGGCACCCTGGCCGTAATACTGCGAGCGGTGAGGGCAATTTCCAGGTTCACCGTATCATCGCTGGTAACTACCAAAATCGCCTGAGCCGAAGCCAGGTTAACCGCTTCTAAGGTGGAAGCCAGGGTAGCATCACCCACAATAACCGGTATTTTCAAGCCCTGCACGGCAGGTAAAAACCGGTTATGACTATCCTGTTCCACCACCACCACCTGGTGTCCGGTCTCCTGCAAATGGGTAGCAATCCGGTATCCGACTCCGCCTAAACCACAAATAATAAAATGGTGCTGCCGGGGCATGCGGGCTACGCTCCACAGGCTCTGTAAATGGGACCCCAGGATAAAGTCGTTAAGCAGGGCGTAGCAAATACCAATCACCCCTGCCCCGACCAACATCATAATTACCGTAAATACCTTGATGGTTCCAGGTGCTTTTTCCGCTATCTGCTCCTGTCCCCCAGCTCCGGTAATCATACCCACGGAAAAATAGAGAGCATCCACCCAACTGGTGCTGAGGTCCTGCCCCAGATAGGTGAAGGTAGCAATGGTAATGGTAACCAGCAAGGCTAGAATCACCAGCAAGGTAGCCTGAGCCCGGCGGCGACCATGGTCCAGGGCCACCAGTAATCGCTGCCAGAACTGAAGGATCTGGCGCGACGGTAGCATGGGCTTTTGGGGTTGGAGAGCCAGCACCAGGCGATCGCCGGATTTCAGCACCTCTCCGGTAACCACCGCCGTCACCAGATCTACCGTACTCTGGGCCGATTGGTAGTAAATCAGTAGTTGGGAGCGATTGTCCCAGAGGTTTTTTAGGGGCTTACCATACCAAGGGTGGGTAACATCAATCACCTCTTCGTACATGGGCCAGGTCAGATCAAACAGCCGTAGTTGGCCAATCGCTGGATTACCCTTGGCGGCAAAGGTAAACAGGGGGGCCGCCAAGGCGGCGGCACTGAGGGTAATGTGGTCCGGTAGGGTGTGATCCAGTCGTTCCCCCAAGCTGATATTAAACAGCCGGTTAATAATTCGCAGGTTGGGATTGAGCACGCGGGCCTGGGTCAGAATGGCCAGGTTGAGGGCGTCGTCGGAGGTGCTCAAGACCAGGGTATGGGCGTGGTGAATACCAGCCTGCAAGAGGGTGGCGGGGGATCGCAAATCCCCCACCACCACATCCTCCACATCCATGGCTAAGGGATGATAGCTAATCCCCACCACATGGGCTCCCTGCTGACGTAGCAAGGCTAGAATCCGTAAGCCAGTCCGTCCCAAACCACAAACAATAATTTGGGGTTGGCAAGTATTTTCTGTAGCAACTAACGGGGACGTTAAAGTCATAGCTATAGAAATAGCAATAGTCTCACCAAGACTGTTGTAGTAACAGATGCCTTGTTGTAAAAATTAGTCTTTATTTCTGGCTGAGTCCAGAATTCAAAGTTAAATATCATTACGGAAAAAATCGTTAACCTCCACCGGTAAAAGCGCGATCTGGCAGGGGAATAGCTAGGTCCAGGACTGGAGATGCAGTCCTGACTGAACCCGTTAGCTTCACGGCTTTCCATAACTACAGCCCCCGAGGCTGGTGGATAGCCGTAGCCACGGTCAACGGAGCGGAGGCGAGCAGGAGTGCCCCCCTGGTATTACCGTTTTCATAGGTCGTCACAGAAAATCTGTCAGTTACCAGCCATGCAATTAATCGGTTAACTCTGTCCTTAGCCTTCTGGGCAAAGCTATCTATTTCCCAAGGTGCTTGCTAAGGATTTCAAATCCCCTGCATGGGAAGCCAGGACAGCTCTTAACCGATTGACTCTGTCCTAAGCAGACTGGCCAAGGCTACACAAAGAAATGACATGGCCTTTACTGCTAAAGCCATGTCATTTCCTAATCACCTCAACCAACTAATAAGAAACTTTTAAGCTGAGTTAGCTGAACTCAAAAAGATTCCTATGAATCTTAAGGCGCTAGCTGTTAGCCTGAACTCACTCACCACAACCGGCTGGGGTTAATCAAATTCAGTACAGATGGATCCTTAATAGGCATCCTGTAACTCGTAAAAGTCAGGAGAGATATAGTCTTTACGCAAGGGCCAACCGATCCAATCTTCAGGCATTAACAAGCGCTTCAAATTGGGATGGCCTTCGTAGATAATCCCGTACATGTCGTAGCTTTCTCTTTCCTGCCAATCAGCCGCTTTCCAAATCCAATAGACTGAAGCCACCCGTGGATCTTGCCGGGGCAAGAAAACCTTGACCCGCACTTCCTCAGGGCGATCAGCATTATCGCTAACCTTAATCAGATGATAAAAGCTAACTAAAGATAGACCTGGCCCCTCATCATAGGCACCTTGGCACTGGAGATAATTAAACCCGTAGGCAAAGAGAGCGGTAGCGATGGGAATTAGAAACTGGGGGTCAACCCTAATGACCTCTATTCCTTGATGATCGGGGGGGGCCAATTCGTGGGCGAAGCCATTATCGGTCAACCAAGTGGAAATGGCTCCAGCTTCCACCAGAGGGGCTGAAGTAGACTCTCCCTCGGCTTGGAGAGAAACCTCCTTAGATTCATCTGCAGCCATTTAAACCATCTCCTCGGCAGGGGCTTTTTCCAGGGTTTCGGGCAAGGGCACCCCCATGGCCTCCATCAATTCGCGGGGAGGGGTGCTATGGCCGCCAGTTTGCAGGTACTGCCCTGTCAAAATCGGCGGCACAGGCTTGAGGGCGTGAGTACGCTCATAAAAACGATGGGTCTGCATAGTATAGGCCCGATCCTGCATCGATTCTGTGGCTACCTTTTTACGTAATTTAACGATGGCATCAATAATAGCCTCAGGCCGGGGTGGGCAACCAGGAATATAAACATCGACAGGGATAAGCTTATCCACCCCGCGCACAGCAGAGGGGGAATCACTACTAAACATACCCCCAGTAATGGTACAAGCTCCCATAGCAATCACATACTTCGGATCGGGCATCTGTTCGTAGAGACGCACCAAAGCAGGAGCCATCTTCATAGTGACGGTTCCGGCGGTGATCAGGAGATCGGCTTGGCGAGGACTGGCCCGGGGAAGGAGTCCAAAGCGGTCAAAGTCGAAGCGGGAACCAATTAGGGCGGCAAATTCAATAAAACAACAGGCTGTTCCGTACAGCAGAGGAAACAGGCTGGAAAGCCGACACCAGTTATAGAGATCATCCACGGTGGTGAGAATGACATTCTCCGAAAGATCGTGGGTCACAGTGGGGTGAGCCGCCGGATTCATGAGTGCCTCATTATCTGCCAGCAAACCACTACTATTTGCGGCTGAGGTTGGATTTAGGACCATTCCAGAGCTCCCTTACGCCAAGCGTATACAAGACCAATCACCAAGATGCCAATGAAAATTAACGCCTCGACAAAGGCTAGCAAGCCCAATTGATTAAAGGCGACTGCCCAGGGATAGAGAAATACGGTTTCTACGTCAAAAATGACGAAAACAAGGGCAAACATATAGTAACGAATGTTGAACTGAATCCAGGCGCCGCCGATGGGCTCCATACCGGATTCGTAGGTAGTTCTGCGGGCGGGGCCGCGCCCCACCGGTCGTAACAACCGGGATGCGCCTAGGGCCGCCACGGGCACTAGACAGGAGATCATCAAAAATAGAAGAAAATATTCGTAGCCGGAGAGAACAAACACAGCTTAACCACCACAGATAATAAGGCTGAATCAACCAGGCAATCCTAAGGTACAAACTTGACCACAACCCTAAAGAGAGAGCCGACAGACAGTACGAAAGCCTCGTAACTGACCAGCTAGTCTCGGATTACGAGCCATTGATAAGATGAAGCCTGGATAGGCATTCTGGCTAACCTCCGTCCCGTTACCCGGAACTACGGCTTTAAAGGCCAGTTTAGGGCATCTGCTTAACCCTAAATGTAATTTTAGGCCACATTCAGAAGAAAGTCAGGAAGAAATTCATTGGAGAGACTGATGCAATCCATAGGTTTCCTGCAGGCATTGATCAGGAATCGACGATCGGTCCTAGACCCAACCATGTCATAATTATTTACAACTAGTGACAATCTCAGAAAACCTCCAGCCCTATGGGGCTGATCATGGTGGGTAGACTGAGTTGCTTTAGTGATTATTTGAATCTTACTTGTTTAAGGCTATGAGTTCTGAACCTGATACTTCCGCCGAGCTTTCATCATTACCTGTTGAGGTTGAGTCAGCAGTGGAGCAGACGGTTACTCCAGCCCCCCTTTCCCCAGAGGAAATGGATTGCTACGAATGCCTTGCCTGTGGTTATTCCTACGAACCAGTGAAGGGTGATAGTGTAGCTAAAATAGGTCCTGGTGTTTCCTTTGAAGAGTTACCAGTAAATTGGCGCTGCCCAGTCTGTAGTGCTCCCAAAAAGCGATTTTCCAACATTGGTCCAGTGGGGGCGCCTTCAGGGTTTAAAGACAATTTAAACTATGGTTTGGGCGTTAACCGGCTCACCCCAGGGCAGAAAAATCTTTTGATTTTTGGAGCCTTGGCCCTGTTTTTCCTGTTCTTCCTGAGTCTCTATGGCTTACGGTAGGGCCTTGGTTCAGGCACCCAAGCTTTTCTGGCTCAACCTTAGCGTTATGGGGCCAGTTTGATCCCAGATAATCAAGCCCCTAACGCCTTCAATCTACTAAATGTTTAGTTATCAAACTTACCCTCTGGATGTCCTATGCACGCTGCGTTGAACTGGTTAAGACGGATGATGATTGTCCTGGTTGCCCTAGGTTTGGGAACTGGCTGTTCAAACTATTTTTTACCAGATGCGACGGTACATCCATGGCGAGCTGTGCAACTGCCAACGGAGGCGACTCTCTCAGATATTGCCTTTACGGGTGATCCTAACCACGGATGGATCGCGGGTAATCGCAATACCCTTTTAGAAACCCAAGATGGGGGGGATTCGTGGACCGTTCATCCCCTAAACCTGGGGGAACAGTCCCATACCTTTACCTCTATTGACTTTGTCGGTGATGAGGGCTGGGTCACGGGTATCCCCTCAATTCTTTTACATACGGCCAATGGTGGAAAAACCTGGGAAAATGTTCCCCTCAGTAATGAGTTGCCCGGTACACCCTTTTTAGTCACTGCCCTGGCATCAAAGACGGCAGAAATGGCCACAGATATCGGTGCCATTTATCGGACTGAAGATGGGGGCCGTACCTGGAAAGCCATGGTTCAAGCTGCGGTAGGTGTGGTTCGGAATATGACCCGGTCCAGTGATGGTCGCTACGTAGCCGTATCCTCTCGGGGTAACTTTTACTCCACCTGGGCACCGGGGCAGGATGAATGGATTCCCCACAACCGTCAAAATTCCCGTCGTCTCCAGAATATGGGCTTTGATAAGGCTGGTAAACTCTGGGCGATCGCTCGGGGTGGTCAAGTCAGGTTTTCTAACTCCCGCGCCGCCGACGATTTTGCCGCCGCCTTAAGTCCTGAATTTGGTACCAGCTGGGGTTTACTGGATATAGCCTTCCGCACCGATGATGAAGTTTGGATCACTGGTGGCGGTGGAAATTTGCTGTGCAGCTTTGACGGCGGCCAAACCTGGTTGAAGGACAAGGCTGTGAATGACGTCCCTTCCAACTTTTACCGGATTGTCTTTGCGGGACCTGATCGGGGCTTTATTTTGGGGCAACGGGGAACTATTCTAAAGTATGACCCGACAACGGTTTAAACCCGGGTGCCAAATTGGTCATCAGAAACCTTGTTAGGGTTTACAGCATTCTCTATGATTAAATTAGATTCTTTGCTTTAGAGAGGAAAGTTGACATGGCAGGTACTACTGGAGAGCGCCCCTTCGGCGATATTGTGACCAGTATTCGCTACTGGATTATCCACAGCATTACCATTCCGATGCTGTTTATTGCAGGTTGGTTGTTTGTTAGCACGGGTCTGGCCTACGATGCCTTTGGTACCCCCCGCCCCAATGACTATTATCCAGATAACCAAATGCAGTTGCCAATTCTTAGCGATCGCTTTGAAGCTAAGCAGCAAATTGATACCTTTTCAGGCCAGTAGTTAAGGCCCCTAGACTCTTAATTTTTGTTTTTTTTCTGAGAGCCATGCAAAGTAATTCTCCCAACCAACAAATTACCTATCCCATCTTTACAGTCCGATGGTTAGCCGTTCACACCCTGGGGGTTCCCAGCGTCTTTTTCCTGGGCGCGATCGCCGCCATGCAGTTTATTCAACGGTAATTTTTTCCCATGGAACGTACTCCCAATCCCAATAAGCAGCCTGTTGAATTAAACCGTACTTCCCTGTATCTGGGACTGTTGTTGGTATTTGTTCTAGGTCTGCTGTTTTCCAGCTACTTTTTCAATTAGGTTACGGCAAGTCCGTTTTAGACCTAGGTTTTATACCAAATTGGCCGATTCAATGAGGCCAAATCGGTGGAATCTTAGTACTGTGACTGACTCAGCTTTATTAGGGGTAAGTGTACTACCCCATCCCCTTTGAAAAAATCAATTAATCAACCAGGCTAGTTAGGAGATCAAAAAATGCTTCAGAGTGGGCGAATTCCCCTGTGGATTGTGGCAACCGTAGCCGGTACGGGGGTTTTAGTTGTGGTCGGCTTATTTTTCTATGGAGCCTACGCCGGCGTAGGTTCCTCGATGTAAGTCAGCTCCACAGTAGAAATTAGTAACCTAGCCTGGGGGTCAGAGGTTAATTGCTCTGGCCCAGGCTTTAGGTTAAGAGGGTATTTAGGTATTGGAGTTGTATAGTCCTAGTCTTCCTGAGGTTCAGGTTCATACATGGTTCTGGCAGGACTTGCCAATTCGCTATCAGCGATCGGGAAACAGGGGCAGCAATCTCGTGCTGATTCACGGCTTCGGGGCTAGTAGCGACCACTGGCGCCACAACCTACCGGTGCTAGCCCAGTATCATCAAGTCTTTGCCATTGATCTGTTAGGCTTTGGCTTTTCCGCCAAGCCGACCCCTGGCCCCCAGCGTACCTCTGACCAGGTGCCCTATACCTTTGCCACCTGGGGTGAGCAGTTGGTGACCTTCTGTAGGGAAGTGGTGGGTGGACCAGCCTTTTTAGTGGGAAACTCCATTGGTTGTGTGGTCGCCTTACAAACAGCCGTCCTCGATCCCCCATTAGTTCAGGGATTGGCTCTGCTGAATTGTTCCCTGCGTCAGTTCCACGAGCGCAAGCAGCCGGGTCTGGCCTGGCATGAACGCATAGCTGTGCCCTGGATACAGGGTTTACTCGGCAATCCGATCGTGAGTCGACTTTTCTTCTCTGCCATTGCTCGACCAGGTACGCTGAGGACCATTCTCAAACAGGCCTATGTCAATCCCGACGCCGTTACCGATGACTTAGTTAACCTACTGCTGGCCCCTGCGCGGGAACCGGGTGCGGCAGAGGTATTTACCGCCTTTCTATGTTATTCCCAGGGACCGCTGGCCGAGGATCTCCTACCCCAGATACAGGTTCCCGTGCTGATTGCCTGGGGTGAGGCCGATCCCTGGGAACCGATTGCTCTAGGACGGGAACTGGCTAACTTTCCCGTAGTAGAGGAATTTGTCACCCTGCCAGGAGTGGGACATTGCCCCCAAGACGAAGTCCCCCAACAGGTTAACCCACTGTTGTTAAGGTGGCTGGAACGCCATGGAGAGAGGGCGATCCCTTAGAGTCCTTGACCCTTTCTATGATTTTGGCCAGAGTTGAGGCACTTGACTGAGCTACCCTTTCAAGGCATGGTAGAACAACTTGCTTCTTCAATCAAAAGGCCTACCACTGCCTATGCCTTGGTCTCGGATTATTAGCGGCATAGTCGCTATTGGGATGGCCTTGGCCATGATTATCTTGGGGGGTTGGTACTTTACCCTGGCTTTTGGGGTGATTGTATTATTGGGTCAATTAGAGATTTTTCGATTAGTGCAGGCGAAGGGAATTCTGCCCGCTACCAAAACCACCCTGGTGGTCAGTCAACTAGTCCTGATTACTGCCCATCTAGCCCCGCCCGTGGCCGATGCCCTATTACCCCTGGCGGGCACCTTTATTTGCTTTTACCTGCTATTTCAACCCCAGGTAGCCACCATTGCCGATGTAGCTGCTTCGATTTTGGGTCTTTTCTACGGCGGCTATCTACCCAGCTTTTGGATTCGCCTACGGGATCTGGATCAATCCCATCTGGTCAATCTTCCTTTGGGGGGCTACTGGCCAGAAAGTTGGCCCCTGGACTGGCATAATTTGCCCAGAGGCCTGACCCTGACCCTATTAGCCTTTGCCTGCATCTGGGCCGCCGATATTGGAGCCTATACCGCAGGCAAGGTGATTGGTCGCACACCCCTATCTAACATCAGCCCCAAGAAGACAGTGGAGGGAGCCGTATTTGGCATGGTGGCCAGTACGATTGTGGCGGTAGTGGGTAGCTACGGCTTGAGGTGGCCCATGGCACCCCTATCGGGCATTGCTCTCGGGGTCATGGTAGGTACCTCTAGCTTGCTGGGAGATTTGACCGAGTCCCTGATGAAACGGGATGCCGGTGTCAAGGACTCAGGGGATCTCATACCCGGCCATGGAGGCATTCTAGACCGCACCGATAGTTACGTATTTACAGGGGCCCTGGTGTTTTACTTTGTCACCTTACTATTGCCCCTGGTGAAGTCCTAGGTGGTTGGAGTAGCGTCTTCAACTGATGCTATTAGGGCCTCTAACTTCTCTGCCAAATCATCCTTAGATGCCACTCCTTCAATGGTTTCCCGCCGCTCTCCCTGGGTAAAGAAAATTAAGGTAGGGATAGCGTTGACATGGTATTTCAGGGCCAGATCGTTCTGCTCATCAACATTGAGTTTGGCAATCTTTGCCCTACCTTCAAAGGCCGCCGCCAGATCATCAATAATCGGATTCATAATTCGACAGGGACCACACCAGGCCGCCCAAAAATCTACCAAAACGGGCACCTGGCTGGCTAAAACTTCGCTAGCAAAGTTGGCAGCGGTGAGGGTCAAGTACTTTTCGTCTGCCATAGGTCTAGGTCTCCTCACTGAACGTGGTTTGGGAACAGGATTTTATGCTCTACAGTACTCTACCCTATTCATCTGGAGAGGCAAGGATAGTTTAATCCCAAATCCATAAACAATTCCTATAGCAATCACCAGCCATCCCTAGGGGAAACGGAGGCTGCCCTGGCGAGCTGGCGCAGATGGCGGCGATGCAAAATCTCTAGCTTGCCAGCGGCCTCTTGGAGAAAGGCGCGCTGGCGGCGGTAGAGGCCCTGAAACAAATTGGCAAAGAGGAGGGCCGCGATCGCCACCACCAATCCCGCCGCAGTGGAGGTCAGGGCCTCCCCCACTCCCAGGGTCACCCCCGTACTGGAAGCCAGACCTCCCTCCCCAATCCGGATGGAGGAGAGCACCTGCATCAATCCCAGCACAGTGCCCAGTAACCCGAGCAGGGGAGCTACTCCCACTACGGTTTCAAACAGGGTGTGGAACCGTTTCAGTAAAGGCAGTTCGGCCTGGGCAGCACTTTCCAGAGCCAGGGTGAACTCCTCTGGGGTAGCCTCACCAAGGCTAAGGGCCGCCAGGAAGATACGGGCCAGCGGCAGGTGGGGATACTGCTTCAGCTTCGGGATGGCCCATTCCGGGTGCTGCTGATAGGTCGTGAGGATATCGCCCACCAGGCTACGCTGCTGACGGCTGAGACGGAGCCAAAACCAACTGCGTTCGATCACCAGGGCCAGGGTGACCAGGGAAAATATGAGTAGGGGCCACATGACAACTCCCCCAGCGGTAAACCAATTACCCATCGATCAATAGTCTCTACCGGATTGCTGTTCCATCATAGGTCAGGCAAGCACAAATCATTTACATATCCAGTCAGGCTGCAGCTCTCAGCCTATAGCCTATGGCACTGCCATCTTGTCCTAACCGGACTGGTGACTGCCATACACCCCCGGTTAACCCCGTTGAGTTTGCTATAGTTACTATTTAGAAATATTGCAATATCATTTAGAAATAGGTTGATCAACTCCAGGATAGATTGAAAGGGCTATTGAAATACTTCGAAGTTCCTAGAAGTACAAAAGGTCTGATTGGGAACCTGAAATTTGTACCGATTTAGTCCAAATCCTGAATATTTGGTAGAACTGATTGCACTGATTACCATTGAGCTATGCCAAGATAGCTTTTATTCAGTAACCTCTCCCTCAATCAAACCCCTCAACTGTGGCTGCTATGGCAGATTCTCTATCACTGACTCAACGAAAGATAACGGGCGAAGCTCAGGCATTGAGTCAGATTCTTAAATCTGTCGATTGGAACAGTTGCCCAAGCATCTACAACTTTCATATGCATACGATCTGCTCTGATGGAAAACTAACCCCATCAGCCTTAATGGAGCAGGTGATTGATATCGGGTTAGAAGCCTTTGCCATTACCGATCACCACACCTTAGAGGGATTTTACCAGGCGAAGACCTGGTTGGAGGATTGGCGCTGGTGTCATCCTACTCCCCTACGGCGATCGGCAAATGATCGACAATCGGGAAGAGGAGTTCCCCGACTATTCACAGGTATAGAAATTACAGCAATTTTAGAAAACCTGGAGATTCATATCTTAGGTTACGGGTTTTATCCCAACCATGCCGCCATGGTTCCCTACTTACAGGGCTACGGAGCTAGGGATGATCTACACCAGGCAGAGGTAGTAATTGAGGCAATTCAAAAAGCAGGAGGGCTGGCGGTGCTGGCCCATCCGGCCCGTTATCGGCTTGAGCTAGAAACGATGGTTGCCCAAGCCGCTGCTTCTGGTATCGATGGGATTGAAGCCTATTACGCCTATAGTAATCCCAGCTGCTGGCGACCCTGTGCCAGCTCTACGCCTGTAGCAATTGACCTGGCTCATCAGTATAATCTTTTGACTACCTGTGGTACTGATACCCATGGGCAAAGTTTATTGAGACGCCTTTAACCTAGGAAACCTGAATGATTCCTGCTGTTGATCCTGCCTTTGGCAGACTAAGGGAACTGCGTCCTTTACTCTTAAAGTCCCATCTAATTTTGATGGAGGCTGAGAAGACTGACTACGAATTGATTTACTCACCCATTGCTACGAAGGGTGAGTATCTGCACTTGGTGCTACATCATGAGCACTTCAGCTGGCTGCGGCCAATCTCGCAACTAATCGTGCAAATTGATGAGGTACTGATGGCCAAACAACCCCAATCCAGCCAGCGAGCCACAGAACTGATCAGTGAAACTCGCTACCTGCTAAAAGCCACGGAAATTGGTGAAGTCTTTCAAGCCCGTAGTCAGCGATCGGCGGAGAGCAACCCCGAGATGGCAACCGTGATTATCAAGCTGACAGAATTGCTAGAGGATGACTAACCCGGTCATGCGGAGGCGAAATGTTTCTCTATAGACTCAAGCCTTGTTGTATAGGGATAGCCAGAATCCTTCGCTGCCAGGGATAGTTGAGGATTGGGACAAACGCCCTTTGATAAAAGAGCTATTTAAGGACATCCTTTCGGCCCCATGGCTCAGGGTTACGGCGGGAAGGTGCGTCAGCACGCCTACCCAGTCTTCGCTTTTGCCGATAAACTCTGTACTAAACGTTCTGGCCAAAGCTCTATATCATCTCCCTACCCTGACACCATGGCATCAATTTATTTTGAAATTCTGATCATCTTTTTACTGATTATTGCAAACGGCATCTTTTCAGGATCAGAAATTGCAGTGGTATCTGCTCGCAAAGTTCGACTAGAGCAACTGGTAGAACGGGGGAATCACCGAGCTAACGCAGCTTTAAAGCTGGCCAACTCGCCCAATAATTTTTTAGCCACAGTACAAATTGGTATTACCCTAATTGGCATTCTCAGTGGAGCTGTAGGCGGAGCAACCATCGCCCAGAGACTTAAACCCGTTCTCAACAGCATTCCGCCTCTACAGCCCTACAGTGAAGGTATTAGCGTGGCGGTGGTGGTGTCAATTATTACCTATCTTTCTCTAGTGGTTGGTGAACTGGTACCCAAACGCATTGCCCTCAATGACCCGGAGCAAATTGCCTGCATTGTTGCCCCTCCCATGCGATACCTGGCCCGGCTCACCGCCCCCTTCGTTCATATTCTCGGACTTTCCACCGATACCCTACTGAAGGCTATGGCTATTCAGGCCTCTCAGGAACCTGATATTACCGAGGAAGAAATTAAGGTTCTGATTCGGCAAGGAGCGGAATCAGGCATGTTTGAGGAAGCGGAGCACGAAATGGTAGAACGGGTCTTTCGCCTGGGAGATCGCCCCATCAAGGCAATGATGACCCCTCGTACTGAAATCACCTGGCTGGATACGGAAGCTACCCTGGAGGAAAACCTGCAGGAGGTCATGACCAGTAACCACTCGCGCTTTCCGGTGGGCCGGGGTACCCTGGACGACTGTGTTGGCATCATTCGGGGCAGCAATATCCTGATAGCTCAACTATCGACCCAAACCTTTAATCTGGAAGCCATGACCCAGCCCCCCCTCTATGTGGCTGAAAATGCGCGTGCCCTCAGCATCATCGAACAGTTCAAGCAAACCGGTATTCACATTGCCCTGGTGATTGATGAGTATGGCGGTATTGAGGGTTTGGTAACCCTCAATGATCTAATGGAAGCCATTGTTGGTGACCTGCCCTCCGTGGAAGACCAGGAAGAGCCCTTGGTGATTCAGCGGGAGGATGGTTCCTGGCTATTGGACGGTTCCCTCGACATCAACGATCTAAAGGACTTATTCAGGAAACGAGTTCTGCCGGAGGAGGAAACCGGTAACTTCCATACCCTGGGAGGGTTTATTATGCATTACTTGGGCTATATTCCCCAATCCGGTGAGCACTTTGAGTGGGAGGGACTGCGCTTTGAGGTTATGGATATGGATGGCCCCAGGGTGGATAAAATTCTAGTAACGCTCTTTCCTCCTCCCCAAGTGACCAGCGATCGCCAGCCCAAGTCAACCCTCTGAGCGGTGAGTTACAAGGTAGATCTCCAGTTCCTAAGCCGGACGAAGGTGATTAACCCTGGAAAAATTTTTCTGCAGAAATCAAGGTAACGTGGTCCGGATGGAGGCGCACTATTAGTCCCTATGGTTATGGCTAACTTTAACAGTCCAGGCGATCGCCCCCTACTGATTACTGGTGTGAGTGGCTTTCTGGGCTGGCATCTGAGTCGCTTAGCAAAAACCACAGGGCTGGTACAGGGTACCTACCACCGCCATCCGGTGGACCAGCCAGGAGTTGCGGTGGCCAAAATCGACCTTACCGCCAGGGTCGGGCTATGGTCCTGGCTGGTGGATCTAAACCCAACGGCGGTAATTCATACAGCTGCCCTCTCCCAACCCAACCACTGTGAACAAAAGCCCGACCAATCCTACGCCATCAATGTGATCGCTACCCGTACCCTGGCGGAGTTTTGTGGTAGCCGGTCTATTCCCTTTGTGTTTACCTCCACCGAACAGGTCTTCGATGGAGAAGCCGCTCCCTACTCAGAAGTCAGTACTCCCCACCCCATTAATACCTATGGCCATCACAAGTTAGAAGCCGAGGGTATGATTCGGGAAGTACATCCCAACCCCATCATTTGTCGGTTACCCCTGCTCTATGGACCGGCCACCCCGATGGCCGGATCTTTTCTTCAAGGCTTTTTGCAGACCTTAGCCGCGGGCCAACCCCTGTCTCTGTTTGTTGACGAATTTCGTAGTCCCGCCTACGTCGAAGATGTGGCCTATGGTCTGCTGTTAGCCCTGAAAATCGGAGTAGATCTAATCCATCTAGGGGGACCCGAGCGGATCAGCCGCTATGAATTTGGCTTGCGGATGGCAGAGGTATTTGACTTACCGCAAGACTTGCTGATTCCCAGCTATCAACGGGATGTAACCATGCCCGCCCGCCGACCCGCCGATGTCTCTACCGATAACCGTCGAGCCCTAGCCCTGGGGTACCATCCCCGCGGGGTAGGGGCCGGGCTCCAGGCTGTTAAGCAATGGCAGGCGATCGATGGTAGTAACCCGGCCCAGTTCCATTAAAATGATAAGGCTATCCCGTAGGCAGAATGGCCATTCCTTCCCTCGACCTTGACTATGTACGCCAGCAGTTTCCCGCCCTGGGTCAGGGCTGGACTTTTTTTGATAATGCTGGTGGCTCCCAGGTACTGAGGGGCGTGGTGGACCGCATCAGCGAGTTTCTGTACGGATCTAATGTCCAGTTAGGGGCTTCCTATGCCCTTTCCCAGTTGGCGGCGGAACGGGTCGCCGCTGGCACCCAAGCCATGGCCACCCTGATCAATGCCGCTGACCCTGGCGAGGTGGTGTTAGGCTCCAGCACCTCGGCTCTGTTGCGAATGCTGGCGCAGTGTCTGGGGGCTACCCTGGCTGCAGGGGACGAGATTATTGTTACCAATAGCGATCATGAGGCTAATCTGAGTCCCTGGCGGTCTCTAGCCTGCATCGGTATAACGGTAAAGACCTGGGCCGTTAACCCCACTACCTTTGAGCTGGATCTGGCCGATCTAGAGGCCTTGCTGACTCCCCGCACCCGCCTGGTGACGGTGACCCATACCTCTAACGTGTTGGGCACCCTAAACCCAATTCGGGCCATCGCCGATCGGGTCCATGCCCAAGGAGCCTTAGTTTGTGTTGATGGGGTAGCCTTTGCTCCCCACCGTCAGATAGATGTCCAGGCGCTGGATGTGGACTTCTATAGCTTCAGCCTCTATAAGGTCTACGGCCCCCACATTGCCCTCCTCTACGGCAAGCGCGATCGCCTGTTGGCCTTGCCGGGCTACAATCACGATTTCATCGAAGCCAGCGCCATTCCCTACAAGTTTCAGCCGGGGGGCACCTGTTACGAGTTGAGCTATAGCCTGGTGGCGATCACGGAGTATTTACAAAACCTGGCCCAGCACCACTGGGGAGCGGCGATCGGAGTGACCCCAGCCGATCAACTAGGTCAGGCCTTTGCCCTGATTGAGGCCCACGAAGCCCAATTGGGGGACCGCCTGTTGAGCTTTCTGAACTCCAGATCGGGGGTACGGGTAATCGGTTCTACAAGTGCCGACGGCAACCAACGCGTCCCCACCATTTCCTTTGTGGTAGAAGGCTTGGGGAGCGATCAAATACCGCCCCACCTGGATAGCCAAAGGATCGGTCTGCGCTCTGGCCACTTCTATGCCCCCCGCTTAATCGAGGCGTTGGGCCTGCTACCCCACCAAGGAGTTGTCCGGGTTAGTATGGTGCATTACAACACCCTGGAGGAGTGCGATCGCCTGATTGATCACCTCAGTCCCATACTGTAGAAATTCCCCTGCTTATCTGCCTATGTCCCTCTCCTCACTGCAAGCCCAGCTCGACCGCTACTATCGCCAGATCAAAACTACGATTCTGGTACGCCAGCATCCCGTCAGTGGATTGATGCCCGCTAGTACGGCAGTGAATAGCCACGGTAACTACACCGATGCCTGGGTGCGCGACAATGTCTACAGCATTCTGGCCGTATGGGGTCTGGCCCTGGCCTATCGCCGCCTGGATGACGACCAGGGCCGCACCGTAGAGCTGGAACAAAGCGTGGTCAAGTTGATGCGGGGATTACTCCTAGCGATGCTGCGTCAAGCCGCTAAAGTCGAGCGCTTTAAGGAGCGGCAGGACCCCCTGGAAGCCCTCCACGCCAAGTATGACACCGCCACCGGTACTCCCGTAGTGGGAGACGGCGAATGGGGGCATCTGCAAATTGATGCCACCTCTGTGTTTCTGCTGATGCTGGCCCAAATGACCGCCTCCGGGCTTCAGATTATCTATACCCTGGATGAAGTTAACTTTGTCCAGAACCTGGTGTACTACATTGGTCGCGCCTACCGGACCCCCGACTATGGGATTTGGGAACGGGGAAACAAAATTAACCACGGCAAGCCAGAGCTCAACGCCAGTTCCGTGGGCATGGCTAAGGCGGCCCTGGAAGCTATGCGGGGGATGAACCTCTTTGGTATGCGAGGAGGACAGGCTTCCATGATCCACGTACTCCCCGATGAAATTGCCCGGGCCCGTATTACCCTAGAATCCCTCTTACCTCGGGAGTCAGGATCGAAGGAGGTAGATGCGGCTCTGCTAAGTGTGATTGGCTTCCCGGCCTTTGCCATGGAGAATGCCGATGTGGTGCGCCAGACCCGTCAGAAAATTATCGATAAACTACAGGGTCGCTATGGCTGTAAGCGCTTTCTTCGGGACGGTCACCAGACCGTTATTGAAGACACCAGTCGCCTGCATTACGAACCCGAAGAGCTG
Source organism: Leptolyngbya sp. (assembly GCA_040374765.1). GTDB lineage: Bacteria > Cyanobacteriota > Cyanobacteriia > Phormidesmidales > Phormidesmidaceae > Nodosilinea. The sequence goes on from JBEITR010000001.1 coordinate 82,163, forward strand.
AAACAGTTCGAGCATATCGAGTGTGAGTGGCCCCTATTTTTTACCTATCTGTGGCTCGATAGTCTGTTTAGCGGCGATCGCGACGCTATTGCTGACTATCGAGAACGTCTGGCGGACCTGGCGATCGATGATGATGGCCAGGCTCTCTTACCCGAACTCTACTACGTCCCCGCCGACAAGCTAGAACTGGAACGCCAACAGCCCGGTAGTCAAAACCGCCAACCCAACGATAACCTGCCCCTAATCTGGGCTCAAAGCCTCTACCTGCTGGGCCAACTGATCGACGATGGTCTGCTCAAACCCGAGGATCTAGACCCCCTGGGCCGCCACCGTCTGGTGGGAGAGCAACGCTACCCAGTACTTCAGTTAGCCCTGCTGGCCGAAGATAGGGCCCTGCGGGAGGAACTCAGTACCTATGGCCTGACTACCCAAACCCCTGCGGAAATTGCTCCTATTCAGGTATTTCCGGCCACCGAGTTATCGGCTATTTACGCCGAAATTGGCAAAAATCCAACCCTGGGCCTGAGTGGACGCCCCATCCGTCGGCTGCGGAGCTTAACCACCTCGCGCATCTTTCGCATTCAAAACAGTCAGGTGGTCTTCCTGCCCTCTTTCCTAGACCAAGAGCGGTTTTACCTCACCCTTGACTACCACTTTCTGGTAGCCCAAATCCGTAGTGAACTGGCCTACATCTACGACCATTGGCGGGAACCTGGTCGCCCCACCCTGACCCTACTACTCACCCATGCCATGTTTCAACTGGGCCATAAGCCCATCCATGAATCCCCCCTGTTGGCTCTGATGCAGGAACTAATGACCGGGCGTTGTGACCATGTACCGGTCAAACTCGCCCCCCTACACCAGCTGATCATGACCACCAGCCTAGAGCGGGTAGATAATCTCAACAACTACCAGTTGGGTAGTAGCGCCATGATCTATCCTTCGCCCTGGACTGCCTACCTGGGCTTTGAACCCAATCGAGATGGGCCGCTATCGGTGGTAGAAGAATTTGACCTGGAACGAGAAACTAATCTGGAACGGCTGCTGGCCCAACTCCAGGCCTCTAACAATGTCTATGCACAGGTGGAACTGCTCAGTACCCTCAAACACCTCAAAGGTCTGGGTTTTGATACAGGCCTAGGGGGTCCCCAGCGTCGGGTAACTGTCACCGATCTACTAGATGAGATCTATGCTAAGGCCAGCCAGCTAGAACAGTGGGATATTTTGCGGCGGACAGCGGGTCTACTGGAAAAAACCGACATCAGTCTATCGGATGCGGTGACGGAGTTACTCGTCAGACAAAAGCAAATTTCCGTGGGCAAGGCCTACAGCGAAGATTCCCTGATTACCGAGCCCATGGCCCATGGGGAAATTATTGAGAAAATTCGCACCTTCTGCGGCGACGATGTACGCGATCATGTCCTCACCCAGGAGGTCTTAATTGACTTGAGTTTGCTAATGAAGGCCGAACCCAGCCTTTTTAAGGGTCTCCTCACCCTACGGGTAGGCTACCTACTGCTGCTGCTGACCAGCGAACTAGCTCGAGAGCGACAACTTCCCCAGGACGAAGCCTACGGGGAACTGCTCAGCCTCAGTCCCTTTGAACTAAAAACTCGCCTGCGTCAGGTACTGGCCGGGTTTAGTGGACTAAACCAATCGATTTTTCAGCGGGAGTCTTTGCGCGTTAAACCCCTCACCGATATCAACTGGGAGGTGCTTCCAGCCGAAGTTGAAAAAGCGCCAGTCGAGACCGCTACCAGCCCTCAGGATTGGTGGCGCAAGCGGGTAATTGATGGGGAGATTACCCGTATTCCCTCAGAGTTTTATACCCAATTGTGGGAAGTACTTAAACACTGCAAAGGCATTGTGATTGGTAACAAGCTAGATCGTAAGAATCGCCTGGATAGCGCTTCCATTCTGTCGGAGATGACTCCCGGCGAACAAAATTTCGAGCGTCGGATTACCCACTTGCTTAGTAAGATCGAAGCTCCTGAGTATCGCCATGTCAATTTGGAGGCACTACGGGAGATGGGAGAAATCTTGAAGGTTAATCCCGATCTCTACTTTGAAGACTATCTCTATCTAGATGTATTGATTGGCCACGCCGTGCGTATAGGTTGGCTAGACCACCAGCCTCAACGAGCATCAACCTACGAAAGTGATAAAGCAGCGGCCTGGCAACGCTTTTATCAACTCTCCCCCAGCCAGTGCGCCACCTACATTGCCAGAGCCCTAGAATTTCTAACCGAATTGGGGGAACCAGAGGCTGCTTAAAATCCCCTGAAAGAGGGGCTTTTCAAACATCTCACCAGCGTGGAGTAAAACCCCATCGACAGTTTTAGCCAGAATAGTTCGAACAGGGCTAGTCAATCAATTAAATGTCCCGGCATTGATCTATGGCGAGCCCCAAAGGGAATCCTGGATAGGTGTTCTGGTTTGCCCCAAGGGCTGTTTGAAAAAGCTATTGAATCCAAAGAGCTTTCAAACAGCCTTACCGCCCTGTTAAACCTGTCTAACGCTATAGACTGTTGTCAGTCCTGTGCTATCGGTTAGAGCTTCTCGGCAACCCCAGTATTTTTCTCTAGAGGATTGGAACCTCTCCAATGGTTGGGAGGCCGGACTGACGGTCACTGAGGTAGTAGCTCCACCGTGCAACGTAGGGGGCCTTAGCCACCAGATCTTCGGGAAGCTTTAAATTCTTATTGGCAAGGGAGAAGTCGGGATTAGCCGATCTAATTTCAACCTGCTGTCCGGACCGGACCGGGATCTGAGGTGTTGAATCAATATTTCCTATAGTTCGCCCCGACCAGGGGTCTACGTCTTGAGGGTAAAAAGAATTAGAGCGATTAGGCGCAGCAATAATGGCTATAAGGGTGGTGACAATCACCACAACTAAAGCATCAAAACGGTTTAGTTCAATCGATCTACCAGGAGACCAGGGGGTAAAGTCTTTCATAGTAAAAGTGGTTAAAACCACAGGATTGGGGGTCATTTAGTCTGAGTCTGTCTCCAGACTTATGTCGTATAGGTTAGCTACAAATCCTGGGTCCAGCTATTGGGCTGTCGCACTCTTGACAAGCAATCGGCTATGTATTAAAACTCTTAAGTTTTGAATTTTTCCAGGGCTAAATTAACCAATAAAAAAGGGGTCTGACCCCTCTTTCGATACCCTTTTGACACTTTTGACAGAAGATATTGTGGCAATCGGTAGACAAGCTAACCGGCAGAAAACTCAGGGAGTAAGGGTGAAAAAAAAAGCTACCTGCTGGGGGAGGTAGCTGCGAAGAATATTGGTATAACTTGGGTCAGGACGCTGAGTACAGAACTTATCGACAAAAGCAAAAGCTGAGTAAGCGTTCTGACTCGCCTCCATACCGTTGAGCGTGGCTAGGGCTTTAAAGGCCGCGCTACTAGACTACGGGGATTGACCCATACCCTGTCGGTCGGGAAGGATCTACCAGGTCAGCCGTTAGTAGCCGAAGTCACCGCCCATACCGCCGCCGCCAGCCGGGGCAGGAGCAGCCTTAGGTTCGGGTTTATCTACCACAATGCACTCGGTGGTCAGCACCATGGAAGCAATGGAGGCAGCGTTTTGCAACCCCGACCGGGTCACCTTGGCAGGGTCTACAATCCCGGCCTGAAACATATCGACGAACTGGTTGATGGCAGCATCGTAACCGACGTTAAAGTCTTTTTCCTTGACCTGTTCGACGATCACCGCACCATTCACTCCAGCATTTTCGGCAATGCGGCTGAGGGGGGCGGTGAGGGCGCGGGTGACAATCTGGGCCCCTAGCAGTTCTTCACCGCTGAGGTTGGCACCAGCCCAATCCGCCAGTTGGGGAGCCAGGTGGGCCAGGGTGGTGCCACCGCCGGGCACGATGCCCTCCTCCACCGCTGCCTTGGTGGCATTGATGGCGTCTTCCAAGCGTAACTTACGGTCTTTCATTTCGGTTTCGGTAGCCGCCCCCACCTTAATCACCGCCACACCACCGGAGAGCTTGGCCAGGCGCTCCTGGAGTTTCTCCTTATCGTAGCTGGACTCGGTTTCGTCGATCTGACGGCGAATTTGTTCGCAACGAGCTTTGACGTCTTTTTCATTACCTTCGGCGACAATAGTGGTGGTGTCCTTGGTGATGGTGAGGCGACGAGCCTGGCCCAGCATGTCCACCTTAACGCTTTCCAGCTTCAGACCAGTATCTTCGCTAATCACCTGACCACCGGTTAACACGGCGATGTCTTCGAGCATGGCCTTACGGCGATCGCCAAAGCCAGGGGCCTTCACCGCCGCCACATTGAGTACACCGCGCATGCGGTTCACCACCAGGGTGGCCAGGGCTTCCTTCTCGATATCTTCAGCGATGATCATCAGGGGTTTACCGGAGCGGGCCACCTGTTCTAGCACCGGCACCAGGTCTTGCACCAGGGTGATTTTCTTATCGGTGAGCAGAATATAGGGGTCATCCAGCACGGCTTCCATACGCTCGGTGTCGGTGACAAAGTAGGGGGAGAGATAGCCCTTGTCAAAGCGCATGCCCTCGGTGACCTCCAGTTCGGTGGTCATAGACTTGCCTTCTTCCAGGGAAATCACCCCTTCCCGACCGACCTTATCCATGGCGTCGGCAATCATGGCCCCCACTTCCTCATCGTTACCGGCGGAAATTGAACCCACCTGGGCAATGGACTTGGAATCACCGACGGGGCGGGCGTATTCGGCAATTTTGTCTACCAGAAAGGCCGTGGCCTTATCGATACCGCGCTTTAGGGAGATGGCATTGGCGCCGGCAGCCACATTGCGTAGCCCTTCTTTGACGATGGCATGGGCCAGCACGGTGGCGGTGGTGGTGCCATCACCCGCCGCATCGTTAGTCTTTGAGGCCGCCTGCCGGAGAAGGGAAACGGCGGTATTTTCAATGTGATCCTCCAGCTCAATCTCCTTGGCAATGGTGATCCCATCGTTGATGATCTGGGGAGCGCCGAACTTTTTCTCCAGCACCACATTGCGGCCCTTGGGGCCGAGGGTAACGGCCACCGCTTCGGCCAAAATGTCAAAGCCTCGCTCCAGAGCGCGACGGGCATCTTCGTTATAGGTGATGGTTTTAGCCATAGGTTAACTAATCTCCTTATAGGGTTGTGGTAGTCGTCAATTGAATGGAAACCGCTATCGTTGCAACCGACCGATTAGGCCAGGGCCGCCAGGATATCGGCCTCCCGCAGCAGCACGTACTCTTCGCTGCCAAGTTTGATATCGGTGCCAGCGTACTTGGAATAGAGCACCCGATCGCCCACCTTCACTTCCAGAACCTGGTAGGCACCATCATCGTTGCGTTTACCAGGACCCACCTGTACCACCTCTCCCACCTGGGGTTTTTCCTTGGCGGTATCGGGCAAAAGAATGCCGCCAGCGGTTTTCTCTTCGGCTTCGCTGACTTTGACTAAAATGCGATCGCCAAGGGGCTTCACCGTTGACACACTCAGGGTGACAGCTGCCATAATCGTCCTCCAAAACTCTAGGTAATTAGTACACACAGGAGATGGACAAAAATTAGCACTCTCATCTCCCGAGTGCTAATCTAGCCAACTCCAGGGGTTACAGACAATTCTTCAGCAGGTGTGGGTTGCCGAACTTCTCCCCCCAGGCCCTACACTATGTAAGAGGAATATCTAAGAAGGATTTTCAATAAACCACCGTGATTAAAGCCATTGCCAAGCCAGATCAACCTTCCCAGGTCAATTTACCCCTACGTACCCTCTGGGTCGATACCCTGACAGTTTTCTGGGGAGACTGGTTGGACCTGCGGGTGCGTATTCCCCAGGTGGCCGCATCGGGGTTAGTATCGCCCCTGATCTACATTTTGGCCTTTGGTCTGGGTTTAGGTAGCGCCATTGACCAGGTGGCTACCCCCTCGGCGGGGGACACCTACCTGGAATTTATTTTGCCGGGGATGGTGGCCCTCTCCTCCATGGTAATCAGCTTTGGCGGCACTACCTTTTCGATTTGCGGAGATCGCCTATTCACTAAAACCTTCGAAGAAATGCTGCTTTACCCGGTCCACCCCCTGGCGCTGCATTTGGGTAAGATGCTGGCGGGTATTGTACGGGGTCTCATGACTGCTTCCACCGTGATTTTGGTGGCGGTCATTTTTACCCATCGGATTTGGAGCTTTGTCAATCCCCTGTTTCTGCTGCTAGTGGTGCTGAACTGCGCCGTATTTGCTGGCCTGGGAGTGATCGTAGGACTGAATGTAAAGTCCCTCGAAAGTGTGGGGTTGTTTAATAACTTTTTAATTGTGCCCATGTCCTTTCTGGGTGGCACCTTTTTTGACCCCACTCCCCTGCCAGTGGCCCTGAAGACGATTGTTTACCTGCTGCCCCTGACCTATACCACCCTAGGACTGCGGGCCGCCGCCTATAAACCCCTGGCCGATTTTCCCTGGTATAGCTTGCCAGTCTTATTGGCTGCGGCTATTGCCCTGGCCTTTATTGGGGCTTACCAGTTTTCCCATCAACAGGACTAGCCTTTTCCCGAGCTGCCAGGGCAATGGCGGCGGGATAAATGCAATATTCCTGGGCCTGGATTCGGGCTTGTAGAGTATCTACGTCGTCCTGTGGTTGGACTGGCACCACCGCCTGCATAATAATTGGGCCACTATCCACCTGTAACTCGACGTGGTGTACCGTACACCCCGATAGTTTCACCCCTGCCGCCAGAGCCTGATCCACGGCGTGGGTACCTGGAAAACTGGGTAATAGGCTGGGATGAATATTTAACACCTGGCGGGGAAAGGCTTCAATCAGGACCTGGGTAACACACCGCATCCAGCCAGCCATGATCACCCAGGTCGCACCATAGTCGTGCAGGGTTTGAATGATTGCTCGATCCAGGGCTTCGCGACTGGGATAATGACGATGGTTAAGCAGGACTTTGGGCAGGCCCAGGTGATCGGCCCGGTCGGCCACTCCAGCCCCAGGGTTGTTGTAAATCACCACCTGGATGGTGGCATGCAGCTCTTGGCGCTGAATTGAAGCGGCGATCGCTTCCAGGTTGGTGCCCCGACCAGAGGCCAACACCCCCAGTTTCAGCGGCTGGCTGAAGCGGGGCCAGGCTGTGGGTAAGCTCGGAGAAATCAAAACAGAGTCAGTATTCAAAATGGCCATACATTAGTCACTAATACTGGTCACTACTACAGGTCGCTGGGGTTATCCTAGCTGGAGAAGCACTCCCCGCCGCCAATGGGGGCGTTTTTTCTGAAGAGATCGCTAATCCAGCGAATAAACTGTACCATTCTGTAGTTACATAGCTTTGGTCAGAACCCTGAGGAGCCCGTTAGGCGATCCAATCCCCAGCCTGGGTGACCACTTTCAAACCTATTTCTGCCCTGGGCACCCTAGCAGAAATCATAGGCCTGGCCGTAGTATTCAGATTCAAAGTAACCCCCTAGATAGCCGTACCAGGCCCCATCGAGGTAACTATGTTGAAGCTTTTCACCAAGTTTGACTATCTGCTGCGGGAAACCCTGTTGGGGTTACGCCGGGGAGGATGGATGAATTGGGCCGCCATCAGCACCATTACGGTTCTATTATTTTTATTTGGTATTAGTTTGCAGTCAACCTGGCAACTAGAGCGCCTGTTGAACCAATTTGGCAGCCAGTTAGAGGTATCGGCCTATTTAGAAACCGGCTTTCAGTCCGCTGACTTAAAGGCCGTGGTGGAAACTATTCCTGATGTGGTGGGGGTAACCCCGGTTACCAAAGAAGAAGCTTGGGCCAGCCTGATCAAGGATTTAGGCGTTTCTAACATTGAGGCGGCGACCACCCAACTTAAGGGCAATCCCCTGGTGGATGAGCTCAAGGTGAAAGCTAGAAATGCCCATGCCGTACCGGCCATTGCCAGCCAACTGCAGCAGGTCAAGGGGGTTGATGAGGTGCGCTACATTAACGAAGCAGTCATTCGTCTAGCCCAAATTAACGCCGGTCTACGCTGGACCAGTGCCTTTGTGATTGCGATTTTGACCTTGACCGCCACCGCAGTCATTACTACGACAATTCGCCTGATCGTGCTAGCCCGCCGTCGAGAAATAGAAGTCATGCAACTGGTAGGGGCCACCCAGATCTGGATTTACCTACCCTTTATTCTGCAAGGAGCCGTTTTTGGCGTTATCGGTGCCACCCTGGCCTGGGGATTACTCTTCGCTATCCAGCGGTTTTTAGCGGAACTAGCAGCCCAACAGGCCGACTTTATTCAGTTTCTAGCCCAAGGGTTAAGTCTCACCCCCCAGCAGTTGATTATTTTGCCTGGAGCCTTAATTGGCCTGGGCACCCTGGTGGGGTTGATGGGCAGCCTACTGGCGGTACGGCGGTTTTCCCTGCGCTAGGGCTGGTTACACCAGGGTAGAGGCGGAAGCCACCCGTCCTCCCATTTGAATTTGCCACAGACTGGCATAAAGACCCTGCCGGGCCAATAGCTCTTCGTGGGTACCCGCTTCCACCAACTGGCCTGCTTCCATCACGTAGATACGGTGGGCATTACGGACGGTGGAGAGGCGGTGGGCAATGGCAATGGTAGTACGATTTTGGGTGATTTTTTCCAGCGATCGCTGGATCGCCGCCTCGGTTTCGTTATCCACCGCTGAGGTAGCCTCATCGAGAACTAAAATGGGTGGATTTTTGAGAATGGCCCGGGCGATCGCTAGCCGCTGACGCTGGCCTCCCGAAAGCTTTTGACCCCGCTCGCCCACCAGAGTGTGGTAACCCTGGGGTAAAGCCTGGATAAATCCGTCAGCCTCGGCCATTTGGGCAGCCCAGGCGATCGCCTCGGGGCTAGCATCAAAACTACCGTAGGCAATATTTTCCGCCACGGTACCGTGGAATAAAAACACGTCCTGGCTAACCAGGCCAATCGCCCGCCGTAAATCCTCAGGACTGAGGTCTCGAATATCCAGACCATCCAGGGTGATGCGGCCCTGACCAACCTCGTAAAAACGTAACAGCAGCTTCACCAGGGTACTTTTGCCAGACCCCGTCGACCCCACAATGGCAATGGTTTGCCCCGCGGGTATGGGCAGAGTCAGATGCTGGACCACGGGCCCCCGGTTAGGGTAGGCAAAGCTAACATCCTCAAACTGAATATGTCCCTGAATCTGACTGGCGGCCAGGCGCTGTTGACCAGGACAAATAGCAATGGGGGTATCGAGTAAATCCATCACCCGCTGGGTTGAAGCCATGGCCCGCTGGTACTGATCTAGGGTTTCCCCCAATCGGGTCAGGGGCCAGAGCAACCGTTGGGTGATAAACACCAGCACACTATAGGTACCCACCGCCAGATGGCCCGCCACCGTCGCCAGACCGCCATAAACCAGGGTGGCGGTAAAACCAAATAGAATCAACACTCGAATCAGGGGAATAAAAAGCGCACTCAGGGCGATCGCCCGCTGGTTACTGAGGCGGTAGGCTTCACTTTCTGCGGTGACCCGCTCAATTTCGTAGGTCTCGGCGGTAAAGCTTTTAATGGTCATCATGCCAGCCAGATTATTGGCCAGGCGACTATTGAGCAGGCCGACCTGTTCTCGCACCTGGGCATAGCGCGGTGCTAATCGCCGTTGAAAGGCGATCGCTCCCCAGATAATTAAGGGCATGGGCAGCATGGCTAACCAGGCCACCCCTGGAGCCAGAAGGAAGAAAGCACCCCCGATCAGAATGACCGTTGTAATCACCTGCAAAACCTCATTGGCACCCCGGTCTAGAAACCGCTCTAGCTGGTTGATGTCGTCGTTGAGAATGGCCATCAGCCGACCACTACTGCGATCCTCAAAGTAGACCATATCTAACCCTTGTAAATGGGCATAGGCATCAATACGCAGGTCCTTTTGAATAGATTGGGCCAGGTTCCGCCACAGCACATCGTAGGCATACTCAAACAAGGATTCTAAACCCCAGATCACCAGGGTTAACAGGGCCAGCACAATAAACTGGGCGGGAATCGAAATGATCCCCCATCGGGCAATCCAGGAATCTTGTTGCTTAACCACGACATCCACTGCCAGCCCAATCAGCACGGGGGGAGCCAGATCAAAGGTTTTATTTAGCACCGAGCATAGACTAGCCTGCCAGATCCGATGTTGATAACTGCGGCCATAGCGTAACAAACGATTGAGGGGGTGTAGGGACGGACTGGAAACCATGGATGCAAAGTATAGAGAAAGGATCAGAACTCGGTTAGCAAAGACCAACCGGCTCCCAAGTACTAGCTCCATTGTCTACTGTTTAAGGGTCCCCTAGGAACTCCTGTTCAGGCCTGCCCTCCCATAGGACTCCGCCATGGCGTCGAACTAGAGTTGAACTACGGATGACTCTCCTGTTAGAGTTTGCGTAAGTTGGTCTTAGTAGCAAGGAGTCTGGGGGACATAATCCTCTGGGGAGATGCAGGTCATGAGTACGGTATTAATTGTTGACGATAGTTCAACCTTGCGAGAGATGATTGCAGGCCTGCTCACCAAAGCAGGCCTGACGGTCCTTGAGGCCAGAGATGGAGCTGAAGCCCAGGCCATGATTGAGATGCGGCCACCAGATCTAGTCGTACTTGACATTGTCATGCCAAATATGAATGGTTATGAGCTTTGTCGCTGGTTGAAAAAAAATGGTGCGACCAAAACCATACCCGTTATTTTGTGCTCCTCTAAGGGTGAGGAACACGATCACTACTGGGGATTAAAACAAGGCGCGGATGCTTACATTAGCAAGCCCTTTCATCCCGAAGATATGATCAACACCGTTAAGCAATTGTTGCGGTAGGATGCTCCCTTAAGGTCGGCTTTCCAGGCGAAATAATAGGGCGACCACTAGCAAAACCACCAGTTGGATAATTAAATTGGGGAGGGCGTTACTAACCTCTGCTCCTGCGATGAGGCGAGTAACCATGATCAACGCGCCGATCGCTCCTGAGGCTCCAGCGGTAGCGTAAATTACCTTGCGTAGCCCCCGGTAGGGAGCCCTGGCTTCCGCCCTAAGGCGAGCATACTGCTCCGGCTTAAGGCGGGAGGGTGAGGAATCGGGGCGATCGGATGGCATAAAATTAGTTCTAGAGGATATAGCGTCGGTCAGGGCGCCGAGGCCAAAGTTGATCGGCAAAGGCTAAGACTGGGTAGACTTTCTGGCTTGAATAATCTTTTCAAACACCCTTTTCGCCCCGTCCAAGGTCGCTACGGCTACAAAATCCACCTGATGAATTCCCTGGCCTGCCCTATTGGTATACTATTTTAAGCGGGTTTGCCGATGTGGCTCAGTGGTAGAGCACTCGATTCGTAATCGAGCGGTCGCGGGTTCAAATCCCGCCATCGGCTTTAGGATAGCCAGGTTTACCCTGGTAAAACTTTCCTGGTATTCGGTGGTTGCCCCCTCATCAGGGACCCCGAACCCAAACGACCCAGAAATTGATCCAGGTTTTAGCCAAGGACCAGAAACCTGCTAATATTTGAGAAGCCAGGATGTGAATGAAAATTGCTATAGGGCTTTTCAAACCATCTTCAGGGGCGATTAGCTCAGTTGGTAGAGCGCCTGCCTTACAAGCAGGATGTCACTGGTTCGAGTCCAGTATCGCCCATTTTTGCACTCTACAATGGTTGAAACTTCTCTCTCTCTGCAGTCAAACCTGGCCAACCTGGCCCCCTTTGATGGCCTGTCATCATCAGCTTTGGGTCAGTTATTGCAAAGTGCCCAGCCCTTTCGGTATCGGGTCGGTCAGCCTTTAGTGCTGCGAGAGGTGTTAAGTCAACAGGTACTGGTAATTCTGGAGGGACAGGTACGCCTGTTGGGCCAGGATCCCCGTAATCAACAACCCGTTACCCTCCAGCGCCTGGGGCGGGGAGCCCTGGTGGGGGCCATCAGTCTGGTGCGGGGGCTGTCCTGCGAAACGGCGATCGCCTCTACTGAAGTTGTGGCCGTTACCCTACCCTCCTATACCTTTCTGCAATATCTCAAGGATTATCCAGACTTTGGCCAATCTATTCGGGATCAAATCTACTTAATTGAAGCCTTTGATCTACTCAGTCAACATGCCAAAGATCAGGCCCTTGACCTGGGAGATCTCAAGGCAAAGGCCCAGCGGTTATGCGAAGAATCCATCCTGGTGACCCTACCCGAGGGGCTCTGCGATCTGGGCCAGCTTGATCCCCAGCTCACCTGGATCCTCAGTGGCGGTACGGTCCTCAACCTGCCGGTTGGCTCAACCCTAGCTCTGGATGAATTGCCCACGGTGGAAGTACTAAGCCCCCAGGGGGCGCGTTTGCTGGGACTCTCCCCAGCTGTACTGACGGCAACCTTTGCCCCTGTGATGGAACCCGAAGCTGAGCCTCAACCCCTTGCAGTACTCGATGTTAATGGAATTCCCTACGCCAGCGAAGCACCCTTGAGGGCTGCCAATCCGGCTCCTGATCGCAGCCAGAGTTATCCCTACGCCCGCGGCCGGGGGCCGGTAGATAGCACTCTGGCTTGTTTTGACATGCTCAGCCAGCAATTTAAAATGCCCTTTCGCAAGGACGCAATTCGCCGGATTCTGACCAATCAACAGGAGCGCATGGGCCGACTTTCCCTGCCTGTCTGTGGATCCCTGGCAGAGATGATAGGCCTTAAGACCCAGCTGGTGGAAGTGCCGGTGCAAGCCTTTCATCGCCTCCAGACCCCCTGCCTAATTACCTGGCAGGAGGGGTTTGCTGTCCTCTACGAGACCTCGGACAAAGGCTATATTCTAGGGGATCCAGAGGTAGGTTTAATCCGTCGTACCCCCGAGAGCTTTGCTGAGACCTGGGGCGATCGGGGAGAGGTGTTATTGCTGGAACCGACCCGGGAAACTCCCCAGCAACGATTTGGTCTGGAATGGTTCTGGCCCTTCATTCAAAAGTATCGCTGGGTACTGTTAGAGGTTTTCGTAGCGTCCTTCTTCGTACAGTTGTTTGGTCTGGCTAACCCCCTGATTATTCAGATCATTATTGATAAGGTAATTGCTCAAAACAGTATCGATACCCTGCAGGTATTAGGGATCCTACTGGTGATCGTGGCCGTATTTGAAGCCCTGCTGACCAGCCTGCGCACCTACCTGTTTGTCGATACCACCAACCGGATTGATATGACTCTAGGGGCAGAGATCATCGATCACCTATTTCGTCTACCCCTACGTTATTTCGATCGACGACCGGTGGGAGAACTCTCCAGTCGGATTAACGAACTGGAAAATATTCGCCAATTCCTTACCGGTACGGCTCTGACAGTGGTACTGGATGCGGTGTTTTCCCTGGTGTACATCGTCGTAATGTTCATCTACAGTTGGCTCCTTACCCTGGTGGCCCTGGCAACTATTCCCCTATTTGTGGTGTTAACCCTACTGGTGGCGCCAATTGTGCAACGCCAATTGCGGGTTAAAGCCGAACGTAACGCCGCTACCCAGGCCCTCCTGGTGGAGTCGCTATCAGGCATTCAAACCGTCAAAGCCCAGAATATTGAACTGCGGACCCGCTGGAAGTGGCAGGAGCGCTACGCCGAGTACGTTAGTGCTGGCTTTAAAAATGTATTGACCTCAACTACGGCTAACTCCACCAGTAACTTCCTAAATAAGCTTTCAGCCCTGCTGGTGCTCTGGGTGGGAGCCTACCTGGTACTTAAGCAAGATCTAACCCTGGGACAGTTAATTGCCTTTCGCATTATTTCGGGCTACGTCACCGCCCCCATACTAAGACTGGCCCAACTATGGCAAAACTTCCAGGAGACTGCCCTATCCCTGGAACGCTTGTCTGACATTATCGATTACCCCCAGGAAACCGATGTTGATGATGTCAAACAAATTCCCATGCCAGAAATTAAGGGCCAGGTTAGCTTTGAGAACGTGGCCTTTCGCTTCGCAGCCAGTGGCCCCATGCAGTTAATCAATGTTTCCCTGGACTTTCCGGCTGGCAGTTTTATTGGGATCGTGGGCCAGAGTGGATCGGGAAAAAGTACTCTGATGAAGCTATTACCCCGCCTTTATGAAATAGAATCGGGCCGCATTTTAATTGATCAATACGATATTAGTAAGGTTGAACTCCATTCCCTACGCCAGCAGATTGGCATTGTACCCCAGGACAGCCTGCTGTTTGAGGGCACCATTCAGGAGAACATTGCCCTCACCAATTCTGGAGCTGAAGCTAGTGCCATTATTGAGGCGTCTAAAATTGCCTGTTGTCACGATTTTATTATGGAGTTGCCCCTGGGCTACAATACCCGCGTAGGGGAGCGCGGCTCAACCCTATCGGGGGGACAACGACAGCGCATTGCCATTGCCCGCACCATTCTTCAAAATCCTCGTCTACTCATTCTGGACGAAGCCACCAGTGCTCTCGATTATGACACCGAGCACCAGGTGTCAATTAATCTGATGCACTGGGCGGAGAGTCGCACAGTGTTTTTCATTACCCACCGCCTCAACACCATTAAACATGCTGATCAGATTCTGGTGATGGATCAGGGATCGGCGGTGGAATTAGGCACCCACGACCAGTTGATGGCTTTACAGGGACGCTACTACACCCTCTACCAACAGCAGTCAGCTATGGTTTAGGCGGTCATCCTTAGACGGCGTAACTTAAAACTTGAGACCTTTGAGAACTTATTTCCCCCGCAAGGATCGATCCTATGGCGCCCACTTCCTCTCCCCAAATCTCCCCTAATTCTGACGATGGGATCATCTCAACTCAGGCCTCTCGCCAAGGTGAAGGGTTTGATAAGCCCGTGATTCTACGGCAGGCTTCCCACTGGTCTCGGGCGCTGGTATGGAGCATCGTTGGGGTGACGATCGCGACCGTGGCCTGGTCTTGCCTGGCCAAGTTTGAAGAAGCGGTGCCAGCCCGGGGCAAACTGGAACCGAAGGGCTTGGTACAGCCGGTACAGGCTCCTGTGGGAGGGGTAGTACAGCAAGTCTTTGTCAAAGAAGGTCAGGCTGTTCAGGCTGGCGATCGCCTGATTAACCTTGATCCTGAAGCCACCCAAGCCCAACTAGCTTCCCTAGAAAGTATTCGAGGTAAATTAAACCAGGAAAACGCCTTCTATCGATCCCAACTGGCCAACCAGGAGCCAATCAAAGTACCGATCGATATCGCCCCCGATATCGTCCAACTAACCAGTAACCGGGCTGCCCTGGTGGCGGAAAATGCTCTCTATCGTGCCCAACTAGGGGGAGATAGCCAGGGCACCAGTCTTTCCGTAGCCCAGCGCGATCGCCTGACCGCAGCCAACCAGGAGCTCACCTCCCGCCTTAGTATTGCCAGTTTAGAAGTGAATCAGCTACAGCATCAGCTGGTCCAAACCCAGGTGCAACTGGCGAACGCTCGAGAGGCCCTGGGGGTGAACCAGGAAATCCTGGTACGTATTGGTCCTCTGGCGGTTCGGGGGGCCATCGGTCAGATTCCCTATCTACAGCAAAAGCAGGAGGTCAACAACCGGCGAGCCGAAGTCAACCGACTGGTTCAGGAGGAGCAGCGCTTGCAAGTGGCGATCGCCCAGGCCCAGGAGAAATTTCGTAACACCCAAGTTGCCTCCCAGGACGAGCTGCAAAAGCGCATCGGTGCCAATAACAACCAAATTGCCACCATCGATAGCCAGATCACTAAAACCATGCTGGAAAACGAAAAACGGTTGCAGGAACTGGACAGTCAGATCACCGAACTGAGGCAAAAACTGCAGTACCAGGAACTTAAAGCCCCAGTGAGTGGCATGGTGTTTAACCTTAAGGCCAACCAGCCTGGCTATGTGGCCAACTCCACCGAGCCCATTATGGAAATTGTTCCCACCGATGCGCTGGTGGCCAGGGTATTTATCACCAACCGCGACATTGGCTTCGTACAGGAGGGGATGAAGGTGGATGTGCGCATCGACTCCTTTCCCTATAGTGAATTCGGGGATGTTAAAGGCACCCTCACCCACATCGGTTCCGATGTTCTACCCCCCGATCAGATCAATCCCCAGTACCGCTTCCCCGCCGACGTTACCCTAGATCAACAATCGATCACCATTAATGGTCGGTCAGTGCCCCTACAATCGGGTATGGCTCTGAGCGCCAATATTAGAACTCGACCTAAGCGAGTAATAATGATCTTTATCGATTTGTTCAACCGTAAAATCGATAGCCTAAAAACAGCCGTTTAAAGACCTTTATCCATGACCCATCCCTTTCGAGTTGGCGTAGCTGGACCGGTGGGGTCTGGCAAAACTGCCCTGGTGGATCATCTTTGCAAGCGCCTGCGCGATCGCTACTCTATCGCCGTGGTCACCAACGATATCTATACCCAGGAAGATGCCCAGTTTCTAGTTCGCAGTCAGGCCCTCAGCCCCGATCGCATCATCGGCGTGGAAACGGGGGGTTGTCCCCATACGGCGATTCGGGAGGATGCCTCGATGAATTTGGTGGCGATCGAAGAGCTGGAAGCCCGGTTACACCCCCTTGATCTGGTGTTTGTTGAAAGTGGGGGTGACAATCTAGCCTCAACCTTTAGCCCCGAACTGGTGGATTTAACCCTCTACGTAATTGACGTTGCAGCCGGAGATAAAATTCCCCGGAAGGGAGGACCGGGCATTACCAGGTCAGACTTTCTGGTCATCAATAAAATTGACCTGGCTCCCCTGGTGGGGGCTAGCCTTGAGGTGATGGACCAAGACACCCGTAAAATGCGAGGCGATCGCCCCTTTGGCTTTACCAATCTCAAAACCCAAGAAGGATTAACCACGGTGATGGACTTTATCCGCTACCATGCCGATCCCCGATCCCGATAGACCCAGCCAAGAAAATTTAGGGAAGCCAGGCAAAAGCTACTAAAGATCGGGAAATTCTGTAGCCCAGGATACACTTAACTCTAGATACAACCTCTAATATCCAGTCTGGAGGTTGAGTGAATTCTATGGTTGGCGAATTTCGCCATTATTTCGGCAAATTACCTCATTTTATTGAGTCAGGAGCGAGGTTGAATGGTAACTCGATTTAATCGACGTAAATTTTTGGTTTACGGGTCTGCGACCTTAGGAACCTCTATGCTGTTAAAGGCTTGCAGTAGTCCAACCACGACTACCCCAGAAAGCAGCAGTACAGATAAAGCAGCAGGTGGTGGTGATACCGTTAAGGTAGGGATCCTCCATTCTCTCAGTGGCACTATGGCCATTAGTGAAACCACCGTGGTTGATGCTGAGCTACTGGCTATCAAAGAAATCAACGCAGCTGGTGGTGTGTTAGGCAAAAAAATTGAACCAATTAAGGAAGATGGTGCTTCCGATTGGCCGACTTTTGCTGAAAAGGCCGGTAAGCTCATTGACCAAGACAAGGTAGCTACCATCTTTGGTTGTTGGACCTCGGCTAGCCGTAAGGCTGTACTGCCCGTATTTGAGTCTAAGAACCACATGCTGTGGTATCC
Organism: Leptolyngbya sp.; assembly: GCA_040374765.1. Taxonomy (GTDB): domain Bacteria; phylum Cyanobacteriota; class Cyanobacteriia; order Phormidesmidales; family Phormidesmidaceae; genus Nodosilinea. The sequence continues at coordinate 99,586 of JBEITR010000001.1, forward strand.
GGTGCAATACGAAGGTCAAGAATGTTCTAAGAATATTTTTTACACTGGGGCCGCTCCCAACCAGCAGATTGAGCCCGCCGTAGATTGGCTGCTCAAAAATAAAGGGAAAGGGTTCTTCCTGGTGGGCTCTGACTACGTCTTCCCCCGTACTGCTAACACCATTATCAAAGAGCAGTTAAAGGCCAAAGGTGGCAAAACTGTTGGTGAAGACTACCTGCCCCTGGGCAATACAGAAGTTACCCCCATCATCACCAAGATCAAGGCAGCCCTACCCAAGGGTGGCGTAATCTTCAATAGCCTGAACGGGGATAGCAACGTAGCCTTCTTCAAGCAGTTGCAAGGAGCTGGTCTGACCCCCGATAAATATCCCACCATGTCGGTGAGTATTGCTGAGGAAGAAGTCCGTCAGATTGGTAAAGAGTTTTTGAAGGGTCACTACGCTTCCTGGAACTACTTCCAGACCGTAGAAACTCCCGAAAACAAAAAGTGGGTAGAGGACTTTAAGGCAGAATACGGGGCTGATCGGGTAACCAACGATCCCATGGAAGCTGCCTACATCATGGTTTACCTCTGGAAGCAAGCTGTCGAAAAGGCTGGTACCTTCGACCTCGAGCCGGTGCGCGCCGCTGCCATCGGTCAGCAATTTGCTGCTCCTGAAGGCCCGGTTAAAATGTTCCCCAACCACCATATTTCCAAGACTGTGCGTATTGGCCAGGTCAGGGATGATGGATTATTCGATATCGTTGAGGCTACTCCCGGCCCCGTCGATCCCCAACCCTGGAACCAATACGTTCCAGATACTAAGGGCTACGCCTGTGACTGGTCCGATCCAGCCAAGGGTGGCAAATATAAGATCTAGTTTGATCTAGCTCTTCTCCCTGAAGGGATGGGGAGCCATTAACTCTAGGTTAGGGGGGCATCCTATTGGGGTGCCCTCTCTTTTTCACTCTAGTTTTTGTCTACAACGCGTCCGCTAAGGACGCGGTGGATCATTGAAAGCGATAGGGGGTAGGCGTTCTATCTTGCCCTAGAGGGTGTTCGAAAGGAATAGTAAAAGAATAATCAATCTTTTTAAGTTAGGTACCCTTTCCGCCCCGTCACCCATGGCTACAACCTCAGCCAGGAAATTGTAAGACAACTACGGTTGCCTGTCCTGCTTCGGCCTCCCTTAGCTCCAGGTTGAGGTGCAAGGGCACGGCCATACGGGCCACAATTTGGTAATAAAAACCGGCAGAGAAGCCCGATGTTGGAGCCGCCGCCGCTGGTAAGGGGGCTTGCCAGTCCGCCAGAGGGCGATCGCACTGCACCTGGATCTGCACCGGGTTATCGTGGGAGCTCCCTAAGGTTAGCTGAAGCGCTTCACTACCAGCCGCCAAAGCCCCCTCAATCAGCAAAATCAACACCTGTTGGAGCCAGGACCAATCACCATAGACCAGAACGTCGGAATCAGCGCCGATCAAGGTGAGCCGGCAATAACGATTGGTGCATTTCATGGTGGTCAACTGCTCGACCTCCGCCAACAGCAAGCCAATTTCCAGGGGTTTGAACTGGGGTTGAAGGGCACCGATCTCCAGCTTAGATAGACGAATTAACAGATCCAGATTGTGCAACACCTTGATCATGGCCTGATTAGCCTGGGCGATAAACTCCCGTTCCTCCGCTGGACTTTCGCACAGGTCCTCTAGAACTAGCTGGTGCAGACTGAGAATTTGGCTAATGGGAGCCCGTAGCTCGTGGGAGGCGGTACCTAGAAAACCGGCTAGGAAACGCCCCTGCTGAGCCAGGCGATCGCAGGCCAGCTGCAGGGCCTGGATATCGATCTCAGCCGATGCAGGAATTAGGGACTGGGGTGTGGGTTGTTCTGTCATGACCTGATCTCTAAATGAACCGATCCCTGCCGTAACACCTGCCATTTATGCCCCTGCCAGGCCACAACGGTGGAGGGTTGGCCCGAACCCTGGGGGCGATGGGCATCGGGAGGAGTGACCGCCAACTCAGCATAAATCTCTGTAATTGCCTCTGCAGTCAGGGTTGCCACCTGCGGAAACTGGACTTGAACTTCTGCCATGGTCTGCAAGGGTGGACTACCGGATTTATTCACACTGGTGGTAGCCAGGGGACCGCTACACTCCAGAATATAGCGAGCCAGGGGATGGGCAGGCACCCGTATTCCCAGGCTACCCGTGCCCATGGGGTTCATGGCCGCAGGCAGGCGATCGCTGGCCGGTAACACGAGAGTCAACGCACCCGGCCAATAACGCTGGGCCACCCCTTTCCAGACGGCCACTTCGGCCTCCTCCCCGGCTACGTAGGGGAGCAATTGCTCCAGACTAGCGGCCATCAAAATCAGCGGTTTAGTACTACTGCGCTGTTTAACTTGGTAGATGTGATCGCTAGCCTCAGGGGATGCCGCCAGGGCCGGTACGGTATCGGTGGGAAAACTACCTAACTCCCCTGCCTGTAGGGCAGCCAAATAGCTAGATAAGTCTAGTTGAACCATCGTCCCCAATCCTATCAGCTCCATCAGAATACCCTGGAAGACCCCCCAACTATCGGTCACCTATGAGGGACAGACGCCAGTCAGAACCCTGACCCAATAATAATCAAGGCTTGTCTGGGCCGACCAGATTCTCTGGCAAAGGGCCTTGCTGCAATTGTCCCAGGCGGATTGTATCCAAACTGGCTTGGCAGGACACCCCCAGCGGAGAAGAGCTGGAAAAACAGGCGTACAGTCCCAAGAAGTGGGCCGTGTAGCCATTACTTTCAAAAAAACGCAGCTGGTAACCTAACTGCTGGGCAGTATCGCCAAAGGCCTGCAGCACACCATAGCGTTCTGGCAAGGTTAATTTTTGCCAAAACTGGGAGTTAACCATCACATCCATTACCTGAATAGGGCTACCTTGCAGCCGGTAGGTCACCCAGGCATCGACTAATCGACGGCCCCCCAGCTGTTCTGGAATCGAGTCTTGGTTCCACCAGAGACTGGGCCAGGTCATAGTTTCTGCAGAAGGGGAACTATTTCTGACTATGGAGTCTGGAACGACCAGGCGGCGAAAGAGATCGCCCTCTGATCGGCTATCGGTTGGTAGCCGTAACAACTGACAAAGAACTGGCAGAACTTGTTTCGGTGCGTCAAGAAAGGCACTACGTAGGAGAGAGGCCTGGCAACAGGGGACCGTACCGTTACCAGAGCTATCCGTAGAAAGGGAAGGATTGGCGGGCAGACAATCCTGGCTATTGTCGGGCTCCACGGCCCCAACTGGGGGGGATAATAATCTTGTAACCAAAGATAGGGTTAGGGTTAGGCCAAGGGCGATCCGCCAGCCCCAGGCTAATCGCCCTATCCATGCAAAAGGGAATAGGTCAGACTTCAACATAGGCGTATGCAAGGTCTAGCATATCTAGATTGAAATTAGGCTACTGCGGCGATATCCTGTTCCCAGAAAGATTAACCCCCCAACTAGGCTGACTCCCTCAATACCAGGCGAGATCGGTGCCGGTGGCGAATCACCAGAGGCTCACCGGCTACCTGTTCTAGCATCCAGGCGAGCTGATCGGGGCGCAGTAAATTGCCGTCATTGCGACAACTGCCCAGCCATCGAACCACCACTTCCTGGGGATCGGGGGCCAGGGCCGGCACCGGTAAGGAGTTAGGATCGACAATCTCTATCGCGTAAAGTAGCGGACGCAGGTCAATGGTTTGGGACCGACCAGCCTTAGTCACCTTCACCCAGGGCAGGGTATCTATGGCTAGCAGACTGGTCACCCAATCCTGCCAAGGGGGACAGGGATGGGGGTGGTTATCGGCAGCAAGCCGCAGATAGTACTCAGCCTGTTCCAGCACTTTAGTGGCTGACGGCGCCTCCAGAGGCACCTCCATCACCGTGTACAGGGGAATTTCATCGGGCAGTTGGGCCGCCAAGCGCTGGCGGAAAGACTCTGGATCAATGGGCCGCTTCAGCTCAAAGTCAACCACCTCTGCCGTACTGGTCACCCCCAGGGGCAGGGCATTAGCCAGTGCTACCCGGGGACCGGGATGAAAACCACCGGTAAAGGAAATGGGGAGACTGGCTCGACGCAGGGCGCGATCGAAGAGACGCATTAAATCAAGATGACTGATCAGGGCCATGGAACCCAACTTTCCCAGGGTGAGGCGTAGACGCTGTACCCTGGTGTGATCGGGCTGAGCGTGGCCAACAAATGCTGGAATCGGAGGCGGTGGGACGACTTGATTATGGCCCAGGTCAGGGCCACAGACCCCACAGTGGGAACAGCCGTCAAAGGAACAGTCGGGTACGGTAACCGCCTCCAGGGCCCGCTGTAGATCTTGCTGCAGCCAGGCCTTGTCAATCCCCGTATCCAGGTGATCCCAAGGCAGGGGGGCATTCAGATCGGGCAATTGCTGATCGGTGCTACCGTTCCACTCCCCCCGATCAACCTGGCGATATTTCCAGGTTAAACCCGCCTCATCGATGGCCTGGGACCAGGCTTGAAAGGCTCTATCCAGATTTTCCCACCAGGCATCCATACCAGCGCCCAATTCCCAGGCTCGCCGCACCACCGCCCCGAGGTGCCGATCGCCACGACCAACAAAATCCTCCATGGCAGAAATCCGCACATCGGTAAAGTTCACCTTAGCCCAGCCCATCGACTTAAAGGCGGCCCGCAATAAGCCTTGCTTATGCTGAAATGCCTGAGTGGAAACGGAATGCCACTGAAAAGGTGTGTGGGGCTTGGGGGTAAAGTTGGAAATGGTGATATTAAAGGAAAGGGGCTTCCGTCCCTTGATATAACAAGCTTGGCGCAGCCACCGAACCGTTTCTGCAATACCCAGCACGTCCTCGTCGGTTTCCCCCGGTAGGCCAATCATAAAGTAGAGCTTAACCCGGTCCCACCCCTGTTCGTAGGCGGTTTTAATACCCCGGAGCAACTCATCGTTAGTCAGCCCTTTGTTAATAATGTCTCGCAGGCGCTGGGTACCTGCCTCTGGTGCAAAGGTCAGACCCGTAAGGCGAGTGCCACCGACGATGTGGGCAATATTTTCATCGAAGCGGTCTACCCGCTGACTGGGCAGTGACAGGGAAATATTCTCGTCCTTGAGACGATTTTTGATCTCCACCCCTACCGCTGGCAAAGCCAGGTAATCAGAACAACTGAGGGAGAGTAGGGAAAACTCGTCATAGCCGGTTTTACGCATACCGGCTTCAATTGCTTGAATCACTGCCTCCGGTTCCACATCCCGGGCTGGACGGGTCAACATGCCAGGCTGGCAAAAGCGGCAACCCCGGGTACAACCCCGCCGAATTTCTACCGTTAAGCGATCGTGGACGGTTTCCACGTAGGGAACCAAACCCATCGCGTAGGCGGGCATGGGGGTGGCCACCCGGCGCAGAATCCGATCAGGGACGTCAGGTCGATTAGGTCGCACCGAGCCATCCCCAGTCATGGTGTAGAAACGGGGTACGTAGACCCCTGGTACCTGGGCTAGATCGAGGAGTAGGGCTTCCCGGGTTAAGCCAGTAGCCTTACCTTCCTCTACAACTAGGCCGATTTCAGGCAACAATTCCTCGCCGTCGCCCAGGGCAATGAAGTCAAAGAAGTCGGCGTAGGGCTCGGGGTTGGAGGTAGCGGTTTGGCCACCGGCAAAAATTAAGGGCCAGGGTGGACCCCCATCCTCCCGGGTCTCGGCCCGTTCTTGCCAGGTCAGGGGGATGCCCGCCAGGGAAAGCATTTCAAGAATATTGGTGGCGCCCAGTTCGTAGCTTAAACTGAAGCCCAGGATATCGAATTCTATCAGGCTGCGTTGAGACTCGACGGCAAATAGGGGAACCTGGTTATTCCTGAGCTTAGCTGCCAGGTCCGGAGCCGGCAGATAGGCGCGATCGCAAAGTTGGCGGGGCTGGGTATTGAGAATACTATAAAGAATAATATGGCCTAGATTAGATGCCCCTACCTCGTATACCTCGGGGTAGGTTAATACCCATCGCACCAGGGCTGAAGACCAGGGTTTATGCACCGCTCCCAACTCATTACCGAGATAGCGAGCAGGCTTCAGGATCTCTGACGTTAGCAAAGTATCAGGAGATACGGTCACAAGGTCTGCCCTCGCAGTCAGGCTAGGATTACCCTACCTACTATAGCGAACTCAGGCCTGATCAACTGCAACGCTCTGGCAGGCTATTCTAAAGCATATAGAACAATCTACTGAAGAATGCTTCGAGGAACCTCAAGGTTTAAACCCGCAAAGCTTTCACGAGAGGAAGGGTCCTATCAACAGGGAGTCAATTCGACTATCTATAGATACCCCTGATTAATGCCAGACTAGGCCGCCGCTAAAAGAGAGGCAGATCCTTCATCCAAGATCTCAAAGGCCTGATCTAATTGGGTCAACTCAAAAACAATGCGAATAGCAGGAGGCACAGAATAAAGATAGAAGTCCTTACCCAGTAGACGAGCCTGCTTGAAAGCTGCAATCAGAGAAATTAAACCCGAGCTATCTAGAGACTCCACATGACTCATGTCCACCAGCAAGCCAGATGCGGTCTCGCCTTGAATGCGCTCCAGTAAAACCGACTGGAAGTCTTGAGCGTTAGAGGCGTTGAGAGAACCCTGGGGCTGAATAACGGCCATCGATTCAGTGACGGTTTGCATAACTGATAAACTCCTATTTTCAAGCCAAAATCTAAAAAGAAAACAAAGAACGAATATGTCTGAGTATAAAGACTGTTTCTGGCCAGGGTCGGCTCTAGCGAGTACAACTGCACACAATCTTGACAGGAATGTAAATTTTAAGAACTAGACCTCAGCACTTTTACTGAACATAACCACAAACTTCTTACTCACCTGTAACAAAAGTCACAATAATCGGAGTTGACATCACGGAAAACCGTGCACCTTAAACCATAGGGCGACTAGGGTTTGGAATGACGGGTACAAAAATTGTCATTTCCCCTTTCTTTTTGGATGATTTTCCAACAGGACCTCCATCCCACCTCGATATTAAAGCTCTCTTTACAAAGAGTTTACATAAACTCTCTTAATTGTGAAGTATTTTGCCATTTTATAACGTCCTATCTTAGGCTGAGGCGCCATAAAGGTCCCAGTTACGTATTATTATTTTATGGCTTTGATCAGAACCCTGATGAGTCGGTTAATCGATTGAAGCACAGTCTCGGTGGGCCTTCTGCCCTAATTCTATCCGTTGCGACCATACCCCTCAAAACGTCGGGGTAAAGCGCTATAGAGCTTAAAGATAGCTAGTTTTTGCCGGAGTTTTCAAACGCCCCCTTACCCATTCTCCAAAACGAGGTACTGCTGTGTCGGTTGAAACGATTGATCGAAGCTCAACGTCTACGCTTCGCAAGCCCGCTCCCCGTTACCGGGTACTCCTCCATAACGACGACTTTAACTCTATGGAGTACGTTGTCGAGTCTTTACTCAAGGTGGTGCCCAGTCTTACCCCTCCCCAGGCGGTAGATATTATGATGCAGGCCCATAGCGCTGGAGTTGCCCTGGTGATCACCTGCGCCCTTGAACCTGCAGAGTTCTACAGTGAAGGCCTAGGGAGTTTAGGTTTGACCAGTACCATTGAGCCTGATGAATAGATTATCCCCTGGGTTTGTGAGCTACCTGAGGCGATCGCCCCTAGTCAGAATTGCAATTTTCGTAGGTATGGTTCTGGTCCTGTGGTTTCCCCTGGCCTGGCCCCTTTACCGGCTATCGGGTCAGGGCCACCTGCCGGGGGGCGATCTGCTGCCAACGGTGCTGCTTTATCTGGTGTTTCTACTGTTACTACCCCCTTGGGAACGTCGCCTGCACCACAGCTCCAAGCCCTGGCAACAATTCGGATTAATCCACCCCCTCAAGCTCTGGGCAGCCCTAGGACTGGGAGCCCTGATCGGTAGCCTGAGCCTAGCCACCATGGTATTGGTGGAGTTAGCCTCAGGCTGGCTAGTGCTTAACCCAGCGGCCCTAAGTCTCTGGTCCCTAGGCAGTATTGTTCTCAGTGGAGCTGTCACCGCCCTAGCCGTCGGTTGGGCAGAGGAATTACTCTTCCGGGGTTGGCTACTGCGAGAACTGGAGCAGGGATTTGCCCCTGGCCTGGCCCTGGCTATAAACAGTTTTGTCTTCGCCCTGGCCCACTTCATTAAGCCTCTCGATAGGGTGTTAGCCACCTGGCCTCAATTTTTAGGCCTGGCCCTTTTGGGTATGACCCTGGTGTGGGCGCGCCGTACCCGATTTCCTTTTCACCCTGAAGTAACCACTTTAGGAGCACCTATCGGGCTCCACAGCGGCCTGGTTTGGACCTACTATGTGCTGAACGTGAGTGATTTAACCCGACCGACGGGCCAGGTGCCTGCCTGGGTAACAGGACTGCAGGGTAATCCTCTGGCTGGTCTCACCGGTTTAATCTTTTTAAGTGGCCTTTTAACCCTGTTTTACACCTGGTCCCACAGACCAATCAGATCCGGTTGATTCCACTGGCGCGATCCATCAGTCGCCGTTGAAAATTGCATGAGCTGTCCGGCGATTCTGGCTGTCTCTGGTTGTAGCTACCGTCAGCAGCCATATCCCAGGCTTGGCGATTATCCGCTAGAGCCAGATCTAAAATCAACCGAAGTTCAGCCTGTATGCTCCTATCGCGAACCGACACCAGGACTTCTAACCGGCGATCTAAGTTGCTGGAGGTCCAGTCCCCGCTACCTAGAAAGAAACTTTCATCACCGCCATTTCTAAAGTAAAAGATCCGAGAATGTTCTAGAAAGCGCCCAATAATACTGGTAACCCGAATGTTTTCGCTGATTTGTGGGAGGCCAGGACGCAAACAACAAATACCCCGCACAATTAAATCAATCGAGACCCCCGCCTGAGAAGCCTGATAAAGTCTGGAAATCAGGTCCGGATCAACCAGGGTATTCATTTTGGCGATGATCCGTCCCCTTTCCCCCCGTTGAGCCCGATCGATTTCGCCTTGAATTAAATCCTCCAGACCCTGACGCAGGGTCAGCGGTGCCACTAAGATTTGGCGATAATTTTGCTGGCGAGAATACCCGGTGAGATAGTTGAAAAGCTCAGCCATATCAGATCCCAGGTCAGGGCAGGCGCTCAGCAAGCCCAGATCGGTGTATGTACGGGCAGTTTTAGGATTATAGTCCCCTGTCCCCAGATGGCAATAACGGGTGATGTAATCCCCCTCAAGGCGGACTACCATAACCATTTTGGCGTGGGTTTTAAGACCGATCAGACCATAAACAACATGGACACCAGCCTGTTCCAGTTGGCGAGCCCAGTTAATATTATTCTCCTCATCAAAGCGAGCCTTAAGCTCTACCAGTACAGTCACCTGCTTACCACTTTTTGCAGCCGCAATTAGGGCCCGCAGGATAGGAGAGCCTCCAGCAATTCGGTAAAGGGTCATTTTGATCGCCAACACGTGCGGATCACGGGCAGCCTGGGTAATAAATCGCTGTACCGTGGCAACAAAGGAATGATAGGGATGATGAAACAATTGATCCTGACGACGAACCAGGGCAAAAAAGTTATCTGCCTCTAACCCTAGGGAGTCGGCTTCTACCCCAGAGGAAGGGGGGAAATGGGCCAGGGCCGGGGGGGTGGTCGGCGACCAGGGCGGATCTTTCAAGGCTGATCCCGGCAAACCAGTCAGGGTGATTAAATCCCCCAGTCCCAGCCAGCCATCAATCCCATAGATATCCCCCTTGGCCAAGCCCAACGCCTCCATCAGCATGGCCCGAACCGCCTTCGGGGTATGGCGTTGAAGTTCCAGCCGCACCGCCGATCCCCCCAGGGGACGTTTACGTAATTCCTGTTCGATCGCCAGCATCAGATCGTCAGCCTCCTCTTCGGCAACCACCAAATCGGCGTTACGGGTGAGCCGGAACAGATAGTGACCCCGCACCTCCAGACCAGGAAACAAAGCCTCTAGGTGGTGAGCGATCACCTCCTCTAGGGGTACGCCTAACCAGTCACAGGGAGGATAGGGGTGCCGACAGAAATTTTCGGGCAGGGCAATGAAGCGCGGTAGGACCTTGGGTATTTTTACCCGAGCCATTTGGGGTATGGGGGCCTGGCGATCGGCAACGATCACCACCAGGTTCAAACTCAGGTTAGAAATGTAGGGAAAAGGATGATGGGCATGAACGGTCAGAGGCGTCAAGACTGGGAAGATTTGTTCTTCAAAGTATGCCGCCATAAAGTTGCGCTGATCGGGGGTCAGCTCACCATAGGTCAATAGACGAATACCGTGCTGGGCCATTTGGGGACGCAAGCGCCCAAAAAAAGTCTGGTGTTGCTGTTTAACCATCGGTCGCAGCCGCCTACCAATCATGGCCATTTGCTGGGTAGGACTGAGCCCATCGGCAGATGGGGGGTTAACCTGGGCCTCGATTTGCTGTTTGATGGCAGCTACCCGCACCATAAAATACTCATCCAGGTTTTTGCTGAAGATAGCTAAAAACTTCAGTGCTTCCAGTAATGGGGTGCGGGGATCGAGCCCTTCCCACAACACCCGACGATTAAACTCAAGCCAGCTCAACTCACGGCTAATGTAGTAGGCTGGATCGGTGAAGTTAGGGGTGCGTTGATCCTGGGATGGAACAGCCATGGGGATAGAGTTAGGGAATTGTTAGAAAACTCCGTGGAGAACCTGCTGGGTACCATAACATCCCTGAACATTCGCAAGACTGGCAAGGTTTCCCTCTATACCATGGTGGTTTAGCTGGTTGCAAAGAGCCTTTTCAAATTAAGTCCAGGGAATTCTTAATCTCTCTTACTCGTAACCAGGAAAGTTTCTCCCGTGACTCAGTCAGCTTGGCGCTTTAGCGACAAAGGCCCTGACCTAAGCTGATTACTTCTTGCTACTTATAGGAAGTTCTTTAGGGGAACTGAGTAAACTTAAAGCATTTCTTATTAATCCCAGGATTTTACTCGATAAGCTCCGAGTTTTTGTAGCAAATAGGTTACTTAAATCAAATTTTGACCCAAACTATAGCTTGGGCCAGAAGGTTAAGGACAGCCGGCATCGGTAAAGGCTAAGCTGGATGGGTGTTTTAGTTTACCTCCGCTGCCTTGCCAGTAACCAGAGCTATATAGATAGGGCAAAACCAGATAACACCTGGGCTCCAATTCTGGAAAACTGTTGAAAGATTATGGGATATCCGGGTCTATGAAGGGTTACCACCAGTTTTTTCAATCCATTACCATAGACGCCAGTCCAGGTGTTGTGGAGCACTGCATCACCAACCGGGAGATCATGCATCGCTGGCTCAATCCTGCCCTACGGTGTGAGCCGATAGACAGGTGGTCCACCCAACTCGGTGCCCAAAGTCGGTTTATTATTCAAATTCCCTTCTGGCAACCGTCTCTAATCAGCACGGTGGTGGAGCGATCGCCAGGCCTGATTGTCTGGCAATTTGAGGGGTTCTTCCGGGGTCAGGACCGATGGCAATGGCAGGCCGTTGACACCGGCACTAAACTCAATAATCGGTTTGAATTTACCATTTCCCAACCGATTATTGAGTTTGGCTTCAACTACCTGGCAGCTAACTGGACCAAAAAAGATATGGAAGCCCAGTTACAGCGCATTCAACAAATAGCCGAAAATCAGAGTTTAAGCCCTAGCTAGAGGTGGCTTGAGCCGCCAGCATGGCCTTCAATTGTTCCAGTTTGTCGGCCCAGCGTGGATCGGGCTGGGAAACAACACTGCTGGATTGGTCTGAGGATGAGGGCTTACGACCATTTGCCCGGGCCCGTTTACTATTGATAGCAGGAGCCTGGCTCGGTTCACCCTCTTCTGATTCGCCCTCTCCCTTGGTACGGGGCAGAGCCTTTTCAATTTTTAAAGGAGTCTCTTCGAGTAAATAGCCATTCAGCTGGGCCACAATCTCATCAGCTTTTTCTTCGGTTTTTACCGTCACGAAGCCAAAGCCCCTGCATTTACCAGTTTTTTTATCGGCGATCAGCTTGACAGAAACTAGATCATCGTTGTAACTGACAAATACATTCTCAAAATCCTGGCGTTGCAAATCCCTGGAAAGGTTCCCAACATAAAGGCGAATGGACATTTCGATACCTCTATTATTCCAAAAAGCAAGGAAAGGATAGATTAACTGGGGGATGAATGGCTGGCGAGGATATTAGTAACTAAAGCAGAAAAACCCGACTCGCTTCAGATTTTAGGACTGAGTAAATAAATCATCACTTACCCATTTCCGACAAAACCCAGGCCTTACCATCCACCTGACCATATCCTTCATCCTTGCCCAGGACTGACCTGATCAGGCTAGAAACCCTTACCTAAGGTAACACGGGATTAGATCTAGATCGACAACGAGTTTTGCTAGGATTGCTTCTTAAGCCAGGGAAATCGGCTGAGGGGATAGTTCCGGCCATAACTTTCTCCACTCAGCACCCGGCGATCGGGACAAATAAAAACCAGCCGTAGACGACTGGTTCATTTGCTGTGTTGAGAGTAGGAGAACCTGATACCGATTAAACCAAAGCCGACCAAGATTGAAGGAAGGACAGGATGGCTGGGCATCAAATCTGTAAATAAATGTAACATTTTGATCCTATTTTGGCAATATCCGATCAAAACTATCCCAGGAAACGGTGGGAGAGTGTTCAAAATGTCTGCAAGCTTCGATAAACCCCTTGGCAGGGAGGCCCTTTCCACCCCGTTAGGTGGTAGCGCTATAGCTGGAGCCCAGGAGCTGACCGCCAGCCTTCAGTGGCCTATGAAGATAGTTAAGATGCCCCAGACACTCAACCCCAGGCTCATCAGAGTGGCCCATAGGGGTCCCTGGTCCTCCAGTCCCGACGGCTGATTCAGGGGTTGGAGGTGGGCGACATCAATCCAGAAATATCCCCCGGCCCGGCGGGCCCAACCTGCCACCTGGACCTGGCGCCCTAACCAGTGTTGGGGATGGCGGTGGGGATGGCGCCACCCGAGCCAGGCCATCTGAGGAGTTGTTAGGGCCAATTTCACCAGCCCATCTGCGTAGGCCAGATAGCATTCCTGGGCTAACCCATTGGCCAAACCGGGTGCACCGATTAGGGTTGCTTCCAGACGTATGGGTTGGCCCTCTACCGGTAGGTTAGCTTTACGGTTGAGAATCATAGCATCTGCCTCAGAGTCGGTAGTGAGGCCGGAGGGAATATCGGGATACAGACTGTTAATGCGTAGCAAAGTGCCCAGCCCCAGGCCCAACAAAAGCCCCCCCTTTAAGACAGTGGGATCTTCGTATACCCAGTCCAGCTGATACCAGCCCAGGTGATGCAGGATTCTACCGAGTAGACCCAGGGTTAGGACCACTCCTCCCCCCCCCAGTAGCCCCACCAGGGCACTTTTCTGGCTCAGCAGGCGAGGCACCGATAAGGGAGAGGAGAGGCGGGACCGACCCCCTCCGCCCTGGGGATAGAACTGGCACAGTTGTAGCCGCTCTCCCAAGGGCGGATGGGAGGAGTTGGCCAATAGCCAGTAACGGTAAGGGTTAGCGACATCGTCATGGGTCAGGGTGGGCCAATCCAGGGTGGTCAAAAAGCTACCGGGACTAACCGCCGATCGCCCACTCAGGGGTAACAGCACCTCTAGGGCTGATCCCAAGGGGTGGAGATAGCCCCGGCGTTTGACATCTTTAGCCAGCGCCAGGGTGAGATCGATCAAACTTTGCTGCAGAGCCAAGGGATCCTGAGTCAGGGCCAGCACCTGGCGATCGCAGAGGCGGCTACGGTACCGTGACAACCCCAGGGCCAACTGACGTAGTACCCAGAACCCGCCATAGCAACCCGCCGAGCCCAGGGCCAGTAGCCAGCGAGCCAGGCCCAACTGGCGATCACCCCAGGTAGCCAGTTGGCGATAGCCACTATGGAAACCGATGAGTAGTAAGCCCATGGTTGACATCACCGGCAGATCAGCGTTGACCCTATGGGCCAGTTCATAACTGTAGAGGATTCCTAGACTCTGGCTGGAACTGCTCTCTAAAAGCCCCTGACTGACCACAATAGGACTGTGACGAGGCCACCAGCCGTAGCTGAAGCAGAGGGGAACATCGACGGGAATCAGCCGCAGTGGAGGGAGGGACCAGCCCTGTTGCTGACAGGCTCGGCGCAGTAGTCGCAGGGCCTCGGGGTGATCCCTTTGCAGTTGGGATGGGGAGAGGACCTGCTGGCCATAGAACCGGATCAGGATCAGGTCCATCAACCAGGGACTGGCCAGGGCCAGTAACAGCAGCAGACTCAGGATCAGACCGGTATGGGGGCGATCGAAGCTGGGTAAACCGTAGAGGGGTACGGGCCAGGATATCAACCGCATCAAACTATTGCAGCCCCGCAAACCACTATGGATGGTAACCATAATCAACCAGGCGAGGGCGATCGCCGTAATCAGTTGAAGGGCGTGCAATAGCCCCCTCTGAACCGTTGTCAGGGAGAAAAAGCGACCCCCTGCTCCGATGCCACGGTTAACCTTGTCCCAATCGGGGGCCGGCGGCGCTGCAGCGGTGATCTGACGGTTGAGCTGCTGGTAATGAAATAGGGAATGTACCTGGGAGTTGGCAGGGACTGGGTTAGGATCTGGGACCTCAACCCTATGGGATTCCTCTGGGCGGGGTTGGCGATCGCCCGAATCGGTACAGGACTGTAACACCTGGGTTGCCCACTGGCGTACCTGGAGGGATCGACTGGTGAGCAGAGGCTGACACAGCTGGCGTACCTGGACCAGGTCCCCCAAGCCCTGATGGGTGCGGATCAGACCCATACAGACTTTCAGCCGATAGATGCCGGGTAGGGATTTTTGCTGATATAGGGACTGAAAGTGGTCCAGGGCCTCGCCATAGTACTGCTGCTTCAAGGCCCGCAAGGCCTGACCATAGCGATTGGCCGTAGCCTGATCGAGGGCTTGGGGCTGCCCCGATGCTGGGGACGATGGCGGAATGGAAGACATAACTACAGGATATACATAGCTTTGGCCAGAATGGTGAGGCCCTGGTGAAACGGCAAAAGCCAAGACTGGGTAAGCGTTCTGGTTCGCCTCCGCCCCCTCTAACGTGGCTACCACCATAGCTTTGATGGCCAGCCCCAGGTCTCACCCCCAGCTAAGGTTAGCCTGGAGTGATGGGATCAAGGTTGGGGTATCTCCACAGCCTCCTGACCCAGTAGGGTTTCGACAAAACCATAGAGACTGACCTCGTCGTCGCCGCTGAGTTGACGGGCCTTCAAGTCGGTCAATCCCCTGGCCAGTGGGGTAGCCTGCCTTTTGTAGTCCCGATGGGCGGTGAGCAAATCCTCAAAAATTGCCTGCTCGATCTGTAAACGGCTCTGACCCTCCTGCAAAGGAGTCTGGTAAGCAACATTTTCCACATCGTACTTAAGTAATACCAGCAGAGCTCCGCTCCGCTCTTGTAATTCGGATTGCAGGCTGCGGGTATCGAGTTCGAGGCGATCGAAGCCCACCTGACCGGTAATTTTTAGTTCGATGATGGGGGCCACTGTACCCTCGGCTAGGGTAGCCCTGGCCTCGGTTACCCGGGCGATCGCCGCCTGCCTAATTTCCTCCGGACTTTCCTGACCCCTGGCGCCCAATTCCAACCGCAGGATAGGACGTTGAAAGTAATCGGTTTGGAGGCGGACCTGAATACCAGCGGGGGTCATCTCCACCAGGCAAGCTCCCCGTTGATAACCCGCTTCCTCCACATTGTTGGCCTCCAAGGAACCTGGATTAAAAACCCAGCCTTCAGCGGAGTAATGTTTGTGGATATGACCCAGGGCCAGATAATCAACTCCCGCTTGCTTGAGGGGGAGTAGATCACTGTACCGTAGGGCTCCTGCGTAGCGGGCAATTTCCCCCTCTAAACCGTGGTGAAACATCAAAATACACTGGGGAGGGCCGGAGGGGAGGGCCGCAATCCCCTCCGCCAACCGTTCAATGGCCCGGGGGGCGGTGGCTCCATACCAGTTAGAACCAATCACTCGCACTCCGCAGTCAAGATCAACATAGCTACCGGTCCGGGTTTGGGGATTCCAGGCAGTTAATAAGGGCTCGTCGCCAGACCCATTGTGGGGTTCTAGCAGCATCAGCAAGCCCCATTCTGAGAGATACTTCAGCCAACTGGTGGGGGTACTGTAGGGACGGTTATCGTGATTACCCTCAATGGCCAGGACCGGAATGTTAGCCCGTTGTAGCGCCTGCAGACACACCTGGGCCTGGTTCAGGGTAGCTGGCTTAATATTGCGGTGTTCAAACAGGTCCCCTGCAATCAAAACAAAATCCACCGATGCCTGGATGGCATGGCGTTCCAGGACAGTTTGGAGGGCGCGGAAGAAGTCCTTGGTGCGTTCCGGGGTATCGTAGCGATCAAAACCCAGGTGAATATCTGCGATGTGCAAGAACCTGGCCATAGATTACGTCCTTTACCTGCCCAGTGTGGAGTTAGATCGAGGCTGATTCTGCCGCCAATTCTTCCAGGCGCTCCTGCTGATCACGACTGATACAGGACTGGATC
Organism: Leptolyngbya sp.; assembly: GCA_040374765.1. Classification (GTDB taxonomy): domain Bacteria; phylum Cyanobacteriota; class Cyanobacteriia; order Phormidesmidales; family Phormidesmidaceae; genus Nodosilinea. The sequence goes on from JBEITR010000001.1 coordinate 116,103, forward strand.
AGGTCTTCGATGTCTCCTTCTAGCACAGGGGTAAGGGTAAAGTTCTGATTGAGACGATGGTCGGTAACCCGATTGTCTTTGTAGTTATAGGTGCGAATTTTTTCAGAACGGGCCCCGCTTCCCACCTGCGATCGCCGCATCGAGGTAACTGCTTCTTGCTGTTCTCTCAGCTTGATTTCGTAGAGTTTAGCCCGCAAGATCTGCATGGCCCGCTCCCGGTTTTTGAGCTGGGACCGTTCTTCGGTACAAAAAACTCGAATACCACTGGGCTTGTGAAACAGATCAACGGCGGTTTCCACCTTATTTACGTTTTGTCCACCCGCCCCGCCCGATCGGGCTGTGGTTAGCTCAATATCCTTGGGGTCAATCTGCACCTCTACATCATCCACCTCCGGCATAATGGCCACCGTTGCCGTAGAGGTGTGAACCCGTCCACCAGCTTCAGTTACTGGCACTCGCTGGACTCGATGGACACCGGCTTCGAACTTTAACTGACTATAGACGCGATCGCCGGTGATTTCTAAGATAGCTTCCTTAAACCCACCCATATCAGCGGTGGACTCACTTAGAAGTTTGACACGCCAACCCTTAGTTTCAGCGTAACGGGAATAGAGCCGTACCAGATCGCCTGCCCAAATACTGGCCTCATCCCCACCCGTACCAGCACGAATTTCCAGCATGATATTTTTATCATCGTTGGGATCCCTGGGGAGGAGCAAAACCTTGAGCCGACTTTCCAATCCCCGTAAGCGTTCCTCCAGGGCTTCCACCTCCAGGGAGGCCATAGCCTTTAGTTCAAGGTCACCGCTGGCTTCCTTATAAACCTCCTTGGCTCCGGCCAACTCCTGCTGGGTCTGCTTCCAATCATCGTAGGCAATCACCGTCTCCTCTAAGGAAGAGCGAGACTTTGCAATCCGCTGAAACTCGTCGGGATCTTGGGCAACGTCTGGATCCGCTAACCTGCGAGTCAGCTCTTGAAAAGTCTGATCAACGGAATTAAGCTTGTCAATCAGATAGGCCTCAGCCATAGATATAAGGAGGGGGTAGAGGAAAATTGAGTACTACAATTTGAGCTGCCCAGGCATTGACAAGAGCTGGCGCTAAAAACTCAAATCAAAACTCAAGGTTTCAGATTTTGATCGTTGGTAAACCCTACTTTTCCTTCTGCTCCGACATACCATACTTACGCAAGAAGCGTTCCACCCGGCCTTCGGTGTCAATAATTTTCTGAGTACCGGTGTAGAAGGGATGGTTACCTGACCAGACATCGACATGGAGTTCGGGCTTGGTGGAACCAACGGTCATAATCTCCTGGCCATCACAGTAGACCTTAGCCTCTGGATACCAGGTGGGGTGAATCTCAGACTTAGCCATAGCAAAATCAGCCCTGGAAAAAATAGGATGGTTAAAAACAGTCTAGCGCTTGGAGAACTGAGGCGCCTTACGAGCCTTCTTCAGGCCGTACTTCCGCCGTTCCTTGGACCTGGGGTCGCGGGTCAGATATCCTTCAATTTTCAGGGGCTTTCGATTTTCAGGAGCGAGTTCACAGAGAGCCCGGGCCACGCCTAATCGAATTGCATCGGCCTGACCAGTGAGGCCACCCCCCCTGACGTTAACCAGAATATCGTAGTCATTTTCCAGACCCAGAACCTCCAGAGGCGACCGGGTGGTCATCAGGTAAGCCGGGTTAAACTGCAAATAGTCGTCCCCTGGACGCTTATTAATAATTAGTTGGCCCGTACCAGGCACCAGGCGCACCCGAGCAATGGCGGACTTACGACGGCCGGTGCCCCAGTACATAACTCGTTCTGTCTTATCGATCGCCTGCATTAGTTAGTCTCTCCAGGAATAGTGTTAACAACAAGGGGCTGGGGGGTCTGGGCCTGATGGGGATGGTCAGGACCGGCATAGACCTTAAGCTTGGTAAACTGCTGCCGTCCCAGGGTAGTCTTAGGCAGCATGCCCTTTACAGCCTGCTCAATAATCCGGGAGGGAATACGAGCTTGCAACTTGTCAAAGGTTTCGGTTTTCATTCCACCGGGACGCCCTGAATGGCGGCGATACAGCTTGGTACTAGACTTACGACCGGTCACCACAACTTTCTCGGCATTAACAACAATGACAAAGTCACCGGTATCCATATTGGGAGTAAAGGTGGGCTTATTTTTACCCCGCAATACGGTAGCAATTTCTGTGGCTAGGCGGCCCAAACGTTGGCCTTCGGCATCAATTAGGTACCACTGGCGATCAATAGAATTTTGAGCGGGAACGTAGGTCTTGGTCATAATACACATCCGTTTCTTGAGCGTCTCTCTGGTCAATCACAGCCTGAAGAGCTGAAAGATTCAGGCCACCGCCGAGCCCAGATAAAACTGGGGTTGGCTGTCAAACCATACTTCTGGGGGGAAGGGTAGGGGATCGTAACCCACTCTCAGCAGACACAACCCCTGGGCTGGAGCTGAGTATTTAACTCGATGGCGTTGGCGGTTATGCCAGAGTTGCTGAAAATCCTGGGGTGGCAGCTCACCGGTACCCACCTTCACAATCAGGCCCATAATCAGCCGTACCATACCGTATAGAAAGCCCTTGGCCTGTAGCTCTATGGTCAGAAAATCCCCTTGACGCCGACATTCTGCCGCCTGCAGATCGACCCAGGAATGGCTGCGGCCGGAACGGGCCCGGTGAAAAGCCGTCATGTCGTGGAAACCCACCATAGGGTTGAGGGCAGCCTCTATCTTGGCCTGATCCAGGTAGTGATGGTAATAGTGCCAGACAAAGGGCCGCACAAAGAGATTGGGACAGTCACCGGTGTAAAAGGTATAACGGTAACGACGCCACTGGGCAGAAAACTGAGCATGCCAGCATTCAGGCACCACCGTCGTTGCTCGCACCAGAATATCCTGGGGTAAACGGGCGTTCAAAATATCAGCCCAGCGATGGGCAGGGATAAAATCAGGGGCATCGAAATGGGCCATCTGAGCCGCCGCATGAACGCCGGCATCGGTACGTCCGGCTCCATTCAAGCGCACAGAATAGCCTAAAACGGAACGAATTACCGCTTCCAGTTCTCCCTGGACAGTGCGAGCATTAGGCTGCCATTGCCAGCCATGGAGTTTAGTACCAACGTACTGCACCACCATAGCTACCCGCTGAATGGATTGACCCAATTCAGGGGAACTATTTTCTAGGCTACGCTGTATGGCAGAGACCTTTCCCATCACTGAAAAATTCTGAACAAAACCCAACCTACCTAAAACTCAGACCAACTCAATAATAGCCATTTCCGAATTGTCACCGCGCCGCCGCACAGTTTTAACAATACGGGTATAGCCCCCCGCCCGATTGCCGTAGCGATCGCTGGCTTGACTAAACAGGGCATGCACTAGCTGCTTATCATAGATGTAGCCGAGGGCCTGCCGACGAGCTGGTAGGGAACCGTCCTTAGCCAGGGTAATCATGCGATCGGCCTCTTCCCGCACCGCCCTGGCTTTAGCCTTAGTGGTGGTAATGCGACCATGACGAATTAGCTCAGTCGTTAAGGAACGCAACAGAGCCTTGCGCTGATCGGCAGGCTTACCTAATTGATGAACGCGACAACGGTGGCGCATAAAAATTAACTCAGGTGAATAACATCAACAAACCAGGGAAAAAAGCCAGGACCTAGGCTGATTTAGACGCTTTTTCAAGCGGTAGAGTAATTCCTAACCGCTCCTGGAGAGCCTCGATCACTTCCTCGGCGGACTTTTGTCCAAAGTTCTTAATTTCCAGAAGATCTTCTTGACTGAAATCCAGCAGATCGGCTACAGAATTGATTTGGGCTCGCTTCAGGCAGTTATAGGCCCGCACTGACAGTCGCAACTCCTCAATGGGAATCTGGTTGTTAGGATCCTCTTCCCTGACCTCCTCATCAAATTTGGGCTCCAGCGTGACATCCTTGAGGGGAACAAAGAGATCCACAAGAATATCGGCAGCCTGACTAATTGCCTGCTGGGGAGTAATGCTACCGTTGGTCCAGATATCCATAGTGAGCTGGTCTTTTTGCATAGAACCAGACACCACCACTTCGTCCACAGCGTAGTTAACCTTACGAACCGGCATAAACACCGCATCGATCTGGATAAAGTCCAGCGCTGTGGCGTCATCCTTACTCCGATCTACGGCCCGATATCCCTGCCCCCGCTCAATCCTGAATTCCATCTCCAGGCTATGGCCGTCAACTACGGTAGCTACATACTGATCAGGATTGACCACCTCCACCTCCGAAGGCAAATCAAAATGACCGGCAGTAACCCGAGCTGGACCCTGCACCATCAAACGACCAATTTGAGGATGGCTAGAATAGCTGCGTAGAACAATTTCCTTCATGTTGAGAAGGATATCCAAAACATCTTCCCGTACTCCGGTGATGGTGGAAAACTCGTGGGTAGCGCCAGCGATTCTCACCGCAGTAATAGCTACTCCCTCTAGGTTGGACAGTAGAACACGCCGTAAAGCATTGCCAACGGTAGTACCCTGACTACGCTCCAGAGGTTCGATAACAAATCGGCCATACTGACCCTGATCGGCCTCGATAGTTGACTCAACGCAATCTATATGAAACTGTGCCATAGTACTCTCTCCCTTCAACCTAACGCCCGATGAAGCCTACCTGTAGTCCTAGACACGTCGCCGCTTAGGCGGCCGACAACCGTTGTGAGGAATAGGAGTAACATCCCGAATCAGGGTAATTTCTAGCCCTGCTCCCTGAAGCGCTCGGATGGCTGTTTCCCGACCAGCCCCAGGACCACTCACCATTACCTGGATCTGACGCATTCCCTGGTCCATGGCACGACGAGCCGCACTGTCTGCCGCAGTTTGGGCTGCGAAGGGAGTTCCCTTTTTGGCCCCTTTAAACCCACTAGAGCCCGCCGAGGCCCAAGAAACCGCCTCACCGGACTGATCGGTAATAGTTACGATAGTGTTGTTGAAGGTGGAGCAAATATGGGCGACTCCACTGGGAACATTTTTCTTACTCTTGCGAGGACCGGTTTTGCGGGTTGGTTTGGCCATGGTGTTTTAACTAAAATCTCACTAAACGTAGGCGATCGCTAAACAATCAAAAAACTCGCCATGCCAGCAGCGAGCTTCATTATGGCAGAAACTTCAGGAAAGGAGCCCGAAGCCCAAATTAGAGACTACTTCTTAGGCGCCTTTTTCTTGCCGGCTACGGTGCGCCGAGTACCACCGCGACGGGTACGAGAGTTGGTTCGGGTGCGTTGACCACGTACAGGCAGACCCGCCCGATGACGTCGTCCTCGATAGCTGCCAATGTCCATCAATCGCTTGATGTTCATGCTTTCCAAGCGACGCAGATCACCTTCAACCTGGTAATCGCTTTCCACCGCATCCCGTAGTTTAGCTACGTCGATATCGGTTAAATCCTTAACCCGGATATCGGGATCGACCCCGGTTTTAGCGAGGATCTCATGGGAGCGGGTCAACCCAATACCGTAAATATAGGTCAAGCCAATTTCAATTCGTTTGTCGCGTGGCAAATCCACGCCTGCTATCCGTGCCACCTAGAGTATCTCCCCCAACTTTGATTTAACCAGTGCAGCGCTATTGGTTACCCTCGAGCTCCGCTCCTATCATCAATCATCGCTAAACCAGGACTTGAAAATCAGCCAGACTGCAGTTCTAAGACCCTGCAGCCACGCCTGAACCATCAGCCCTGGCGTTGTTTATGCTTAGGATTAGAACAGATCACCATGACCCGACCTCGACGGCGGATCACGCGACACTTATCACATATTTTGCGAACAGACGCCCGGACTTTCATGCCCAACTCGCACTTCACTACAGAATCGCTATCCTAGCAAATCCCCGGTCACGTAGTCAAATTAAAATTACATTTCCTTTAAATAATCTCTGTCTCCGGACAGTCCTCCGCCACAGCCAACTCCACATCACCCCGGGGCACGGCCGCCAGACGCTGGGTAATAGCACCAATGCTTTCTAAACGAACCATCTCTTCCCAGGAGCAAATTTCATCGTCCTCTTCGGTTTCGTACCGGAGGGTAATCAAATCACCTTCAATATCTAGAATTCGAGCCCGCTCTATCCAACGCTGTTGGTCCCTCAGAAAGATCCACACTTCTCGACCATCACAACAGAGTTGATAGATCTTGCGATGTAGCATAGGCGCTTCTCCTGGGCCGGTAAGATAAATCTTGAAACGAGCTGGGTCGAAGGGGGAACAATTGTTAGGTTGTTTGTAGGTTGTACATGGGTATCTGGGTATCGATTTGATGACGCCTGGGTAACACCCTATATCCGTTGACTAGCCCCTAATGAATAAATATGGAGTAATTTTAGCTAAATCTGAGGGGCTACGAGACATGAAAACGATAATACTGAGTGAGCCTTCTGGCGCACCTCCGTTGCTTTGAGGCTGGCTAGGGCCATAACCATAACATTTCGGAGTGAAACGACTAGGGCCGACAGCAGACAGACCTCAAGCCATCGAAAGCCAGATCCGGGATCAAGTGGGTTTAGGAAGCTGCACAGAAGTCTCTCTAGGATAATCAGGAAAAAGGGCACAATCTCTCTGATATCAGCACATATTCGGCATAAATGTATTAGAGAATACTTTTCCCTAGGGAGGTTAGTCCTCAGGCTATAGTAAGAACTATAGCCTTAACTCCAATGGGCGGGGTGAAGGCCCGTCAGAATATGCACCCAGCCTGGGCTTCGATGGATCGGTTCGCTCCTCAGGGTTCTGGGCATAATTGTAATTTTGCGATCGCTCCTTGCCATGCTCCTCCACCTCTGTACCTGGCCCGAAGTTGAAACCTACCTGAGGCACTCCCAGGGAATTATTTTCCCGATTGGATCGACAGAACAGCATGGCCCTACGGGCCTGATTGGCACCGATGCCATTTGTGCGGAAGTGGTGGCCCGGGGAGTGGGAGAAGCGGCCAATGCCCTGGTAGGACCCACCATTAATGTAGGCATGGCCCTGCACCATACCGCCTTTCCTGGCAGTATGAGCCTACGGCCCAGTACCCTGATTGCCCTCCTGCAAGATTACCTAAAACCATTGGTTGGCTATGGCTTTACCCGATTTTTCTTTATCAACGGCCACGGGGGCAACATTGCCCCCCTAAAGGCAGCCTTTGCCGAAACCTATGCTGCCCTGGCGGCGACCCCATTGCCCCAGGCAACAGAGGTCCGCTGCGGTCTAGCCAATTGGTTTATGGCGGTCTCGGTCTACAGCCTGGCCAAAGAACTGTATGGCGATCAGGAGGGGTCCCACGCTACCCCTAGTGAAGTAGCCCTGACTCAATATGTTTATCCCGATCAGATTAAAAAAGCCGAATTAAATCCCCCCATTGCCGTTTCCGGCTTTCCCATCTACGGTCCAGAAGATTTTCGTCGCCATTATCCCGACGGGCGCATGGGATCGAACCCGGCCCTGGCCACTCCAGACCATGGCCAGCGGTTTTACGAAGCAGCGGTTAAAGACCTCACCCAGGATTATCTGAAGTTTCTCTCCGCCCCCTGATGGGTCCCCGATGCCCAGGCATGGAATCGCGATAAGAAGACTGAAGTTGGTGGTGGCGATTCCTGCAATTAGCACTATTCTGGTAAACAACTTTTGTTCAGCCTTTCTTCAAGGTCAGACCCTGCCATGCATAACTTTCTGCCCGTTGCCTATTTTGAAGGCCAGTTTCGGGATTTTAACGACGCCAAAATTTCCATTGCTACCCACGCACTTCATTACGGCACAGGGGCTTTTGGCGGATTACGAGGGATTCCCGATCCCGATCAGGACGGTCAGATTTTGCTGTTTCGCCTCGATCGCCACTGCCAGCGTCTCAGCACCAGTGCTCGCCTCCTAAACTACGACCTGCCGGCTGAAACCATTCAGACGATTATTACCGACTTTGTAAAAAAGAATCGACCCACCACCTCTTTCTACATTCGGCCCCTTGTTTACACCTCTGACCTGGGCATTTCGCCCCGGTTGCACAATGTTGAGAAAAACTTTTTTATCTACGGACTCGAGTTAGGGGATTACCTCTCACCGGAGGGAGTCACCTGCCGCATTAGCTCCTGGTATCGTCAGGAAGACCGCAGCCTACCCTTGCGGGGCAAAATTAGCGGGGCCTACATTACCTCCTCCCTGGCCAAAACTGAAGCGGTAGAGTCGGGGTTTGATGAGGCGATTTTAATGAATTCCCAGGGCAAAGTCAGCGAAGCCTCTGGCATGAACGTCTTTATCGTTCGCAACGGCAAGCTGATTACCCCTGGCTATGACCAGGATATTTTGGAAGGAATTACTCGCGATAGCATTCTTACCCTGGCCAGAAATTTGGGCATCGAGGTGATAGAACGGCCGGTAGATAAATCGGAGCTATTCATTGCGGAGGAGGTTTTTCTGAGTGGTACGGCAGCTAAAATTACGCCGGTACGCCAGGTTGAATCCTACACCCTACCTACCCAGCGACCCCTGACCGATCGCCTGCGCCATCAACTCAGCGCCATTACCGAAGGTCGGGACCAGGCCTATGCAGACTGGGTCTTCCGGATCGAGATTTAACCAGAGTTCACCGTCTCTGGGCTAACCCCTGGTGCCATAGCTGTCCTGGGTAAGGCGGCGAAGGAGATGGCCCGCACTCCGTTGGCAAGTCCCCTACGGTGCCTTGACTATCCCTCAGGGCAAGCCCAGCAAAGTCTGCACCGTGGCCACAACTCCCGCACCCACCTGCTCAATCTCCTCAGCGGTGGTAAAGCGACCCAGGCCAAAACGTAGGGAGGACCGGGCTAGGGCATCACTGTGGCCTAAGGCCTTAAGCACATGGGAGGGGGCGGTACTGGTACTACTACAGGCGGCCCCAGAGGAAAGGGCCACCAGGGACCTTAACCCTAAGCCTAGGGCGGTACCATCGATACCAGGAATACTGATATTCAGGTTGCCTGGCAGGCAGCGCTGGGCATGGCCATTGCGACGCACGGGTATGCCGGCCTGCAGGATAGCCCAGAGGCGATCGCGCAACCGCCCCAACCGGTCCCCCTCTCCAACCATCTCCGCCAGACCCAACTCTACCGCCGTAGCCAGTCCCACAATCTGATGGGGGGCCAGGGTCCCCGATCGCAGCCCCCGCTCGTGGCCACCGCCATGGATCTGGGGGGCCAGGGAGACCCGGGGTTGGCGCCGCCGCACATAGAGGGCGCCAATACCCTTAGGGCCGTAGATTTTGTGGGCCGTCAGGGACAGCAGATCGACCTGCAGGGTTTGCACATCCAGAGGTATTTTACCGATCGCCTGGGCCGCATCACTATGGAACAGCACGCCGCGATCGCGGCAGCGCTGACCAATTTCCGCCAGGGGTTGGAGGACACCTATTTCGTTGTTGGCCGCCATCACGGAGACCAGCAGGGTATCCTGCCGAAAGGCGGCCTCTAAGTCCTCCAGGTTAATCAACCCGTCCGCTCCGACCGGCAGGTAGGTAACGGCAAAGCCCAGCCCTTCCAGATAGCGACAGGGATCGAGAACCGCATTATGTTCGGTCTGCACCGTAATCAAATGGCGGCCTCGGTTAAAGTTGGCCTCCGCCACCCCCTTCAGGGCCAGATTATTCGCCTCAGTGGCACCACTGGTGAAGATGATTTCCTCGGGGCTAGCCTTGAGGGCGGTAGCCAGGGTAGCCCGGGCCTTTTTGATCGCCGCAGCGGCGGTCCAACCATAGGTATGGGTGGTACTGGCAGGGTTACCAAAATGTTGACCCAACCAGGGCAGCATAGCCTCCAGGACCCGTGGATCCACCGGAGTAGTCGCCTGACAGTCCAGGTAAATGGGAGGACTCACCATGGTCAAGCCGCCCTAACTCTGTTCGACCATCAACTGCCAATGGATGGTCTGGGCGGTCACACTGTTGGCTTCCCCCAGCCGTACCTGAATGGTTTCGTGGGTAATAGGGGCTAGGGCCGCCAGCAGCGATCGCAGGTGGGGGGTACTCTCGCCGCTATCCAGATAAACCCGCTCCGCCAGCTGGTTAAGGCGCTTCCAGGTGGTGTAAAGCCGGGCAGCGGTCTGCTCAATTTGGGCGGCCTGGGCCACCATATCGGCGGCAGCATTCAGGCAACCCACCCGCAGAGCCTCCTCCAGGGCCAGTTCCAGATCCAGGTCACTGGCCTCGAGCAATTGCACCTGATTAGCGGAGGCCAGGTACTTCGACAGATAGCGGGCCTCGGCGGTCACCTGCTTCAGGGTATCCAGATCGGGGTTGAGTTCTACCTCGGTTTTCAGGGTCGCCTGGTGAGCGACCGGCAGCTTTTCCATCTCCTTCACCAGGGGAGCCAGATAGCGGCTGGGAATGGTCTGGTTAGCCGCCTTTTCCCTTAGGGTTTCGGGAATCAACTCCGAGGTCATGGCAGCCCATTCATCGGCCACCTGACGCACTTCTCGACGGGTGATGTGGTCACCCTTGCGGGCTGAGTCGGTGACCAGTTGCTGCACTTCTGGAGCCGCCTTAGCGGTTTCTACAAAGGCCCGCTTACTGAACTGATTAACATCCGCCGGGGCCAGTAGACCCGCCTGCAGCAGTTGGTCAGCACTATCGGCCAGCTCGATCAGGTTATAGGCATGGCTTTTGGTAATTTCCCGGTCCTTCAGCCAGTTGAGAAAACCGGTACCCCGACCATCGCCGCCGCGCTTTTCCCGATCGCGCACAGCCTTTAAAATTCGCCCCCGCCAGATATCGGTTTGCAGGTCGAAGCGATCGCACACCTGCCAGGCAGCCTCCACCTGGCGCTGAAAATCATAGTCGGAAAGTTGGTCATCGTCAGGATCGGGCAGTTGGAAGGACAGTTCTCCCGCCTGCATGGCTGCTTCGATGGTTTCAGAGGAATAGGACACTACTGGTTTACCGCTGACCTAGGGGCTTCATTATGACATGGTACAGCGGTAGTTTAGGAGCCGCCCTGATCACCTTAGCGATCGGCCCTCAGGCCATGATCCTGGGGATTAAAGGCAGGAGGAAAGTGGGTAGAGTCAGGATCGTAATCGGCGGTGGTGAGTTGGGTATCTTGAAGGATGGCCGTTTTCAAATTAGTACCAATTAGCATGGCCCCCCGCAGATCAGCCTGGCTCAGATCAGCCTCCATCAGATTGCCATAGCTGAGGTCGGCCCCCCGCAGGTTAGCCTGGTTTAGATTGGCCCCACTCAAGTCGGCATAGCTGAAGTCAGCCCCCTTCAGATCAACCCCACTCAGATCAACCCCTGGCAAGACCAGGTAGGCAAAATTTCGCTGACCGGCCCCATAGGCCTGGATCAAATCAGCAGCGGTGAGAATGTCGGCGATGGGTAGGGGATTTAGCATGGCAATGCCTAGTATGGCTGCGGCCAGAAGGCTGAGAGCAGTGGGGATCAATCGTAGGGAAAACTAGGTTAGGGGTTCTGGCTCGCCTCCGCCCCACACCCCGGGGCCAGGGCTGGAGATTATCGCGCTGTCACAAACAAACCGTGGTTTCGTAATCGTCACAGCCAATCGCGGCCTCTGACAGGGCCGTCTGAGGATGAACGGGGCATTTAAGCAACGGACTATGGGTAAAGTAACGACAACGGGCGCAGGGAACCTGGTGCATGATTCTGGCCTGTTTCAGCCCATCACAACTGATCGCCACCAACTGCCACAGCGTCAAAACCACCAGACCCCAAGCCCCGATACAACCCAGGGGCACTAGTAGTGGGTGAATTAGATCGGTTAAAGCCCAATCTACCAACCCTACAGCCTCAGCCATTATCAACCCCCCACCAACCTGGGAGCAGGCCCTAACTGGCCTAACTCCCAGGCAGAGAAACTTAAGCCTTACCTTACCGCCAAACCCAGCCCAGCAGAGAGACAATTAGGAAAACTTAGCGTCTCTTCGTCAAGGTTTAAACACTGGGCAAATGCCCAGGATCTACAAAGCATCCGATCTAACGTTTCATAAGCGTTCTGGCTGGCTGCAAAGGGTGTTTGAGACCTTCGGCAAAAACCTTTAGCTTAACTAAGCCTTTTCAAACATCCTTGCCGCCTTGTTAAAGGCGGCTACGGCTATATCAGAGACTTGATCCAGAAACATAATATATATATGAGGTTCCGATGAAGAGAACTGGAAAGCCGTTGACGATAGCCCGACAAATAGGTTTAATATATTGACGGAGAAAATAAGGATAAACACCTACATAAAGATCACTTTTTATACACCTTCGTGATCTGATTTTGACTGATTGTCGGCCTTGTTTAGTGTTAGCGATGAATCTATTAAGTAAGGGTTCTGCTGACCAACCTAAGATCCTACCCGTTCATTTCATCCCATTCTAGGTGGTTAGTGTAATGGGTACAGGGTTGTTAAGTTGGTCAGCGGTGGCTTTAGATTGGCAGATTAGTCCATTTAGGGTCTTTCATCTTACTCTAATTCACTAGTTCATCCTAACTGGTTCGAAGTCCTGGTTTTACGACATTGCTTTTACTGTTGACTGATCGGAGTTTGTTATGACAACTACCTTATTGAAGGCCGGACTTGTATCTGCCGGTATTGCAGCCAGCATGGTTTTAGTAGACCTCCAGCCTGCCAGCGCAACGGGCTTCTATGGGGATTACGCCCTGTCTAACTGGCAGCTAATCAACTTGGACACACCTTTACACGGTGGTCCCCAGGTTACCGATGGGTTTGTCACACCTAGTTCGGGAAGTGCCAATTCCATCACCCTGACCGGAGGCAACGCTTACGGTGGTACCCCACCGTTGACTGGTGGATACGCTGGTGTCACCTATATCCAAACCACTCTGAAGGCGGCGGGTACGGTTTCCTTTAACTATTCCTATGGAACCTACGATGCTGATGGATTTGATCCGTTCATTGTAAATATTAATAATGTTTGGGATCCAAATTTCGTGGTAGATACCAACGGAAGCACTGGAACCTATACCTCACCTTTCCTCGCCGCTGGTTCCACCTTTGCCTTCGGCATTATCACCCTTCCCGATAATACTGGTTATGGCGGCAATGCTTTTGGCGCTGGTTATGTCACCATTTCCAACTTTAGTGCACCCTCCAGTGCGGCGGCGGTGCCTACTCCAGCCCTATTACCTGGTCTGATTGGCATGGGTGTGGCAGCTCTGCGTAAAAAGCAGCAAGACAACCAGGAGCTTAGCGCCTAGGGTGGCTTCGGCTGCCATACAACAGCATCCGGGTCTATAGACCATATTCAACCCATCCGCCCCTATACTCCAGGATCCTATCCCCCTTGGGAAAGACATTGGAGAGTAGGGGCGGTTTTTTTATGGCTTGGGCCAGGCAGGGTGCATAGCCAAGCGGATATCGCCTAACTAACCAGGGAGTCTTGGATTGCGCCACATTAGATAGGTAAGGGCTGGCTACAACTATAGGATCGCAAAATTCTGGGACTTTTTTAGAGTTTTAGTGAAGCAACCAATAAATTCTAGGGATGGCAGACAACTCTGCCTACAATAGGAAAACGCAGATCCAGGTTATTTTGATTGCCATAGTGATAATCAGCGTAGAGCGTTGAAATAATATTGGAATGAATATTAAAAAGTACCTTACTAAATTTAGACGCTGGAGCCTAGCCTGCCTGAAAAGGGCCTTAGCTAGCTGGCATGGTTGCATTGTACTATTGGGGCTAACCGCTGGGCTGATATATCTGGTGGCCTGGGCTCCCCGGGTGGTTACCCGAGCCGCCCAGGGTTCAGCGGGCTTTCCCTTGGTGGCGGGTTGTCTGGCCATCGGCTTCCACCAACTCTGGAAAAATCGTCACGACATTGCCCAATTAGAGGCCTCCGAGGCCGATCGGGCCATGGGATACCTGATGATTTTGGGTGGAGTCATTCTATTTCCCTTCTGTCGTTTCGCCATCTGGCCCCAGGCAATGCTGTGGGTGGTGATTCTGGCTGGCATCGCCGTTAGCTCTTGGGGACCCGGTTTTTTCCTTAAGTATCGCTTACCCGTAATGATGGCTCTGCTCACCGCCTATCCCCAGCCAGCGGTTTTCGGCCGAACGGTGTGGGCGGTATTTACTCCCAGTGGGTGGTTAGAGCGAGTGATGGCTCAAGCCGGTGCCTTTGGTTTAAGGCTGATGGGTCAACCGGCCGTAGCCGAAGCCCATTTTGTCCTACTGCCTCCCCACGGCAGTGTAGCGGTAGGGGAACCCTGTAACGGATTCAGCATGGCTCTAACGATGGCGGCCACGGGCCTGGTCATGGGCATCCTGTATCAACAGAAATGGCACCGGGTAGCTCTGATTATGCTAATAGGTGTTGTGCTGGCGTTCTTGTTTAACGTTCCTCGCATTATGCTGCTGGCCCTTGCCTCTGTCTACTGGGGAGAGGCTGTCTTTAATTTCTGGCATAATACCTGGGGGGCTCAAATTTTTTCTGCGGTCTTATTCACCGTCTATTACTATGCTGTTATGGCAATCCTTAAGAAACGGCCCAGGGTTACTGGATCTAGTAATTCCTTACCCCTTACTTCAGGAGCCGAAATTGATCGGTAAGGTCCTCAGGGGATCTAATTACCCTTAGATTTATGGGTTAAACAGACTTTAATTAAACAGGTTATTTCCTATGGCTAATTCTATCAGTCCAGCTCCTATTGGAGCTCCGGTCGGTCAGGCGATCGCCCGCATTGTTGGTTTAATTTGTATCGTTGGTTTTTTAGCCGATGTTCTTGGGATAGTTTTACCCATGGGGGGTGGAGCCCTATGGCGTTTTGGGGTATTACAGCAGGTGGGCGATCGCAGTATCGTCTTGGTCTTCGGTGTGGCCCTACTCCTTTATGGCTGCTGGGATACCACCATGCGGCGTAAGTCCTTATCCTACCTGGGCCTGGGTTTAGGGGTAGCCTATCTACTCACCTGTGTGCTGGTGATTTCCGATGGGCTCAAGGTTCAGGCCCAAACCATCAACCAAATTAGTCAGCGGGCTCAACAGTTGCAAACCCAGGTGGAGCAAAGTCGGAGTAATCCTGAGATACAAGCCAAAGCCACCCCCAGAGACTTTGAGAATGCCCTCAAATCTATTGAGTCCCAGGCCTTTACCATGACCGAAAATGCTAAAAACGGTGCGGTCAAAAAAAGTATTACCATCGCCAGTAACTTCTTAATTATGGGGGTTGGGTTCCTGAGCCTGGGCCGACTCGGCATCAGTAGAGCGGTCTCTAGAATAGATGGTAGTCGGCTTAAAGCTAGGGTTCCCCACGGTTAAGGGTAATCCCGGAGCAATCAAGAGGAACTAAGGTTTCCTGTCGTGAAGTTGTTGACATTGATAGGGTCAGCGGGTGATGTAAGTTTATTGCATCACCCGTCTCTTTGATTGCTACACTCACAGACAATACCTGAAGTTTTCTAACGCCCTGCCCATGGTAGAGCATCGTCGCTACCGTTCCCTCCCCCTGAAGCGCAAACGGAGTCAGCAGAGATTGAGGCGTCTCTCAGTCCTGATGATCCTATGCTTTAGCTTGAGCAGTCTGTTGCTGGTGGCCTTTCGCAGTGTTAGTGAGCACTGGCGTGATCCCGTCGCTATGGTTCAACGTCCGGTTAGCCAGATTATCAACCGGGCGGAGGTGGCTACGGGTATTCGCCAGATCCAGGCAGCCAATGGTCGACCCAACCTGGCTCCCCTACCCATCGCCGAAGAAGTCTGGAACTGCGAGGTCGTTGTCATCGGGGGTAGCCTGGGGGGGGTGGCGGCGGCGGCTCAGGCCATGCAAGCGGGAGCCACCACCTGTCTGATGGAGCTGTCTCCCTGGTTAGGAGGGCAGATTAGTGCCCAGGGGGTAGGGGCGATCGACGAATCGCGGGCGATGCGCTGGCGAAAAAATTTTTCTAAAAACTGGCAAGCCTTTAAAGATTTGATTGGCCGCCAACCCGTTACCCTGCCCCCCTGGACAGGGCTAGATGGGCGGAAATCGGTCAATCAGGTCAATAGCTGTTGGGTGGGAACCCTTTGTTTTTCCCCCAAGGCCGGGGCAACCGCGGCTGAACTATGGTTGCGGCAAGCCTCCCGCTCTGCGCCCCAAAGCCGTTGGGCCACCTCTACCGCCTTTAAGGGAGCTGCTTTTGACCTGACAGGACGCAACATTACGGCGGTCTACGGGGTAAAACGGATTCCCTGGGATGCCAACTATGTTCCCACAGGGCGACTATCTGAGGAGTTGGGGGAATGGTATAGCTGGTCCGACAGCGATCGCTACAATAAAATTCCGATCCGGCTGCAACCTCCGCCGAATCGCCCCATGATCGTAATTGATGCAACCGATACCGGCGAACTGGTGGGCTGGGCCAATTTTCCCCACCGCGTCGGGTCAGACTCCCAGACCTTTACCGGTGAGGTGAACGCTCCTGCCCAGGATAACCCTGACTGTACCCAGTCCTACACCTATCCCTTTGTGCTGGCTACCCTAAATGACAAGGGGGAAAGTTTGCAGCAACTGAAAACCATTAAACCGGTTTTTACTAAAGCCGAGCACCGAGGGGAGTTTCACCTGGAGGGCTTTAAATTCTTTAATACCGGCAGTGTCTTCAACTATCGTCGGATCGTCAGTCAGGTACCTGGAGAGTCCAATGTGAATAGGACTCATCCAGGGGAAATGACCCTAATTAACTGGAATAAGGGAAACGACTGGCACTTTATGGATCCACCTTTGATCCTAAGTGAAGAAGATATTCAACTATCCGGGCAAAGGCAAAACTGGTTAGGCGGGATTTCTACAGAGTCCCTCAAGCAAGGCGAAGTCCATGCACTGATGTTTGCCGAATGGCTCGTAGAAACCCAGGCCACCCGCCAGTTACCCCTCACCTTTTTGAAGGGGCGCGACACCCCCCTGGGTACGCAGTCGGGGCTCAGCATGGTGCCCTACATTCGAGAAGGACGGCGTATTTTAGGGAACCCGGCCTACGGTCAGGATAGTTTTATGGCGGTAGAGGCGGACCTGCGAGAAGATATGACCGGCGGACGGGACTTTAGCCCCACCGCGATCGCCCTGGCCCACTACGATATTGATATCCACGGTTGTCGCTACCGCGACGACCGACCTTCCTACGAAGCTGCCGCCGCCAGCATTAAGGAATTTGTAGTGCGGCCCCTGCAAATTCCCCTGGAGGCAATCATTCCCCAGGGGGTTGACAATGTGTTGATTGGCGGTAAAAGTATTGCCGTTAGTCACATTGTCAATGGCGTCACCCGGGTGCACTATGGCGAATGGAGTATTGGCGGTGCCGCTGGGGCTACGGCTGGTTGGCTACTACATCACAGTAAGGCCCCCAACCTCACCCCAGCCCAGATTGTGGTAACTGGTCAAATGCCCTCCCTGCAAGCTTTCTTGATGAAGAAAGGACTACGGTTTATGTGGTGAGGGAGATCGCCAGGGATCGCCCAACTAGCCTGATCAGACCCGTCAATTAACTCACATAACCGTTTCTTAAACTGAAGGCCTTCCCTTCTTAATCTTTTTCCCTTTATCTTTAGGATAGAATTGAACACAGTTTTGCGGTATAGCAATCTCTAGCTCGGTTAGGACAGAGCCGCCATCCTCTTTGCTACGGGCTCAGGCCTGACTCGATGGTTTGAGCCTAGGGCCCTAGTCCCGTTGATGGGACAGAGGTGAGTCAGAATCCCTATTCTTCTGGGCTTCGAGTTATTCAACGCTGTCCTCAGCGCTTTGGCCAAGACTATAAATGGCACCAACTATAATTTTTGTTATCCCCTCTTCCTTGAACAATGGCTAAAGCCATTTTCTTATGTTCCATGAAGACATGTTCAGTGTAGTAGAGCGGCTGTCCTTCGCCGACGTTATCCCCTGGCAGGAGTTTGAGCATAGGTTATGAGCACCGTTTTTGACCTGGTAAGAGAAGGGGGTCCCGTTATGGTGCCCATCCTTGGCTGTTCAGTGGTAACTATCGCTACCGGCCTGGAGCGGGCACTCTTTTGGTTCCGGCTATTGCGGCAAGAGGGGCGAGTGGTGCACGATGTTTTAGATGCATCTCGGCGAGATTTGACGGAGGCTGCCAGTCTAGCTTCCCAGTTCCAGGATCTCGCGATCGGTCGTTTCCTATTGGCTCCCCTGCGGCTCAAGCAGCCTTCTCCAGAAACCTTTAGTCTGGCCTTGGAAGCTGCCGCTGATAAGGAGTTTGTGCAAATGCGCAAAGGTGACAAAGCTCTAGAAACCATTGTGGCCGTTGCTCCCCTACTGGGTTTATTAGGCACCGTCACAGGCTTGATTGCCACCTTTGGTAATTTGAATATTGGGGCCGGGGGTGGGGGCGAACAGGCTACGGCTGCCGCTGCGGGGATTGGTGAAGCCCTGATCTGTACTGCCACAGGTATGATCGTGGCGATTATCGCCCTGCTGGTGTTCAGAGTGCTGGTTAGCCTGCAAGCCAAACAGATGGATTACTTTTCGGAAGTGGGCAATGAGCTAGAGCTGATTTATCGTCAATACTGGTACGAGCCCGGTGCCGTCGTTTCTGAAAGACCTGCCTTAAGAATCTAGTGCCTGAGTTGTGGCCATTCTGAACCTACCCACCGCTATTAAGAAAGAGATAGGGTAAATTGACAGGGGGTGACCATGGTCACCGGGGTTCATTTCTGGCCGAGGTGAGGGTAGCGCAAATGGCATACTACTGGTTCAAGACATTTCATATTGTTGGTGTGGTGGTCTGGTTCGCCGGATTGTTTTATCTGGTACGGCTGTTTATCTACCATGTGGAGGCAACAGCCGAACCCGAACCCGCCCAAACCATTCTCAAGCGCCAGTATGAGGTCATGGAGCGTCGTCTCTACAGTATTATTACCACCCCTGGGCTGATCGTCACGGTGGCTATGGCGATCGCTCTGCTGGTGACCGCACCCGACTACCTGAAGAATGGGTGGATGCACATTAAACTATCCCTGGTTGGAGTTCTACTGGCCTACCACTTTTATTGCTGGCGTTTAATGGGCCAGCTACAACGGGGGGAATGCCAGTGGTCTAGTCAACAATTGCGGGCTTTGAATGAGGCTCCCACCCTACTACTGGTATTAATTGTGATGCTGGTGGTATTCAAGAATAACTTTCCCACGGGTGCGGCCACCTGGCTGATAGTCGGGTTAGTGGTAGCCATGGCCGCCACCATCCAACTCTATGCCCGCAAACGCCGGTTAGACAAAGAAAAACTTAACCTCGCCCCCGACAGCCCCAACCAGGCCTAAATTCATAGGCTTTTGCAAGATCCCGGCGTTTAAGCCTGGTGAGGCCGGGGGGGTTAGACCATAACCGGGATCTTAACGCCGGCAAGGATTCCTTCCCGTTGAGCCATGTACAACATCAGGTCAAGGACCCGCATGGAATACCCCCACTCGTTGTCGTACCAAGCCACCACCTTGAAGAAGTGACTGTTTAGAGCAATCCCAGCCCCGGCATCAAAGGTACTGGAATGGGGATCGGTGATGAAGTCGGTGGATACCACATCCTCTTCGGTGTACCCCAGAATTCCCTGCATCGGACCTGCCGCCGCCGCCTTCATAGCCGCGCAAATGGCATCATAGCTGGTGGCCTGGGCGGTTCTAAAGGTGAGGTCTACCACAGAGACATTGGCAGTCGGTACCCGAAAAGCCATGCCGGTCAATCGCCCCTTCAGCTCAGGCAACACCAGGGTGACGGCCTTTGCCGCTCCCGTAGAGGAGGGAATGATATTTTGACCAGCCCCTCGACCACCCCGGAAGTCCTTCTTAGAGGGACCATCGACCGTGGGTTGGGTGGCGGTAGCCGAATGTACCGTGGTCATTAACCCTTCCACCAAACCAAAGTTATCATTAATCACCTTAGCCACAGGAGCCAGGCAATTGGTGGTACAGCTGGCATTGGAAACCACCAGATCCTTGGCGGGGTCAAAGCTTTCATGGTTAACTCCGACCAACAGGGTATGGACCTGGTCGGGATCTTTGGTGGGAGCGGAAATAATCACCCGTTTAGCCCCGGCATCAATGTGCTGATGAGCGGTATCAAAGGTGGTAAACAGGCCCGTAGATTCCACCACGTAATCAGCCCCCAAAGCCTGCCAGGGAAGTTCTGCCGGGTTACGAACCGCCGTACAGGGAATCTTTTTACCGTTGACGATAATGCCATCCTCCACCGCTTCCACTGTGCCATCAAAGCGACCATGGGTAGAGTCGTACTTAAGTAGGTAGGCCAGGTTATCGGGGGGCACCAGGTCATTAATACCAACAAACTCAATATTGGGGTTTTTCAATCCACCCCGAAACACCAGGCGGCCAATACGGCCAAATCCGTTGATACCAACCTTCAGAGTTGTCATGCTGGATAGTCCTTTGCATAGGTTTGCATGGCAGCGGTAGACAGGCGACTGGTTAAGCCTGGGAGAAATCGGACACGTCTCCCCCAACCCCGATGGGGTTCCCTATCCACCGCCAGATAGGACTGAATTGAGAGCTACACCGCTAGCCTGGTCGGGTAGATCGGTAGGCCCCCATTCAGATCTCTTCCTATGTAAATGGCAAACTCAGGAATACCCCCAGATTTATTGTTTTCCTTTAAGGTTGGGGACCTGCCCCTGGGGATAGAAATCGCTATGGTAGTTGGTATAGTCGGTACGGTCCTCAGGTTGACTATGGCCACTCTCAAGACCATGGCCCTAAAGGACCGCCCTACCATCGCCAGACAGAGAGCCCCATCTAACTATGATTGAGATGCTAAGAGACCTTCAACGCCAAGCCGGGGGACTATTTGGGTCCCTACCTGTCCCCCTCACCTTTGGCCAGGATGATCGGGCTATGGCGGCGGCCAGGCAGGGATGTGCCCTCTTCGATCGCAGCCATTGGGGACTTGTGCAAATCGGCGGAGCAGATCGGCTGCGGTTCTTACATAACCAGACCACCAATAGCTTTTATCAGCGCCAGCCTGGGGAAGGGTGCGACACCGTTTTTCTCACCGCGATCGCTAGAACCCTCGATCTGGTAACGGTCTACGTCACCGAGGAAAAGCTGCTACTGCTCACCTCCCCTGGCCAGGACCAACCCCTGATCACCTGGATGGACCGGTACATTTTCCCAGCTGATCGGGTCTCCCTAGAAAACCTGACGGGGACACTGCTGGCCTTTACCCTGGTCGGCCCCACTAGTAACACCGTACTGGCAAAGCTGGGGATGGATAGCCCTCCCACGGAAAGGGTTGGCGACCATGGTCTGGTGGCGATCGCTGGGGAGACTATACGCCTAGCGGTCGGCACGGGCCTGGGTTTGGGGGGCTATACCCTGCTGGTGCCCGCCCCCATCGCAGCCCCGATCTGGGCCCAACTGCAGCAGGCAGGAGCCATCCCCGCCGGAGAGCAAAGCTGGCACCAACTTCGGGTAGAGCAGGGCCGGCCGTTACCGGGAGCAGAGCTGGGAGAAGAGTACAATCCCCTGGAAGCAGGATTGTGGCAAACTATTGCCTTTGATAAGGGCTGCTACATTGGCCAGGAAACCATCGCCCGTCTGAATACCTATCGGGGTGTTAAGCAGCAACTATGGGGTCTGGAACTCAGTCAACCGGTGCCTGTGGGTACCCCCATTACCCTGGCGGGAGAAAAGGTGGGGATTCTCACCAGCGTGGTTGATCGCCCCCAGGGACCCCGGGGTTTGGGGTATGTACGGACTAAGGCGGGAGGATCTGGCCTGGTGGTATGCCTGGGGTCAGCCACCGCCCGGGTGGTAGACTGTCCCTTCCTGTCCCGGGGCTATCTGGAGAGTTCCCCTGAACCGCCTACACCCCCAGACAGGCCGCCAGGGTCGCCAGCACCGACTGACTGAGGGCTGAGTAATCGTACCCTCCCTCCAAGCCAAAGACAATGCACCGAGTCAAACCCAGACAATACTGGCTAAAGTGATTAAAATCTTGAGGCTGCAAGGCCATACTGGCGAGGGGATCAGCCCCATTAGCATCGTAGCCAGCACTGACAATCAGTAGATCGGGGGCAAAATCTCGCATAAAGGGCAGCACCGCTGCCTCAAAGGCCTGGTTATATTCCCTGGCCCCACTGCCAGGGGGTAAGGGCAGGTTGAGGACATTATGGCAGACACCGGTTTCCTCCCGCCGACCGGTGCCAGGGTAGGCTGGAAACTGATGCAGCGAACAGTAGGCGATCGCCGGGTTACTCTCCACCAGGGCCTGGGTGCCATTGCCATGGTGCACATCCCAATCCAGAATGGCGACCCGCTGCACCCCGGGGTGACCAAGGGCATAGTGGGCCGCGATCGCCGCATTGCCCAACAGACAAAAGCCCATACCCCGGTCCCGCAGAGCATGGTGCCCTGGTGGTCGGGCCAGGACAAAGGCAGGCTCCCCCGTCCCCAAAACCGAATCCACACCATCTAGCCAGGCCCTCACCGCCAGGCGAGCCACCTGGTAACTAGCGGCGGAGACCACCGTATCCCCATCCAGTTGGCCGCCGCCCCTGGTTGCCAACTGCTCCAACCTGCGGATATAGTCCGGGCTATGGATTTGGGCAATGGCTTGATCTACCCGGTCATCAACAAGGGTAGGCGGCCGCCAGTCCAGGCGGTCACCCCAGCTCACTGCCTGCAGCGCCGCCGCGATCGCCCGTAACCGGCCAGCGTTTTCTGGATGGAAAGAACCGGTATCATGGTCCAGAAAAAGAGGTGAGTAGATCAAAGGCAGTTTCGCCCGTGACAAAGGATCGGCCATAGGTGGAGAAGTTATCCCGCTAACTAAAAAGCCTGACTATGGAGCCAGCATATACCCTTTCTGGACAAGGACCCCTATCCCTAAATGACCGACCGATCAGCAACGAAAGCTTGGCTGATCGGTGCTTGTGTTGGGCAGCTCGAGATGGGCCGTAGCAGTAGATTTGTGCTATTATAATTAAGCACGAGTTCCTACAAAATCTATTCTTTAAAGCGCTAATCAGACCTTCGTATCGAGGGCTGCTGAGTAGCGCTTTATCATTCTAAAATCTGGAGCTTTTCCCGGCTATGGCAACCCCCGAAGAGCGGATCGTCCCTACGGATCTGCGCAACGAAATGTCTCGTTCCTACCTGGAATACGCCATGAGCGTAATTGTGGGGCGGGCCCTTCCAGATGCCAGGGATGGGCTTAAGCCGGTGCATCGGCGTATCCTCTATGCCATGCATGAGCTGGGTCTCAGCGCCGATCGCCCCTTTCGTAAGTGCGCCCGGGTGGTCGGGGAAGTACTGGGTAAGTACCATCCCCATGGTGATACGGCGGTCTACGACGCCCTGGTGCGGATGGCCCAGGACTTTTCGATGCGATCGCCCCTAATCAATGGCCACGGCAACTTTGGTTCCATTGATAACGACCCACCGGCGGCCATGCGGTACACCGAGTGTCGGTTGCAATCCCTGGCCAGCGACTCCCTACTTCAAGATATTGAGTCAGAGACCGTTGACTTTGTTGACAACTTTGATGGCTCCCAACAGGAACCGGTGGTATTGCCCTCCCGCCTACCCCAACTGCTGTTGAACGGATCCTCTGGGATCGCTGTGGGTATGGCCACCAATATCCCTCCCCATAATCCCGGTGAGTTAATCGATGGGGTGATCGCCCTGATCGAAGATCCTCAGATTTCCACCGCCGCCTTGATGGACATTATCCCTGGTCCCGACTTTCCCACGGGCGGGCAAATTCTAGGCCGCAACGGTATCCGCGACGCCTATATTACCGGGCGGGGATCGGTGACCATGCGGGGGGTAGCCAATATTGAAACCATTGAGCATCGGGGGCGTCCCGATCGGGATGCCATTATCATTACCGAGCTCCCCTACCAGACCAACAAGGCAGGCATGATTGAGCGCATTGCCGAGATGGTCAACGAGCGGAGACTGGAGGGCATTTCCGACATTCGAGACGAGAGTGATCGGGACGGCATGCGCATTGTCATTGAGCTCAAGCGCGATGCCTATCCCCGGGTAGTACTCAACAACCTCTACAAGCAAACGCCCCTGCAAAATAACTTTGGCGTCAACATGCTGGCCCTGGTTAACGGCGAGCCCCAACTGTTGGGTCTAAAGCGCATGCTGGAGGTTTTCCTTGACTTTCGCATCGAAACCATTACCCGCCGCACCCAATACGAACTTCGCAAAGCAGAAGAGCGAGATCATATCCTGCAGGGTTATCTGATTGCCCTAGCTAACCTGGATGCCATCATCGCCCTGATTCGAGGCGCTGCCGATACCCCTGCCGCCAAGCAGGAACTGATCGAAAGCTACGGCCTCTCTGAGCTCCAGGCCGATGCCATTCTGCAAATGCAACTGCGGCGCCTCACTGCCCTGGAAGCTAATAAGATTGAGGCGGAACATGACGAACTGGTGGCCAGGATTACTGACCTCCAGGATATTCTGGCCCGGCGGGAACGGATTCTCGAAATCATCATCAGGGAGTTGGGAGAACTCAAGGCCAAGCATAACAACCTCCGGCGTACGGTGATTGAAGCCGATGACGCAGAGCTTACCGATATTTCCCTGATTGCTAACGAGCAGGTAGTAATTCTGGTCACCGACCAGGGCTACATTAAGCGGATGCCGGTCACCACCTTCGAGGCCCAAAGCCGGGCCACCCGGGGTAAGGCTGGCACTAAAATGAAGGAGGATGACGGGGTACAGCATTTCATTACCTGCTATACCCACGATCACGTACTGTTCTTTAGCGATCGCGGCGTTACTTACTGCCTGCGGGCCTACCAGGTACCCGAGGGCTCCCGTGCCGCCCGGGGTATCCCCATCGTACAGATGCTGCCGATTCCAGTAGAGGAGTCAATCACCTCAGTGCTGGCAGTGCGCGAGTTCACCGATGAAGATTATCTGGTCATGCTCACCCGGGGCGGCTATGTCAAGAAAACTACCCTATCGGCCTTTAGTAACATTCGCACCAACGGTCTAATTGCCATTTCCCTGGAGGAGGGCGACCAACTACGCTGGGTACGACTAGCCCGTACCACCGATAGTCTTTTAATTGGGTCGCGGCGGGGTATGACTATTCACTTCAAAGCCGATGACGATCAACTACGCCCCCTGGGCCGACCTACCCGGGGGGTCAAGGCTATGGCTCTCCGCAATGGGGACGAATTGATCAGTATGGATATTCTTCCCACTCAGGTGGTGGAGGCCCTGGTACAGGCGGCGGCTACAGAGGAGGACGACGACACCCTTAGCCCCGGCAGCGAAATGGGTCCCTGGGTGCTGGTCATTACCGCGTCAGGTCTGGGTAAACGGGTGCCGGTGACTAAGTTTCGCCTGCAAAATCGGGCTGGTCTGGGGCTGATGGCCACCAAGTTCCGCAAGCAAGACGATACCCTGGTGGCCCTACGGGTGGTCAGTGAGGGGGATGAACTCATGCTGATCACCAATCGGGGGATTATTATTCGCCAGCGGGTCAAGGATATTTCCATTCAGTCACGGCCGGCCACTGGAGTCCGGTTGCAGCGCCTGGATGAGGACGATGCGATCGCGGCGGTGGCAGTTATTCCTCCCGCTTTACAGGAAGAGGCCGACAGTCCAGGTACTGCCGACCTGGGGGAAACCCTCAACGCCAACGAAGAAGAATAGGGCACCCTGCCATGGCCCGATCCGCTGCTCTGCGCTACTACATCCTCACCCGGCTATTACTGGCTCCCCTGATGGTCTGGACCATTACCACAGTGGTTTTTTTACTGCTGCGGGCTACCCCAGGGGATCCGGTAGATGCCCTGTTGGGAGCCCGAGCTCCCGCCGCCGCCAAGGACCAATTACGTAGCCAGTTGGGGTTAGATCAACCCCTGTGGATGCAGTACCTGGACTACCTGGGCAACTTACTCAGGCTAGACCTGGGTACCTCCCTGGCCACCCAGGGGCAAACGGTCTGGGACATTATTCAAGCCCACTTTCCAGCCACAGTGGAGTTGGCCTTCTGCGGTATGGCGGTAGCCGTTGTGGTGGGGGTAACGGTAGGATCGCTGGCGGCTTCCCGCCCCAACACCCCCCTCGATGCGGCGGGGAGACTATTTGGCATTGTTACCTACGCCATTCCCATGTACTGGTTTGGCATGATTTTACAGATGATCTTTGCCGTCCAACTGGGCTGGTTTCCCATTGCTACTCGCTATCCACTCCAGGGTACTCCGCCCCAGGGACCAACTGGCTTGTATTTACTGGATAGTCTGCTGGCCTTGGATTTGAACAGCTTTGCCACCACCCTCTACTACCTGGCGCTTCCCAGTCTCACCCTAGGCCTGTTAATCAGTGGGGTGTTCGAACGCATGGTGCGGGTCAATCTGAAGCAAACCCTGGCCTCAGACTACGTGGAAGCAGCTCGATCCAGGGGCATTCCAGAGGGGCGAATTGTACTGGTCCATGCCCTGAAGAATGCCCTGATTCCGGTAATTACCATCCTGGGTTTGACCTTCGCCTCCATGTTGGGGGGAGCCGTCCTAACGGAGGTAACCTTTTCCTGGCCAGGGCTGGCCAACCGCCTCTACGAGGCCATCTCCCAGCGCGACTATCCGGTGGTACAAGGGTTAATGGTATTTTTTGGATTAATCGTCGCCCTGATCAGCATTGCCATTGACATTCTCAATGCCTACATTGACCCCCGTATTCGCTATTGAGGATGGGGAAATCGATGGCAAACTAAAAAAAGTCCGACAACAAAATGCCGGACTTTTTTATAAACAGCGAGTCAATCTAAGGATGGTTGATGACCGGAGCGATTTAGGCCGGATAGACGCTTACCTTTTTACCAGCCTTACCCCGACGCTCAAAGGTTACAACCCCGTCTACCAGAGCAAATAGGGTATCATCTCCACCTCGGCCAACGTTATCACCAGGATGGATCTTGGTGCCCCGCTGGCGAATCAGGATATTACCGGCACGTACGCTCTGACCGCCATAGCGTTTTACACCGAGACGCTTAGAATTAGAATCGCGACCGTTACGGGTACTGCCCGTACCTTTCTTGTGAGCCATGGTGGTGTTTTCCTTTTAATTTTGTTTAATCTTGATCGTCGCTATCCGTGTCATCGCCAGTAGGTGGGGATGATTGCTGCTGGGTAATTACCGGGCTCGGGGCAGCTACAACCTGGCCCACGGCACCGGCGATCGCTGCACCGTTTAACTCAATGCTATCGATCATTAAACGGGTGAGTTCTTGCCGGTGCCCCCGTTTTTTGCGGGTCTTCTTCTTCGGCTTCATTTTGTACACAATCACCTTGCGACCCCGCAGATGACTGACCACCGTGCCCGTAACTCTGGCTCCCTGCACCAGGGGTTGGCCCACCAACGCTTCGCCATCGTTGTTAACAAACAACACTTGATCAAGAACAACCTGACCCTCAGGCTCTACCGCCAGCCGATCAATATCGTAGAAGCGACCGGGCTCTACCCGCAGCTGCTTACCACTGGTTGCCACAATTGCGTATGTCATAGCTATCCTCATTGTCGCCGTACAGGTGCCAGCCTCACATCCTCCTCAGAGCGATAGGCGACCTTAGGGACCTGATCCGAGCGTTGAACAAACAATTTTTCATCTTAGAGAACCCGACATCCCTCTGTCAAGGTCGGTCAGGCAATAGCAACAATTCTCAGTATGGGAATTGCTATGAAAAATCCCATCGGCTCTGGCGCAAGCAGTCCTTGTCACTGTACACTAACCTATAGCTAACATGCGGATGTGGCGGAATTGGTAGACGCGCTAGATTTAGGTTCTAGTGTCTTCGGACGTGAAGGTTCAAGTCCTTTCATCCGCATCATGACAATTGGGGATAGGGCAGACCCACTCCTGCCAATTATGGAACGGGGGTGGCCCTGACAATCCCTTGAGTTCTATTCATTCATATCCTTGTAGGTAGCCACAGCAGACGGGGAGATCCGGTTCAGATACCTGAAGATCCAGTATTTGAAGACCGTATCTAGAACGACCGGAAAGGTGGCAATAAATAGAAAAATAAAGTCTCGGCTGGCTGGCAGTCCCAAATGGCGGGATAGGCCTTCCAAGAGTACTTCCCATCCATGGGGTGAATGGAAACCCACAAAGGTATCCGTAAATAGGATGATCAGGAAAGCTTTAGCGCTATCACTGAGACCATAGACTATTTCATCGATAAAGGCTTTCAGGTTGACAATATCCTGCTTGCGATAAATCAACAGCAGGGCAAAGGCCAGGGCTGCCAGAATATCGGCAAATACATTCTTAATGGCATCCTTACTACGGAAACGGTAGTCTTCTTGAATCTCATCCACTTTGAGGCGTAACTTTTCTTCTACATTTTCAGGTGATAGGGGAGGGGCCTGGCCCAACAATGCCTGAAAGTGCAGATGCTCTTCAAAGTGTTGGAGTTCCTTTAAGGCTTCCTCCTCCATCTCAAGGTTCAAAAATATTTCAGTTGTTTCCGATCTGAACCGTTCTACGATAGGACCCACCACCAGGGCCTTGGCAACCTGTTGGGTTAACAACGGAACAATAATGAGCAGTAATAAAAACCGAATGGCAGCGGTAGTTCTGCCCTTAGACCGACGAAAGTCTTGAACCACCTCCTGCTCAGCATCTGGGTCAAGATCCTTACGAATCCGATCTACGGTTCGCAGAATGGACCGGGGTAAAACATTAACCCGGTCCGTTAGGGACTCAGGGGAAGACTCCTCAGATCGTTGCTTACCTCTGGAAAGGCTGGCTGGCTTGAGCTGGGACCTGGAGGGCTCAGGATTAACTCGCGCCAGGGATGTATCGAGGTTTTGAGAGGCTGGGTCACTCAGGGTAATCAGGCGATCGCCCGGGTTATCCAGGCCCTGGTAACGCTCCAGCACCTGATCAATTAGGCGCAGCTGCCGAAAGAAGATCGCCTGCCGATCAACTACATTAACTGCCAGTTCATCCGCCATACCCGTAGGTAATTGCACCTCCATAATGCGCGGATCGGAAATACGAATTACCGTACGACTCGCTCGAAATTCAGCCAGGCGCACCCGCACCAGATTTAAATACTTCCTGAGCTCGCCCTGGAAATAGGCCATGGCACTGTCACCATAGCTGCCATAACGGGAAGAGATGGGATTCCCCCCAAAATATTCCCGTTCAATCGCTTCTATCATTTGGGCGGCTTCATAGGCTTGATTGAGAGCCCGTTCAGGGGTGCGAAAGAACCACTGCTGAGCGTTACGAAAAAGACCTGGAGTCTGCATGAGTACAGGCGGGGGGGTAATAGAACACTGGCCAGTGTTTGACCAATACTACAGGCAAAATCTATACCATGGGGAAACTAACTGGAGCCATGGGTCAGGCAACGCCATAGTTTTTCAAGCATCTGGCCATTCCAGGAGTGGCGCAACACCCCTGGGTATCCTTTGGCAATATAGCCGTAGCTGGGTTTAAACCAGCAGAGGCAAGTCAGAAGGCCGACCGAGCCTTCGCTACGGTCGATCAACTGGCGCCTAAGGGTTCTGACCAAGGCTATAAATCCTCAAGATAGGCATAAGGATTCTATCCTAGGGGCATGGATTATATAGAATTCGTATCACTGATCACCTCACAGCATTTTTCCCGATCTTCTTTAAGTATTTTTAAGGATGGGCAGAAGGTTGCTTTTATCCTTGAAAAGTTTTGGCAAATTCTGCCAACAAAAGTTAAATGATTTGGGAAAGTCGCTCCAATTTATAGGCCTAGACCTAGGATGATAGTTGAAACTTTGGATGTAGCGACCTATGGACTCGATTCAGAAACAGGTCATTGTTTTGACAGATAAAGTTGATGCCTTACACCAGATGATTGATCAAATTAATGGTCAAATATCAGTGATCATGGCCACAGCTCAAGAAACCAGCCCTGAGGAAGAAATTGGTTTAGGTAATATTCTCTATGGAAGTAACCAACGGCATGGCCAAACCATGCTAGATAGTGTTTGTGAGCATAAAGATGTTTTGATGGATAACAACTACATTGCCTTTGATCGTCAAAATACGGATATCCATCTATCTCAAGATATTCAAATTCAGCGACTAACCGCTCAGCTCACAGCAGCCTACCATCGGATTGCAGCGCTTGAGGAACAATTACTAGCGACGAGGGGCCATTGAAATTGACACCATACTTGATGAGCCAAGGTAATATGCTGACCCGTACCAAAAGACAAATCACCGGTTGCCAATAGCTGGGAAATCTGAGGCGAATCTTAAAAGCATTATGTTAGTACGGCTGCCTAGGAATGTCCCTTTCAAAAAATCCCTTAGGTATAGTCGTAGTCAACGGGGCCGAGGCAATCGAGAATACCTAGCCTGGCCTGGGTTCCATCGATTAACTTTGTCCTTAACTGTGTGGCCCCAGTTATAATACAGACCTTTAATCAATACCTGGGAGTCTATGGTCAGGCAGCATGCCTTAAGGGCAATCTCCAACTTTTTCTTCCATGGAATCGCTGTTTATGGTAACTGGCAAGCATGGAGAGAGCTAGGGCGCCAGAGTCGACGCAAGCCATGGTTAACCCTGACAGCGACAGTCACCCTACTGTGGATCCTGAGTTTCTTAGGGCTTGCCTTTGTGGTGTTGCAGATTAGCGATCGCGATTCCCTACCCTTATCCACGGGAGTTTTAAGCCTGGCGGAGGATATCCAACGGAGCCTGGCCATTTCCCCACCTCCACCCCCCCACCGGCCTTTAGCCTGGCCCTGGTTAGTGGTTTTGATCTGGGGCGCAGGGCTGAGCTGGCTAACCGGTGCCAAAAAATTAATCGCTACGGTGGCCACCATTTACCAGGGCACCTACCGCCACCGGCGTGGCTGGAGGGCCAGGTTGTTGATGCTCGCCATAGCTACGGGCCTCTTGGCTATGGTTCTGATCGTCAGTGGGCTGCTACGCAATGGGCTCTTTGGCCACACCGCCCCAGGCATCTGGCAGCATCTAGCCTACCTGGGCGGTTGGCTGACTAGCGCCGTCGTGATTGGCCTGACCCTCGCAATGCTACATCGTCTCAGCCCTAAAGGCTGGCTGCCGGGGTGTCCCCTATGGCCCGGGGTGGGACTAACTGCCCTACTCGGATTAGGCCTCTGGGGCCTCGGCCAGTGGGGTATCCATTGGCTGGATAGCCAGAATCTGGCCTATGAACTTTTGCTGATGGTTAACTTCCAGGTGTTGAGATTACTGCTGTTAATCTGGCTGATACCAGCTGGGGCCCAGTTTAACCTTAGCCTGGTTAGTTGTGGTGTCAGGAGACCTATAGCCCGGCCCCCAAATACCCCTGTCCCGCCTTCCTTTGACTCCTTTAAAATCAATCGTTAGAGCCTCAGCCAACCGATTGTAATTGCCGGTCCAATCCCCTTGTGTAATGACACAAGGGCTTCATCCTCTGCCATCAAACTTGCACAACTCCGTCTTTCAATAGGATCCAAGTAATTTTTCGAGTCCTCAGAGAGATGAATAGAATCGGTCACCCTTGCTTCTGAACGGTCTACCGATCCTTCAATTAAGATACGAGTTGAAACTCCATATATTTAAGGTCTTCCCATGGCTACCCCAATGCTGGAAGAGGATTTGCTCACCGCTCTAAAGATCTACGATGAAATCTACGGGTTACCCACTGCACCGGAACAATTGCAGGGAATAGCAGCCACTCTGCTGCGAATGACCCTGGCTAATCAACCTTCTGTACCGACTTTAGAGGATCCAACCCAGGTAATTAATCAGGTGATTCAGGCCTGGCAGTCCGGGGCGATCGCGCCAGCTATCCTAAACCAGGGTAAGCAACTGTTGGCAACCCAGGCCCATCAATGGCAGGCCAACGTGGGCCAGCAGGTGACAGATATGCTGTCTGCCTATATCCAGAGCTATGCTCCCGGTTTAGACATAGCAGGGGTGCAGGATACGGTTTTAACGGCTCTCCCCTTGATTACGGAGAAAGGAATTAGTCGCCAGGAGGTCAACGGTCTCTTAGCCAAAGTTCTAGATAGCTTTGATCTAGAAAAAGCCCTCGCTAGTCAGATTAATCCTGCGGTCACCGGTCTAGTTAAGCACTTGGTCACAGCCTGTAGTCAGAAACCGCTAGAAAACGCGGTCAGTGAAACCGTTACGGCCTATATTCAGCAGTTTGCCCCTAGCCTGGAAAAAATTGGCGAAGGTTTGATTGAGCAGACCTTGAGCACGATTTTGAAAAAGACCGTAGACTTTGGCCTGGATATCGATTTAAATCTAGTCGATCACCAGCTTTTAATTCAGCAGGTTAGCTTTAAGCTAAACATTATGAAGCAATCTCCCCCACCCTCGAAAACCGCCTTCGAAATCGCCGCCGAGCTGGAGTCAGAAGTTGCTAAATTGCAGGAAGACCGGCGGATAGCTCTGGGTACAGGCGATATCACCCAGGGATTGGTCAGTTCTGATGGCCTTAGAATCGCCAGTAGTTTGACCTCCCAATCCCAGCCTTCCTAATTCACCGACGGCTGATCCGCTTGCAGGTCTTGAACCACCTGGGTGAGCTGGTCCATGGTGATGCGGTACACCTGATTACAAAAATGACAGGTTGCCTCGGCCCCCTTGTCCTTTTCAATCATGTCCTTGAGCTCGGCTTCCCCAAGGATTTTGAGGGCGTCCAGCATGCGATCGGGGGAGCAGGGACAGTGGAACTGCACCAGTTGACTGCCGGGCAAAAGGTTGAGGTCCATATCCCCGAGCAGATCCTGAAAAATTTGGGGTAGGGTTTTGTTGGCCCGAATCAGGGGGGTAAATCCCCCCAGGGAGGCAAAGCGACTTTCCAAGGTGGCGATAATTTCCTGATCTTCAGCAGCCCGGGGCAAAATTTGTAGCAATAGCCCTCCCGCTGCTTCTACCCCATCCTCCCCGATGAATACTCCGAGCACCAGGGCCGAGGGAATCTGCTCCGATGTGGCTAGATAGTGGGTAATATCTTCGCCGATTTCACCGGAAACCAGTTCTATAGTACTGGAGTAGGGGTAGCCATAGCCCACATCTCGGACCACATAGACGTAGCCCTGCTGGCCGACGGCCGCTCCCACATCCAGTTTACCCAGACCGTTGAGAGGTAACTCGATGCCAGGGTTATCAACGTAGCCTCGCACCGTACCATCCAGGCCAGCGTCCACCAGAATGCCTCCCAGGGGACCATTACCCCGAATCCGAATATTAACCCGGGATGGCGATCGCTTCATGCTAGAGGCCAACAGCAGCCCCGCCGCCATAGTTCGGCCCAGGGCCGCCGTGGCTACGTAGGAAAGACCATGGCGTTGGCGAGCAACTTCCGTCAATCGGGTACTCACGACGCCCACCACCCGAATCCCACCATCGGCGGCGGTAGCCCGAATCAGTTGATCTGCCATAGTTGCCTGGAATTCCTTAACAATTCTTAGTGACTTCTATTGTAAAGTGGTTTGGGTTGGGGCGGTTGTTCCAATCAGACCTGGAGAACAGTTTTGGCATACTGGTAAGCAGTTATTCTTTGCCGCCTCCCTCTATGTTTGGCACTTTTCAGCAAACCTGTCTGCGTATCGAAGTTAAAGCTTCCCAGGAAGCAATTCGAGCTGCTTTGTTAAAACCACAACAGCTTTGCCAGTGGTTATGGCCCCAGCACTTTGCCCCGGGTCTACCGGATCAATTGGCCGCCAATTTAATCTTTACTAGTTCCCTAGGGCCTCTCGAAATTCAGCACCGCGTTACCGAGATCAGTGATAACCATCTGGTTATGCTACTGTCTGGTGGCATTGATGGCTTTCATGAATGGTACTGGGGCGACCACTGGGTGCAGGCTCGTCTGGAAGGGGTTTCTATCCTTCCCCTGAATTTAGGCCAAAATCTGGCCATGGTGCGTTTGCAACAGTTCCTTGAACAACCAACTAGTCCTGTTGCTTAGGAACCATTGCGGCAACCACCGCCCACACCTGATCCAGTAGATCGATGGCCTCTGCATCAAACCACCGCACCTGGGCCCGGTGGCGAAACCAGGTACGCTGACGTTTGGCTAGCTGGCGGGTATGGGTGATAATAGCGGCGATCGCCTGATCCAGGCTCCAGTCCCCCTGCAGATAGTTGAGAATTTCGCCGTAGCCCAGGGTTTGCAGTAGGGGTAGATCGGTCCCGTAGCGCTGGGCTAGCGTGTCTACCTCCTGGGGTAGCCCAGCCGCCACCATGGCCTGGGTACGGTCGGAAATACGCCGATCTAGGCTGGAGCGATCGCAGTCCAGCCCCAGGTAGAGAATCGGGTAGGGGGGTGGCGCTTCCCCCTGCAGGCTGGATAGGGGTAGCCCACTGACGTAGAACACCTCCAGGGCACGCAGGGTTCTGACCCTATCTTGGGGTTGAATCCGTTGGGCTGCTTGAGGGTCAAGGCTTTGCAACAGGGCATAGCAATGGGGTTGACCCAGATCCGTGAGTTGCTGCCGTAGCTGGGGCTGGGGCGCTACGGGAGGAATCTTTAACCCCTTGACTACCGCTTCAATATAAAGGCCCGTTCCCCCTACCAGCAGGGGAGTCACCCCGCCATCACGGTGAATCTGGGTAATTAATGCCTGGGCCTGTTGCTGGTACTGGGCTAGGGTAAGGGTATTTTGGGGATCACAAATGTCAATTAAATAGTGGGGGACCCGTTGGCGATCGGCGCGGGTAGGTTTGGCGGTACCAATGTCGAATTCCCGGTATACCTGGCGAGAGTCGGCACTCAAGATAGCGGTCGGTAGCCGATCCGCCAGGGCCAGAGCCAAGGTGGATTTACCCGTAGCGGTAGCCCCACCAATTACCACCAGGGGTAGTTCTCCTGTATTATAAAAGTAGGAGGAATGGGAGATAGGGGGTTCCACCCCTGATCGGTTCTTCATCTCAGTTAGCTTTAGAGTCCTCTCTGGCGGCTTTGTGTTATAATTTCAGGGCATTTTAACCTGTTTCCTATTTGGGCGGCCTGAGGCCGATTCCTGGAGCGTATAGTATGACAACCGACTACGGTGCTGAGCAGATTCAGGTACTGGAAGGACTGGAGCCGGTACGCAAGCGTCCCGGTATGTACATTGGTAGTACGGGGCCGCGAGGCCTGCACCACCTGGTTTATGAGGTTGTCGATAACTCCGTTGACGAGGCTCTGGCGGGGTACTGTCAGCACATTGATATTTCCCTCAATGCCGATGGTTCGGTAACGGTGACCGACGACGGGCGGGGTATTCCCACCGATGTCCATCCTCGCACAGGTAGATCGGCTCTAGAAACGGTGATGACCGTACTCCATGCCGGAGGAAAATTTGGCGGGGGGGGCTATAAGGTCTCTGGTGGCCTTCACGGTGTGGGGATTTCGGTGGTTAACGCCCTCTCGGAATGGGTCGAGGTGACGGTTTGGCGAGACGGTAAAGAGCACCAGCAGCGCTACGAGCGGGGTATTCCCATCGGCGATCTGGCTACTGCGCCACTGGCCGAAAAGCGTCAGGGTACCCGGGTATCTTTCCTCCCCGATCTTCAGATCTTTGCCACCGGGATTGAATTTGATTACGACACATTGGCGGGCCGACTGCGGGAATTGGCCTACCTGAATGCCGGCATTGAAATTATCTTCACTGACTACCGTCTGGCGGTGATCAAGGCCGATCAACCCCGTTGTTCTACCTATCACTATGCCGGCGGCATTAGTGAATACATTCGCTATATCAACAGTGACAAGCAACCTATCCACGACGAGGTGATCCATATTGCCGCTGAGCGGGATGGGGTACAGGTGGAGGCGGCTTTGCAGTGGTGTATAGATGCCTATTCTGACAATCTACTGGGCTTTGCCAACAACATTCGCACCATTGATGGCGGCACCCACCTGGAGGGGTTAAAAGCGGTCCTCACCCGCACCCTAAATAACTTTGCCCGCAAACGAAACAAGCGCAAAGATGCTGAATCTAACCTGGCTGGGGAGAATATCCGCGAAGGTTTAACCGCCATTGTTTCGGTGAAGGTACCCGATCCAGAATTCGAGGGCCAGACTAAGACCAAATTGGGTAACACGGAGGTACGGGGCATCGTTGATTCCCTGGTGGGAGAGGCCCTGACCGAATATCTTGATTTCCATCCTGGGGTGGCCGATGCCATTCTGGAAAAGGCCATTCAAGCCTTTAATGCAGCCGAGGCTGCTCGACGGGCCCGGGAATTAGTACGCCGCAAGTCCGTACTGGAGTCCTCTACTCTGCCCGGTAAACTGGCGGATTGCAGTAGCCGCGATCCGGGTGAGTCGGAAATTTTTATTGTGGAAGGGGATTCCGCTGGTGGTAGCGCCAAGCAGGGCCGCGATCGCCGCTTCCAGGCCATTTTGCCCCTGCGGGGTAAAATTCTCAACATCGAGAAAACTGACGACTCTAAGATCTATAAAAATACCGAAATTCAGGCCCTAATTACGGCCCTGGGTTTAGGCATTAAGGGCGAAGAGTTTGACCCTTCTCAGCTACGCTACCATCGCATCTGCTTGATGACCGACGCCGACGTTGATGGGGCCCATATTCGTACCCTGTTACTCACCTTCTTCTACCGCTACCAGCGTAATCTGGTGGATCAGGGCTACGTCTACATTGCCTGCCCTCCCCTCTATAAGGTAGAACGGGGTCGTAATCACTGGTATTGCTATAACGAGCGAGAATTACACAGCCTGATTGCTGAGCAGTTTCCCGGCAACGCCAACTACACCGTGCAGCGCTTTAAAGGTCTGGGGGAAATGATGCCAGCTCAGCTTTGGGAAACCACCATGAATCCCGAAACTCGTACGATGAAGCGGGTAGAAATTGAGGATGCCGCTGAAGCCGATCGCATTTTTACCATTCTCATGGGCGATCGGGTGGCTCCCCGACGGGAGTTCATTGAAACCTATGGTCCCCGCATGAAATTAGAAGACCTGGATATTTAGAGGCAGGTCCCCCTACCTTCGCACGCAAGGAACCTTTAGATGCAATGAAATGGGAGTTGGGTTGGGCGCTGCCCCTGAGTAGTTTGGTTTTAATCCATGGGGGAATGGCTAGGGCTGAATTAAGGGTGGTTTATCCCCCCGCCGATCACCAGACCACGGCCGATCGCATCTTTTTTGTGGGTGCCGTCAGCCCCGACTACCCGGTACTACTAAACGGCGCCCCCATTCAAAACCGCAGCCCATCTGGATACTTTGCTCCCACCCTACCCCTGCAGCTAGGTGCTAATCACTTTAGCTTTATCCAGGGTGATGACCACTTTGATCTAACGGTTGTTCGTCTACCGGCCACCCCCACCCTGCCCCAACCCCCCAACTTTCTGCCCGCCTCCCTGCAGCCCTCGGTGGATCTGGCCCGTCTGCCTGGAGAGCCGATCTGTTTGGCGGCCATGGCCCCGGCCTCGGCTCGGGTTACGGCTACCCTGGGAGGTCGTACCTATAGCCTCCGTCCCCAACCCCAGACACCCCATCTACGCGGCAATGATGGGGTGCTGACTGACCAGGTTAACCCCCTATCAGGGCAAGCTGAACCGACCCTGTACCAGGCCTGCCTGATTGGCGATCGTCCCGGCAATTTGGGTCAGCCCACCTATAATCTGGCCTATCGCGGTCACATCATCACGGCCCCTGCGCCTGGCACCATCACTATCCTATCCAGGGATACATGGCAGGTGGCTACGGTGACCGCTACCGCTGGGGTGGCTCGCACCGGCCCCAGCACCGACTATTCCCGGTTGACACCCCTACCCCAGGGTACCCGTGCTACGGTGACCGGACGAGAGGGCGAATGGCTACGACTCGATTACGGCGGTTGGATTCGGGCCAATGAAACTAAAATTCTGGCCTCCGGGATACCGTCCCATTCCCTCATCCGGGGGGTTACCTCCCGGGTAGTGGGTAACTGGACAGAGGTCTATTTTCCCCTACAGACCCCTGTTCCCCTGGCCATTAGTCAAGATCGGGACAGCTTTACCCTCACCCTCTATAACACCACTGCCCAGACCGATACGATCTTTACGGTAGCAGACGGTTTGATTGATCGGCTGGACTGGCAAACCCTTACCCCTAACCAGGTGCAGTACCATTTTCACTTTAAAGCTCGGCAGCAGTGGGGCTATAAAGTGCGTTACGAGGGGACTACCCTGGTTCTCTCCCTCAAGCATCCACCCCAGCTAGGGGCTACTCTTCCTTTGCAAGGTACCACTATTCTGCTGGATCCTGGCCATGGTGGCAATGAACCTGGGGCCACAGGCCCCGATGGCACGCCCGAAAAAATCCTGACCCTGGCGGTGGCAACCCGACTTAAGGCCGATCTGGAGGCTCGGGGAGCCACGGTAGTACTCACCCGCACAGGTGATATTGCCCGGCGTCCTGGCGATCGCGCCGACCAGATTATGGACCAGTCACCTACCCTGGCCCTGAGCCTGCACTATAATGCCCTGCCCGACAATGGCGATGCTCTCCATACCGCTGGTATAGGAGCCTTTTGGTTCCAGACCCAGGCCCATGATCTGGCCCGGTTCCTGCACGATTATCTGGTACAGGCACTGCGTCGTCCCAGCTACGGTGTTTACTGGAATAATCTAGCCCTCACCCGTCCTACCACTGCCCCCGCCGTGCTGCTGGAGCTAGGATTTATGACTAACCCGGTGGAGTTCGAATGGGCCAGAGACACCCAGGCCCAAGCAGAACTGGCGGAAACCCTGGCGGCAGCCATTACCGCTTGGGTTACCCATGCGACTAATTAGGCTGGATCCTAGCCCCAGGGTAGAGTACAGGCAATGGCTGTGATAGGGAAGGACCGCACTATTCTGGAGGGCAGCGGCGCAGTAGGAAAAAGAAAGGCTGGGGTAGCGCTTTAAAATCCATAATGCCCAGGACGGTATGGTTATCTACCTTACGAAAGGAGTCGTTAATCGGTAAATAGTCGTAGATCATGGTGGCCGTAAGCTGACCTCGATGCACCATCATCCGCAGGCGAGCCTGACTCCTATTGGTTTGGAGTAACCTCGTGCCCAGGGCCAGGGCGGGTTTAAAGAAGGCATGTTTGAGCATGGGCGATCGCAACGCCCAAAGCATTAGACGAGGATGGGGGGCGACTTTAATAATGCTTTTCTGGCCCGAACGAAATAACAGGGGATGTACCTGCTCTGCATCGATAAACTCTTTGCCGTACCAATTCGAGGCCTTTAACCAGCCATCCATGGGATGGGAGGTGGGCAACTCCGAACCTTGCCAACGACCAATCATAAACTCCAGATCTACGGGATCCAGACTATCAAAGAGCTCTAGCGCTTGGGCCGTGGTTGCCTGTCCGACTTCAAGGATAGACAAATGGTTAATGGTTTCGTTTTTCATTCTGAAGATACAGGCTTGATCGCTCCTATTGTTGTTACAGTCTATAGGCAAACTAAAGGGATAACCAGCGCTAGAGCGTCGGTATAGGATACCGCTACCAAGAGAAAAGTAATACTAGACTGGTGCTCTAAGGAAGGATCTATGGACACATGGCAACAGGGGGAAATCCTCGAATTGACGATTACTGACCTGGCCAGTAGTGGGGACGGCTTGGGTCGATACCAGGAACGGGTGGTGTTTGTGCCTGACACCGTACCGGGGGATCGGGTGCGGCTGCGGGTGGTACAGGCCAGGTCTACCTTTGGCCGGGGCCAGGTCAAACAGTTGCTCAGCCCTTCCCCTGAACGGGTGCGACCAGCTTGTATGGTGGCAGATAAGTGTGGGGGTTGCCAGTGGCAGGCGGTGGGTTATGGTGCCCAACTGGTGGCAAAACAGCAGCAGGTGGTTGACGCCTTAACCCGCATTGGTAAATTTGATCATCCTCCCGTCGATCCCATCGCGGGTGGGTCAGCCCCCCTGGGTTATCGCAATAAGGCCACCTACCCCCTGGAGCGTTCATCCCAGGGACAGGTCAAGGCGGGTTACTTTCGCCGGGGCAGTCACAAACTGGTAAACCTGAATCAGTGTCCAGTCCAGGATGAACGGCTCAATCCCTTGCTGGCAGCCATCAAGCAAGATATTCAGGAACGGGGCTGGTCAATCTATAACGAAAGTCGGCATCAGGGACGATTGCGCCATCTGGGTCTGCGGGTTGGTCGCCGAACCGGGCAGCAGCTAATAGTTTTGGTGTCTACCGATCCCAAACTCAAAGATATTGAGTTACAAGCTCAGATGTGGATGGAACGCTACCCTAGTCTGGTGGGGGTGTGTCTCAACCTGAATAGGGCTAAGACCAATGCTATTTTTGGTTCTGAGACCCTGGTGATTGATGGTTTGCCCTACCTGGAGGAAATCTTTGCCGATCTGCGTTTTCGCATCCATGCCACTAGCTTTTTCCAGATTAATACGGAACAGGCCGAGGCCCTGCTTACCATCCTGCTATCAGAGTTGGCTCTGACGGGCGAGGAAACTATTATTGACGCCTACTGCGGGGTGGGAGCCCTAACCCTACCCCTGGCCCAGAGAGCTAAACGGGTGGTGGGACTGGAGGTTCAGCCGGAGGCCGTAGAGCAGGCCCTGGCTAATGCTGGTCTGAATGGCATTGACAATGTGGAATTTCGGGCCGGAGAGGTGGGCACCCTGTTGCCCCTGGTGGCGGATTCCCTGAGCCAGACAGTGGATGTGGTGGTGCTAGATCCGCCTCGCAAAGGTTGCGATCGCCCGGTTCTAGAGGCCCTGATCGCCCTCAAGCCCCCTCGCATCGTCTATATGAGCTGTGACCCCGCCACCCTGGCTCGGGATCTGCAAGTTCTGCGGGATGAAGGAGGTTACAACTTGACCAGGGTACAACCCGCCGATTTCTTTCCCCAGACCCCCCACGTTGAATGTGTCGCCTTTCTGGTAGCGTAAAAGCGGACCTGTGATCCACTTTTAGGACCCATCCTATGAAATTCAGCACCATTGCCAGCGCCATTGGCATTACCAGCGCCTCTAGCTTAACGGTAACCCCTGGCCATGACCCTGAGATTAACGGGGTCGCCGCGATAGATCAGGCCACCGCCGGTAGCCTTAGCTACGTGGAGGGGGAAAAGTTTGCCAGGCTAATTCAGACAACGGCAGCTAGCGCCCTGATTTTACCCGTCGATCAGGCGCTCCAGCAGCAGGCCAGCGATCGTGGTATGGCCTGGCTGAGCACCGCCGATCCGCGGCTGGGGTTCGCCCGGGCTATTGCCCTGTTCTATACCCCCTATCGACCCCAACCGGGTATTCACCCCACCGCGGTCCTTGATCCCAGTGTCCGCTGTGGGGCTG
The DNA here is from genome assembly GCA_040374765.1 of Leptolyngbya sp. Classification (GTDB taxonomy): domain Bacteria; phylum Cyanobacteriota; class Cyanobacteriia; order Phormidesmidales; family Phormidesmidaceae; genus Nodosilinea. Next base: position 157,316 of record JBEITR010000001.1, read on the forward strand.
AGGTTAGTATTGGTGCCCATGTGGTCATCGGTGCGGGCGTTACCCTTGGAGATGGGGTCTGCCTTCACCCTAACGTGGTGATTTATCCGGAGGTCCGGGTGGGCGATCGCACCGTACTCCATGCCAATTGTGTGATCCATGAGCGTACTCAGATTGGCGCCGATTGCGCCATTCATAGTGGTGCTGTAATTGGGGCCGAGGGCTTTGGTTTCGTACCCACCGCCGCTGGCTGGGAAAAAATGGAGCAGTCAGGCTTGGTGGTGATTGAAGATGGGGTACGGGTAGGGAGCAACTCCACCGTAGATCGCCCGGCCGTGGGCCTGACTCGCCTGGGTCGGGGCACCAAGCTAGACAACCTGGTCCACATTGCCCATGGCTGTCAGGTAGGAGAAGGGGTCGTGATGGCAGCCCAGGTGGGTATGGCGGGTGGGGTGATTATTGGCAACCGGGTAATCCTAGCGGGACAGGTGGGTATTGCTAACCAGGCCACCATTGGCGAAGGGGCGATCGCGACGGCTAAGGCTGGCATCCATAGTGACGTTGCTCCAGGGGAAATCGTCACGGGTATTCCTGCCCTACCCCATAAGGTCTTCTTAAAGGCGTCGGCGATTTATCGTCGCCTGCCCGAAATGTACAAAACTCTACAACGCTTGCAAAAGTAGCTTTTCCCACAACCGATGGTTTTACCCCTACCTGAGAACGCCTTTATTCATCCCCACGGCTACAATCAGCAGCAGATTGCGTCTCTCTTCAAGGCTACAGCCGATCAAATCCTTGCCTATCTCACCAGTGCCGCCACCCATGTCCCCCTACCTGACCTCGACCCCCTACCGCTGGCGACTATTCCCGAACAATCAGGAGATCTGGCAGAGCTGCTAGCTCCTCTCCAGAGGATCATGGCCCAGTCCATGAATCCCGCCCACCCTGGCTACGTTGGCCACATGGATCCCCTACCCACTACGGCCTCCCTCTTGGGGGATTGGGTAGCCGCTGCCCTCAATAACAATATGCTCAGTGTGGAGATGTCCCCTGCTCTGTCCCGGCTGGAGCCCCAACTAATGGCGGAGCTCGCCCAGATGTTTGGCCTCGGCGAGCGATCGGGAGGACTGTTGGTAAGCGGTGGCAGTCTGGCTAACCTGCAAGCTCTCACCGTGGCTCGCAACCTAAAGTTGGACTGCTTAGATCAAGGTCTGACCGGTCAAGCTCCACCAGTGATTCTAGCCTCCGAAATGGCCCACACTTCAATTCAGAAAGCTGCCATGGTGCTAGGGCTAGGACGGAATGGGGTGGTCCCGGTAGCCGCTAACGCCCAAGGACAAATGGACCCTGAAGCTCTGCAGGATTGCCTGGAGGTTTGTCTACGAGCGGGTCAGCGCCCCTTTGCTGTGGTGGCCACTGCCGGTACCACTGTCACCGGTAGTATCGATCCTCTCCTGGAGATCCATCGTCTGGCCCGCGCCTACGATCTCTGGTTTCACGTCGATGCCGCCTATGGCGGGGCATTGATCTTATCTCCCCAGCATTGTTATCGTTTACGGGGGACTGATCTGGCCGATTCAATTACCTTCAATCCGCAAAAGTGGCTCTACGTCACTAAGACCTGCGCCTCTGTCCTATTTCGGGATATGACCGGTTTGGAAGAACACTTTCGTATTAGTGCTCCCTACATGAATTGCCAGGCCAACTGGGCCAACCTGGGAGAAATCACCCTCCAGGGTACCCGCCATGGCGATATCCTAAAATTATGGCTGTCTTTACAACACTTAGGTAAGGCAGGGTACGCTGCCCTAATCGAAACCAGCTATGGGCTGACCAGATCAATGGTAGATTGCATTAGTCAGCGACCTCATCTGACCCTAGCCTGTACTCCAGCTATGAACCTAGTGTGCTTTCGCAGCTGCCCTCCCTCCTTACCTGAATCCCAGTGGGATGACTGGAATAGCCATCTACAACAGAACTTGCTGGCAAAGGGGAAAGTATTCTTTTCCCTGCCTTGGTGGCGAGGTCAGCGTTGGCTTAAAGCAGTCCTGCTTAACCCCTACACCACTGACAATGATATAAACAACTGGTTTGCACTGCTAGATACCTTGTCAGAAGAGGGTTAAAGCCGTAGCTATATATCTTAGACCCTAGAGCAAGGTTAGTTCGTCGCCTTTAAGATGGGCCCGAAAAGGTCGTTTGGCACCTTCTATCTGAAACTCCACCTGAACAGGAAAGTTAGCACTGATGGGACGACCCTGGTAATCACTCAAAATAGTTACAACCACTCCTTCTAACCCTTGGGCATTAAAAGCAGTGTTCCGATGGAGGGGGTGATGGTAGAAAACTACCGGCTCTTTAACTTTGACACGATCACCTAAGTTCATACAGGACTCTTGTACTTAAATTTTAGAGAAAATGACCAGTTCTGCCAGCTGGTCTAAACTTGCTATCTACCTATAGTTAGGGCTTTGGCCAGCCAGCCTAAAATAGAGTTGAGCAGTCAATTTCATGTCTTGTAAGTGACAGACTTGTCCCATGCTACGAGACATGAAAACGCCAACACTGGGTAGACGTTCTGGCTCGCCTTCGCCCCCTGACAGCAAGGGATTATACATAGCATAGCCCCTTACTGTCAGAGCAGCATCAGAAGGCCTTTGAAAAAGGTACTTACAGATTGTAGTAGAAGTATGGACTGAAGCAATGGGCTGTAGGTTAGATCGACCCAGAGTTGTCATAGCCTTGGCCAGGATGATTCCAAGCAATCTCCCCAGAGGGAATCCGATCTATAAATACACCATACACCTTGGTTTTCTTACAAGGCTGGCCTTCGGCACAGCGTTGGGCTAATCGGCTAGGACACGTTGGATCGATCAAGGCGCGGACAAGGTAGGTGCTCTATCTAGCTCGCTTCCACCCTGTCACTACAGCCAAAACCCAGAGCACAGGATTTTCTGCTTCACGTTGAGCCGGGTTTCCAGCCTAGAATCCGTTGAGAATTAATCTACAAGGAAACATTAACCCAGTTCATGTGTTATGATGAAAGCAATTTACTGAAATTACTTTTCAGCGGTGCATTCTATCTGGAACTACCTACGCATCTACTTCTAACTCATATTGATTAAAAAGGTTAGGCTAGGTTCATTTTTTGTATATAGTTTGTTTAGAGCTTTATCCTGGGCTTTAGTTTAGAGCGTCTTTTTATTTACCTAGATATTTATTATGAAGCCTGATTTTTCCTCTCGGTTTTTCCGTGCTCTTTTGGTTGCGAAAGTTCACAGTTTTGACTTTCCTTCTAAGATTGCTACGGCAACTTTATTTGCCATCAGTTTTTTTTATGCTTCGGGTGGGTCTGTTCTTCCAGCTAATGCTGATACCCTTCAGTCCATAGGGGACAATGGCAGAGTAGCTGCTGGTACCGTGCATGGAGCAGTCGACACACACTCGAGTGCTAGTGATGCTTACATACTAGGCCGGAGCGATGAAATAGGTATCAGAATCTATGGTGTTGGGGATGATTTCTTTGGTACCAAAACCTTCATTATTCCTGTAGACGGTCGCTTGAACTTGCCCTGGGTCGGACAAATTGTTCTAGATGGTTTAACCCTGGAAGAGGCGCAGGCAAAAATTGCCGCTAGCTATGCACCCTTTATTAAAAATCCTCAGGTTACGGTCTCTCTAGTTAGTCCACGCTCTTTGAGAGTTACAGTTTCAGGTCAGGTACAGCGTCCCGGTTCCTATACCTTGACTCCCCGAGAGAAGGGGGCTAATGCCGGTTTAGTACAGGTTGGGGGTAATCCTAACGATTGGCCTTCTGTCGTTACCGCTATTCAGGCTGCGGGTGGTTTGCAGCAGCAGGCTGACCTTCGGAATGTTGAGTTAAAGCGACTTAACTCAGATGGAACTGTCCAAAATCTAGCCGTTGATCTTTGGTCACTCCTACAAGGCAATGGATCTTCTCAGGATATTTCTTTAAGGGATGGTGATACCATCTTGGTGCCCGTATCTAAAGCCTTGAACCCAACTGAAGCACAACAGATTGCTGCTGCAAACTTTTCTCCTGATACCATTGCAATCAATATTGCGGGTGAGGTTAAGGCTCCTGGGGCTGTTAAGATTAAGCCGAATTCCTCTTTAAATCAGGCTATTTTAGCAGCAGGTGGTTTCAATGATCCCAGGGCTGACAGTGGATATGCAAACCTAATTCGCCTTAATTCCGACGGTAGTGTGGTAAATCGAATAATTAAAGTTGATTATTCTAATCCTCTTAACGAGGAGACGAATCCTCCCCTTCGGAATGATGATATTGTGCTTATTTCTCGTCGGGATTTAGCTCAAACCTCCGACTTCCTTGGATTATTTGGTGACGTGGTCCTTGGAGTCACCAATCCGTTGAATGGCATTCTGAACCTGTTTAGACAGGTAGGTGTTTATGCACCATAAAGCTTAACCAGATTATTTTACACTCTGTAAAATCCAGGTATTTATCTATCGATAAAACGGTATGACTGTTAACTTTTTGGTGGTTTTAGTGGCATACTCCAGTCTTCTATAACTCATTTCTATACTTATCTCACTCATAACTAACTAGATAGATACTCAAATGAAAACCATACAAGATTCTCAAGCCATAGCGGTGGGTCAACAAACTGAACAGGTTTTGCTGCCAGCGTCAGAGCCTGCTTCCCAGGCATCAACCCAGGGTGCTATCAATCTTAAGCCTCTCTTACGAACGATGCGGCGCAATGCTTTGCTAATTGGCACCACTACCGCCTTAGCAGGAGGATTAGCTTATTGGTTAACTTCAAGTATTCCGCCAGTATACGAAGCTAACTTTAGATTATTGGTTGAAGCTGCTACTCCTGAAGCTAGCCAGACCGACCCGGCTTCTGTTGCTCGAGGCCAGGTACGCCCCCGAGCAACGGCAGGGGACTATGCTACCCAGATTGTCATTCTCCAGGGTTCGAAGCTATTATCTGATATCGCCGATAAGGTTAAAACGGTTTATCCAGGCTTTAAACCAGCCGATCTACAAAGGGCACTGAAAGTGTCTCAGTGCTGTTCTGGTGATGCAATTACTGGACTAGGTGCAACTCAGACCAGTATTTTGGAAGTTAAGTATACTGATCGTGATCCAGGTCGAGCTGAGCTTGTTTTAGAAGAAGCTGCTAATCGATTCCTGCGATATAGCTTAGAGGAGCGAAAAAGTCGGATCAGTGAAGGAGTTAAGTTTATTGATGAGCAGGTCCCTCCCTTAGAAAGTCGAGTAGCTTCCCTACAGGCTCAAGTACAGGCCCTTCAAGAGCAGTACTTGATTACCGATCCGGACACTCAGGCAGAACGCTTCTCTACCCAACTGTCGGATCTTTCAGGTAAACGACTAGAGGCTGAGTCAACTCTACGAGAGCAAGTAGCTCTTTATCAGAATCTACAAAAACAGCTGGGGATGGGGCCAAGTCAGGGTCTGGCTTCCTCTACCTTAAGCCAAGATGCTGGTTATCAGGCCCTCCTTAGACAACGGGAGGATGTTGAAAGTAGAATTGCCGTGCAATCAGCTCTTTATAATGAGAGTAGTCCGATTATTCAGGCTTTACTTGATCAGGAGAAGAAGTTATCTGATCTTCAAGCTAAGCGGGCTCAAGATGTTCTCGGACCTGCTTTTCAAAGCATTGATGACTCGCAGATGCGATCCTTTCAAAACTCCATCAGTACTGATTTGATTGGTCAGATGGTGAATACCATCAACCAAATTCAAGTATTGCAGTCGCGAGTGAATACTCTAGGTCAAGCCGCGAATTCTATTGATCAGAAGCTCCGTCAGTTTCCTTCTATCTCACGCCAGTATGCCGACTTAAAGCGTGAATTAGATTTAGCTACCCAAACCCTTGATCAACTCCTGACCCAACGGGAAACTCTTAAGGTTGAGGCTGCCCAAAGCCAGTTTCCTTGGGAACTTGTTTCCAATCCATCGGTTCCCAAGGACCAAAACGGTAAGCCTATTCCAGGGAAAAGTAAGCTTCCTAGGAATCTTATTCTTGGTTTAATGGCTGGTTTTGTTACTGGAACTGCTGCAGCTAGTTTACGCGAAAGAAGCAAGGATATCTTTTTCAGTCTTGAGGATTTACGGGAGGCTATACCCTTCCCCCTACTGGCAAGCGTACCCTACGATCAAGACGTTAGTCGTGGTGGTCTAACCAGTTCAGACATTGGTTCTACTCTAAACTCCTATCCATTTGTTAACTCCTTCAACAATCTGTATACGGGCCTTCGCCTGTCTCCGACCGGAGATAGAATTAAGTCTGTCGCCATAGGCTCTCCGTCCTCTGACGATGGTAAGTCCACCATAGCTGTTAACTTAGCTATGGCTGCCGCTATGGCTAATCAGCGAGTTTTATTAGTTGATACTAATTTTCAAGACCCTCAGATTCATCATCTGTCTGGTTTGTCTAACACGAAGGGACTTAGTGATGTGTTAGCAGGGAAAATTAGCCTGGAGGAGGCTATTTCAGCCGTAAAGGCTAGTTCTAACCTTTTTGTTTTAACGGCCGGACAGTCTTTAGCTAGTAGTTCTAAGTTGCTTGCATCTTCTCATATGAGAGAACTGGCTGAAAAGCTCAAGAGTAGTTTCGACTTAGTTATTTATGATAGTCCTAGTTTTGACGAAAGTTCAGACGTTGGATTTGTAGCATCCTATGCCTCTAGCCTAGTAGTAGTAGGTTTACGGAAAACTAGTAAGTCAGCAACTACTGAAATGCTTGAAAGCATGGAAAGTTTCCAGCTTCCCTGCGTGGGCTTTGTGACCAACTACGTTTGAAGCATGTTAAAAAAGCTATATAGCGGTTCCTGCTGACATGAGGTATGTAGAGATGTTTGCATCACTTATGCAAAAAGATTCCTACTATACATCATCTGAGTAGGAACCGTTACGAAAGGTTGTAACTCATACCGTGGTGTTTCTGGGAATTCTAAGTTATCGCGGAATGTGACCTACGCCATAGCTCTTCATCTAAAGATAAATATTCCTTTAAAATAACCTTTTAGCCAAGAACCTACCTGAAGCCATAGTTTTCTTCGGTCAGAACGCTGAGGAAATAATTAATTTATCAGTTTTATGTTTTTTAATACCAGATTAATTTTTCAGTTACAAGACAACAAAAAGTTAAACCCGGGTAGGCATCTTGGCTATCTTTTATTGTTTTCTCCTAACTAGTAGAATCGATCACCAGCAAAAGATTCCTCCTCTTATATACTTCTATAGCTGATTTTACCCAGGTAGGTACATCCTTTACCAGTAATTTTTATTGTGGAAACCTGATTGAATATAGAGATAATAAGTGATTTTGTCATACCTGTGCTGCGATTTTAAACTGAGTAGCATTGAATGATCATGCTCGAAGGGCAGGCCAAAATAAAAATTACTGATCCTTTACATCTTTCTAAAACGTTGCTTGGAAAGGGTTATTCCAGGTATAGTTCGCCACCAAGAAACCATCAAAATGTTAAATTCCGAGGAGGTTATCCTACTCGATAGGTATAGTTTGAGGCCCTTTTTGGCTTTCCAAACAATCTCTAAGGAGATTTAAACTATAGAGCTTTGGCTAGAATGCTTAGCACAATGTTAATTTGGATCAGTTTGTCTCGAGTTACGAGATAGCCCAAAGTTAGATCTGGGTAGGGGTCATGGCTCACCGCCACTCTATTGACCATGGCTACAACTATAAACCCTGGACAGCCAGAGCGCTGTAAACCCATGTGTTACTACCTGACCAGATCGGGAGTCAGAGTAGAATTAATCCAGATATTACATAAGTGTATGAATCCTATGAAAACTACTCCTCATAATTCTTTTTAAAGCGTAGATTTGCTTTGATAGAAAATATAGATTAATTTTGTGGAGCTCATTTAGGAAATGGTAGAAAATTCTGATTTTTGGGTGTATAGAAATACAAGTCAAGCTTATAAGTTTCCTTGATAGACATATGGAAAAATCGTGGCAGCATCGATGCCTACAAGTTTCATCTTAGCATTTCTTAATCTTAGCCAGGAACGCGTGATAGGACTCAAATTTCTCCTCTGCTTAGATGAAAAATCTGAAATCAGAAGGACAAAATGTCTGCGATAAATTTCTTAGCCCTCATGGACAAAACACCTATAGATTAAATGAAGAGCTAAATTTAATGATACGAGTCATTATAAAATCCTAAACATTTGATTTTTTTATTTGATTATCATTGATTTAGTAGCTGGTACAGATCATTACTAAATATCCTCCCATAACTATTTTGCAAGTCTTTTCAGGTTTAGTCTAAATCCTATTGAAATCAAGCAATTATCTCCAGCAACGTTCTTAACCTTACTTGTCTATCCTCAGAAATTCCTTTAATATTATTCTCCAGGAAAACTTTTATGGCTAGTTCTGCAAAAAAAACATCTATTCCACCCCAGGTAGGGGTCTATGAGTGTGAGATTACTTTAAAATTTCGTTTTCTAGAGGAGAATCAGGTCGTTAACAACCGCGAACAACTGTTGGAAGTATTAATGGACGCCTTCTCTTACGGCAATGACGACTTTGTTGAGACACTAGACTCCCAGGTCAACGTAGTTCAGGTAGCTGAAGTAGATGCTTCTCCCCTAATGCGTCGCCAGCTTATTCGCCTCCGCAACTTATCCGACTGATTGATATAGCTTTGACCACAGCACCGAGTACGGAGTTAGTCGGTTAAGGGAAAGCCTTAGTCGGAATGCTAATTCGCTTCCGCCCCAGTACAAGTGGTTACGGCTATATTCCATGGCGATCGCCAAAATAGTTAAATACTTCCCTACCCTTATTTCTAAGGTATCGAAGCTAGTTAGGTTTTTTCAGCTCACGAAAGAGACAGCTTTTACTCCACTCGGGGAAAAAGCGCCTATAAATTCAGCAACTCCATCCTTTACCTAAAGGGGAATCGCGATAAGATTTCATTTCAAAGTCAAGATGAAATTTAAATTATATTCAATACAACTTGAATCTTAATTTAATTTCAGTTACTATTCATATAGTTTTTAACCTCTCTCGACTTTATGATCGTAGCTTAGTTTTTCGATCTCCTCAGAGATTAATTGAAAGGAATATCTATAGGTAGATAATATATTTAGCTGGGGGGATTGGGTCAGCTTAAAGATGATGATGGTGTATTTTAGTCTTGTTTTCTCTAACGACAGAAAAAGAAGTGTGGGTATTTCGGAGTAATCTACGCCTACTTTTGAGAGCAAACTTATTCATCAAGCAGTAGTAAACTGTTTTTCCATAAGGTTGGCGAGTCGATCTAAATTCTTAACTGGTACTTCATGCTCCCTTAACCCTAGAAGGGAAGTATTAATAGATAGAGTCTTGCCTTTAACTAGTCACACAACTCGGCTTTCAATTGATGAAATATAAAGGTTTTGACTATAGTAAGTTGCCCTATACAAATCTATAGAATAGCCTTAAAAATATCTATGGGTGCAGTTGAAATGCTTGTAATATTATGACCGAAAATGTTGATACTTTTAGTAATAAAAAAATCCTAATTTCAGGTGGATTAGGATTTATTGGTAGTAATCTAGCCAGGCGCTTAGTGGAGTTAGGAAGTATAGTTTCTATTGTTGATAGTTTGATTCCCGAATATGGCGGTAATCTTTATAATATTTCTGATATAAAAGATCGAGTTACAGTTAACATTTCTGATGTTAGGGATGAATATAGTTTTAAGTACTTAATTCGAGGTCAGGATTATCTGTTTAATCTGGCTGGACAAACCAGTCATTTGGATTCTATGCAATCGCCCTATATCGATTTGGATATTAATTGTCGGGCTCAACTTTCTATTTTAGAATCATGTCGTCATCATAACCCTGGAGTCCGTATCGTTTTCACCAGCACTCGCCAAATCTATGGCAAGCCTGACTATCTACCAGTTGACGAAAAGCATCTCCTTCGTCCCGTAGATGTAAATGGGATTAATAAAATGGCTGGAGAGTGGTATCATATTTTATATAATAATGTCTATGGAATTCGCACCTCTGCCCTTAGACTCATCAATACCTACGGGCCTGGTATGCGTATTAAAGATTCTCGCCAAACCTTTTTAGGTACCTGGATTCGTCACCTGCTTCAGGGGGTTCCTTTTGAAGTCTGGGGAGGAAGTCAACTGCGTGATTATAATTATATTGATGATGTTATTGATGCCCTCTTAATTACGGCAATTTCTGATCAAGCAATAGGTCAAGTATTTAATTTAGGAGGTCACGAAATTATTAGTTTGAAGGATACGGCTAAACTCTTAGTCGAAATCAATGGAACAGGAAATTATAAATTATGTGATTTCCCTGAAGATCGACGGAAAATAGATATTGGAGATTACTACAGCGACTATGACTTAATTCATAGGTTACTCGGTTGGGAACCTACCACCAGTTTGGCCCTAGGCTTTAAAAAAACAATTGATTTTTATAAAAGTAATTTGAAGGAATACCTGTAACGTATCCGTTTAATTATATGGTAAGGGTTAATTATATGGTTATGAAAAAAATTCTGCAAACCGATCCCTCGTCTGTATATCGGGCTTACCAGCCTGAAATTAATGCGGCAATTCAGCGAGTACTGGACAGTGGATTTTATGTATTAGGAGAGCAGGTCGAGGCCTTTGAGCAGGAATTTTCCAACTATTTAGGGGCTAATTACGGTATCGGTGTGGCCAGTGGTACTGACGCCTTGACCGTTGCCCTACGAGCTTGTGGCGTTGGTTCTGGTGATGTGGTTTTAACAGTTTCCCATACTGCTGTTGCGACGGTTGCAGCCATAGAGTTGACTGGGGCAACTCCCCTACTGGTAGACGTGGATATAGATAGTTTTACGATAGATATTGATCGCCTAGATGAAGCGATTGCTAAAGTCCGTGCAACGCCATCCATGGGCCATCTTAAGGCAATTGTGCCAGTTCATCTTTACGGTCATCCGGCTGACCTGCCAGCAATTATGCGGCTAGCCGACCAGTATGACCTGTACGTAATTGAAGATTGTTCCCAGGCCCATGGGGCAGCCCTGAACCAGCGTAAAGTAGGGACATGGGGACATTGTGCCGCCTTTAGCTGTTACCCGACAAAAAACCTTGGAGCCATTGGAGACGCGGGTATTATTGTAACTCGGGATCCAAAACTGGCTCAGGAATGCCAAAGGATTCGCCAATATGGTTGGGCAACACGCTACGTCAGCGATACAGCCGGTATGAATTCCAGGCTTGATGCCATTCAGGCGGCCATTCTCAGGGTTAAATTAAAACACCTCGATGCAGATAACGGTCAACGGCAAGCCATTGCCCTTCACTATGCTCAGAAACTTCAGGACCTACCCCTGCAACTCCCTCAAAGTGCCCCTGGAGCCCTACATGTGTATCATCAATTCGTACTCCGGGTCGGGCAGCGGGATGACATGTTCGATTTCCTCCAAGCCTCTGGCGTTGGGGTAGCTCTACACTACCCTTTGCCTGTCCACCTCCAACCCGCCTATCAAGATCGGCTACCCCTGGCCCCAGCAGGACTGCCGGTTACGGAGAGACTCCGTCAGGAGATTATCAGCTTGCCGATGCATCCCTTCCTGAGCACCGATGACATAGACAGCACTGAATTAGCCCTAATCAACTGGTATAGCTGTAATCCCGGTTAGGCTCCCGAATCCCTACCCAGGCTTTATCTTGGCCGATCCGCCGCGTTCTCAAGGTTCTGGCCAAAGCTATAATTTGTAACGAAAACTACACCAGGGTTTCTTGTTGCCAGACTCCAGCGCTAAAGTAGGGACTGGTTGTTAATCTGCACTGACTGTGGAAGTTTCTCAGGCCTTTGCCCCAACCGCCACCGACGTTCAAGCAATTTTTAACCGAATTGCTCCCGTTTATGATGACTTGAACCAGCAGTTGAGTTTGGGGTTGCATCAGGTCTGGAAAGCGATGGCAATCCGCTGGAGTGGGGCCACCTCAGGTCAGATTTGCCTGGATGTTTGCTGTGGTAGCGGTGATCTGGCGATGATGTTAGCCCGGCGGGTAGGGCCCAAGGGTCGGGTCTATGGGATAGACTTTGCCCCTGAACAATTGGCGATCGCTCGCCTTCGTTCCCAGCCCAGCTGTCGCTCCGCCGCCGTTACCTGGTGCCTGGGGGACGCTCTGGACCTACCCTTTGCTGACGCCAGTTTTGATGCCATTACCATGGGTTATGGCTTGCGTAACCTTGCCAATATGGGCCAGGGGTTAAGGGAGTTACGTCGGGTGCTGAAGCCAGGGGCGATCGCCGCTGTTCTAGATTTCCATCGTCCCCAAAGCAACATGGTACAGCAGTGGCAGCAGTGGTATCTGCACCATATTGTCGTGCCTGCTGCTCGTCAGCGAGGACTCACCCAGGAGTATGCCTACATTACCCCCAGTCTTGACCGCTTTCCCCAGGGGCCAGAGCAGATTGAACTGGCTCGGCAAGCAGGTTTCTGCCGGGTCCGCCACTACCCCATAGCGGCAGGTATGATGGGCGTTCTGGTTATGTCATGAACTGGGTTGATGTTTGGTTAATGGTCGCTCCGCCCCTGTTTGGAGGCATTATTGGCTATTTCACCAATGATATTGCCATTAAGATGCTGTTTCGCCCCTATCGCCCTATTTTCTTGGGTGCCTGGCGCCTACCCTTCACCCCTGGATTAATTCCAGCTAACCAGGAACGCTTAGCCCAACGCATTTCCGATACGATTATGGGGTCTTTACTGACGCCGGAGGAACTGCAAAACCTGGCCCGCCGCCTGCTGCAAACTGAACGTACCCAGGCCGCGATTAAGTGGTTGCTTGCCCTCGCCCTGGACCAGATCAAAAGTCAATCCCAGGTACGCACGGCCCAAATTGCTGGTCGCATTTTGGAGGACCTGTTTGGTAAGTCCCTACCTCGCTTAATTCGGGTTTGGGCTCGTCGGGAGGATTTTCTCGAACCCCAGTTAAATCAGCTCTTTGATCAGGTACTGGTGGATTTCAGGTTGACCCCCCAACAGGCGGATCAGATTACCCACTGGTTAGTTACCAGTGTGTTGCCTCCCGATCGGGTGCGAGAACTGGTCATCGACTTTTTGAGCGATCGTAATATTCAGGTAATTGACACCATCTTCAGGGAACGCACCAGTGGCACCTACTGGGTTGTGGCCAATCTATTCGGTGTGCGCAATGCCCTAGCGCGCTTGCGTACATTCTGTCTGGACGAGCGGGAGGTTAGCAATGCTCGGATTGCCGAGTTAGTAACGGCGTTGCAGGCCAAAAAACGGTTAAAGGAGTGGTTGCAGCAGGTTTCTATGCAAAACCTGCCGGTGGCAACGGTCCGCCATATTCGCCAGAACCTGCGGGAATCAGTACAGAGTTATATTCAGACCCTGGGACCGGACTTTATTCGCAGCTTGGGGACCTCCGTTAACTGGGAAGTCTTAGCTGCTCAGCTGTTCAATCGCCTACAGCATTCCGAGGTGATTAACCAATCCCTGGACCCAGTCAGTGAAGAGCTGGCCTTGATTATAGAACGGTATCTAGAACGGGACCTGGAATCTCTGGTGGCCCAGGTGATTCCCATCCTTAACATTGATCAGGTGATCATTGATCGGGTCAAGGGCACTCCGCCCCGGGAGTTAGAAATGGCTATTCAGGCGATTGTCCGCAGTGAGCTCCAGTCCATTGTCAACTTAGGGGGCATTTTGGGCTTTGGGATTGGGCTGTTTCAATCGGGATTTCTCTATATTCAGCGGGTGGGATAGGACTAGCACAGGCCTATCCTTAGCTTGGTTGATCTGCCATCGGGTTAGCCACGGAAAGGGTGTTAGTCTTAGTCTCGCCCACGGATTACCCCAGGGCTATAAAGCCAGAGCGTCAAGTCGTTGTTCCATCTCTATCCAGCTCAGGGATCGTTCTAGATACTGGGGGTGTTCAGGTTGGTAAGGGGCCACAACGATGTCGATGCCGATAATTTCCGCTTCTTCTGGCAGCACCAGTACATCGGGATCAAAGGCCGTCGGACGGGTCAAGGAACTGGAAAACCCCCGAAAGATAACTATCTCTTCCGCAACTCCAGCCACCAGCCCGTGGACAACTAACACCTGCTGGCGATATTTGAGGGTGTATTGCTCTAGACGCCAGATCGGGGCCATGGATCTATCCTTTTTTCCTTAGCGCAGCGCCTGCCTACCCTGTTTACCCAAGCGTACAAACACAAACCAGATCAGGGAGGCCATGTAAACCAGCAGCCCTACAATCCCAAAGAATCCCAGGAAGCCATTGGTATAGTGACTATGGAAGTATTGCTTGTAAAGTAGGGGTGGCTCTAACCAGGTTTGACACTCGGGGGCCGCCAGGTGGGAACCGCCAAAGGCACAGCCTAAGAATGAAATTAAAATAGCAGCCCCAATGATGTTATAGAAAGTCAGGGCCCAGCGCCAGGCGCTAAAGCTGAGCTTGAGGGGGGAGTCGGGTTGTTCACCAATTTCTTCGTTGAGATCTACCCAAAACCACAGGGCCACAGGCATTAGAATGCGGGCCATGAGGGCGGTGATAAAACTGATTTGAAAGCCGCCAATCATTAAATACACCGTAATCATCAACAGGCTGGCCACCTTCCAATAGATGGTGAATAGGTGATGAATAGGTTCGTTCTTATTTACAAAGGCCCAAATCATCAGGGCCAGAGGGAGCAGCACTGTAAACAAAACCGCTAAACGGTAATCAGTCCAGACTAGCGATCGCAACACAGAGGATTCCAACATAACCGGAGGCTTAGCAAATGGCTCAGTTATTCTAACATCGCGATCTAATCAGTCCTCTCCCCAACCGGCCAATCCAAACCGCTGGTCGAGAAACCCATGGGGTATCCCTCCACAGGTCAACATCGAGCACCACCCATATCAGGGGCAATAAAGGGTGTCACGGGTGTCACGGCCAGTCACCGGATTAGTGCCATCGGCTACGGCACAGAGCATGGCATTGACCTTCGGGGCCAGCAGTACATCGGTAAAGTCTGCCCCCTCAATCGTGGTCTCACGAAAATCCGTGTCAAAGGCGTAGGCCCCAGCCAGAATTGCATTGGTGAGATTGGCCCGACGCAACCGGGCCCCATCTAGGGTGGCACCGGTGAGGTCGGCACCCTCCAGATTAGCCCTCACCAGGGTGGTATCAAACATCCGCACCCCTCTGAGGTTGGCGTGGCTGAGATCAGCGTCAGCCAGATCGGCGCGGGTATAGTCATTCCCCCGCAGATCCTGATTGGCCAGGTCGGCCATTCTTAAATTCTGGCGATCGAAATTCTCAGCCTGGGCTGGACTCAGGCAAATTAACATACTGGCCATTACCATCACTAGGACAGCCACCAGAGAAGGCCAATGTACCCGACTTGCCACCATGGTTTCTAAGCACTCCGAACCTAATATTTTGAGTGTACATGGGGATGGAGTCATTATGTTCTGGATTCTAGCCAGAACCTCAAGCCTGGTTACTTGGGTTTAAATCACAAAGCCGTCTGGAATGTGGGCATTCTTTAGAACCACCACAATGCCATCGCGAATATAAAAGCCCTGATCCTCCCGTTGGGCCTCTTGAACCTGGCCTTTGTTAACAAGCTCTACGTTAGCTCCGATCACCGCATTCTTATCAATAATGGCATTGCGAATCAGGGTGTTAGGGCCAATACCAATGGGGAGTTGGTGGGAGCCTATCGGCTGAGATTGGGTCGGCGAATCATAGTAGTCTGCGCCTAAAATCAAGCTATCCTCGATCACACTGTGGGCCTGTACACGGGTGCGAACCCCTAAAACGGAGCGGATGATGCGACACTGACTTAATTGACAGCCCTCCGCTAGCATTGACTCCCTAATCTCACAATCAAGAATCTGACTAGGCGGTAGATAACGACCTCGGGTATAAATAGGGGCCTGGGCATCATAGAAGCTAAAGGGCGGGTTAGGCTGACGGGTAAGGGCCAGATTGGCCTCGTAGAAAGCCTTAATGGTACCAATGTCTTCCCAATAGCCCTGAAATAGATAGGCTTGAAGATTGTAGTGGGGCGCAGCTTTAGGAATAATTTCTTTGCCGAAATCGGTACATTGGGCATAGCGATCCAGCAGATCGATGAGTACCTGGCGTTTAAACACGTAAATACCCATGGAAGCAATGTAGGGTTTTTCCATCGCCTGCTGCGGGTCTAATCCCAGGGTGGTAGTATCTACCTGCATACGTCTGAGGGCATCACCGGTTGGCTTTTCGCTAAAGTCCACTACCCGTCCGGCTGAGGTGATTTTCATTAGCCCAAAGGCAGAGGCCAACTGCTCTTCCACAGGCACCACCGATAGGGTAATATCGGCCTCGGTTTGGCGATGGTGATCAATATAAGCTCGGTAGTCCATCCGATAGAGATGGTCCCCCGATAGGATCAGGTATTCGTCTACGTCCCACTCTTTGAACAGAGAGATATACTGCCGGACAGCATCCGCGGTTCCCTGAAACCACTGGGAGTCTCCAGGGGTTTGTTGTGCCGCCAGCACCTCTACAAAACCCTGTTGAAAGCCGCCCAGGCGATAGGTCAGGGATACGTGGCGATTCAGGGAGGCGGAGTTAAACTGAGTCAAAACATAAATCTTATAGATTTCAGAATTGATACAGTTACTGACCGGGATATCAATTAACCGATACTTCCCCGCCAGCGGTACGGCAGGCTTGGCTCTAACCTTGGTGAGAGGATAGAGTCTGGTGCCAGCGCCACCACCCAAAACGAGTGCCAAAACCTTTTTCATTAGATCAGATCTTCAGATAGAACTTCAGGGGACCAATAAAAATATCGAACCGGGGCGGAGGCGAGACAGGAGGCCCTCTAGGCCCTGCTTTAACCGATCAGCTCTGTCCTCAGCCTTACCTTCTCAGCATAAACCGCTATGATTCTCTTTCTTTAAAATTCTGCCAACCTAGCGCCAAGCCTCTTGTCCGATGGTGAACCTTTATACCTATAGCTTTAGCCTCGGCTAACAGGGCAAAAACCCCTGATAACCTCTCCCTAGACCCTGCTTTGATCGATCAATCCTGTCCCCATCTGGCTAAGGCTATATGCAGGAAACCCGGTGGAGTTAATCAGACCCATAGAGAGCTGGACCAGGACGAGCATCACAGAATTAGGTGAGCGCAATTTATCTACAAGAAATTCTTATTTCAAATCAAGTAAGTCCAAAGATTAACCTATCGATCGCTGGGGGCTATTTGATTAGCCCTTTAGGTATTCAGCCCATATACTGATCACCCTCGATCTAGCCATAGCTAACCTGGGAAAGGAGTTGGCTAATGCAGATATTCAGTACGCCCATTCAAGATGGTCGAAGTCCTTAGGACAGCTTCCCAGAGCTTTCATCGCCACCGTCAAAGAGCGGTGACCAGATGATTGGAGGCTGGCGAAAACTCCTCAGCCTAGAAAGGTCATGAGGGATAGCTGGAGGTGACCCATCTCGGTCCGTGAAATCTTACCCGCTGCCAGCCAATCCCCCAATACCCTATCTATGCCTTTGACCGCACTACTTCTGCGTACTATCTCCTGGATCGCCCCTAGAGCTGCTTCTGGACTTTGGTAGGAGTGGCCGTCGGAGAATTGAAAGTCCTGATGGTACCACCAGCCTATCCAATGGTTATCACGCCTAAGTAGAAAAACCTTCTCCCTCAGATAGCAAACTTCTATCAGGGAGTCCTCCGTAGCCATGGTATCTCTGGTCATAAAAACTATTGCCGTTCCTATGCTGTGGGAATGGGGTGACTGGTTGACTTCCAGCCCCCTTTAAAGAGTCATCCGAACCGATAGCTCTGGGCAACGGGGCGGAGACCAGTCAGAACGTCGACTCAGCCTTCGCCTTTTAACGGCTCGTAACAAAGACCGGCTGATCAGTTATGGGGCGCCCAAGGGACCCATTCACTGTGTCATCTGCATCCTGACTAAAATCAAAATTTACCCTAACACAATTTATACCAAAAAAGACTATGCATAAATAATATCAATGCTTTTGGGCTTATTTTTGTTACATCCCTAGCAAGGCCGTTGGCGGTCTAATGGGCTTGCTATTAATCTTGAGTTACCTCCATCAGGGCCTCTTTAACCTGGCTATATTGATAGGTAAATCCGGTGGTTTCAGTCCGTTTCGGTAGCACCTGTTGACCCTTCAGCACTACCTGGGCACCATCACCGAGCATGGTTTCTAACACGAAGTCTGGTACCGGTAACCAGGAAGGGCGATTTAAAACCTGGCCCAGGGTTTGACAAAAGTCGGCCATGCGCACTGGGTTGGGCGCTGTGGCGTTGTAAATTCCCTCCATCTGGTTGTCGCTAAGGGCGCGAAGCATCAAATTAACTAAATCTTCTCGATGAATCCAGGAAAACCACTGACGTCCACTGCCGATCGGCCCGCCGGCAAACAGCCGAAAGGGCGGTAGCATTTTGGCGACGGCCCCGCCCCTACCTAGGACGATCCCCAAACGTAAAATCACCAGGCGAGGACCGTAGGCCTTAACGGTTTGGGCAGCGGCTTCCCAACCTTGGCAAACCTGGGAAAGAAAGTCGTTTTCTATGGGCTGACTGGTCTCGTCAAAGCTGGCGGTCTCACTGGTGCCGTAGTAGCCGATCGCGGAGGCGTTAATCCAAACCTGGGGGCGATCGCTAACCTGGGCCAGCGCTTCCACTAGTTTTTCCGTACCCAATTGGCGACTATCGAGGATTTCCCGTTTATGGCCATCGGTCCAGCGTTCGGAAATGGGAGCCCCGGCCAGATTAATCACCCCGTCACAACCCGATAACAGGGCCTGCCAGGGGCCCGACTGCAGGGGAGTGTATTCCACGATTTCGACCCGGGGAAAGGTCTGGGGAGGAAAGACCTGTCGCCCATGGGCGGCGCTACGAGTCAGGACCAGAAGGCTATGGCCTTGATCCTGTAGCCGCTCAACCAGGCGACTACCGACAAAGCCTGTGGCTCCAGTGATGGCGATTTTCATGGACAGATAACCTGGGGATAGGATGGGGTGCTGGGCCTACCTACAGGATACGGCACCACTGGGACCGAGGTAAATCAGACCGTGGAGTTGATTCACGATCGTCCTACCCCGCCGTGGGCTCACCATAGGCCATGCCATTGGCCTGGGCATAGCGGTGCATAAACCGCATAAACCGATCCCAATGATCCTCGCGGTCGATGGTGAGGGTGCACTCAACCCGATCTAAATCGTCTCCATCCGGACCACCAAAGATAAACCGTATGCCCGAGGGCTCAATGGTAATGGTGCCTTCCTCGTCTACTAGTTTCAGCGCCTTAGAAAATTCGCTGCGAAAACTCCTGAAGGACTCGATCGCCTTGAGCTGCTTAAAGGTCAACAGCACGGTGCGATCTCCCGTGTCAGGGTGACGGCGCAGACTGACGTTATCAATAGTCTCGGTGATACCTTCGTAAAATCCAAGGCTGGGAGGGGCAGGATTCATACTAGCCTCCGGAATATCTACAATCATTCTACCAATCTGACCCCGGGCATTGGGGCCGGGCCAAAACTTCCTAGTCTCCCAGGCGATAGCCCTTACCGTAGACGGTATGGATCAGGCACAGGGCGCCCTGGGGCTCAATTTTACGCCGCAGCAAGCGTATTTGAGCCGCCAGCACATTGCTGCTGGGGGCTTCCTGGTCTCCCCAGACCGCCTGATAAATTTGCTCGTGGCTCAGCACCTGGTTAGGGTGCTGCAGCAGGTAAGCCAGCAGGCAGGTTTCCTTATCGGACAGGTCAATGGTCTGCCCCTGACGATAGGCTAGTTGGTTTTCCTGATCCAATTCTAGATCGCTAAAGGTTAGCCGGGGAGGGGCGCTTAACTGGGCAGATCGCCGTCCCAGAGCCCGGACCCGGGCCAGCAATTCCCGTAGTTCAAAGGGCTTTACCAGGTAATCGTCGGCTCCCGCATCCAGGCCCGTGACCCGGTCATCGATGGTATCTTTAGCCGTCAGCAGCAGAACCGGCGTGGAGTTTTGCTGCGATCGCAGCTGTTGACAGATAGTTACCCCATTCAGACCCGGTAGCATCCAGTCTAGAATTAGCAGATCGTACTGACCACGGATGGCTAGGGCAGCCCCCTGATGCCCATCGCTGGCCACGTCTACGGCATAGCCCTCAGCCACGAGCAAACGACTGAGGGGAGCAGTCAGCTCGACTTCGTCGTCCACCAGCAGAATTTTCATCACTGCCAAAAGCACCTGGAAATGGTTGGCAGCGTCACCACCATGGGGGAAGGCTGCCAAGGGTAGGTAATTTTTATTTTAACGGATACCAGGTACCAGGGGTGGGCGGATGGTCCCTAGCATCTGGGGGACAGGGGAACGGTCTTATTTCAGATTCAGGTCCAGGTCATAACGGACCTGGCGATCGCTGATGACGGTGGCCGTTACCCCCAGGGATCGGATCACAGCTGCACTAAACAGTCCCTCTGCCGGTAAGGGGGGCAGCAGCAGATTATTGTCCACCTTAGCCAGGTCCTCCAGATTGATGAAAAAGTGACCGTTATTAGGCCGGGGAGCATCGCTGGTAGTTGCCTGAAAAGCCCAATCTTGAGCCAGACTACGCCTGGGTCGGGGGGTGATCAGATCGGCGATCCCCTGGCCCACGCTCAGAAACAGAATATCCCCCTCTAGCCAACCGTAGGCTAGGGTAAGCGAGTCGAAGGGGGAAGTCCAGCGGGTAACGGGGATACCGCCAATCTGAGCCGTATCGACGGAAAATCGATAACGGCTGGCCATCACCTGATTCAGGCGATTGAAGGTGGCCGTGGCCCCATCGCGATCGCGGCTTTTGACCATTAATACCAGGGCCGGATTGGGGAGGGGAGGTTGATCCGGACTGTCAGGGGGGGCCAGGATGCCCAGGGCAAACTCGCCATTCATCCAGGGCAAGAAGTCTTGCTCCAGGCTCAGGCCCGTGGAGGCTTGCAAGGCCAGGGTCAGATCCTCAGGATGGACGGGTAACAGGGCTGAGAGCTGCCGTCCCCCCTTAAAATCCTCCCAGAAGGTCTGAAAGTTACCGGTTGAGACCATCAGCAGTGTACTGGCGGGCAATCGTTGGGGCATCTGGCTGGCCTGGTTGTTAGGGTTAAAGCCCGGGGATCCCTGATCAATCCAGCTGATACCTTGCCCATGCAGACGCTTGTTCTTCAGGCTGATGGTGCCCGCCAAACTGCGCGGGGCCTGCAAAGGGGCCAGGCGATCGGGGGGCAGGGGGGGATCGACACTATGGGATAGGCTGGTAACCGCTGCAGGTACATCCAGGTAAAAGCGCACTAAGGACTGGGAGGTGGGCAACTGGTCAAAGGCCTTGGTAATGCCAGGGCGATCGGCTAGGGATCCACCTTCCTTGAAGGTATCAATGGATTGCTTTAACAGGTCGGGTTGGGCACTAACCAGGGCTAGATTCTGGTTGAGAACCGCCATGTAAAGGCTGGGGGTCCCATCCTGTTTAATTTTCCCAATAGCCACACCCCGGTAGGGATTATCTTTGACCTGTTGAGCTGGCTCCAGGAGGTTATCTAACCGCTTCTGGGCGGCGGCCCCATCTTGCAGGGGAACTACCGCAATCAGATTGGCCTCCAGCCCCAGGTCTTCCCCAGGGTTGGCATGCTTGTCCGGTACCAAGGCCAGGGTAATCTCGGCACCCAGCCAGGACCTAAGGTCAGCTGCAAGTTGCAGACCTCCCTTAGGTAACAGGCGATCGCGCCAGGGCCCTATTACCTGATCGAACTGGGCCTGGGTGTTGCTGTTACCAAATTGCTGTAAGCGCTCCCACTCCTGGGTATCCCTAGAAAGGGCCACCACCATCACCGCATTGGCCGGAATGGCCTTCATCCCTGGCGGCAAGGTTTGACTAGGACCGTCGCGACGGGTTGTTATCCAAAAAACTAGGGTCCCAATTCCCATAAACAGTAGGACGCTGCCAAGGAGGATAGGAATCGGAGGCTTTCTGTTGAACAAAACCATAGGGGAAGAATACGGAGGAAAAATTCGCCTGTCACTGTAGCAAAAAAAATCGGAACTTTGAGTATTTTCTTCGTTCCTTTTTACTACTGGTGAAGCTGATTAACCATGCCACTTAAGTAAGTGGCACTGATAGTTAAAACTATAGACAACTAAAACCTTAGTTTAGATACATCTGCTGTGGGAATCATAGGCTGTTTTCGGGGACTGCTTTAAAACACAGCCAACCCATGTAACCGATCACAAACTAGATTTCAAAGAGTTGTTACGATCACAGGAGTTCCTCTTAACTCAGCCTTAAAGCTAGATTAGAGTGAATCCAACAAGGGTTATATAAGTTCTACTATTCATTTAATTCAATTGAAAAACCGTTAAATCCAGGGGGAGTGAAAATGACATTTACCATTGCTGAGCCCGTCGTTAAATTCAGGTCATCCTCGCTAGAGTTGGCTCTGCGTTTCCATCGTCCTCTGGCCCGTTTAAGTATTTTACTGAGTTGTTTAGGGCTACTGGCCACAGGCATGGGTGTGCAGGCCAGCCATGGGCCTAATTCCCAGCCAGTGGTGGCGACAACCGCTCCTCTTACCAGCCAGGTCAGCTCATCGGCAGCGGTTTTTCCGTCACCAGGTCGCTATCTTTTTGGTCAAGCTCCTCAGGCCAATCAAATCGGTCAAGGCTACATGGTGGTTGAAAGTACGGGCGATCGCCTGTACGGAGCTCTTTATTTTCCCAGTTCCTCCTTTGATTGTTTCCAAGGCCAGATTCGAGGCAATCAAATGGCCTTGACCATTACCGATAGCTACAACCAGGAAACCTACCCCTATAGTGTGGCGGTCGCTACGGACACCGCTGTCGCTACTACTCAGTTGCCAGAAGGTCTAACTCCCCTGAGTTTGAGGGGTTTTTATGCCATTCACCAGCTCAGTGGTAATGATCTGAAAATGCTTGAGGCTTGCCGCCCCCGTTAGTCAAAACCTACAGGAGTGGGTAAAACCGTGGCGCTATGGGAAATCGGTTTCAGGGAGAAGATGCCGGATTACTAAGGGGACTGGGGGTTTAGATCGAACAGCTAGGGGTACTGCTCCAGGTTGACGTAACCAGATTAACTGTTCTTAATAGAAAATTATTCTATGCTAAATCCTGATCTTTTTTGTCGAAGGTAGCGTGAACGCAGCAGAGCAAGCCCATACCATTGAATTCGCCAGTAAGATTGCTACGATCGTAGGCCTGTTTAAGGCTACTTTTCCTGACTTACGGGCCGATCTAAAACCCTGGGCCAACGATCGGGAAACTCGCGATCTGGTGGACCCGGACTCCATAGACCTGGGATTTCATTTTCCTGGGGTGAGTCGACTATTTCAGTGTCGTAGTCTGTTAATTCAAATTCGCTGTCATGCCGATCCCGACACCCGAGATCGCCGTGTTATTGGCCTAGAGGTGGCTGGCTTTGACCATCGGGGCAAACAATGGACCCTATCCACCATTGAAAACTGGGCCTTTATGGGACAGTCAGTACCTGAGCCCACCTGTGGTGAGCGGTTGAAACAATGTTGCCGGGAAACCCTGGCCCTTTTTGCCCTTTCCGGCCCTGAATTAGACTAAAGGTAGGCCGATGGGCCCGACCCAACTAACCGGCTGTCATGCGAAATCCTTCCTGACGAAGGCGTTCCATAGCCTCCGCCAGGCGATCGCGATCGGCAATCAAACTGACTCGAATGTAGCCTTCTCCGCCAGGACCAAAGGCATTACCAGGGGTAACCACGACCCCCGTACGCTCCAGAATCGAGACGGCAAAATCCGTAGAGGTAATGTTGGCTGGACAAGCTACCCACAGATACATGGTTGCCTGGGGTCTGGCTACCGACCAACCCAGGGAAGCGAATTCCTCAATCAGAAAATCTCGACGGCTGGAGTAGCGCTGCTGGACCTCTTCCAGGTAATGGTCTGGTAAGGATAGGGCCGTTTCTGCGGCCCGCTGGAGGGCGGCAAAAATACCGTAGTCTAAATTGGTTTTGAGGGTGCGTAACCCTTGAATCACCTGGGAATTACCTACGACAAAGCCGACCCGCCAGCCCGCCATATTATAGGTTTTAGACAGGGTATGAAATTCTACGCCGATTTCCTTACCTCCAGGAATCTCTAGCAGACTGGTGGGCTGATAACCATCGAAGGCCAGTTCTGCGTAGCAAAGGTCATGGACCAGTAAAACCTGGTGGCGATGGGCAAACTCCACGGCTGCCTCGAATAACTCACGGGGAGCGGTTGCCGCTGTGGGATTGTTGGGGTAATTAAAAAACAGCGCCTTGGCTCGCTTGGCAACATCTACCGGAATCCCATCAAAGTCAATTAACCAGCCGTTATCGGGCTTCAGGTGAAGGGGATAAATCTCACCCCCCGCGATCGCTGGTCCCCGAAAATGGGCCGGGTAGGCTGGGGTAGGCACCAGGACCAGATCGCCAGGGTTAATAAAGGCCATGGCCAGGTGGGTAATCCCTTCCTTAGATCCCAGTAGGGGTAGAGCCTCTTTGCTGGGATCCAGTTGGACTCCATAGCGCCGGGCATACCAGTCTGTAATCGCCTTGCGAAAGCTGGCGGTACCTTCAAAGGGAGGATAACCATGGGTTGTACTATCGGCGATCGCTCGATGGGCGGCTTCCACCACAGGAGCAGGCGTAGGCCCATCGGGATTGCCCATGCCTAAATCAATCAAATCTACTCCCTGTTCACGCACCCGGGCCTTGAGTTCATCTAGACGGGCAAAAACGTAGGGGGGCAAAACTGCAATCCGCTGAGCAGGCTGAAGCCAGTTAAGGGTCATGGCTGTAACTCCGAGGTGGCCGTAGAAGAAGATGATAGCGGGTAAGGGGACTCTCGTAAGCCCGCCCCCAGAGGAGATACCATGGCCGCCACCAGCACATCGGGACTGACCGTAAAGGGTAAATGGTGAATATCTGAGCCTTTCCGACAGGCAAACTCTGCCACTTTTTGCAGATCCGCCAGGCTTAGGTCCGCCATGCCCAGATCGGTCAGACTGGTAGGTAGGCCGATGCTTTGGTAGAACTCCACCAGTTGCTGCCGAGCCGTAGCGGCTAAGGCAGACCTTCCCTCCATTTCCTCCAGACGTAATTGCACCAGAATACCGTAGGCCACCTTTTCCCCGTGCAGGGTAGGGCGGCTAGCCGGTAGCTGGGTCAGACCATTGTGGACGGCGTGGGCGGCTACTGTGCGGCACTGGGCCCCACCAATGCCCCCTACGACCCCCGCCAGTAGCACCGTTGCATCTACCACCTCTCGCCACTCCTCTCCTCCCCATTGCCTCAGGGCCTCTGGAGTTTTTTGGAATAAAATGTCCCGCAATACTCTGGCCTGCTGTACCGCCGCCACCACCAGGGTGCGATCGGAGGCACCACTGCTAACCGCTGCCTCATACCACTTGGCCAGGCCATCCCCAATCCCTGCCACCAGAGTGCGGCGGGGGGCGGTACGAATCACATCGTAGTCAAGGATGAGCCGTTCAGGACAGCGGGGCAAGGGCACATCGTAGCGAAAAGCTCCCTCCTCTGAGTAGACGTTAGAGAGCGCTGTCCAGGCAGCACAGGTGGCGGCTGAGGTGGGAATGGTCACCACTGGACAACCGAGTTGATAGGCCAGGAGTTTGGCGGTGTCCAAGGCCTTCCCGCCCCCTACCCCAAGCACTACTTCGCTACGGTGGGTTTGGGCCAGGCTGCCTAGATGGGTCAGAACTGACTCCGTACACCCGGATCCAGATGGGGCGACCTCGGGTCTTAACCCCTGGGCAGTGAGACTGGTCAATAGGGGATTGACCTGCTGTAAGGCTTGCCGTCCTCCCACCACCAGAGGACGGCGACCCAGGCTGGCAATGGTCTCTGCCTGTTCTGCCAGGATGCGATCGCCGCGTATCACCTGGGCGGGAGCGACGGTAAGGATCGGTAAAGCTAGGTTGTTCATAGGACAGAAAATTATCCCTGGAGACCTTCAGTACGCTCTTTGTCTAGTGTTAGCTGCACAACATAATCATTGCCGGAGTCCTTGGCGCCGGGTTGAATTTGCCCCAGATAGACCAACTGGGAGACTCCCCCGGGAGCATGGACAATGGTGCGGGCCCGAATCGTGGCCGGCTGTCCTGGAATTCCTAACCGGTAAGGTTTAAGCAGGTTGTTAGCAGCTTGCCGTAGGGTTGCCTCTAAGGTCTGGCTAGATAGATCGGCGGGCACAGTAATCACCATCTGGCTAGCCCCCGAGTCGTAGACAGTTGTATAGGGAACGGCGCCAGGAACGATTGTACGGGTAAAGGGTTCAAGACTCAGACCAAACAACCCAACGGTCAGTACGGCAGCAAAACCCGCCGCCCCTACCAGCCGAAATCTAATCCCCCACTTCAACCCAAACCCCAGCACCGCCAGTCCAGCTAAAGCCAGGGTGCCTATTCCCATCCACTGGGTAGCCACTAAAAAGTCTGCGGGCGTTGGCATAATCGGATACCGCAATTAAGTCAATTTATTGATCCTATCAGGAGTTTTTCCTTCCGTGCTTGTTGCTCTGAAGGGATGTTTTCAAAGAAGCCCCAGAGGGGTTGGTTATTCCACCCGATCAGTGGAACTTTTGAGGTGAGCCAGAGTACCTGGCCAACCTCCGCCGTTTGATGTTTTCTGACTGGCCAGATCGTTGCGGGTGACCAGACAAACACGAGACCGAACAACCACCCTGAGGATTCTGGCTAAGGTTATAAGTGTGCTCTCGACCCAATTATTGCTCTTAAGGCGGGGCCAGAACTTGTAAAGCTATCCAAGAAAAGGTACAACTTGAAGCCGTAGCAGTAAGCGTAACAATAACTATGGCAATAGGTTTGGCTAGAGTCTTCAGGAATCGCAAATTATCCTCTCGCCCCTGGGGAGCCCTACTGGCATTGGTGGTGGCAATCAGCTTGACCAGTTGCGGCTCCTCCAAGGTCGTTCAGTGCAACAATCTGGCTGGCGTAGTCAATCAAACCCAGGGGTTTATGAAAGACTTTGAAACAGAAATCCAGGCCTTTAGTCAGAATGCTGCCCAGGTGAAAAACCTGAATGATATTAAGGCAGCGGCCAGTCAGTACACAGCGGCGGTGGATAAGGTGGTCACTAACCTGGACAAGTTAACGGGGGAACTAGAATCTACATCCCTTAAAGATCCGAAACTCAAGGAGTTTCGCGTCAACTATGTAGAGGTGGTCAAGGGCTTTAAATCTTCACTGCAGGAGGCTCGCCAGGCTATGGATCTGGTGGTCACTGTTCAGTCTGAGGCTGAACTACCTGCAAAAATAGAAGAGTCCCAGCAGCAGACCGTCAAGGCAGTGGCATCGATTGAGAGCCTATCCCAGAAAGAAGCCAAACTTATCAGTGAAGTTAATACCTATTGTGGCGCTGCCCAGCCTGGGTCGACCCAGCCCAATTCTCCGACCCCAGCTCCAAAGTGATCAGACCGGGGCCCTGCCACCCCATTCGTGACCCCAAGGGATCCCCGCCTAACCTGACCCAACAACCCTGACCCATCCGATCAATGTAAATTTTTGTAAATTTTGATCCTTTTTGTCCGGACGCGTTATCCTAAAGGCTGGACTAAGGGAGTAATACTATTCTCTTTGGTGCTGGAGTTGCTGAGATCTAGTTGACCGTATGACCTTTTTGGTCCCCGTTTTCCCTCACAAAACCTTGAAACTTTATTAATTTCAGGGTCACTTTCTAACCTTTTAAGGCATTATTCTCTTGAAAGGTTAGCAAAAGTAAGCTCAGGGAACATGGGTAGTTCTCATAGCAGGGTAGTCGTAGCACCGTGAGTAAACAGTCCGAGGTTGCATCTCAGTTAAATCAGGAACTTGCCAAGGTTCTAGACCGAAGTCCAGCCGACTGGATCCTGGTCTATTTGTCTCTTGCCATGATGAAAATGGGAGGGCATCGCTATGGGACATTTCTTGATGCGGCTACCACTGCTGCAAAGTTAGCTATTTACAGTACTTTTCTCGAGCAGGGTAAGAATATCCGTAAGACAGGGTTCTTATACCATGTCGAACCCAAGCGGGTAAAAGCAATTGTTAAAGAAATTGAGGATGCTGTGGCCGAGGGCCAGAGCCTGAAGGTCTTTAGTTCTAAAGAGCCCTTCTATGTCATGGCCCTCCCCTTTCTCTGGAATGAGAAGTTTCCCTGCAAGGAGAACGAGTCTCCTGTCAAGTTAACTGGGTTAACGCCGGGGGAGCGTAAAAGTATTGAAGAAAGTCTGCCGGAGGGGTCTCCCCGAGCGAGAATCCTCGATCAGGTAGAATTTAGCGAACTGATCGAAATGGTCCACAACCTCTCCCAGGAGGAGTTACCTGAGGAGCATCGCATGCCCTTTAGCGATGCCCTGATGATGCACATGCGGTTTCGGCTGGTAAATTCCGGTACAGTCATTCAAATTGATTCACCGCTGGTGGATATTCCCCTGTTTGCCCTTGCCAGTGACTCCTATTCGCCTAAGGGAGAACGGGAGCGGTCCTTCGCCATGATTGATGACGTGGCCAGGTACTTTAATCTCTTGCAGGCCTGGGTACAGTTCAAAGAGGGGACTATGCGAGGCGTTGAAGTCTTTGATATCGACCTTGATCGCCGTCAGGAAGCTCTTGATGAGCTGGATGTTACCCTCAGGAACTGGGCCGATAAATACCATATGGATGGGGGCTTCCCCATGGTCCTGCAGTTCGCCGCTGGAACCCGGGAGTATGAGTAGCCCGGTCCCGGTAGGTTTTGGCTATACGGCTGGGGCCAGAACCCTTAAGATACGGTTGAGCGGTCAATTGCATGGCTCCTAACCGATAGCCTTCCTGTCGCGAGACACGAAAGCCCTACACCGGGAGGCGTTCTGCCTCGCCGTAGCTTTTTGGCAGGTGGCTACGGTTATAACAAGCAGCCAGGGCACTGGCTGGTTTTTTTAGTTTTTAGTTGCCGTACCTGGTTGGGCAATCCCGCTATTAATCAAGGCTCTATCGATATCCCGCAACAGTTGGGTATCGGCGGCGGCCAGGGAGGCTAGGCCGGTGGCGGAGGCACTCTCAGCCCTGAGGAAATCGAAGGCGGCCAGGAGTTGTTGGGGGTTGGCTTTGATTGGGGCATCCAGGTGGGCCGGAATAATTTGTTCAAACTGCCAGGTCGCCATCTGTTTGGCCCAGGTTAGTACAGCTTCTGGGTCCCGGTTGAAAATTAAGGTTTTTAAAATTGGAGCGACGCTGATCTGCCCTTGGCGATGGAGGGCCTGGAAGGAGTCTTGCCAGTCTGGCTGCCAGCGAAAGGGGTAGAGGCCAAAGTAGTTTTGCCGGGAGCGATCGCTGGCCTGGCGAGCTTCCACTACCATTTCCCTGAGGTTAGCCACGGTCAGGGTGCTAGGGCGAAAGTAGAAGGCAAACAGGGCTATCCGCTGCCACCCTTTGCGTCGATGGGCGGGGCTATCAACTATGGGGTCGTCGGGTCTATCCCTGGCGTGAAACAACAGGGGGTAGGGATCGATCTGGAGGATAGCGGGGGGATCGCTGGGAATGGAGACCACCGCATCGGTCACCATGAGGGTGCGGCTAGCCCGATGGAAACAGGCGGTTTCGCCAAAGGGTCCCAGGCCCAGGGCAATGGGCTGGAGGGTAGCGTAGTCTACTTGGTCGGCAAAGGGAGCTTGGGAACTGACGCTGGGGAGGAGTTGGGTGCGATCGCCGGGTAAGCCTAACCAGGATAGGGGGAGGTTGAGGGGAAAACTCCACTGATGGGGGGTGACGTAGACCTGGGCTTGCCTAAATTGGCGAGCAAAGGGGCCGACAAAGACCTTGTGTTCAATACCGGTGACCGTAGACAGTATGATGTACCGAACCGGGCCATAGCATTGTTCCAGTTCCCGCATCAGGGTAATACATTGGCGGGTGGGGGCAACCGGCGAATATACCAGTAAGCCCTCCGGATGAAGTCGCACCACGGTCATGCGAATTGGCACCACCACATAGAAAATTCCCTGGAACTGCTCAAAGGTCCAGACCGTGTCTTTAACCACCTCGCGCCGTAGGGTGGGGCGCTGGCCGTAGGGGTAGAGGGGGACAACTGGCCAAAAGGGCCAGGCTACCTGGCGGCGATCGGGAGCGGCAACCATATCTGCCATGCTAAACAAGTCTCGGTGAGCTCTGTCTATTCTAGGGCTTGGTGGAATGGGTAACCTACCCGCCATTAGTTAGGGTCAGGGCCATCCCTGGAGCGATACAATTTGAGGCAAAAAACTTTCTAGTGTCACTACCCATGTCCATTCTGGCCCAGC
Organism: Leptolyngbya sp.; assembly: GCA_040374765.1. Taxonomy (GTDB): domain Bacteria; phylum Cyanobacteriota; class Cyanobacteriia; order Phormidesmidales; family Phormidesmidaceae; genus Nodosilinea. The sequence continues at coordinate 187,653 of JBEITR010000001.1, forward strand.
CACCCAATAAACATACTTTCCGGCCCTGGTGGTTGGTAGGAGCGGCGGTAGGGACCCTGATTCTGCTGGATACCCTGCTCAACCTGGTGGCGGAGGGTTTATGGTTCCAGGAGGTGAATTACCTGGCGGTGTTCTGGTTGCAATTGCGATCCCAGCTGGGGTTGGGGTTAATTCCCCTGGTTTTAACCCTGGGCTTTACCTGGGGTAACCTGAGGCTGGCCGATCGCAATCGATCCCTAGGGGTCTTAGGAAAACCCTCCTACCGCCTAGGGCTCAGTCGACTACTGACGCTGACGGTTATCCTCAGCCTTCTTCTGGGAATTCAGCTGCTTTATCAGGGACGGGTGGCCGCTGACTTCTGGCACCAGACCACCAGTCTCTACGATTCCAGTACACCCCTGCCCCTATGGCCAAAGCTGCGATCCTTTACCATTCTGGTGCAGGTGTTTCAGGCCCAACCCTGGCTAATGGTTACCCTGGCGATCAGTACCGTCGCCTTCCTGCTTTACCCTCGCCAGTTAAGTCGACTGGCCGCCGTGCTCATGAGTCTCGGGTTTGGGCTAATTTTAGCCCAGCAGTGGCCGACCATACTGCTGGCCCTAAAACCAGTGGCCTTTAACCAAATCGATCCGATTTTCCATCAAGACATTAGCTTTTATATTTTTCGCCTACCTGTACTGCGGCTCCTAGAATTCTGGCTAATTGGCAGCCTCTTCTTTGCCCTCGCCAGTGTTTATCTGGTCTATTTATTGAGAGATAACAGTCTGAGTCAGGGGGGATTTTCGGGCTTCTCCCCAGGTCAGCGCCGCCACCTCTATAGCCTGGCAGCCCTACTGTTTCTAACCACCAGCTGGAGTCATTGGCTGGCCCGCTATGAGGTACTCTACGCTCGCGGAGGGGTGGTATACGGAGCTGGCTACACCGATATTTACCTATTTCTGCCGGTGCATGCACTCCTGGCCCTACTTACCCTATTGCTGGGGTTAGGGTTTCTGGCTCGGGCTCTGGTGGGCTCCCAACCCCGCCAGGAGCGTCAGGATCATTCCCCGTTGCCCCACCCGCCGCTGCTTTCGAAGCGGGGATGGAGGGCGGAAGTTCGCCGTAGCAGCTTTTTAATTAAGGGTATCTGTGCCTACCTGATGCTATTTTTTCTGGGTCTGGTAGGAGCTCCCGCGCTGGTGCAACGGGTGGTGGTCCAACCTAACGAACTACAGCGGGAGCGCCCCTATATCGGCTATTCCATCGGCCTCACCCGATCCGCCTTTGACCTGGAGGCAATTGACTCAGAACCCTTTGATCCCAGCGGTGAACTTACCCTCCAGGATCTGCGGGAGAATCATCTGACCCTGGAGAATATCCGACTTTGGGACCCGCGCCCATTACTGGACAGTAACCGTCAGCTGCAGCAGATCCGTCCCTACTACGAATTTAAGGATGCAGACTTCGATCGCTACAGTATTGCCAATTCCCAGGGCAGATCGGAGCGCCGCCAGGTGATGGTATCGGCTCGGGAACTGAATTACGATCACGTTCCAGCCATGGCTAAGACCTGGGTTAACCAACATTTGGTTTATACCCATGGTTACGGGTTTACCATGAGCCCGGTCAATACGGCTGGGGCTGATGGTCTACCTACCTACTTCGTCCGCGGTATTGACAACCTGCCCAGTAGTGAGGCGGTGCGACAAAGTATCCCGATTGGGCAACCCCGGCTGTACTTTGGGGAGCTCACCGGCACCTACGTCATGACCAACACCCAGGTATTGGAGCTGGACTACCCCAGTGGTAACGAAAACGTCTATACCACCTACCTGGGACGGGGAGGCGTTAACCTGGCTAGTCTCTGGCGACGGCTTGTGTTTGCCCGTCACCTGCTGGACTGGCGCATGCTATTTACTGAAGACTTTACCCCAGAAACCCGGTTGCTGATGCGTCGGAATATTATGGACCGGGTACGGACGATCGCCCCTTTCCTGCGCTTTGATAGTAACCCCTACCTGGTGGTTGCCGACCTTGGGGAGGTTTCTCAGCGCTGGGGAACAGGACCTCACCAGGGGACTGCCCCCGCCCCTGGGGTCAGCCTGAATAGCTTTCGCGATCGGGACCCGAACCTGACTCCCGCCAACTTTAGCGCCCAGAGTGGCCAGAACTCTCTCTACTGGATTATTGACGCCTATACCGTTAGTAGCCGTTATCCCTACTCCGATCCGGGGGAAAAGGACTTTAACTACATTCGTAACTCCGTCAAGGTGGTGGTGGATGCCTACAATGGCGCCGTTGGTTTTTTCGTCGCCGATGCTCAGGATCCCATTATCCAAACCTGGCAAGGCCTTCTACCCCGCATGTTTTATCCGCTGCAGCAGATGCCGGAGAACCTTCGCAGCCATATCCGCTATCCCCAGGATCTCTTTGCGGCCCAGGCCGATGCCTTGATGACCTATCATATGACCGATCCCCAGGTGTTTTATAACCGCGAAGACCAGTGGCGGGCTCCTACGGAAATCTATGCTAGTCAGGCGCAGCAGGTAGAGCCTTACTACCTGATTATGAAGCTACCCCAGGAATCCACCGAGGAGTTTGTGCTGCTGCGGTTATTTACCCCGGCCCAGCGCAACAACCTGATCGCCTGGTTAGCGGCCCGTTCCGATGGCGATCGCTACGGTCTCCGGCTGCTCTACCATTTTCCCAAACAAGAGCTGGTCTTTGGTCCTGAACAGATTGAAGCCCGCATTAACCAGGATCCGGAAATTTCCCAGCGCATTTCCCTCTGGGATACCCATGGCTCTACGGCCCAACAGGGTAATTTGTTGGCCATTCCCATTGGTCGATCGCTGATCTATGTGGAGCCCCTCTATCTGGTAGCGGAACAGAACCAGTTGCCCGCCATGACCCGGGTGATTATGGTCTACAAAAACCGCATTGCCATGGCCCCCAGCCTATCGGCCGTGATCTCTGCAATTTTCGGTCAGGACCACCAGGCCGATTCCCCCCTATCGGAACTGGAGAATCTCTCTGGCCAGCAGGGGGGAGACGTTATCCCCGGATTGCTTGCCCCCCCTACTCCCCCCTAGGGTTTTGGGTTCTAGGGCTTTGGCTAGATTGCCCGGGCCCAGTCTGGGTCAGTGATCTGACCCGTCTCAGCTGGCCAGGGCCATCGCCGCCGGGGAAAGGCAAAAATGCTATGGTGGGTGAAAATCTATCCTGAAACTGGCTATGGCTGTTTCCCCTTCCCAGCCTATTCTCTCTGCCCTGGACCGACTGGTGCAGGTGGTGGCCCAACTCCGTCACCCCGAGACCGGCTGTCCCTGGGACCGGCAGCAAACTCCGGCAAGCCTGATTCCCTACCTACTGGAGGAAGCCTACGAGGTGGTGGATGCGATTCGTAGCGGTGACCCGGAGGCGATCGCCGAAGAACTGGGGGATCTGCTATTGCAGGTGGTGCTCCAGGCCCAGATCGCCAGCGACCACCAGATCTTCGATCTAGCGACGGTGGCCAATGGCATTGCCGACAAACTGATCCGTCGCCATCCCCATGTGTTTGGCGATGTCACCGTGGTGGATGAAGACGAAATCCATCGCAACTGGGAGCGGATCAAAGCGGAAGAGAAAGGTCTCCCTCACGATCCCCAACGCCTGGCACCCCAATTGGCCAAGTACAATCGCACCCTGCCTCCCCTACTGGCGGCCAGCAAAATTTCTGTCAAGGCGGCCAGGGTTGGTTTTGAGTGGGACCGGGTTGAGGCGGTTTGGCAGAAGTTCTACGAAGAATTGGAGGAACTACAGCGAGCCATCGCCAGTGAACCCCAAGCGAACCAACAGGCCGAACTGGGGGACCTACTCTTTACCCTGGTGAACATTGCCCGCTGGCACGATCTAGATGCTGCTGCCGCCCTACACGGTACCAACCAGCGCTTTATCCAACGCTTTGAACAGGTGGAAGCCGCTCTGGACAAACCCCTCAGCGACTATAGTCTGGCCGAACTAGAAGCCCTCTGGCAGGCGGCCAAGGTGACCCTGGGTCAGGCCCAGAGCTAAACAGCCCAACTAAACTCTAGAACCTTGAACCACCCATGGCTGCCACCATTACCTATAGCCCGGCCTACACCCTGGTGCCCACCTACGAGTGTTTTAACCGCTGCACCTACTGTAATTTTCGTGTCGATCTGGGCCAGGGGGGATGGATCGATGGGGCCGAGGCCCGTGCCCAGATCCAGGCGGCCCAGCGCCGGGGGGTGATAGAAATTCTCATCCTGAGTGGGGAGGTAGCCCCCTCCAGTCCCCGTCGGCAGGATTGGTTTAACCATATTTATCAGCTCTGTGAGCTGGTCCTGGAGGCAGGCCTCTTACCCCATACCAACGTTGGCCCCCTATCCCGCCAGGAGATGGCTCGGTTGCAGGCGGTGAATGGGTCCATGGGGCTGATGCTGGAGCAGGTTACCCCTAAGCTTTTAGCGACGGTGCACCGCCATGCCCCCAGCAAAGATCCCCAACTGCGGCTACAACAGTTGGCCCAGGCTGGGGAATTGCAAATTCCCTTCACCACCGGGCTGCTGCTGGGTCTGGGGGAAACGGAGGCGGATTGGGTAGACTCCCTGCGGGCGATCGCCCAGCTGCACCAGCGCTACGGCCATATCCAGGAGGTCATTCTCCAGCCCCATAGCCCGGGTCAGCGTCAGCTTAACCCGGGCCAGACCCTGGCCGCCGATCAGTTGCTACAGGCCCTGAGCCTGGCCCGGCAGTACCTGCCCCCAGGGATTACCCTGCAAGTCCCCCCCAACCTGATCGACCGGCCCAGCCTGCTGGCGGCGCTGGCGGCGGGTGCCCGAGATCTGGGGGGGCTGAGCCCGGTGGACGAGGTCAACCCCGACTATGCCCACCCCCAACCGGCCCAGCTGGCGGCGGTGATCGGGGCGGCGGGTTGGCACCTCCAACCTCGGTTACCGGTCTATCCCCAGTATGATGATTGGCTCTCCCCAGCCCTGCGATCGCGGGTGAGGCATTGGCGCCAGCGACTGACCCATCCCCAGGATTTGCAAGCAGCTCCCCTTCCGCTAAGATGCTGACACAGTTAATTGAGGGTTACCCTAGCCATGGATGGAACCAACCCCCAGACCTGTCCCGTCTGCGGTGTAAAGATTTTAGTGGGTGTAGTGGGGGGCGATCGGGTGATCTTTTCTGCCGGTCCCTCCGGTAATCGCGCCCGACTCTACGATCGGGTGTGTCGCTACGTTACCAAGCCCGGCTGCATTAACAAAAATGTTGGTGACCAACCCCCTCCAGCCCCCCGACTATAATCAAGGGGTGATTCGAAAAAATCAGGCAAAAATCCTGCACTGAGATCCTTAAATATGCAAATTCCTTCCTATCTGCGTCGAAGCCTTGGGGTTGCAGCTACCCTAATGGTGATGGCAACCACCGCTGGCATGGCCCAGGCCCAGAGTCGGGTGTACTCCCCCATTGCCCTGCCTGCCTCGCGGGAAATTGACGATACCCTGGGTCCTCAGGATATTCCTACCGGATCCGGTGGTTTTTCTCGGGATTATACCGTTACCCTGGCGGCTGGAGATCAGGTGGCGATCGATGCCACCTCCGATGAGTTTGATACCCTGGTCACCCTGATCAATAAAGACGGTGCCACCGTCGGGGAAAACGACGATGGGTCGGATGGCAACACTAATTCCCTGCTATTTGCCCGAATTACCGAGGCTGGCACCTATACGGTGAGGGTGAGCGCCTATGCTGGTGGTACTAATACGGGTAAGTTTCACCTGAAGGTGGCCCGTTTGAGAGAAATTCCCTAGGCAAGCTGGGTATTAAATTAGGAATATTTTGCTCGAGTAGCTTGCCATGGGTGACTCTAGCTTGCTATTTTAATGAAGCGCTAGTTTTCACCCCATGCCGGGATAGCTCAGTTGGTAGAGCAGAGGACTGAAAATCCTCGTGTCGGCGGTTCAAGTCCGCCTCCTGGCATTTCTAAAATCCATAGACCTGCCCCCTTGAGTAGGCCAGAGAGGAACCAGAGCACCTACCTAATCGGGGCCTGTCAGTTACGGGTCCTAAAATTGACCTATTCACCCTCCTCAAGCTAACGTTGATTTTGAATCAAGTTAGCCTTGGACGTTATGAATCTATGGCTCCTGACCTCTATTCCCATAAAAGTGACCTAGCCTGTAGCTTTGAAGTGGTGACGGTCAACCGCCGGGGGGAAATTACAGCAATTCTCATTTTGACAAAAAGCTATCCAACGGCCAGGAATAAGGGTATGGTAA
>JBEITR010000050.1:0-22759 GCA_040374765.1 Leptolyngbya sp.
AAGTCAGTTGGGGCACGGACGTATCAAGCAGTGAAGGAAGCTCTTGAATCCGCTTATGCTCAAGTTACCTTGAAGGATATTCGCGGTTGGTTCACAAAAGACTGCTACTGTACTTCATCCGAGTAAGAACCGCTATAAAGCATATTTAAAACAGCTTAATTAGCCTAAGGGATTCTTTTCAAAGCTTTGAAAGCCCCTTAGAGGCCTATCAAACCGCCTAACCCCCGCTTCAATTTCTGATGCCTCGTAACCCGAGACCAGTTGGTCAGTTACGAGACATCAAATGAACCGATTAACTCTCTGGCCAAGACTACAGGTCAAACCTCTGCCAGGGTTTTTCCATAGCCTCTTGGGCTAAGGTTTAACGGAAAGGCGGAGAATAGACTAATCCACCCTTGCTCCAGAGTTTATTCAAGCCCCGATCAATCTTGAGGGGCGATTTAGCCCCCACATTACGCTCAAAGATTTCACCATAGTTGCCCGTAGCCTTAATGGCATGAACCATGAAGTCCTTAGACAAGCCTAATTGCTGACCTAACTCACCTTCAACTCCAAGGAAGTTTTGAATATCGGGGCTGGGATCTTTTATTTTTTCGCCAACATTAGCCTGGGTAATACCAAATTCCTCAGCCTGGAATAGCCCAAAGGTGACCCACTTGACCACATCGAACCAGGCAGAATCGTTATTGACAGTAACCGGTCCGAGGGGTTCCTTCGAAAGCACTTCATCTAGCAGGATATTATCCTCGGGCTTGGGCAGACCGGTGCGCTTGGCCGCTAACTGAGAACGGTCAGAGGTAAAGCCTTCACAACGACCTTCGGTGTAGGCAGCGGCAGCCGCATTGGAGTCCTGAAACTTGACTTCGTTGATGGTAATACCGGCTTCCTTTGCCCGACTGGCCAGGTTGAGCTCAGTGGTGGTACCGGTTTCAACACAAACTGACTTTCCGTTTAAATCAGCGAATTTTTTAATACCACTGGCCTTCGAGACCATTACACCCTGACCATCGTAGAAGGTGGTAGGGGCGAACTCTAAACCATTGCCACCAGCGGCATCGCGACTAATAGTCCAAGTAGTGTTACGAGAGAGCATATCGACTTCACCATTTTGGAGAGCCGGAAACCGAGCAGTCGAGTCTAAATTTCGGTACTCAATCTTGCTGTCAATATCGTCAGAGGTACCAAAAACCGCTGCTGCAACAGCGCGACAGATATCTACATCTAAACCTGAATACTTGCCGCTTGAATCTACAAAACTAAACCCTGGAATGGTGCCTTCTACGCCGCAGATTAACTTACCACGCTCTTTGATAGTTGTCAGACGGCTTTTAGCCGTAGCTGTAGCCGTTTCACCGCCACCCGTGGCCTTGGGTGCTGTTGTCGTTCCACTGCAAGCTACTATGGTTAAACTCAAGGCTGCTGCCAGTAATCCTAGTCTTCGCATAAACCGCTCCTCACCTGTAAAGCAAATCTCTAGTAAGATACTCGAAAAAAACAAAAATGTTAAGTCTGCTTAAGAATGGGATAATAGTTGCCTTGAGTTTGTATCAGAACTAACTATTTGTAAGTTAGGAGGCTTTACTGCTCCAAAAAATGGCAGAATCGGGCACAACTCCTTAATTATCCATACAATTACTGATTAAGAACCAACTTAGCTTTAGCTAGGGAAACGGGGTGGAAGTGAATCAGAAGGTCTATCTGGACTTTACTGTTTGATGTTTTCCAACCGACCGGGAGGTCTAGCGCTACGAAAAAATATCCAGTATCCAGTTAGCCAATTAACCCTATCTGATCCAACTATGTTTTGGGGGTATGGTGTAGGCTCATCATATCGCGCTACAAGGGTTTTCCAGGTCTTAATGAGCTGATTTTCAGAGTTTTATTGTTGATTGGGGAGAAAGTTAAAGTTATGCTAAGAGGCTGCTTGAAAAGGGTTATCCCAGGTATAGATCGCCGCCAAAATGTTGAATTCCGAGGAAATTATCCGACTCCATAGGTATAGTTTGAGTCCTCGTTGACTTTTCAAACAATCTCTAAGCCAGATAGTTATCTGCTGCTGTCAAGTTGTTGCAAACGGTGTGGTCAAATCGCCCTGATAGATGGGGAAAACTTCACGAATTTATAGAGGTCAACGGTGTAGGGTCAGGACTTCCCTGTGATTTCTCTAGTAGTTTTGAGGAAGGCTTTAGAAGCTTTGGACCAGTAAATCTCGAATCAGGGGAACCTTAGAGCGAATATAGTGACTGAGTTGATCGCTTTCACTCTTATTAATGGGTTGGCTTAACCGAAACTGCTCAACTAACCAGTGAACCAAGCCGTTATCGTCTAGGGCGAGAAGATAACTACTTTGGGATTGATCCACCAAAGACCACAAATCGCGCAAAAGCTGAGGGTTCATGGCAGTCCTTAAGAATTTCTTTAGGTTTCATAGTAGTGTACTTATGCCCATCCTGCCTAGGGTTATGCAATGATAATTGATTTATAGCTGTCACTAGAAAAACCGGCCTACTGGTCAACATCCCAGGAACCTTGATTTAGAAAGGTCGTGGGATGTCAGAGGGCATGTTAAAAAGCCTTGCGGGCGAAGGTCATATCGTCAACATAAAGAATGTCGGTATATTGAGGTTCCACAATGATTTCCACCGCGATTCTACGATTGCCATCGTGACCTTCGTCGTAATCTCGATCAGAGGTATTTTTAAGGGTAATAATACCGCCTGTTTTCAGAAAGGGGATAAAGGCTTCGTAGGTGGCCCGAGCTCCTAGAGGCGACTGATCGCCGTCTAAACAGAGCATATCTAAAGGCAGGGTCCAGGCTGGTCTAACCTCAAGGGCAGTACCCTGGTGGATCTCTACCCAATCCGTGAGGCCGCACCAACGCATATTTTCTTTAAACCAATCGATCAGCGTCATCTTGCGGCGTCTGGCCACCCGTTGATAATAGGGTACAGAGAAGGGATCGCCAGACGCATCAAAGGGATCGACACAATGCACCTTACCACTGCCTCGTAACTTACGGGCTCCTGCTAGTAAGATAGCTGATTTACCAACGAAGGATCCAATTTCAAGGATGATAGCGTCATCGGCTAAATCATAGGCCGCCTTCGCCAGAGCTACGGAATTGTTTTCGAGCATCCACCCTGGAACGTAACAGGAACGGGCCAGGTATCGCCCCAGTTCTCCATATTTTAACCGGTAGCTCAGAGGTAATAGGGTATAGGAGTAGAGGCGTCGCCTTAGGCGGGTTAGTAAGCTGGCAGAGGACAATCCCATATGGAACACCTGATTTTAAAGATCCGGATAAATGTTCTGATGATACAACAATCGTCAGTCGGGTTAGGTTAAGACTAGGGTATAGCTGTAGTTGACTAATTTTATGAGGACACTCAGCGCGCCCTGAACTGCTCGCTTGCAACGTGTTCCCAAAGGGGAAAGGAGGTAATTTTCTAGATTCCCGAGTAATGGGCCTTTTGCTTTGCAAAGGCTAGGCCAATAACAGGTTCAGCCCGAACCTATCGTAATGAAGCTGGAGGCGATCCAGAATGCCTATCCAGTCCTAGCTTTCACCGAGCTACCCGGTCCTCAACGTGCTGGCCAAAGCCATATCATTTATCTGGATTGATAGAGCCTATTTCCAGTCCTTACCTAATTGAATAGTGATATCAGAGTTGAGGGCACCGGTACTTTCTACCAGAGCTTCACCAACTCCTAAGAAGCGCTGTACCATTTCTGCTGTCGCCATGTCTCCTCGCTGGGCTAGGACCCGGGTAATGGGTAAGCTCTCTTTCATCGGTTTATCAACGGAGACGTTAGTGTAGCCACTTTCCCGCAGGGTTTTGATCAAATTCTGTACAGCCACAGCATTATCGGTACTGTCTTGAATGGCAATACGCACCTGCTGTGGTTGGCTAGCGGCGTTGACCTGCTGCCCCCCGTAACTAAAGTACTGCTTGACCAGACTGTCAATATCGCTGTAGTTGGGTAGCCAGTAGCTCAGGGCAAAATCTTTGCGGGTACTGAAACTCCCTGGAAGCATCAACATTTGCACATTGGCCCGATTGACTCGAGCGCTATAGCCTACCAGGGCCATGAGTTCTTCCACTGATAGATTGGTATCCACATTAGACTGAATCACTGACAGAATTTTAGGTAGACGGGCAATGGTGGCAGGATTCAGAGTTTGCTCTACCAGGGCCCGTATAAACATTTGCTGGCGTTGAATACGGCCAATGTCACCCTGGGCGTCGTAGCGAAAGCGCAAAAATTGTAGAGCCTTATCGCCATCCAGGACCTGCTTACCGGCTTTGAGATTGACGTAAAAGTGCTGACTGTCATCACGATACTTCATGTTCTGGGGCACGGTGACGGTAACGCCTCCCAGGGCATCAATCAGGTTCCCTACTCCCTGGACGTTAATACGTACGTAGCGATCGATGGCTATCCCTCCCAATAGATCACTGACTGACTCTGCGGTCAGGGCAGGGCCTCCTGAGGGATTAGCCTCATTTAATTTAGTTAATCGACCCTGGACGTAGGTACGGGTATCCCTGGGCAGGGAGAGCACTACCACCTGTTGAGTTTGGGGGTTAAACCGAATCAGCAACATAGAATCAGCCAACCCATCAAAGGAGTTAACCAAGGCTTGGTAGGGAAGATGACGCAGTTCAGGGGGTACTTCCTTCAGGTCGGCTGTAATGACCTTAATGCCCATCACCAAAATATTGACCGGTCGGGTTAGGTGGGGTAAGCGCAGGGTACCACCGCTAGAAATCGGTTCATCCTGACGAAATACCGCCTTATTACCGTGGGCCAGGGGGTGTTGTTGTAAAGGGGTTGCCGAAAGAGATACGGCTAGTAAGGCCCCGGCTGTTGCTGACAGGCTAGCTACCCCACCCAAAATAATAACCAGCCCCATCAGTCGGGGCAGGCGCCAGCGGGATTTCTTCTTTGGCGTAGATCGGGCGGCCCAAGAAGGGGGTGCTTGAGGATGACTGGGTGCCTTATAGGCTGGTTTCCTGCGAATTTTTTGGGGAGACACGTCAGACCTCAGGCCTTAATAGCATTAGAAGTCTGTGCATTATACTTTCAAGTCCCCAAGTTGGCGCGTTAGTCTGGCAAGGATTTTGCTATGGACTCGATATAGCTCAAGCCCCCTGCCTACCCCTCCCGGGGCTATTCCGAGGGAGTCACAACCGCTGACTGGCAGAGGGACACTCCGGCTGCTGCCACCATAATCAACCCAATGGCCAGCAGCATCTGGATAGTAAGGGTTTCCCCTAACCCCAGAAAACCAGTCACAGTGGCGATCGCGGGTTCCAGGCTCAGCAGCACTCCAAACCCATGCACCGGTAAGCGTCGTAGGGCGGCCATTTCTAAGGAGTAGGGCAGGGCGGAAGAAAGCAGTGCGACTCCCATCCCCAAGCCTAAAATCTTGGGGGAGAATAGGGTGGTCCCAGCGGAGATCAGGCCCAGGGGCAACAAAGCCAGACCACCCACGGCCATGGCCAGGGCTAAGCCCTGGCTACCCTTAAAGACGCGACCCACCTGGGCCGAAAGCAAAATATAAATACCCCAGGCTACCCCTGCCAGTAAGGCAAAAACCAGACCCCAACTATCCAAGCCAGAGGTGTGCAGCGGAGAGAGCAGTCCAATGCCCAGGGCCGCCAAGGCTACCCACAATCCATCTATCCAGCGGCGGGAATGCACCAAGGCCACCAGCAGAGGGCCAGAAAATTCAACCGCCACGGCTACCCCAATGGGAATACGGGCGATCGCTCCATAGAAGCAACTATTCATGACGGCCAAGGACAGGCCAAACATGACCAGGAGTTGGTAGGTCTTAATGGAATAGCCCCGCAGCTGGGGTCGCTGCCAAAGCATCAGGAGAATAGCCGCCAGCCCAACCCGCAAACAAACTAAGCCCAAGGGCCCTACCTGGCCAAATAGACTTTTAGCCAGGGCAGACCCCACCTGGGTAGAAATCATGGCTGCCAGCACCAGCACCAGGGCCGAAGAATCCAATTTTGCCATTCCCATGCCTACCGAAAATCCCCCCAAAGCATAACTCCCGGTCCTAGGACCGGGAGCTGCTAAGGCTAGTATAAAAGGTTCGGCTAGTAAGTGGAGTTCCGTATAGGTATCTACAGGGGAAGGAAAATCGATAGGGTTGATTAACCTGACTTAATATTCCCCCAGGATGGTTCGGAATCACCAAGAAAATCTTAAAAAAAGCCAAAAGTCAGAAACCCATGACAACTATCCCGAGACTGGGGACTGTTCCAGGGGGCTCACCCGGGCCCGATAGAGCAGGCGATCGCCCTGGCGATAGCCTGGGTAGCGAATCCGGACCGGCTGACCCGGTTGCAGGGAACCCTCCAGGGGCTGGTGTAGTTGGGGGTCATAGATCGTTTCGGCCCCTACCTCACCAATGGTAGTTAGGTCCCAGCTAGCCAGAACATGGTGCCAGGGCTGGGTGAGGGGAATTAACCGGCTAGCCGGGAGGCTAGGATTCTGCTGGGCAGCATAAACCGCCGCGGGCCATTGCAGTAGCCAGGGCTCTAGCAGGGCGATCGCCTGACGCTGAAACTGCCGTTGAAGGGCCTGATGCTGATCTCTGGTAGCTATGGCTGGGGGGTGATCGGAGGGCTCTGGATCGGCAAACTGATCGATCAACTCCGCTGGGGTAATCCCCAGTACCCGACTGAGGCGCTGCAGGCTATCCACCCGTAACCGGCCTACCGCACCCTGGCGTAACCGATCTACCGTCCCACGGGAGACCCCGGCTCCACTGCTGAGGGACCGATAGCTGGTCAGGCCTACCCTTTGCATCAGGGTTTGTAGGCGGGGGCTAAAGTCAAACTGGTTAGCCATAGGGTTTTTCCTTTTCTCCCGATGACGCTGGTTTGGGGAGAGGATAAAATACTGTCCTGGGTTGGGGCAGCGGATTCATGCAAATTATAGCTTTGGCCAGAACACTGAAGGCGGAGTTGATCGGTCACAGCCAGCGCCAGGTATGGGGTCTGACGCGCCATCGACCCCTTCGGACTGGCGCTCGGATGGCTAGAGCCAGAAATCGGATCAAACCTGTCCCTGGGAACCGGTCCGGTCGAGGGATTGCCTCCCGGCCCGGGTGGTTAGGCTTGGTGTCCCTAACCCTGGGCCTCAGCCTCGGTGGTGGACTGCAATCGGTTGGGCAGGCGACCCCCAATCCCATCATTGAGGTTGGGGTGGTACAACGGTTGGGGGAAAATCCCCAGGTTAGCCTGGTGCTGGAGGCCCTACCGGGCGATCGCCTCAGCCTCAGCTTTACGACCAACGGTCAGGCCCAAACCCTGACCACAACTAAGGTGGTGGTGGGAACTGCGCCCACGGCTCTGCCCGCGGTTAGCCTACAGGAGCGGGTTGTACTGAGTCAACACCGCAGCTTTGAAAGTGCTGAACACAGTGCCCAGGAGTGGCGTCAGCGGGGTATTCAGGTGGAAATCGCCCAACCCAGCAGCTGGGAGGTGTGGGCCAACCGCCAGGCCTACCATACCCCGCTGCTCAGACGTTTACTGGTGAATAACTTAAAGGATCAGGGGTTTACGGGGGTCTACCTGGATAGCCAGGTAACCCACCAGATCCCCAGGAGCTTTTTCGAGGCCAATGGCAATCGCTACCACCGCGATCGCCTGAGTGTGGGATCTGGTAAGGGGCAGATTCGTGTCATCCAAGCTGGAAAACCTCGCCTTTATGGCGGTACCCTGCGCCTGCAGCCGAATGCCTACGGCACCTTTACCCTGGTTAACCAGGTGCCCATTGAAACCTATCTACGCGGGGTAGTCCCCCATGAAATTGGCCCTAGTGCCCCCGTCGCCGCTATTCAGGCCCAAACCATCCTGGCCCGCACCTATGCCCTGCGGAATTTGCGCCGGTTTGCGATCGATAATTATCAACTCTGTGCCGACACCCAATGTCAGGTGTATCGCGGTTTGGAGGGTACCGTAGGGGTTGCAGATCAAGCTATTCGGGCCACTCGAGGGCAGGTGTTGGTTTACCGTAACGAACTGGTGGATGCCCTCTACTCCTCTACCACCGGGGGAATCACCGCTGCCTTTAGCGATGTGTGGAACGGCCCCGATCGCCCCTACCTGAAACCCGTGGTGGACTCGGTCTACGGTATTTGGGATCTGGCTCGTCAGCCCCTCAACACAGACCCCAGTATTAAGGCCTTTATTGGCCTCGATCAGGGTTTTAACGAAGCGGGCTGGAAACTGTTTCGCTGGCGCTACGACAGTAGCCTCTCGGAGATCGCCGCCGATCTACGGCAATTTCTCAGAAAGAAACAGGATCCCCTGGCCGATCTCCAGCAAGTGATCAGCGTGGCAGTCCTGGATCGGGCGGTTTCGGGCCGGGTACAGGTCCTGGAGATTGAGACCGACCGTGGCAAGGTACGACTGGAAAAGGATGAAATTGTCAGGGCGCTATCGGCTCCCCGGAGCCTGCTGTTTTACCTGGAACCCATCTACCAGGATCGGCCCATCCCACCGGACGCCTCCAGCGCGGCTCCGCCCACCCTAACCGGATACCGCTTTATTGGCGGTGGCTGGGGTCACGGGGTGGGACTCAGCCAGACCGGTGCCTATCGCCTGGCTAACCTGGGCTGGAGTTATCCCCGTATTCTGCAGTTTTACTATCCTGGCACAACCCTACAGCCGATTCGGTCCGATCTTACCTTCTGGCGAGATCCTCTGGGTTCGGCTTCTAAGTAGGAACTAATGAGGAATTAAAGGGGGCGATAGGTGCGGTAATTAATGTTAGGGAAGATATTGTCTACCGCCTCTACCTTCTCTAGCCAGCCCGCATCAATCTTGCCGCGCAAAATATCGTCCCAGAGCTTTTGGAAGCGCATCAGGTGCGATCGGGTCCGGCGCACCGCGTAGGGAACCATGGTGCCCGTCCGCATGATGAAGGCCCAATCGGAGGACTGAGCCAGCAGCAACTCCCGGGCCGCCTGGTTCAGGGCCCGCCATTCTAGTTCATCGGCGGGCTCTCGTCTGGCTAGATCAATCATGCGTTCTGCCGCCTTGTGCAGGTGGGGATAGATCCAGGAATTGGTCTCGTTTAACCAGTATTCATGGAAACCCTTATAGCCCCAACTGGACTGGGAGGGCCGACACACCTGCTGGGTGGGATGGGCCCGCAGGTAATCGGCCAAGTGGGTCATTTCGTAGGTGCTCTGGTCATGCCAGCTCTTGCGGAAGAGATAATCCAGGAACCAGGGGCCTTCGTACCACCAGTGACCAAACAGCTCAGCATCGTAGGGAGAAACAATAATCGGCGGCCGCTGCATCAGATTATGCAGGTGGTTGACCTGTTGCTCCCGGTTGTACATAAAGTTACCGGCATGTTCCGCCGCTTTTTCCTTGGCCCAGTAGGGATCGTAGAGGTCTTTATCGGATAGGCCCAAGCCCTTGCCGGTAATCTTGTGGTACTTAATGCCCACATTTTTCCGCTGGCCATTGGGCATAACGTAGGGCTTGATGTACTCGTACTCCGCATCCCACCCCAGGTCACGGTAAAACTCACGATATTCGGGAGCGCCCGGGTATCCCACCTGGGAAGACCATACCTGCTGGGAGGACTCATGGTCCCGACCAAAGGCCGCCACCCCACTTTCCGTAAAGATCGGGGCGTAGGAACCAAAACGGGGCCGGGGCCGGGCGTAGAGAATACCATGACCGTCGGTGAGGAAATAGCGCAGACCGGCGTCCGCCACCATGCGCTCCAGACCCTCGTAATAGGCGCACTCCGGCAACCAAATTCCCGAGGGCGATCGCCCAAAGGTGTCCTGGTAATGCTCCACCGCCACCTGAATCTGGGCCCACACCGCTTCAGGATACATCTTCATCAGGGGCAGGTAACCGTGGGTAGCCCCGCAGGTGATGATTTCCAGGTTATTGGTATCCTGGTACTGCTTAAAGGCTGTCACCAAGTCGCCGCTATAGCTCTCCCACACCTGGCGGACATGGTTAAATTCCTGGGCATAGGTTTCCGCCAGGTAGCGCAGGTGACCATGGTGGGTATGGCGCTCCACCTCCAGTTCAGTCAACTCCTCCAGTTGGGCCAGGTGGGCATCGAAGCGCTCCTGCAGCAAGGGATCCCGCAGCATCGATACCAGCGGCGGGGTCATGCTCATAGTGAGCTTAAAATCGATGCCATCTCGCTTCAGCCCCTCAAACATGGTGAGCAGGGGAATGTAGGTTTCAATGATGGCTTCGTAGAGCCACTCTTCCTCCAGCACATAGTCGCTTTCGGGATGGCGGACGTAGGGCAGGTGGGCGTGGAGAACCAGGGCGAGATATCCGATAGCCATAGGTGTGGTAGGAGAGAATTAGAACGGCTCAATACAACTCATTGAAAAGATTCTAAAGCAAAACTTAAGCACTAAAAGTTCTGTAATTTGTATCCGTTACTAATCACTACGTTTCCAGGAGGGCTACTCTTGACCGTCCCTCAAAGGACTGATGGCTGGCCCTTCCCAGCTTTGGAGAAAATCACAGTACAATGCATAGCAGTTCCCCTAACTGACATAACCCCCAGGAACGGCTATGGCACTACTAACGACAGGTAAGTCTTTCATTCGAGATGTGGAAACCCAGGGCGCTGTTGCCGTCCGCATGCCCCTAGAAGGGGGTTTTGAAGGCCGCTATGAGCGGCGCTTAAAGGCGGCGGGCTACGAAATCATGAAGCTCACCGCACGAGGACTAGGGGATTTGTCGGCCTACCTGACCGACGTCCACGGCATCCGGCCCCCCCACCTGGGTAAGAAAACCATCGGTAACCAGGCGGCCGTGGGATATACCTACTTTATTCCGCCGCTGCTTACCTACCGCCTGGAGACCATGGCTCCCCAGGCCAAGGGCATGGTGCTATGGCTAATTGAGGGCCACATTTTATCTCGGCAAGAAATTGCCTACCTGGTGAATTTACCCAGCCAAGAGCCCCGGGTAAAGCTAGTGGTAGAAATGGGAGGAGAGCGTTACTTTAGCTGGGAATCCCTGACCAATTTTCTGTAGTTTTTACCCATCTTGACGTCCCATTGACTGCCCCGGCAAATTTGGTAAACCATCCAGCCCGTCCCCTGCGATCGCTGAAAGCCGGTCAATGGGTCAAGCTGATCTGCGGAGCCAGCTACCAGGATATGCCAGCGATTCGATCGCTGGTGATGATCTATACCCTGGCGGGGATAGACTGCATCGATCTGGCCGCCGACCCGGCGGTGGTGACTGCCGCTCGCCAGGGTTTGGCCGATGCTCAGGTGGACCTGAACAGCCCGGATCGTCCCTGGCTGATGATTAGCCTTAACGATGGAGAAGACCCCCACTTTCGTAAGGCCAGCTTTGATCCCGCCGCTTGCCCTGAGACTTGCCCCCGACCCTGTCTCACCATTTGTCCTACCGCCGCCATTGACCTGACCGAGCCCGCCCGATCCGGTGTGCTACCCCAACTCTGCTACGGCTGTGGTCGTTGTATGACCATCTGCCCGGTGGGCCACATTGTTGCCCAGTCCCACCAGGTTAGCCCCGAAGCCTTGCCCCCCGAGCTCTGGAGTCAGATCGATGCCATTGAAATTCATACTCAAACTGGCCAGGAACGCAACTTCCAGCAACTCTGGCAGCGGCTCCAACCCTGGATCGGCAATCTCAAGCTGATTTCCATTAGCTGTCCCGATCATCCCCAGGTAGTGGAGTACCTACACCATCTCTATGCCGCCATGGCTCCCCTTACCCTTCCCCTGATCTGGCAAACCGATGGTCGGCCCATGAGTGGCGATCTGGGTAAGGGCACCACCCACGCCACCCTGCGCCTGGCCGAAAAGATCCTGGCGGCCAACCTGCCGGGGTATGTGCAGCTAGCGGGGGGCACCAACCACCATACGGTTAGAAAAATGTTAGATCTGGGCCTGGTGCGATCGCCCCACCCAGCGATGGCCATCGCCCCCCCTCCCAACTCCCCAGACGGTGTTCCCACCATTGCTGGGATTGCCTATGGTAGCTATGCCCGGACCCTGATTATGCCGACGATGGAAGTAGACGATAGTAGCCATACCAGTCCAGATACCCTGGGCCAAAAACTACGGCAAGCTCGCTGGTTAGTTGGACAGCTAAAATATAGAAATGTTGAAGAGTTTGTAGATTTATAGTCGGCCCTTGTCCCCCTCTCCCCTGCCGCAACCCCTAAACTTCTCTATGGTTAGCGATCACAGCCAACGGTTTCCAGATTTTGACGATTCCCCCAGTTCCGCCTCCAGCCATGCCCCTGAGAGTCCATCTAACCTTGCGGAGGGCCCTGACCAGACGGCGCATCCCACCGATGATCTGGACCAACTTCTCAGTATCTTGCCCCTACCCCTGGGTCGGAAATTAGCGACCCATCCCCAACGTCATAACCTGGTAGAGGTCATTCTCGACCTGGGTCGATTACCGGAAGCCCGCTTTTTTGTCGGGGCAGAGTACCTGGCGGAGGTGCCGGTTAGCCACGCCGACCTGGAGCACTGCATCCAGAGGGTAGGGACCTTTGGCGACGATAACCGGGCGGGTATTGAGAAAACCCTGCATCGCATCAGCGCTATGCGTAATCGTTCCGGCTTAATCATTGGCCTTACCTGTCGGGTAGGTCGAGCCGTATTTGGCACCATTGGTATGATCCGGGACCTGGTGGAAACCGGTAAATCGATTTTAATGTTGGGTCGGCCGGGGGTAGGAAAAACCACCGCCCTGCGAGAAATTGCCCGGGTACTGGCAGATGACCTGGAAAAACGGGTGGTCATCATTGACACTTCCAATGAAATTGCTGGCGATGGAGACATTCCCCATCCGGCCATTGGTCGAGCCCGGCGGATGCAAGTCGCCCATCCCGAGGAGCAACACCGGGTGATGATTGAGGCCGTCGAAAACCATATGCCCGAGGTCATCGTCATTGATGAGATCGGCACTGAATTGGAGGCCCTAGCCGCCCGTACCATCGCCGAGCGGGGGGTGCAACTGGTGGGTACTGCCCATGGTAATCGGCTAGAAAATCTGGTAAAAAATCCCACCCTCTCCGACCTGATCGGCGGTATTCAGTCGGTTACCCTGGGAGACGAAGAAGCTCGCCGTCGCGGTAGTCAGAAAAGCGTACTGGAGCGCAAGGCCCCTCCCACCTTTGACATTGCCATCGAAATGCTCGAGCGGCAGCGATGGGCTATTCACGACGACGTCAGTCTAACCATTGACAATCTCTTGCGAGGACGGCAGCCTGGACTGCAAATCCGTGCCCTGGACGATCAGCAAAAGGTGGTGATTACCCACGAATTGCCCAGTTCAGGGCGGGAGGTGAACCGGCCATCCCGGTTGGGTCTGGGTTGGCGATCAACGGGGCAGATGGTACCGTTACCGGTCTCCCAACCTCCCCTCAGGATCTATGGCGATTCCAACTCCGCCAGCCTTCCCAGTACTGCCTCCAGTGCTACACTGGAGGAACCCGATAGCCGGTTTGGTGATCTGCTGGAGCAAACCCCCAGCTCCACCCGGGTCGGTCCCAATGGGGAAGATGTCCTGCGGCTCTATCCCTACGGCATTAGCCGTTACCACCTCGATCGCCTAATTCAGACCCTGCACCTACCGGTAATCCTCACTAAGGATCTCGATAGCGCCGATGCGATCCTAGCTTTGCGGTCCCACGGTAAAGGTCAGTCTAAACTCCGGCACATAGCCGAGGGACGGCATCTGCCCGTCCACCTGGTTAAGTCCAATAGTATTCCCCAAATTACCCGAGCCCTACAGCGTTTGCTCGATTTAGAAGATGACCCCACCAGCCTGAATCTGGATATTTTTAGCCGTAGTGGCGCTGATGATGAGTTAGAAGCCCTGGAGGAAGCCCGTCTAGCGGTGGAACAAATTGTGATTCCTAAGGGGCAACCGGTGGAACTCCTACCCCGGTCCGCCCCTATTCGTAAGATGCAGCACGAACTGGCTGAACATTACCGGTTGAAGTCCCTCAGTTGTGGAGAGGAGCCCCATCGGCGGCTGCGCATCTATCCAGCTTGATATCTCACCAGGGACGGGCACGGTAAGGATATAAAATAATGTTACCTGAATGACATCAAGTCAGTTTGCCCTGTCCTTCACTCTTTGACCTTTTGCGAAAAAAATCTATGAAAGCCTTAATCGCTCGCCTTTTTGCCCTGGTACTGGTGGCTGTGATTGGCCTCACCGGGTGTAGTACTGGCACCAGCGGCCAACTAACCGGCGACTACCGCCAAGATACCCTAATGCTTGTGAATAGCCTCCGAACCGCCATTACTCTGGCTGATGATGACCCAGCCAAGGCGGAATCCCAGGCTGAAGCCAAGGTAATCATTAGTGACTTTGCCTCCCGTTATCGGCGCGATGACTCGGTAGCAGGCTTGAGTTCCTTTACCACCATGCGTACAGCCCTCAATGCCATTGCTGGACACTACAGTTCCTACCCCAACCGTCCTCTACCAGAAAAATTAAAAACTCGCATTGAACAAGAGCTTAAGCAGGTAGAAGCGGCTTTGAATCGGGGCGCTTGATGAACTGGGGGAACTGGTGCGGGGGAGGGGGCTGAGGCCGATCGCCCGCTATCGCTAAAACTCCAGCTGTTCCCGATAGATCCCCTTCACCAGATTATCCAGGGGCTCCTCTGGGCAGCAGTCTGCCAGCGCATAGAAGGCATCCAGTAGTTTGGCGGCACTGTCTCCCAGCATGGGGCTCAGGGTCCACACGTCCTGCACCCAGTCCTGAGGGTCGGTGTCATCGAAGATCATGCGTTCCAGTAACTGTTGGGCTTCGGTTTTAGAAATAGCCATGGGTTTAGGATCGTTGGGTAAGGATATGGAGCAGCTTCATGGAAACAGGTAGCTTTACATTAGGCCACCTGATGCTATGATAAAAAGCTGTGTTTGAATTTTAAGCAGGTTACCAGACTTGGGGATGGCATGGCTAAAAAAAGCATGATTGCGCGGGAACACAAGCGGGAAAAGCTGGTGGCAAAGTACGCGAAAAAACGAGCAGCTCTGATCGAAGAGTTTGAAAATACTCAGAATCAGCAAGAAAGGATCGATATTCACCGCAAGATTCAACAACTCCCCCGGAATAGCGCCCCCACCCGTCTCCATAATCGCTGCTGGATGACCGGTCGGCCTCGGGGCTATTATCGGGATTTTGGTCTTTGCCGTAATAAGCTGCGAGAAATGGCCCACCAGGGCTTATTGCCTGGGGTGGTCAAGTCCAGTTGGTAGGGCCTGGGATGGCGATGCCCCCCGATTCTGGCCTTGATAGCCGTACTTAAAATCCTCTTGCCTGGGACTTAGCTATGGTACCCGCCAGTTCCCTTAGGGCGAGGCGTTTATGTCTATGGCTACGGACTCAGATCCCGAAGCATAGTCGCCTCCTTGCAGGGGACGAAGGCTCTATAATCAAACCCTTAGGCTTTCTTGATCAGGCTTAAGGGTTTTTTATGAATGGGTTCCGGTGAGTGTATCAGCCGATCACCTGCCTTGATTCGCAAGACGGATTTAGATCTCCAGGGTAAGCTGCACCCGTAAACCCTTTGCCCTGGCTGGGGCAGGGGTGAAGGCAAACGGCCTCAGCCACTTTAAAGCTTGATTAGGCTGTAGCAACAAACCAGAACCCATAGATAGCGAAGGGGTTATGGATCAAGGGTGAGGGATCGCCCACAACAGCGATCAATGCCCAGTCGGTCACACAGCAGGTCCCCCACCGCATTGGCCACGGTGAACTCCCCGTAAAAGCTATCGGAAAAGTCAAAGCTCTGTAATTCCGTCAAAATCGCCATCACCAGGGAACCCAGATCGTCTTCCCCTTCAAGGCGCTGCCGCACAAAGACCTGGGTAACCCGATCAGCGATGGCTACATTGGCGGGCTCGGGCAGGTATTCAGCATTGAGCCAGGCCAGTAATCGCGATCGCAACCAATCTCCCTCCTGCTGGGAATTCTCCATGGGAGGGAGGGTAATGGGGGGCAGGGGTTGCGCCATGGCTTATCTCTCTAGGGGAGGTTAATCTATCCATCGCCTTAGCTAGAAGGCTGGGGACCGGGTGGATCGGCAAAAGCAAGGCCTGGCCAACCTTCTGACTCACCGCTGCCAGGGTAACCCGGATAGGGAAAATAGGTAGAGGCCGTTCCCTAACCGGGCAAGCCTTAACTTAAGACTACACCCTCTTCCCTAGCTACGCTGCAGCCGTAGAAAATGTTCTTCCCCAGCCCGGGCCGGGACTGAAACCGTGACCGGTTGCAGTTCAAGTACCTTAAAGTAGGGGCGGAAGATAGCCTGCAAATCCCCTGGAGTAATCCCAAAGGGGGGACCTCCCTGGCGATTATGGGTAAAAAATACCCCCACCAATTCCCCTCCCGGGGTCAACAGGTCGGCCACCAGTTGGGCGTAGGCGGAGCGCAGGCTGGGATCGAGGGCGCAAAAGCAGGTGTGTTCTACCACATAGTCAAACTGTCCGGCCAGGTCTGGCACCAGGGTAAAAATATCCTGCTGCCGGAGGCTGAGGGGGAGTTGGGCGGCTTCGGCCTGTTGGGCCAGGGCCGCGATCGCTGAGGGGGCAAAATCTACGGCTGTCACCTCAAACCCATGGCGAGCAAACAGTAGGGCATCGTAGCCCCGGCCGGCCCCCAGTACAATGGCCGAGGCCTGGCCTGGCTGGGCCTGATGGACTATCCATTGCTGCAGAGCGGGGGCTGGCTGACCCAGGTCCCAACCCGTGCGGCCCTCCTGATAGCGTTGTTCCCAGGCGGCAGGACTGAGATTGGTAGGTTGGGGTGCGGTCATAGGGAACTCCGGTGTATGCTCTCCACAGAGTTTTAGGGTAGCGTGAATGCAGCGACGTCAACTATTGACTGGCCTGGTGGGGGGGCTGGGTACGGCGATTTTAACCCAAGCACCGGGGGTGTCCCAATCCTACCCCAGCCTCAAGCCTCCCCGCCTCAAGGCCGGTGATCAGGTGGGTATTATCAGTCCGGCGGGGGCCACCTACGATCCCGATCGCCTGGATCTGGTCATCGATGCGGTCAAGGGTCTGGGCTTTGTTCCCCTGGTAGCCCCCCACGTTCTAGACCGCTATGGGTACCTGGCAGGCCGCGATCGGGATCGGGCCGCCGACATTAACGCCTACTTTGCCAATCCCCAGGTGACCGCCCTGCTACCCCTGCGGGGAGACTGGGGTAGTGCCCGCCTACTACCCTATCTCAACTACGCCGCCATCCGCCGCCATCCTAAGGTGCTGATTGGCTTTAGCGACATTACCGCCCTGCTCCTGGCCATCCATGCCCAAACTGGACTGGTTACCTTCCATGGTCCCCACGGCCTTACCGCCTGGCGACAAGACCAGGTGGAGAATTTCCGCCGAGTCCTGATGGGGGCAGAAGCCCTAACCTATAGCAACCCCCTGGTCGGGGCCGACCAGGACCGGCTGATGCGGGATCAGGGTCGTATCCATATGCTCACCCCCGGCCAGGCCAGTGGGCCCTTAATTGGCGGTAACCTTTCCGTCATGGCCGGTCTGGTGGGTTCCCCCTATATGCCCGACACCAGGGGACGAATTCTCTTTCTCGAGGATGTGGGAGAACCCCCCTACCGCATCGATCGCATGATCACCCAACTCAAACTGGCGGGGCTACTCGACCACCTGGCTGGCTTTGTCTTTGGTCAGTGTGTGGACTGTAGTCCAGGGGAGGGATACGGTTCCCTAACCCTGAGGGAGATTTTGCAGGATCACATCCAACCCCTGGGAATTCCCGCCTGGATGGGGGCCTGGATTGGCCACGTGGAACCGCTGTGGACCTTACCCATCGGCACCCGGGTCACCATAGACGCCAACTCCGGCCGTCTTACCATGGCTGAACCCGCCGTCGCATAACAGCCCAGGATCCCGGCCCAGAGCCTCAAGGGGAAATTTCTTTAAACAGTGGCAGCCCTGAAAAAGTTGTGACAAAATTGGGCTCAGGCAAACCATCCTGAAGGCCTGTGGGCAAAGTTTCGGCAGACCCTAGCGGTTATGCCGAGGTAGCTAGACCTTAAATTTCGAGGCCTTTTCCCCTGCCAGGGGACCCCGACCATGGGCCTAGCCCCACTTGACCCCACTCCCCAGCGGAGTAGTCCGGCTCTGTTAGATAGAAAACTATCATGGTGCAACGCTTCCGCAAGTCTTCTCCAGCCCAGTCTGCTGCGGTATTTTCTGCCGTCAGCCAATCGGGGCTGGCGGCCAGGGTTTTACGGTCAAGTCGGTTAACCTATCGTCCCTTTCTGCTGGTGGGGCTTTTCTGGTTCGTCCTGGTGGCTATAGCGGCTCTCGCCTATCACCAATTGATGGCTGCCCCGCCCTCTGTGGGTTCCCCTGCCAGCCCTGCCCAATCCACCCTGATGGCCGATTCAGTCCTTCAGGATCAAGCCCCGACCCCGGCTTCCCCTCCTATCAACCCCACCGATCCGGGGCTCGATCCACCCACCTCCCCGCCTCGCCCTGAGGCGGGCAACCCCAGCTCCCAGGTCAGTCCTGCGTGGCTGCTGTGTTTTATCGGCCTCTGTGCCCTGGGTTGCTTTGGGATTAGTCAACAGGCCCAGCGACCCCGCCGCCGTCGTTTTCGTCCCCGCGCTAGCGGACCTAAGCCCCGGCCCCCCGCACCCAAACCTATTCCGCCCTATTCTCCCCAACGGGACAGTATTCTCATTCCCCCGTCGGCTGGCCCTGGGACAAAAACCCTGACCCCTGGTCTGCAGGACGCCCCGTTCCCGCCCAATTCCCCCCCCAGCCCTGCGCCAACCGACCCCATCAGCGTCAATACCAGCGCTGCGGTTGTTCCCGCCAGCGAAGATTTGCCCCTCGACTGGCCAGAAGCCAGCATTGCCCATAGTCTGGATTTGCGGCAGCGCCGTTCCCTCTCTTCCTTGATTTAGTTCCCCCTTGAATCCAGCCAATACCGCTAGCCCCCCAGCCTGATCCCACCCGGATCACCTATTTTGAGCCACCTCCCGGTTATTTTCCATCCTGATTACGTCGCTCCCCTGCCGCCTGGGCATCGCTTTCCCATGCCCAAATTTAAGTTGCTCTGCGATCGCCTCCTGCAGGATGGGGTCATCACCCCAGCCCAGATCTATCAACCCGGCGAACCACCTCCCCAGTGGCTTGAGCTGGTACACCAGCCAGATTATGTCCGGGCCTACCGGGAGGGTAACCTGGATGCCAAGGCGCAGCGGCGCATCGGTCTGCCCTGGAGCCCAGCCCTGGTACAACGGACCTCTACGGCGGTAGGGGGAACTATTTTAACCGCCAAACTGGCCCTGGAATACGGACTGGCCTGCAATACCGCTGGCGGTACTCACCACGCCTTCCCTGACTACGGCTCAGGGTTTTGTATCTTTAACGATCTAGCGATCGCGGCTCGGGTTCTGCAACACCATGGCCGGGTTAAGCGCCTGCTGATTCTTGACCTGGATGTCCACCAGGGGGACGGCACCGCCTGGATCTTTCGGCAAGATGACAGTGTATTTACCTTTTCTATGCACTGCGCTGACAACTTCCCAGCCCGCAAGCAGATCAGTGATTTAGATGTCGCCCTACCTTGTGGCTTGGAGGATGGGGCCTATCTCCGTTGCCTGGCCCAATACCTCCCCGACCTGCTCAGCCAGGTCAAACCCGATCTGGTGCTCTATGACGCCGGTGTTGATCCCCACCGGGACGATCGCCTGGGTAAGCTATCCCTCACCAATACGGGACTCTACGACCGCGATTATCTGGTGCTGGACACCTGTGTTCTGGCCGCTTACCCCGTGGCCTGTGTGATCGGCGGCGGCTACAGTGAATCTATGGAGGATCTGGTTTTTCGCCATTCCCTCTTGCATCGGGCGGCAACAGCGGTATTTCAGCGGCGGGGATTATAGGGGGTATAGATTTGCTATAGTCGGCAATATGACCTGGATAATTGCCACCTTTTATAAGTTTGTCCGCCTAGTCGATCCCTGTCAGATCCAGACCGAACTGCTGGCCTACTGTCAGCAGCTAGGATTACGGGGCACTATTTTACTGGCTCCAGAGGGGATTAATGCTACCGTGGCCGGTAGTCAAAACGCCATCGATCAACTCCTGACCTGGCTCGAAAACCAGTCCCAGATCGGCCCCCTCAGCCATCAGTCGGCGATCGCCACCGATCCTCCCTTTGGGCGCTTGAAGGTCAAGCTGAAGGAGGAAATTGTGGCCCTGGGCAAACCAGAGATCAACCCGGCTGACCAGGTGGGCGTCTACGTTGAACCCGAAGATTGGAACCAGTTAATCAGGGACCCAGAGGTGGTGGTGATTGATACTCGTAACGCCTTTGAGGTGGAGGTGGGCAGTTTTACGGGGGCAGTCAACGCCCAGACCCAATCCTTTCGAGAATTACCAGCCTATGTCGCCAACCACCTGGACCCAGAGCACCATCCCAGGGTAGCCATGTTTTGTACCGGCGGCATCCGCTGTGAAAAGGCCACCGCCTATCTACTCAGCCAGGGTTTTCAACAGGTCTATCATCTGAAGGGAGGGATTCTGAACTATCTTCGCCACATCGAGCCCACCCACAGCCTGTGGCAGGGAGAATGCTTCGTCTTTGATCAGCGAGTAAGTGTTAAGCATGGCTTAGAACCCGGGTCCTACCAGCTTTGCCAGACCTGTGGCCACCCCCTCCCCTCAGCCACCCAAGCTTGTTCCCCTGACCAGGGCTGTCCCCATTGCCGCCCAGCCAGAGCTTAGGCCAAGACGGGAGGGATGACCTCTACCCGATTTACCTAGCAACGGTGGGCCGAAACATCTACCCCGCTCCATCTTATCCGATCAACCCTGGCCTCAGGGTTCTGGCCAAAGCCATAGAGAGTTCTATGGCCAAGAGTTCACCTTGAGCAATTTCATCCGGCTAGCGCTGCTATAGTCCATTTCAAAATCAAACAAGGGGAAAGTTGTCAAATTATTGTTATATTTTGTAAAATGTTGACAGGCTTTTCTTTGATGGTTGTCTTACCCTTGGGTGTCAGTCATTCTCAAGGCTGACCCTACCTAGGTCCATACCTAGCTCGCCAGCCAAAACTCAAGACCTGGATAATTTCAGCTACTTGGTTTGGTCATCGAGATGTTGTTTTCTCTCAGGAGTCAATTCATGAACGAACCCATGCAACTCTCTTTGGAACAGCAATTTAACCTGCGATCCTTCGAGACCCAGGTTAATAAAATGAGTCGCGAACAGGCTCAGCAGTTTCTCGTCAAGATGTACGAACAAATGATGATGCGAGAAACCATGTACAAGAGCTTTCTCAAGCATGAATGGGGAATTGGCCCTAATCCTTTAGTTTAATTCTGGTTTCGCCTCACCTTGGAAGACGGCGACCTCCCTCTCTGGCATGATTCCTGAGAATCCGGCTGGGGATGCTGGGGCGTCTCCTTTCAGCATTTATTCAGCCAGGTCCCCTGTTTTTATTGAGTAGTTTTTATTAAGTTAGGCCGATAGACCCCCTAACCCTAGGATTAGAGCTAGGAGGTCCATAGAGCAAGCCAGAAGAGGGATGGGCTAGTGTTTCTCGATACAATCCTACAGATGAGCCATGATTTCTTTCAGGCGTTTTTGCTCGAGTTTTTCAAGAGACAGGCCCTTTTAAACCTACAGCCCGACAGTGTAGATAAACTGATTAGGGCAGAAGTTTCGTACCACGTCTATCAGTGCTTGGTCACCATAGCCACAGCCATTTTCCATTTCCTTGAAGTAAATTCCATTAGTGCATTAAAAATTTAAAAATTGATCCTTAAGACTTTCAAAGAACCTGCCTTGTGGGCCTAACCCATGGTTAGTTGAGGCCAGTAATCAACGATAGTTGGAGGAAGTGCCTGGAGTTCAGAAAGAGCTCCGTGATTCTGAACGTGCTAGAAAAGTAAATTTTCCAGGATCACATAGCCAGATGAACTGAAGACAGGAGATCAGCTAGAAAGGCAGTGCAATCTTTTCCTGATCGATTTTTAACAGGAAGTCAGTGGGTTGGTTCTGGCCCTCTATCTATAAGGAAAATAGTAATGTCAGGATAATGACGGCGGTGACCAGCATCGGAAAATCCGCTGACCAGGGACTGGCAAGGTTTCGCTGCCAGGAGCAGTTGAGGTAGACTCTCAGCTTGTGGCCTTTTGGGGGTAAATTTGGCGAGGAAACCTAAGGTTTAGTCTATGCACATGTCGATCACCATTAAGCACATTCTAAACACACGCGTGCAACTATTGTTGTAGTCTATGTGCATAAAGATCACCATTGAGTGCATCCTAAACACAGGGGTGTGATCGTTAAAATTTCGCGAAAAACCGTTGTTGTGGTCTATGTATATGTCGATCACCATTGAGTGCATGCTAAACACAGGCCTGTGATCGTTATGCACACGCGTGTGATCGTTATGTGCACGGGTGTGATCGTTATGTGCACGGGTGTGATCGTTATGCGCACGGGTGTGATCGACATGTGCACCGGTGTGATCGTTATGCGCACGGGTGTGATCGTTATGCGCACGGGTGTGATCGTTCTGTGCACGGGTGTGATCGTTATGTGCAGGGGTGTGATCGTTAGGTGCAGGGGTGTGATCGTTATGTGCAGGGGTGTGATCGTTAGGTGCAGGGGTGTGATCGGTATAGCGGGTTCACTGGGGTGCAGTGCGGTGGGATCACCCCTCCTACCCCACCTTGACA
>JBEITR010000016.1:0-55596 GCA_040374765.1 Leptolyngbya sp.
AACCTTCTTTGATGACCTGCGGGCTTTAACTCGGTACCTGTATTTCGACAGTTGGGATCATCTCCTTACCTTCATGCTCGAGGGGCTAGAACTGGAAATCCCTCCCAATAGCAGCTGATTCTTTAAAATGAGAATTGCTGATTAAATGGGACTAACCGAACATATTCTTTTAAAACAAACTTCAAAAAGGGCAAGATATCTTTAGATGACTGCCTCCTTACACCCTGTCTGAATGGCTATTACTTTAATTCGCCTATGGCATCTTCCCCTTCCTCCGATGATAAAACCCCTCTTTGGCGAGATCAACGCTTCACGGGCCTAGTTTTTCAGGCCATTGTCTTGCTTATCGTGGTAGTGGTAGGTGTGATTTTACTGGGCAATATGAGCCGCAACCTAGAGCAGTTAGGGCGACAATTTGATTTTGGTTTTTTAAAAAATCAATCCGGCTTCAATATTGGTGAAAGTATTTTACCTTACCAGCCTAACGATACCTATGGATGGGCTTTACTGGTGGGCTTTGTCAATACCCTCCGTCTGATCTTGGTAGGTTTTGTTACGGCCACAGGGGTGGGGGCGATCGCCGGGTTAGCCAGCTTTTCTAATAATTGGTTGTTGCGTCAGCTCAATTTAATTTATATCGAAGTGGCTCGCAACACTCCCCTGCTATTACAACTTTTCTTCTGGTACTTTGTAGTCTTTTTTGGCCTAGCCCAAGGCTCCCAGGTCAACCAGGTATTGGGTTTGTTTCTAGTCAGTAAAAAGGGCATTGCCCTACCCTGGCCAACCAATACTCCCATTGCCTGGTTGGGGCTGCTGGCGATTGTTCTATTGCTGGGGATAGCTTACCTGACCTGGCGCTGGCAGGTGCGGGTGTTAGAAGAAAGGGGCGGTTCTGGTCGGCTGCAAAGCCTGATACTAATGGGAACTACCGCGATCGCCCTGGGTATTTTTAGCTTCGGACTAGGCTGGAGCTTACCTCGCCTGGATGCCAACAACAACGTACTGGGAGGGCTACGGATTTCCCTGGAATATGCCGCCATGTTGGGGGGGCTGACCTTTTACACAGGCGCCTTTATCGCTGAGATCGTCAGGGGTGGAATCGCATCTGTTTCTAAGGGGCAATGGGAAGCAGCCCGGTCCCTTGGTCTCAGGGGTGGGCTAACCATGCGTCTGGTGGTCTTACCCCAGGCACTACGAGTGATTATTCCCTCCCTCAATGGTCAGTACATGAACCTGGC
Organism: Leptolyngbya sp.; assembly: GCA_040374765.1. GTDB lineage: Bacteria > Cyanobacteriota > Cyanobacteriia > Phormidesmidales > Phormidesmidaceae > Nodosilinea. Next base: position 1,239 of record JBEITR010000016.1, read on the forward strand.
CAAAAACTCTAGCCTGGCCCTGGCTATTGGCTATCCCGATATTTTTGCTACCGGTCAAACCACGCAGAACCAAACTGGACGAGCGGTAGAAATTGTGTTGCTGTGGGCCATCACCTATCTTTCGGTAAATTTGATTATCTCGGTGGTGATGAACCAGCTTAATCGTACCGTTCAGATTCGGGAGCGTTAACCATGTCCCCTAACCCACCCAACGTCCAGAGCCAAACTGCCACAGCGCCCCCTGCTCTGGCATGGGTTCGTGAAAATCTTCTCAGTACTTGGTTCAATACTCTCCTGACCCTCTGCCTGGGCTTACTGTTGGTTTCTAGCGGTGCAGCTTTTTTCCGCTGGGTCGTTAGCAGCGCTAAATGGGGTGTGATTTCCACCAATTTACCCCTCTTTTTTGTAGGGCGGTTTCCTGCCAATCAATACTGGCGACTCTGGTTACTTCTGGCCCTGATCACTCTGCTCAGTGGTTTAACCTGGGGCATTTTAGCCCGTACCACCTCTCGCCTGTTGGGACCTTTCCAATTACTGGCCATCGCCCTCACTGCCCTGGCGATAGTGCTGATGCCATTGCCAGACGGCAATGGTGCCGTTCCCCTATGGGTGAGACTCAAACTGTTGGGCTTGCTGTTGCTGCTGGTAGGAGCCACCTGGACAGGATACGAATTCGGACAGCGTCGTCCAATCCTGGGACAGTGGTTATCTCCGGCCTGGGGGTTGATGTTTTTGCTGGGGTTCTGGCTCATGGTGGGAGGCCTGGGTTTGTCGGCGATCTCGACTACCACCTGGGGAGGGTTGCTCCTAACGGTTTTTATGTCGCTGATCAGTATCGTCCTATCCTTTCCCTTCGGGGTATTACTGGCCCTGGGGCGGCAAAGTACTCTCCCTTTAATTCGCTGGTTATCAACCCTGTACATTGAAATGGTGCGGGGTATACCTCTGATTGCCGTGTTATTTATGGCTTTGATTATGGTGCCCCTGTTTTTGCCCAGTAACTGGCGCCTTGACCTGGTACTACGGGCAATTCTGGGATTAACTCTCTTTACCGCCGCCTATCTGGCTGAAACTGTCCGGGGTGGTTTACAGGCCATTCCTCAAGGACAGTACGAGGCAGCCAGTTCCCTGGGGCTCAACACCCCCCTATGCCTGGGTCTAATTGTTTTGCCCCAAGCCCTGAAGGTTTCCATTCCCGCCATTGTTGGTCTGTTTATCGCCCTGATCCAGGACACCACCCTGGTTTCTATCGTGGGTCTATTTGATCTGCTGGGCATGAGCCGATCTATTCTGGCTAACCCCCTGTTTATCGGTCGCTATGCTGAGGTCTATCTGTTCATTGGTATTTTCTATTGGGCCATTTGCTACGCCATGTCCCAGGGCAGTCGCTATCTAGAGAGGCAGTTAAACCAGGTGAAGTAAACACCTACCACCCTTGGGGTCAGTTAAGCTCCAGATGTAACAGGGTTCACTGACTGATCGGGGTAGAAGATCACTACAATACTCTTAATCTTTGAGGGTTACTGAATTCCCCTTTAAAAACCTAGGTCTCACCGATCGCCTTTCTTGGCCAACGATATACCTGTTCTTACTGATAAAAATACCCGAACATACCCATGAATCAGTTTCAACTCGAAACCCTAGAATCTGATACGACCCAAGGCCAGCCCATGATCAGGGCTGAACATGTTGAAAAGTGGTATGACAATAACTTCCATGTGTTAAAAGGGGTGAGCCTCTCTGTTAACCGAGGGGAGGTAGTGGTGATTATGGGCCCTTCGGGTTCGGGAAAATCCACCTTTATTCGCACCTTTAATGCTCTGGAAAGCTACCAGAAAGGGGTTATCGTGGTGGATGGCATTAAACTCTCCCACGACCTGAAAAATATTGAAGCCATCCGGCGAGAGGTGGGTATGGTGTTTCAGCAGTTTAATCTGTTTCCCCACCTGACGGTGTTGCAAAATGTTACCCTGGCCCCCATTTGGGTACGCCGCTGGCCCAAGGCGAAAGCTCAGGATGTGGCCTTGCAGTTACTGGAGCGGGTAGGCATTCTAGAGCAGGCCCATAAGTTTCCAGGACAGCTATCGGGGGGGCAGCAACAGCGGGTAGCGATCGCCCGCTCCCTGGCCATGCAGCCAAAAATCATGCTCTTCGACGAGCCCACCTCTGCCCTCGATCCCGAAATGGTGCGGGAAGTTCTAGACGTGATGCGTACCCTGGCGGACTCGGGTATGACTATGGTATGCGTTACCCACGAGGTAGGTTTTGCGCGGGAAGTGGCCGACCGGGTAGTGCTCATGGATGGGGGCTATCTGGTAGAAGAAAACACCCCCAATGAGTTTTTTAACCATCCCCGAGAAGAACGCACCCAAAAATTTCTCTCCCAAATCCTTTAAGGCCTCGATCTGGGGTTAAAACGACTATGAACCTGATCGATCAACTCCGATTAGACTATGAAAATTTCCCCCATCGGCAAAGCTACCACCTCTATGCCCAAGAGGTTTACTTCAAAGACCCCCTAACTGAGTTTCGAGGTATCCAGCGCTACCAGGCCATGATTGCCTTTATGGCCCGATGGTTCCGATCTTTGCATCTGGAACTGCATGAGATTGACTATAGCAGTCCCCGCCACCTTACCACCCGCTGGACCCTACGCTGGGTAGCTCCGTTGCCCTGGCAACCGGCCATGGTAATTTCGGGTCGCAGTGAGCTCGACCTGAATAGTGAGGACCAAATTATTTCCCATGTGGATTATTGGGATTGCTCTCCCTGGGAGGTTTTTAGACAGATCTGGTCTTAAAGGCATAGTAAGGGGTGGCTAGCTCTGAGCTGATAGCTTAGTATCACTCAGGTTCGTTGTCGTTTCATGACGAAAACATAGGTAAAGTAGGCAATTAAAATCAGAGACGCAGAAAACAGGGTGGTTAAAGTACCCAGGGCGTAGAGGGCGGGAGAGGTGACGTTGGTAGTCATGCCAAAAATCTCTAGGGGTAGGGTATTGTCCTGGCCTGAAACTAAGGAGGTGCGGGTAAACTCGTCGTAGGAAAGGGTAAAGGTGAGTAAGCCTACTCCCACCAGGCCAGGGGCAATGAGGGGAAACACAATTTCCCAGAAGGTCCTTAGGTCTCCCGCTCCCAGGTCCCGAGCCGCCTCTTCGTAGGCGTTATCAAAGCGATTAAAAATACCCAGCATAATCAAAAAAGCAATGGGTAAGGTCCAGGTCAGGTGGGCCCCCAACCCAGAACTGAACCAATTGGTTTGCCAGCCCATGACTTGAAACACCACCCCAATACCGAGGGAAATCAAAATACTGGGGACAATTAAACTGGCAATGGTAAGGTAGAAAATCACCCCGGAGCCCTTAAACCTCTGGCGAAATCCCATACTGGCAAGGACGGAGGCCACTAGGGTAATGCCCATTACCAGTAAACCCAAAAGCAGCGATCGCAGGAAGGGCTCAACAAAGTTACCAATTCGCTGTTCTTTAAAGACCTGACCTAACCAGTAAATGCCAAAACTACGAATGGGGAAGGTAAGGGTACCATCGGGACCCTGCAAGGAAAGGATAAAAATAGTGATCATGGGCCCGTAGAGGAATAGAACAAACAGGCCAAAGAACACCAGCAGCACATAAAAGGAAAGGGACCGTTTAGCCATGGGGCTGCACCTAGAGTTCCTTACGAATATCTAACACCCGTAAAATTGATATCACAATCAATAGAGTTACCCCTAATAAAACCACCGCATTGGCGGCCGCCAGGGGATACTGTAGGCTACCGATCTGAGTTTGAATTAACTTCCCTACGGAGGCTGCCTGACCACCCCCCATCAGACGTACGGTGACAAACTCCCCCATCACCAGAGTGACAATAAAGATCGACCCAATCGCCACTCCAGGGGCAGAAAGAGGCAGAATCACCTCCCTAAAGATCGCCCCTCCCGAAGCACCCAGGTCAGCCGCCGCCGTTACCAGGGTGCGATCGATACGCATCAAACTATTAAAAATCGGTGCAATCATAAAAATAATGTAGAGATGCACCATTCCCAGTACTACGGCAAAGTCCGAGTAAAGCAAAAACTCCAGGGGTTGGTGAATCAGTCCCAAGTTGACTAAAATTTGGTTCACTAACCCTTCCCGACCCAGCAGAGGCACCCAGGAGATCATCCGAATAATATTGGAGGTCCAGAAGGGAATTGTACAGAGTAAGAATAATAGAATTTGCCATTGTAAACGAGGCACATGGAAGGCCAGGAAATACGCCACTGGATAACCCACCAGCAGAGTTAGAACCCATACCAGAGCCAAAAATTTGAAGGTATTCAGATAGGTTTTAAAGGTAACCTGGGAAGTCAAAATACCAATGTAGTTATCCAGGGTAAAATCTGGAGTCATGGCATAGCCATTAAATTGCCAAAAACTAACGACCCCAATCATGACCAGGGGAAAAATTAGAAATAGGGCAAATATTAGGGATTGGGGTGTAATTAAGGCGTAGGGTTTGAGGCTTTTCCAGCTTAAAGTCATAGCGGCTAAAGATCGCAAGTTACCCTTTCGGTCAGTCCCGTGGACCATGCCCCGAACCATTGTTAAGGGGCATGGCATCAAACCTAACCAACTATAGCGTTGATCAGGATGACTCCGCCCCGTTAAACCTGGCCAGGGGGATAGTAGCCTGGAGGTGTAAAACCCACCTAACTGCCTCACCCCTGTCCGATCAAGAGTCTTAAGGTGTTCCCAGGGGAAATCGGGTCTGGATTTCCCCTGCCCTTTAGAGGTTAGGAGGCGATGAACTCATTCCACTTCTGCACCAGGTAGGTGTTTTCCTTCATGGTGGAGTTCCAGCAAACAATGTTGCCAAAGCGTTGTTCGAAGGAGCCACCATCCCGTTTGGCTCCGGCCTTCGCCAGGGTCTTACCAAAGGGATCGACCATATCTTCAGCGGCGGGTTTACCCTCATACCAGTAGTCCCATTCCGCCGCAGACATGAACTTACGAGCGGTTTCTGGAGCGGCACTGTAGTAGCCCTGACGACCTAAGAAGGCGCCCACCCAGCCATCCAGCATCCAGTTCATGTACTCGTAGGCGGCATCGAGCTGTAGGTCCTTGAGATTTTTCGAGAGACCAATGCCCCCACCCCAGCCCCGATACCCTTCCTTTAAGGGGGCATAGACGCACTTGATACCCTTGGCCTGAACCGCCGTGACCGCTGGAGACCACATGGATTGCAGGACAACCTCGCCAGAACTCATTAAGTTAACCGACTCGTCAAAGGTTTTCCAGAAAGCACGAAACTGACCCTTAGCTTTTTGTTCCTTGAGGATGCCGGTAATCTTATCAATTTCGGCCTTAGTCATGTTGCCCTTGTCGCCGAACTTCATTAATCCTAGGGACTCAGCCACCATGGCGGCATCCATAATGCCAATTTGGGGAATATCTAGAATGGAGGTTTTGCCCTTAAATTGGGGATTAAACAATTCGCCCCAACTTTCAATTTTACGCCCCACCAGATCGGGCCGGTAGCCCAGGGTGTCAGCATTGTATTGGAAGGGAATCATGGTGGCATAGTCGGTAGGAGTAGGGGAAAACTCCTTAGAATCGCTGCTCTTCAGGTATTGAACCTTAAAGGGAGCGGTACCCTGGGATTTTTCCACCGGCATACCCTTGAAGGTGCCACTGGTGAAGAAGGAAACAATTTTGTCGTAGTTTTTAACCCGCTTGATATCGATAGCCTGAAGATTACCGGAGGGAATCACCAGGGGCAAGCTGAAATACTCACCGTCAAAAATGTCGTACTGGCCCGGTTGAGTAATGGCGATCTGGTTATTCTCCTCCGTACTCAGGGCCCGCATATCAATTTTGAAACCCAGGTCTTTCTGCGCCTTATCCCGAATTTCATTGATTTGAGAGACGCCAGTCCCAATTAGGCGTAGGGTAACATCCTTAGCTTTATTGGCATTCACTTCGGGGCCAGGGGCAGGGTTGTTGGGCGTACCCTTGGGAGCGGCACAACGAGTAGCTGTTAAGAAAGCTCCAGCTGCCAGACCGGTACGAATAATATGACGTCGAGAAAGTTTACCCATGGGTGATTTCTATCCAAAAACAGTGAACATTGGGTGAGGAACGAACAAACCTGATGGACCTAGTGGGCCAGGAACACACAGTCTCCTTGCTCCCAGGTCAGCGCTACTACCTGCCCCTCCTGAAAGGAGGCTCTGATCCAGTCCGGAGTACGGGCCTTATAAAGAACCTCCTGGCCATTATTTTCCAGGGCTAGAAACACCCGGGTTACGTAGCCCGTAAACTCTACGGCCGTAATCCGGGCGGTCAGCGGGTTGACGGCCAGGTTAGCACCGGGGGGGAGCGCTTTGCCCAGATCACTCAGGCGTATTAAATCGGCCCTGACACAGCAAGCTGCCTCTGCCCCCACCTGGGCATAGTCGCCGCAAGACCTAACCGTACCCAATCCGGGTACGGTTAGGTCAACCACAGCCTGGCCTTCTCGAGGAGTAACGTGGGTAACCGTACCAGAAAAAAGGTTATTGTCACCCGTGAAATTAGCCACGAACCGGGAAAGGGGATGGGAAAATATTTCCGCTGGAGTACCTACTTGGTCAATACGACCATGATCCATGACCACTACTTGGTCAGACAGGGCGTAGGCCTCATCCTGGTTGTGGGTAACCTGAATAAAGGTCATCCCGAACTGGCGCTGGAGTTTACGCAGTTCTCCTCGAGTTTTAATACGCAGGTTTTCGTCTAGGGCGCTGAGGGGTTCGTCGAGTAAGAGCACCTGGGGCCGGGTAACCAGGGCCCGGGCCAGTGCTACGCGCTGTTGTTGGCCACCGCTCAGCAGGGCTGGCTTGCGATCGCGCAGGTGACTGAGCTCTAAAATCTCCAGCATCTCCCCTACCCGTTGTCGGCGCTCAGCGACCGGTAGGTTACGCATCTTAAGACCAAAATCAACGTTATCCCACACGGTCTTATGGGGAAATAGGGCATAGCTTTGAAACATCATGGCAGTATTGCGCTGGGTTGGGGGCAGACCATTAACCCGGCTATCGCCAATCAAAATATCTCCTTCCGTAATCTCTTCATGGCCCGCAATCATGCGCATTGTGGTGGTTTTTCCGCAGCCACTGGGACCCAACAGGCAAGTATAGGAAGCAGGGGGAATATCCAAAGTTAGATTCTTAACCGCTGTCACCAAACCGTAGCGTTTAGTCACAGATCTTAAAGATACACCACTGGCCTCAGCCGCAATCTGCTCAGGCAATCTAGTCGGTGATGCTTTAACTTCCGGCATTTAGCTTGAAATATGGGCGTCTACAGGCTCTTTTATAGAGGGTCACAGCCCAGGAAACTGTATAGAGAAACACATTTCTTTTCTACCGATCATCCTTAAAAATTATTTTTTTAATAAAAAGTTGCTCCCAGAGTAAGCCTTAGGCATTTTTTCAGGTTATATAAATGGTTTTTATTGAGCTCTCTCTATTGAAGCGTACCCCTTAAGCCCAGGTTATCCCCCCTTTAGGCTCCCTTACCCCTGGCTATGGCAATAAAGCAACTTAGTCCGCTTAAACCCTCATTTAGAGTTTGGTCGATTCAGGTTTACTGTATTGTTTTCGACTCTTCAGATCCCTAGAGATCCTAGACTGAACCAGGCATGGGAACAACTGCAGGGGTAACAGAAGACCTATTGCCTTACCCTAGTAACCAATTAATTAATTGGGTGTCTGCTAACTGCCACGCTTTCTATTACAAGACGTCAAAAAGCGAAGGCTGGGTAGGCATTCTAACTCGCCTAACTCACCTTCGCTCTGCTAGCCGCAGTTACGGCTATAGCTCAAGATTTGCGACAGAAAGCTGCCAAAACGATTAACTTCTGTGGTCACAACAGACCTTCAAGTTAACTAAATCCAGTGGTTTATGGGATCACTAGGATTTTTTGAGAAAGCATGGATAGACTAGCAAAATTTTATAGAGAGAGAGGCTTGAGTGCTTTCGTTATACTGCGAAATCTCCTCAATAGACGCTTTCTCCTAAACTACCGTAATATTTTTAAGCTAGTCTTCTTCCATGGAGAGTCCATCTAACTGCTTCAGGTGAATATGTTTGTAACCCAGCTTGATTTCAAACTCATCACCAGATTGCAAACCCATTTCTTGAGTATAGGTGGAACCAATCACAATTTGGCCATTTTTGTGCACACTAACTCGATAGGTTGGTTCTCGACCCCGACCATCCTTGCCAACTTCTGGTTCCAAGTTAATGCCCTTGGCTTCGAGGAGAGCATCGTAGAATCCAGAGAGATTGATACGAGGTTGATTATCCTTAGTTAAAGTGTAGTAACCGCACTCTTTAGCGGTTTCACGCTTGGTCAGGTGAGAAAGTTCCTTGACCTTTTGAATCAATGCTTTACCGGTAAGGGGAACTGGTTTTTCTGCCATCGTCAGGGAAATTCCTTATGAGAAGGGATGAAGCCATATCGAGCGTAGTATCTATGATTTAAGCCGTCTCAGTCAGCAGGATTGGAACTACTAGAGAGAGGCTTACAGTCAATAACATCTTTATCCGTCGATTTGTACCGATTATTATAATCACGAGATTGAAATCTGTCACCGAAAAATATGTGATAACTATTTTTTTAATATTTTAATTCTAACTTGATTCTGACTTACCTTTGCAAAGTCAGATTTAAATTTATTAGTCAATCTTATATCGGGGTTCTCGAGTAAGTCCGGTATATAACCGCTAAATTTACTCCCCAGATCCTGGCTGCCCAGGTTATCTCTGTCTCCCCTTAGGGAGAGAAGAAAGGGGTCAGGGATAAACCAGGTTAAGATAAAATCTCCCGTAGGGTGTTATAGGAGAGACTGTTGGAAAAACCTATGGGGGGCTAATCTGGTGAAAGGTGTTTAAAAAGACTATCGATGGGCAAGTGAAGCGTCCTGGTGGGGATAAAATTCCCCAGATATTGGCAATGGCAAGAAGCGTAACAGCATAGATCGAAACCTATTACTGGCTGTTTAAACGTTTTCTAACCATAATGCGGATCAAAGTCCTACCATAGTCAGAGTTTGAATGGACCTAATGCTGGAACAGGACCGATCTTGAGCTTTTCAAACACCTTGGGGTTTAACGAAAAAAACTAATATTGGGTAGGTGTCCTGGCTCGCCTCCGCCACTTTACCCATGGCGGAGGCTATAACCACAAAACGGTCGGCATGGAAAACCTTTGCCGACCGTTTAGCCTCAGTTACTTATGGCCTATCCTTCCCGCAGCTGATCCAGAACGGTTTGATCTTCCATGGTAGAAGCATCGCCCGCGATCGCTTCACCGCTGGCTAGACTTCGCAGGAAGCGGCGAATAATTTTACCTGAACGGGTCTTGGGTAGGGCATCGGCAAATTTAATCTCTCCAGGTCGGGCAATAATGCCAATTTCCTTGACCACATGGTTTTTAAGCTCTTCTTTGAGGTCGTCGCTGGGGGCGTAATGGCTTTCCAGGGTAACAAAGGCAAAGATATCTTCCCCTTTAATGTCGTCCTTGCGCCCTACAACGGCGGCCTCTGCCACGGCTGGGTGGGAGACCAGGGCCGATTCAATTTCCATGGTGCCCAGGCGATGCCCTGAAACACTGATGACGTCATCGACCCGGCCCATCACCCAGAAGTACCCGTCTTCATCTTTGCGGGCGCCATCGCCCGCAAAGTAAAGGTATTGGCCATTCCGAGGGGGAATATGCTCCCAGTAGGTACTGCGATAGCGGGCATCGTTACCGTAGACCGTACGCATCATGCTGGGCCAGGGATGTTTAATCACCAGATAGCCCCCTTCGTTGGCCGCCACCGGATTACCCTCCAAGTCCACTACATCGGCCAGGATGCCGGGAAAGGGTAAGGTGGCGGAACCAGGCTTGGCGGCGATCGCTCCGGGCAGGGGGGTAATCATAAACCCACCGGTTTCCGTCTGCCACCAGGTATCTACAATTGGACAACGCTCTCCCCCAATCACCCGGTAGTACCACATCCAGGCCTCCGGGTTAATGGGTTCACCGACGGTACCCAACAACCGCAGAGAGGATAGGTTACGGGCCTTGGGTAGGTGATCCCCCATTTTAATGAAGGTGCGAATGGCTGTGGGGGCGGTATAGAAAATGGTGACACCGTACTTTTCTACCACATCCCAGAAGCAGCCTGGGTTAGAGGGCCGGGGGACACCCTCGTACATAAAACTGGTAGCGCCGTTGGAAAGGGGACCGTAGACAATATAGCTGTGACCTGTAATCCAGCCGATATCAGCGGTACACCAGTAGACATCGGTATCTTTAATATCAAAGGCCCACTTAAAGGTCATGTGGGTGTAGAGATTATAGCCACCGGTGGTATGGACCACCCCCTTGGGTTTGCCGGTGGTGCCACTGGTATAGAGGATGAACAGCATGTCTTCAGCCTCCATCGGTTCCGCCGGGCAATCAGCGGAGGCCGAGGCCTGTAATTCATGCCACCAGTGGTCACGATCGGGGGCCATGGTAATCGGTGCTTTGGTGCGTTGCACTACGAGCACGTTCTCAACGCTGGGTACACTACCTTCTGCCAGGGCTTCGTCCACGGCAGCCTTAAGGGCAACCACCTTGTCTTTGCGAAAGCCTCCGTCTGCCGTAATCACCAGCTTGGCTTGGGCGTCGTTGAGGCGATCCTTTAGGGCCTCGGCGCTAAACCCGCCAAATATGACGGTATGGGGAGCCCCAATTCGGGCGCAGGCCAGCATGGCGATCGCAGCCTCAGGAATCATGGGCATGTAGATTCCCACCCGATCTCCTTTTTTTATCCCCAATTGCTTGAGTACATTAGCAATCTGGCACACCTCCCGATGCAGTTGGGCGTAGGTAAGCGTGCGGCTGTCCCCCGGCTCCCCCTCCCAGATCAGGGCGGCCTTATTGCGACGCCAGGTGGTCAGGTGGCGATCCAGGCAGTTGTAGGAAATGTTCAGTTGTCCCCCCACGAACCACTGGGCGAAGGGAGGCTGCCAGTCTAATACCCGATCCCAGGGTTTAAACCAGTGCAGTTCCTGACTGGCTAACTCTGCCCAAAACTGAGCTGGATCTTCAGCCGCTCTGGCGGCTAAGGCCCGATACTCTTCTAGACTCTTAATTGCGCATTGATCTGAGAAACTGGCCGGAGCAGGGAAGAGACGAGTTTCGCTTAAAATCGATTCGATTGTGGGTGTAGCCATAGAACTTTATAAATGTCTCAACACAGACTAAGAATTGTTTCTAAACAACCACGGCAAATGGTTGGCATAGATGAATTAATTACCTTTGAAAACCATAGGATTTTTACGGGCTATTGAGCCATACTGTAGAGTTTCTTTAGAAAACTTTCCGGACCTGACCCGGTTCGGTCATGGGAAAATGAAATTAGTGAATCCTGGCAGTAAAATTATAGGTCTCCCAGGAATTTAAATTCAGGGTTTTAATCTACCACGTTGAATGGGTAGGCAAAGGTGTCCGATTCTCCTTGGATAAAACAGGCCGAGCGGGCCCTATTAGTTAGTTCTGGTTTTGGCACTCTGGCTTCTGTGGCGGGTCAGAATGCTTTCTTTGCCTGCGCCCCCCTTTCTGCTCTGGCGGCTCTAGAATTGGCCCACCGGCATCGCAATCAGCACCAACTAGACCGGGCTGAAAAGAGCTTGACAGCCTATTATCGCCAACTTGAGCAGGGAGTCTTGCACCTGAATAAGCGGGTAACGGCTTTGCCGTCTCCTGAGGCGCTCACCCAATTTCAGCGATCGCTGTTGAACCGTAACAGCCGTCATTTCAACAGACTGCATGAGGAAATTCACTCCCTACGTACCTATATCTCTAATCCAGATGAATTTCTTCGAGCCGATGCCCTTGAGGGAATTCGGCAAGAGATTAGCCAGCTCCAAGATCAATACACCTCCACAATCAACTCAACCCATAATCTGACTGCCCAGGTGAGTCGGCTGGCGACTACGAACCGGGTAAAAGCCCTGGAAGATCGGCTGTCTCAACTCAAAACTAACCTGATTGAAATCCAGGTAGACCTCCAAGCGATGGGGGCGAAAATGCGCCAGCATGTGAGGCGTTGGGAAGCTAGCAAAACCAACCTTAAGCAGGAGTTTCTCCTCCCCAGAGAGAGCATAAATCAGGAGGAAACCGATGATCGGGTCTCCCAGGATGAATTCTCTAGTTTGATTAGCCATGTTAAAAGTCTGGCCCAGCGTCAGGCCGATCTAGAGCGTGCCCTGACCCAAATTCCGATTGGTTCAGTGGATGGTTTAAGCGAAAACCGTCGGGAACTGGATCGCCTGGGGGTCAAGGTTTCTCAGTTGAGCCAAACTCTGCGGGATAGTCGTCGACTGTTAATCCCCCTGACAAAACGGCTGCAATACCTGGAGACAGAGGTTAACGGCTCGGCCCAGTCAATCAGGTCGGGTGATTCCCCTGGACATGACTGGATCATTGATTTTCCCAGTCCTGGTTCCCTCCAACCTGGCCAGGAGGCCAGTTATCAGGTCCTGTATGAGGTTTTAGAACAGACCCAGGGCAGTATTTTACTGGTTTGGCCCTGGACTTCCCGTACCAGTCTGGATGGGACCCTACTACAGGGCTTTAGCCAGTTTCTACAACGGGGAGGCCATCTGACCTTAGGGTGGTGCCATCAAGGCAACCAGGACCAGGCTCGGTTAGTAGGGGCGATCGCTCAGGGGTGGGGACAACCGGGTGATCTGGCCAGCGCCCTGCAAGGTCCCCTCCAGCAGCTTTTATCCCTGCGGCAACAATATCGCGATCGGTTTAAATTTAAAATTATTGGTACTACCGAACGCTATCTGGTTTGCCATCCCCTATCCCCTGAGCGGGCCTACGCCATTCTCAGTTTACAAACCCTACAGACCCATAGCCTGGCTATTCCAGAGATAGAAGTTAAGCTCCGAACCACCCAGCCCCAGGTGATTCAGTCCCTGATGGAGGGATTTGAAAATCCTGCCATTGCCCCCTCCGAGGGCAGTGCTCTATTTAATCGAGCCACCACTTACCATGATCTGGGCGATCGCCGTCGAGCCATCGCGGATTACACCCAGATCCTTGAGCATTCTCCCCACCATGGAGTCGCCTGGAACAATCGTGGCGTGGCTCACCTGGAACTGGGGCTCACCGCCCTAGCGGACCATGATTTTCAGCAGGCGATCGGGGCAGACCCCCAGTTGCTTGCCCCCTACTGCAATCGGGGTTGGTTACACCTGCATCAGGGTAACTATGGTACTGCCATGGCCGCCTTTAGCCAGGTATTGCAACACCATCCCCAACTAGGGGTGGCCTACCTCTATCGAGGCCGATGCCAGCAAAAACTGGGAATGGCACAGGCCGCTCTAACGGACTACAACCTAGCGATCGCTGTGGACCCAAGTGCACCCCTACCCTATTGCTACCGCAGTGCAATTTACGAAGCTCAAGCCCATCGAGAGGGGGCGATCGCCGATCTGGAGCAAGCGGTAGCCCTGCTCCGACAGAGCCCCCATCTAGCCCCTACGCTGGTGGCTGTAGAACAGAAGCTCGATAGCTTACGGGCTAACTCTCTCCGGTAATCGATAGGCCCTCCACCCAAATGCGCGGACAGACCCCGCCAGGGGTCATTTCCGCCACCGGCTCCACATGGACAATACTCTGTAGGAGGTCACGAAAGTCGCCCGCGACCGTAGCCGACTCAATACTAATGCGCTCTCCCTGGTGCATCAACCAGCCATCAAAGGGTAGGGAGAAGGACCCCTGTAGAGCGTTAACACCGGCATGGAGAGCCTGCAGATCATCGATAAATATCACCTGATCGGCCTGATCGAGAGAGAACTCAGGCTGGGATTCTGGCCCTGGCAACACTTGATAAAAACTGGGACTAACGGATACCTTGGCACCAATGCTAGCGTGGCCAGTGGGATGGGTACCAAGGCGCTTGGCAGTCCCTGCGCTATGGAGAAAGTGGGTCAGTACGCCCTGCTCAATTAGGGGAACGCGACGGGTGGGGGTACCCTCACCGTCAAAGGTTTCAATGCCAATGTTATCGGGGTGCAGGGCATCATCGTAGACCGATAGCAAGGGAGAGGCGATGGTGCTACCTAGACTGTCAACGGTAGATAAACTCCGGCGATCGAGAATACTCTGGGCATTGTACAGATTAGAAAAGGCCCCCAACAGACTGAGAAAGGCTTCTGCGGAAAATACTACCCGATATTTACCCGAGGCGATTTTCTGGTAATTAAGATGGCTGAGGGTTTTCTCCAGGGCTTCCTGCAGGCAGCCCTGCAAATCGAGCACTGACAACCCCCGTTGCACCCGCATAGCTCCCGCTGACCGGGGCTTACGGCCCGCTTCTTCGGTCTTACTATAGAGATATACCGAGGCGTAGGAGCGAGCTTCCTGACGTAGAGCCCCGGCGCTATTCAGGTAGAAGCGATCGGTACTACGCTGGGCTAACCCGTTGTAGGGCACACTGGCAATGGCGGGGTGGGCCTCGAGTAACTGCTTTTCCAGATCGATAAGATTGGCAATTAGCTCGCTGACCGGTGCGGGGGGTAAGGTCTCGGTTTTAACCTCGGCTGTGGGAGTGTTGGCCTCAGGACTAAAATCGGGGATATGGTCATCTACGCCAAAGGAACTGGCATCCCTGGCCATGGCTAGGGCCAGATCCATACCGGATGGATCAACGTCACTGGTGGAGGTTACGCCCAGCTTACCCTGGTCATTCCAGACCCTGACAATCACGCTGGAGCGGTTGGAAGCTTTAACCTGCTTGGGATCACCCCGGTCAACCTGAACACTGGTTTCATCAACGGTAGCACCGTAAACGTCGTATTTGCTGATGCCCAGTTTTTGAGCACTGGTGGCAGCATAGTTGGCAATATCTTCGAGGGTAGGCATGGGCAGGAAGGGGGGAAAGGGGGAACGGGGAACTGCCACTCGGTAACTGCGAGTGGCTCAGAATACTGGTTTAGCGACCGCCAACGGTGATGGCATCAACCTTGAGATGGGGTTGACCGACGGTGACATAGATACTGCCGCTAATGGAGCCACAGAAGCCAGGCGCCAGACCCAGGTCCTGGGAACACATGGAGATGCGGTCCATAATTTCTGTGGCCTCGCCAATCAGGGTGGCGCCCTTTAAAGGCTTCGTCACCTGGCCGTTTTCAATCAGGTAGGCCTCATCCACGGCAAAATTAAACTGACCGGTGGGACCCACGCTACCACCGCCCATTTTTTTACAGTAAATACCCTTATCCACGGAGGCAAAGAGCTGATCGAGGCTGTGATCGCCGGGCGCAATGTAGGTATTGCGCATGCGGGAAGCAGCGGCATAGGTGTAACCCTGGCGTCGACCGCTACCGGTGCGGGGATGACCCGTACGCATAGAGCCGGCGCGATCGGAGAGAAAATTGCGTAGAATTCCGTTTTCAATTAGGAGGGTCCGCTGGGCTGGCATACCTTCGTCATCCATATCAATGGTGCCAAAGGCGTCAGCAGAAAGTCCCTCATCCCAGGCTGTCAGGTTAGCATGGGCAATTTTTTCACCTTTTTTATCCCGAAAGGGAGTAGTACCCCGCTCAATCTGGGTAGTTTCTAGCAGATGACCACAGGCTTCGTGGAAAATTACACCGCCGAACTGGTTGGCCATAATTACGGGATAGCTGCCCGACTCCAGGTACTCGGCGTAGAGCATTTTGCCTGCCGACTCGGCCACATTCTGGGCGGTGGCTTGGTAGTCCCAAGTGGTGAGAAAGTCGGGATTACTAGTATCACCCAGACGCTCACCAATGGAGGAGCGGTGGTCGCCATCGGCGCACAGCAGATTACAGGCAACCGACTGGGTGAGGCGAATATCCCGGGCAAAGGTACCATCACTGGCGGCTACCAGCACCTCTTGCCAGTCGCGAAAGTAAACGGCTCGCCGGGATTGCACATGGCTAGCCTGCTTGGCTAAGGCATGACTGGCCGACAGAAGCACCTCGCCCATATCCTGCATGGAACTACAGCGATCTAACCACCCATCTTTGCCCCGGGTGCTAGCGTAGTCTCGCAGCAGTTCGAGGTTAATTTCAAAAATATTGGCGTTTGGCCCTGGTAGGGTTAGGCCCATGATCGACAGGGCTTTATCCAGGGCGGTTTTAAGACCATTAAAGGAAAGATTGTTAGTGCTGACGTAGCAGTCGGCTTGCCCTAAAAACACCCGTACCCCCGCCCCGGTGACAATCCGGGGAGAGATGCTGGTAATGGCGTCGTCTTCAGCCTGGCAGCTGATGTAGTTGTTGCGTTCCAGGAAAAATTCGACGAAGTCGGCCCCAGCGGCCCGTCCCAGGCCTAGTAGCGTGGCTAGAGTAGGCTGCCAGGAAGCCCCAAAGCGATCGCTAACGGGGGCATAATCCCTGGATAGCAGATCGTGGGTTTTGGGCAGGGGTAGGGAGAAAGGGGCAACCGTCATGGTAGGTAATCCTTACGGGCTGGGGAATAGGGCATCTTTGAGTACTGATTCTAGTAGTGTAACAAACCCGCTCAAAGCTCGCCGGAACAACTTTAAGTTCAGATCAGCGGCGGCAAGGAATGGAGCCGGAGTCAGCCTGAGCCGCGATCGCCTTGACCATCACCACTCAGGCCTTCACACTTGCTGGGGGAACCGGCCCTAGGGTCGAGGCTGGGCGGCAGGCCGGGTCTGGGATCGATTTTGGGGCTGGGTCGAGGCTGGGGCCTGGGGTTGGGATTGCTGCTGAGTTTGAATGGTATTCAAAAAGTCAAGCACCCTGGTGGAGGGAAACAGGCGAATTTGCTGTAGTTGATTATTCATGGTGGTGTCCTTAGCTGCCGCCATGGCACCCAGTAACCATTCCAAAGAACGGACTTCTACCACAATCTCTTTGGCTCCATTGGGATTGTCTTTAAACGCCCAGTCCAGATAGGTTTGTAAATCATCCCGGGAGAAAAACATCGGCAAGGAAACCTGATTACCCTGAACGAAGGGCAGGTAGGAATCGGTTTGGCCGCGACGGGGAATAAAGAGCGGTACCCCCTTAAAACCAGGTTGCAGTTTTTCTGCCGTGGTTAATTCGGTATTAATGGGAAAATACAGCAAGGGTCCAGCGGTACCATCTGCCGCTGACTGTTGATAAATAGTGCCTAGATCAACTACGTCGATTTTCGCCTGCTGACCCTGGGACTGTAGGCGCTGAACCACGTCAGCCGCCGTAGGACCATCCAAAAAAACCACGGGTGCTTGTACTTTCTGGTCGGATTCACTGATGGCCTTGAGCTGTTCTCCCTGGGCATCGCGGACCATAAACACCGGAATTTGGTTCAGCTTGGCAACAATTTGATCGGTGGTCAAAGCCAGGGCTCGTGAAGAGAAGCCCAACCAGCTGAGACCGCCAGCCAGGGCACCCGTGAGGGAAAGGCGTAGAAGCGATCGAAAAAATAGGTTGGCCATGGAAAACTTGTAATTTTTGTAAATCCTATCATAGCGAAACTTAACATCACTGGTGGGGGCGAAGGGCCCCTAAACAAGCTGGCAATGCTCCCCTTGTACTGAGGAGCAAGACCTGATAAAGCTAGCTCGATAAACCGCTAAGCCCTGGTCTAGAGTCACCCGCTCCCGATCGGTTTGGGCTGGAAAAGGACTCTCGGGTAGCCAACCTGGCGATGGCTGGGTAAAGAAAGGTGACTCGGCGAGGCGATCGCTCATTTGCCGGGCTACCGCCTCCACATCGGACTGGATGATCACCTCACCCCCGGGGGATAAAAACTCTGCCAGATCCTTTACCAGGGCTGGTTGTAGAACTCGCCGCTTCTGGTGCCGCTGCTTAAACCAGGGATCGGGAAATTGAATGGAAACCCGCTGCAACGGGCAGGGAGGTGGCCAACTGGCCATTAGGGAGTGAAAAGACACATTGGCATTGCAAAAGACAAAGTGTAGGTTGGTTAAACCGGCTGCCTGACAACGCCGTTGGGCCTGTTCTACCAGGGGTTGGCGAATCTCCAAACCAATAAAATTCCAGTCTGGCTGTAGGGTGGCCATCTGTAATAGAAAGATGCCCTTGCCACAGCCAATATCTACGTGGAGAGGTTGGCGGGGATGGCGATAGATCTCCTCCCAATGGGGAACGGCTACTGGACGCTGATATTTTTCCCCCAGGGGATTAACATGCTGTCGCACTCGTATAACCGCCACGCTTCTCACCTCTGTGCAGGGGATTTATGATCATGCTATCAGGTGTAGCCAGAGGCAAAGGGAACCCCATGGGAAAAGACGGCCGTACAGACCATAGCCAACCCCTAGGCGATCGCCCGGCTAACCCTAGGTCCACCCCCACCTACCCCCGCTGGCTGCAACCCGGCGATCGCCTCTACGTGGTTGCCCCCAGTGGTGCTTTGCGGGAGCCCGAAAGGATGCACCAGGGCCTTACCCGTTGGCGAGACTGGGGGTTTGAGCTGGTGGTGCCCGCCGCCATAGACCGACGTTGGGGCTACCTGGCGGGGACCGATGACGAACGCCGCCAGCAATTGACTGAAGCCCTGCTGGCGGCTGATTGCCGGGGTATTCTCTGCGCTCGGGGTGGCTATGGCGGCACTAGACTGTTAGAAAACTGGATCTGGCCGGAATCCCTAGATCCCCCCTGGTTGATTGGTTTTTCAGACATCACCAGCCTGCTGTGGAGCCTGGTACGACGGGGCACCATCGGGGTGCATGGGCCCCTCCTTACCACCCTGGGGTCAGAACCTGATTGGACCCAACAACGCCTGTTGGATTTAGTCACGGGCCAGCCCCTGGCTCCTTTGCGAGGGCTGGGCTGGGGAGGCGGTAGGGTGACGGCTCCCCTCTTGCCCGCCAATCTCACCGTTGCCACCCACCTTCTAGGCACGGCCCATCAACCCCATCTGGAGGGGGTGATTCTGGCCCTGGAAGATGTCACCGAAGCCCCTTACCGCATCGATCGCCTACTCACCCATTGGCGTCTGGGGGGGCACCTGCAGTCTGTAGCCGGGATTGCCCTGGGACGCTTTAGTCGCTGCGATCCTCCCCCAGAGGGGCCCAGTTTTACCGTTGCAGCCGTCCTGCGCGATCGCCTGACCGATCTGGGAATTCCCATTGTTTCGGCCCTACCCTTTGGCCATGATGGCGAAAACGCCGCCCTACCCGTGGGGGCGATTGCCTGCCTGGATGGCGATCAAGGCAGCCTCACGCTGATGGCACCGAGTTCCACCAGCAAAACTTGATCCACCAGTTTTTTCTACTACAGCTGACCATTTTCTGGCATTTGCACTACACTTAGGCGGCAGTAGTTTGAAAAGCGTCATCCTATTAACTTTGATCCCCAAGCCGATCAAAGCATGTTAATTTAGTAGTACGCTTGTTTTATGTCCGAGGCATGGCCAGCCAGTGCACATTAAGCGCGTCGAGTTGTCTCATTTCAAATCTTTTGGTGGTACAACCCAGGTTCCCCTTCTGCCTGGGTTTACTGTCATTTCTGGCCCTAACGGATCGGGAAAGTCCAATATTCTAGATGCCCTTTTGTTTGGTCTGGGGCTGGCCAGTTCTAAGGGGATGCGGGCCGAACGCCTGCCCGATCTGGTGAATCAGAACCAGATCGGCCGAAAATCTACCTCGGAAGCCAGTGTCACCGTTACCTTTGACCTCAGTGATGTTGCCCCTGAATTGATGATCTCGCCGGCGGACGTTGATGGCGTGCTAGCGTCTGACTCTGAAGGGGAAAGCGGCGCCAATCCTGACCTCAGAAGTAAGGTGGTGCCCCTGCCCCTACCCCGGGAATGGAGCGTAACCCGGCGACTCCGCGTTACCAGTCAGGGTACCTATACCTCTAATTACTCCATCAACGGCGAACCCTGTACCCTCAACGACCTGCATGATCAACTACAGCGCTTTCACATCTATCCCGAGGGTTATAATGTGGTGCTCCAGGGGGATGTAACCGGGATTATTTCCATGAACTCCCGGGAGCGTCGAGAAATTATTGATGAGTTGGCGGGGGTGGCGGCCTTCGATCGCAAAATTGAGCAGGCCAGGGGCAAGCTAGAGGCGGTCAGGGACCACGAAGATCGCTTTCGCATTGTGGAACGGGAACTGCAAACCCAACTGGAAAAACTGGCCCAGGATCGGCAAAAGGCTGAGAAGTATCAGCACCTTAAGGCGGTCTTTCAAACCAAGAGTCAATGGGAAGGGGTGCTGCTGTGGCGTCAGCAGGAGCAGGCGATCGCGGCTCTGCGGCAGGCCTTGGCGGCAGGGGAAACAGAAGCCGTAGAATTGGCCCAGGCGATCGCAGCCGGGCAGTCGGCCCTGACCGCCCTGGAGTCCGAACTGGCGGAACTCAACAGCCGCATTAAGGCCATGGGAGAAGAGGAGTACCTGGCCCTGCAATCTCAGGTGGCTACCCAGGAAGCTGAGCTCCGCCAGTTGCAGCGCCAGGAACAGGATACCCGTCAAGTCGCCAATCAGATTGCGGCTCAGTTGCGGGATACGGAAATCGCCCTCCAGCAGCACCAACAGGAGCGGGCTAAATTGGAGCGCCAGCTGGCTATCCAAACCAGTACGGAACTGGTGAGCCTCACCACCATCCGCGATCGGCTACAGCAGGATCTGGAGGACCGTCGCCAGGCCACCAGTGCCATTGCCGCTACCTCCCAGGCCTGGGTACAACAACAGGCCCAACTTCGCCATGATTTAGAGGCACTGGTGAGGGCCATCGAACCCCAGCGATCGGAGCAAATTCGCCTGCAGGAGCGGTTTCATCAGTTACAGCAGCAAATTCAAACCCAGCAGGATCAACTCCAGACCCTGGGTGGGGAAACGGCCCCCGAAGAGGCCTCAGCTATCCCGGCTCAGTTGGCTGCGATGGAAACGGCGATTCAAGATACCGTCGCCAGAATCACGGCGGCTGAGGCGGAACTGGCGGTTCAGCGCGACACCCAAATTCGCCTACAGAAAGAGCAACGGGATAAACAGCGCCAGTTGGATCGCCTCGAGGCCCAGGCCCAAGCCGTGGAGGAAAGCCAGGGGACCCAGGCGACCAAACTACTCATTGATAGCGGCTTACGGGGCATTGACGGCTTGGTGGCCCAGTTGGGTAAGGTTGATCCGCGCTATCAGGTGGCTCTAGAGGTGGCGGCGGGAGCCCGGTTGGGTTACCTGGTGGTAGATAGCGATCGGGTGGCGGCCCAGGGCATTGAATTCCTTAAGCAACGGCGGGCTGGTCGGATTACCTTTCTACCCCTAAATAAGATTCGGGCACCCCAGTTTACTCCCTTGCCGGCCTGGCAGCGCCCCGATGGCTTCCTCGACTATGCGGTCAACCTGATTGATTGCGACCCCCGCCATCGCGATATTTTTGCCTATACCTTTGGCAGCACCGCCGTTTTTGATAATTTGGAAACCGCCCGCCAGCACCTCGGCCAGTTTCGTATGGTCACCCTGGCGGGGGAAGTTCTGGAAACCAGTGGTGCAATGACCGGTGGGACCCTCTCCCAGCGATCGGGAAGCCTCCACTTTGGCACGGTAGAGCCCGCAGAATCGGTTGAAGCCCAGGCTCTGCGCCAGCGACTGGGGGAAATCGAGGCTATGCTGGAACGTTGCGATCGCACTCTCGGGGAGATTACCACTACCCTACAAACCCTGGGGCAGGACCTGATTAGCCAGCGTCAGCAGCACCGGGAGCTACAACTCCAGGGACAACAGCAGCAATCTCAGCACCAGCAATTGGCAGAACGCCGCAGTCAGATTAGCACCCAGTTAGATCAGGCGCAGCAAGAACTCAACCAGACCCAGGCCCGATTACAAGCGCTAGCCGTCACCCTACCCCTGCAGGAAGAGGAAATTGCCGCCCAGCGGTCGACTTTGGCCGCCCTGGAGCAGTCCCAAACCCACAGTGAATGGCAGATCGCCCAGGCCGCTGTCACCCAGGCAGAGCAGGACCTGGCTCAGGCCCAAGCCTGCCTACAGGCGGCAGAACGCCAGGTACAGACCCACCAAACCCAACAGCAACAGGCTGAACTGATGATTCAGCAAGCCCAACAGGCCATCCTGACCCTGCAACAGCAACAGAGTAGCCACGCTGAGCAGTTGGGCCAAACTAAACAGCAACAGGTGGCCCTGAACCAGGAAATTGACCAACTGCGGCAGTCAATGGCCCAGTTGGATCAAACCCTGGCGGCGGAAAAGGCCAGTCGCGATGGGTTGGAGCAACGTCTGCGGGAGCAACGCACCCAAACCCAACAGCAGGAGTGGCAGCGGCAAAAACTTTTAGATACCCAGAAGGAGCGTCAGCAGCAATTGCTAGAGGCCCAGGCCCAGATGGAGGCTCAGACCGCCGACCTCCCCGATCCGCTGCCCGAGCTACCGGTGGACCTCGATCTGGAGGAGCTACGCAAGGAACTGCGATCGCTGCAACGCCGCCTGGAGGCCATGGAGCCTGTCAACATGCTGGCCCTGGAGGAATACCAGCGTACGGAAGAGCGTTTGGGGGATCTCAGTCAGAAACTGGCCACCCTGGAGGAAGAACGTACCGAACTGCTGCTGCGGGTAGAAACCTTTACCACCTTGCGGCGCAATGCCTTCCAGGAGGCCTACGACGCCGTCAACGAAAACTTCCAAACCATCTTTGCGGAACTCTCCGATGGGGACGGTCACCTGCAGCTAGAAGACCCCGAAGACCCCTTTAACGGCGGTCTCAATCTAGTCGCCCACCCCAAGGGTAAGCCCGTACGGCGACTGGCCTCCATGTCGGGGGGAGAAAAATCCTTGACGGCTCTGAGCTTCATCTTTGCCCTGCAACGGTATCGCCCCTCCCCCTTCTATGCCTTTGACGAAGTGGATATGTTCTTGGATGGGGCCAATGTGGAACGGCTATCCCGCATGATTAAGCGGCAGGCTGAGCAGGCTCAATTTATTGTGGTGAGTCTGCGACGCCCGATGATTGAAGCCTCCCAGCGCACCATTGGGGTGACCCAGGCGCGGGGAGCCTATACCCAGGTACTGGGGATCGACCTGGAAGCCCAAAGCGCTACCCTATAGTGGGAATGAGCACCCTTTAGCACCCTCTGTCATGCCCACCGTCACCTTTCCCCTGGCTTACCTACAACGCCTGACCTCTACAGCCCCAGTCGATCTCGAGGCCCAGGCCTTTGACTATGGTCTAGAGGCCACCTTAAGGGGATCGGACCTGGAGGTGGAGGTGACGGCTGAACGTCCCGACTTACTGGCAGCGGAGGGTTTTACCCGGGCCATTAATATTTATAATGGCAAGCCACGGTCCCTGCCCCCCCGCCTTGCCCCCTCCGGTCGGCGGATTAGAGTATCCCCGTCAGTCCAACCCCTGCGCCCCTACATTGCCGCCCTGGTGGTACGCCAGGCCCATTTAGCCGATGGTGGTCTGGAGGTATTGATCCAGTTTCAGGAAAAAGTAACCCAAACCTTTGGTCGGCAACGACAAAAAATTGCCATTGGGGTTTACGACCTGAAGCAGATTGTCGGCGATCTCACCTACACCGCCCAGCCCCAGGAAGAAATTGTCTTTACCCCGCTACAGGCTAGGGAAGCCATGACCGCTGGCCAAATTCTATCCCAGCACCCGGCGGGTCAGCTTTACCGCCATACCCTGCCCGTAGAAGATGTAGCTCTGGTTTTACGGGACCAGGACGGCCAGGTGCTCTCCATGCCGCCCATCATCAATGCTGCCGGGGTTGGAGAAATCACCCCCGATACCAGAGATCTATTCATTGATGTGACGGGTATTCGGTCCCAAACTGTGATGGAAACCATTAATATTTTGGCCCACAACTTTTTAGACACCGGTGCCCGGGTGGAAACCGTAGCCATTGACTTTCCCGCCGACAGCCTGGTTACCCCCTCTCTAGAGCGTCGTCCGGTCAGCTTCTCTGCCCGCTTTCTCAATGAGATTATCGGCACGGCCATTCCTAAGACTAGTTTGGGCCCGATTCTGGCCCGTATGGATTTGCAGGTAAGTGGCCAGGATGTTATCTACGTTCCCACCTATCGCACTGACATTTTTAGCCAGGTTGATATTGCCGGTGACCTACTGGTGGCCCTGGGGATTGACAGCCTACAGGCCGAACCCCTGGCGGTCAAGTTTCACCTGGGTAAGGCGGCAGCCCTGCAACAGTTTGGCCTGCGGGTGGGAGATCTGGCCCAACGTCTGGGCTTAATGGAGGTGAAAAGCTATATTCTCACCGACCCCGATCGCCTCGATCTCTTTCACTTTCCCTACCTACAGACCAGTAATGCTAAAAGCCGTAGCTTTAGCGCTACCCGGCCTACCCTGCTGGCGGGGTTGTTGGAGATTCTGAGCCGGAATATCAACGCTCCCAAGCCCATTAATATTTATGAAATTGGGGAGGTAATACGGTTACAGGCTAGCGATCAGGTGCTGGAAAGCTATCATTGGGGTTTTGCCAGCCTCGATGCCCGGGCCTCATTCACTACGGCTAAGGCCTATATGCAAACCCTACTGAAGGCCCTGGGCTACACCTATACCCTGGTACCTGGCCAGGCTCCCTACTATATTGGCGGCCGATCTGCCCTGGTACTGATAGAGGGGAACCCGGTGGGAGAATTTGGCGAGATTCACCCCGATCTCCTGAATCACTTTTCCTTTCCTGAACCGGTTTGTGCCGGAGAGTTAGATTGTCAAAAACTACATGCCCTAGTCGTCGATCACCAGGTAACTTTGCGTTAGCGGTCTACCTGGCTGAGTCAAACCTGTTACCCTCAATGGCTGAAAAAAGACTTTTATGGAGAAGCGATCGCCCCTGCTGGCCCCCGTTGAACTACTCTGGGCTCTCATTGGCCTGGTGCTTACCATTCTCGGCACCTGGATGGAAACCTTTACGGTCAACCCTGGTTGGGTCTGGAATCAAACTAGCACGACGTTTTTTTCCCTGGGAGTTAGTTTTCAAGTGGGGGCCGTCCTACTGACGGCCTGCGTAGGGGGTAGAAATGCCGCCGCCCTCTCCCAGGTTGCCTATCTGGTGTTAGGCCTGGCCCTGTTTCAAGCCTTCAAACTACCGGTTTTTACCCAGGGAGGAGGCTTGAGCTACGTGCGCGAACCCGGCTTCGGCTATCTGCTGGGGTTTATTCCAGCTGGCTGGCTATGTGGCCATCTGGCCTTTTTATGGCCGCCTAAACTGGAGAACCTGGCCCTGAGCAGTCTTTGTGGACTAGGGATAATCCATGCCTCTGGTTTTGTTTACCTCACCCTCGCTTCCCTGCTAGGCTGGCTAAAGATGGTCTCTAACTCCTATGGTGAGTTGGTGTGGAGTTATTCGATGCTGCTGTTACCAGGCCACCTGGTGCTGGTTTGTGCTGTAGCCGTATTATCCCTGGCCCTAAGGCGTGCACTTTTTTATTAAATCCATGGGTCTTCGCAACCATTTCTTCTGGCTAGCCGCGATTGTCGGCCTAGGTCTTGATCAACTCACCAAGTTTTGGATCGCCCACAGCCTGGTTCTCACCATGCCCCCGGCCTCTATTTCTCTCTGGCCAGGGGTATTCTATTTGACCTACGTCACCAATCGGGGAGCGGCCTTTAGCCTCTTTAGTGACAACGGGGAATGGCTGAAGTGGCTGTCTATGGTTGTTAGCTTGGGCTTAATTACCCTAGGACTGAGGGCAAAGCTGCCCAACCGGTGGGAACAGGTAGGATACGGATTAATCCTGAGTGGCGCTCTAGGCAACGGTATTGATCGGGTGCTGGCGGGGGAAGTGGTGGACTTTTTAGACTTTCGCCTGATTCACTTTCCGATTTTTAATGTGGCTGACATCTGTATCAATATTGGTATTGTCTGTCTTTTAATCGCCGCCTTGGCTGTACCGATAAATCGGGGATCCAGAGAGTAGGCCTTCTGTCCGCGATGAAAGGATTGGCCTACCCTATTTCGTTAAGGGACACAGTGGTGTACATTATGAGAAAATTATGACAACAATTTAAGCAAGCTTACCTTTACTACTAAGGAGATAGATTATGGACTGGCGAGTTGTTGTGGTGCTATTACCGATCGCCGTAGCCGCTAGCTGGGCAGTCTTTAACATTGGTCGGGCTGCCCTAGGGCAACTCCAGGACTTCCTTAATCGGGAAGCCTGAATTTGACGGTTGGGGGCTTTTAGTCCAGGCTTAGGGTAGCCAGAATTGGCATCAGCTGACGAAAGGCAATACCACGATGGCTACAAATTTCCTTTTGTTGGGCAGACATTTCTCCAAAGGTCTGCCCAATTTCTTTTAGGTAAAACACTGGATCATAGCCAAACCCTTCCTTTCCTTGGGGTTGGGTGAGAATCTCACCTGGACAGATGCCTTCGGTTTCCAGAACGATGGTGCCAGCGGGGTTGGCCAGGGCAATGGCGCAAACGAACTGAGCGGAGCGGTCCTTAACACCACTCATTTCCTGCAATAAGCGATCAATGCAGGCTTGATCGGTGGCTGCATAGCGGGCAGAGTAGATACCCGGAGCTCCCCCCAGGGCATCCACCTGTAAGCCAGAGTCGTCGGCGATCGCCCACTGGCCCAGAGCGGCAGCTACACCCCTGGCCTTAAGGCGAGCATTTTCGATAAAACTACTACCGGTTTCCTCAATATCCAGGTTGTCCGGTTTCAGCTCTAGATGCCAGTTTAGGGGCTGGAGATAGGCTTGCATTTCCTTCAATTTTCCCGGATTGCCAGTGGCAACAATTAGCGTAGACATCAGTTATTCTTACTCTTAAGTAATATCGATTGAATTTTAAACCTAAAAGCTCCTAGGCATTAAATAGTTGTATGGATACTCAATCTAAAGTATATGTAGCTGGCCATAGTGGTCTGGTGGGTAGTGCCCTGGTCAGGGCCCTAAAATCCCAGGGTTATAGCAACCTGGTTTTGCGATCGAGTGACCAGCTCGATCTACGTAATCAAGCGGCAGTAGCAGATTTCTTTGCCACCGAAAAGCCTGACTACGTTTTTCTGGCCGCCGCTAAAGTAGGGGGCGTTCAGGCTAACAATACCTACCGGGCAGAATTTCTCTACAACAACTTGATGATTGCCGCCAATATTATCCATAGCGCCTATGATCACGGAGTCAATAAGCTTTTATTTCTAGGATCCTCTTGCATTTACCCGAAGCTCTGTCCCCAACCCATGAAAGAGGAGTACCTGTTGACCAGTTTTTTAGAGCCTACCAATGAGCCCTACGCGATCGCTAAAATTGCTGGGCTGAAGCTCTGTGAAAATTACCATCGCCAGTATGGTGCCAACTTTATCGCCGCCATGCCTACCAACCTCTACGGCATCAACGATAACTTTGACCTGGCTAATTCCCACGTATTACCGGCCCTCATGCGAAAATTCCATGAGGCCAAGCAACGGGGGGAGTCAACGGTGACAGTTTGGGGTACCGGTACCCCTATGCGAGAATTTATGTACGTCGATGATCTGGCTGACGGACTGATCTTTTTAATGCAGCACTACGACCACACCCCAGATTTTATCAATATTGGTACGGGGCAGGAAGTTTCTATCAAAGACCTGGCCCTGATCATGAAGGACCTGGTGGGTTTTAAGGGAGACCTGGTTTTTGACCCCTCTAAACCCGACGGTACTCCCCGCAAATTAATGGATGTATCCCGATTACAGCAGCTGGGCTGGCAGGCTAAGACGGATTTGAACACCGGTATTGCGGAAACCTACCGATGGTTCCAGCAGCACGACGGGATCCGCTACTAAGGAGACGAAATCCCTAACCTGGGTAGGCATGCTGAGGGGTATCCGTCCCGGATCGGTGGCTGCGGCTATGGCACTGGTGCCAGCAACCCTAACTTACCAGTTAAAGAAACCATCCCGTTCAATTTCTTCGATCACCTGAAGACCGCGGGGGTCTCCCATCTTGAGGATGGCTGATCGGGCATCTTCCCGCACCCCCAGGTCACTATCTTCCGCAAAGGTTTCAATCAAGGCATCAACGGCGGTGTGGTAAACCACGTTAGAGGGTAGCTCTCGGCAAAGCTGACCTACGGACCAGGCGCAGTTACTACGTACCGCCGGCACCCGATCGTGACGCATGACCTCAATCAGGGGGGGAATGGTGGCAATGATCGGGTCGTAGCCGATCTGAGCCATTTGGGCCAGGGCGCTGGCGGCCCACAACCGCACGGCAGGAATATCAGTGGTGAGGGTATCCAATAGGGGCCCCAGGGCCCGCCGGTCCTGAGCATTACCCAGGGCCCATACCAATCCCTTACGTACATAGCCGTTCCAGTCCCTATGCAGCTGGGTAATTAGGGGTTCTACGGCGGCCCCACCGGGGTTACGACCGAGGGCATAGGCGGCACTGACCCTGACCAAGGGGCACAGATCGCTGAGGAGAGTGGTCAGCGGGGCGATCGCGCGGGGTTCCACCAGCTCACAAAAGGCCCGGGCGGCAAGCATGCGCTGCTGAGGATCGGGGGACTGTAGCAGGGGCAGCATTACCTCCGGATCATACTCAGACGCCCCATCCTCTCTCGGCGGACCGAGTTGATCGAGAGGATCGGTAAACTCCAGGTCTGGATTGAGGCTGGTCAGATCGTTGTCGTACATAGGGCCACTTTATCTGGTTCCGTTGCCATTTGATCGAGCTGGCATAGTTCCTGCAAACTTTCGTTAACCAGCCCGGCAGCAGTCCCAATCATCCTCCCCATGGTGAGGATTAGGGAGTATGGTTTCAGCCTAAACTAGGAGGGAAATGCCGTGGGAGGGAAACTGGGTTGTGGTCGTTTTAGTCATTTTAGCCCTGCTGGTAGCCGCCTACCTACTGGGTTCATTGCCCACCGGTTACCTGGTAGCCAGGGGCCTCAAGGGTATAGATATTCGCCACCATGGATCGGGCAGTACGGGAGCCACCAATGTGTTGCGCACCGTAGGTAAGGGGCCAGCTTTATTGGTTTTTACCGTAGACCTACTCAAGGGAACGCTGGCGGTATGGCTGGTGAAGGGGACGCTTGCCCTCTTACTGACGGTCGTACTGCCGGTCGGTGGAGGGTTTGGAGGGCAGCCCTGGCTGGAAATGGTGGCGGGTCTGATGGCTATTCTGGGCCATAGTCGATCGGTGTGGTTAGGGTTTAGGGGCGGCAAATCCGTTGCTACCGGCCTAGGAGTTTTGCTAGCCCTGGCCTGGCCCGTAGCGCTGGGTGCCCTGGGGGTATTTGCCCTAAGTTTGGGCTGGAGCCGCTTTGTTTCCTTGAGTTCCATTCTGGCGGCGATCGCCACTCTGGTACTGATGGTGTTGACGGGCCAGCCCCTGGCTTACCAACTGCTGGCTGCCCTGGGCGGCGTCTATATCATTGTCCGTCATCGCAGCAACATCAGTCGCCTCCTAGCGGGCACCGAACCGCGGTTGGGTCAGGCTACCGACCACTCCGCAGGCTAAGGGACGGATCAGAGTCGTAATCCAGTCTTGACTTTTACCGATCAACCCTGGCCTCAGCCTTCGGGTCCAACCCATAGCGGTCGCCGGTGCGGCTAGAACCTCAGGGCGAGCCACTGGCCATGGACTAAGCCCCAGAAGCTGACTCGGGGTCTTGACCTCAATGGCTACAGCTAATCACCCTGGCCCAGTTCCACAGAACGGCGATGGGCAGCCCGTACGGCTTCGATGAAGGCCGATCGCAGGCCAGCCCGTTCTAATTCAGCAATGCCGGCAATGGTGGTGCCCCCTGGACTGGTGACCCGGTCCTTGAGCACAGCCGGGTGGAGATCGCTCTGCTGATCCAGCAACTCAGCGGTACCCCTAACGGTCTGGAGGGCTAAAGCCATGGCGGTAGCTCTGGGTAGGCCTACCGCCACCCCGCCATCGGCAAGAGCCTCAATCACCAGGGCAACATAACCCGGACCCGACCCCGATAGGGCCGTTACGCCATCCATCAGAGCTTCTGGAACTTCTACCACCGTACCCACACTGGCAAAGATGCGTCGGGCCTGGTGGAATTGCTCTGGACTCACCCCTACCCCTGGGGCCAGGGCAGTAATACCTGCACCGACGGTGGCCGGAGTATTGGGCATAGCCCGCACCATGGGCCACCCAGGAAAACAGCGGTGCAACCGGGAGAGGGAAACTCCAGCTAAAATAGACAACCCCAGGGGCGTAGAAAGCGGCGTCCCCTGATCAAGTTCTTGGACTACCGCGGATAGCATCTGGGGCTTAATAGCCAGCAAAACAACTCGGGCATGACCTACCACCTCTTTGTTACTGGTGGTGGTTTGGACGCCGTAGGTGCACTCTAAAAATTGCCGTCGTTCAGCTTGGGGATCGCTGACCAGAATAGCTCCAGGGGAAAATACCCCCTGATTAAGAAGGCGGGATAGGAGAGCTTCCCCCATGATCCCGCCGCCAATAACCCCAAATGTCGTGTCTGCCATGAATAATTTCCCAAAACAGTCTCACCAAAGGCTAATGGAAATAGCCTGGCAATGAATGGAAGGGAATAGAAAAATTCATGCTGTCATAAGAGTAGTCACCATGGACTGCCATAGACAGGGTCCGATCTCAAAGGATCTTACCCATGGAATCTAGGCCATCCGGGCAATTCCCTCCGTACCCCAGGCGGGTGCGGGAGGCATGTGACCGGCCATGGGCATACCCTGGGACTGACCCATAAAGACTTCTTCCTCGTATTCGGCGGGCGTACTCACCTGCACACAATTGGGGGTAAAGAGGAAAATACTTTCACCAATACGCTCTTGATGACCGTCAATGGCGTAGGTACCACCAGCGACAAAATCAACAGCTCGTTGAGCCTGATCGGGATCCATAATAGTTAAATTAAGCACCACGGACTTACGCTCCCGCAGGGCTTGAATTGCCTGAGACATCTCTTCAAAGGATCGGGGCTCCATGACCACGACTTCGGAGGCGCCATTCATGGCACCAGGCATACCAATTACATTGCTGGCCATAGGGGTGAATCCTGTATCAGAGGTAAGGGGACGCTCCCGCAAGCGACGGCGACTACGGGAATCTTCGGGCAAGGGCTGAACCACCGGTTGGGGGTTTTCTTCCTGGTAGAGGTTCTGGTACTCCTCACCATCCATTTCTTCGTACTCGTATTCGTAATCTGCTGGATCGTTCAGACCAACAAAATCCCGCAGTTTGGCGAAGACATTGCTCACAATTTACACTCCACGATGACTATCGCTCTCTTAGAAGACAAAGTATGTTCAACCAACACTAATTAGGGGTCGGAACATTCTGGGTTATCCGATGGTCATGATAACGCCTATTACCAGTTTGCTCACACTTTTTTGGAAAAAATTAGATGAGCTGAAGAGCCGATTTCAAGGGATTGCCCGTAGGTAGTTGCATACATCGATGTGGGCGGTGAGAACCTAAAAAAAATCAAGTTTTCCCCTATGCCACAGCGTAGGTCAGCGAGACCGTAGGCTTTCCAAACATCTTCTAACTGATAAGTAGAGCTCTACAGAGCAGGTTAGGAGTTGCCATCCCTGATGCAGACGCTCAGATCATCAAATTCTGATAGCAGAATATTGAGTAAGAAGTATACACGAAAGTTTAGAAATAGATGGTCTGTTCACAATTAGTTAAAAATATGGCTTTAGTCAGGTTAGATTTCCTTTTTGAGGGCGGGGTCCAAAAAGGGTGGTGCCCAGGCGAATCATGGTGGCTCCGGCGGCGATCGCCAGGGGGTAATCTCCCGACATACCCATAGACAGCTGATCAATATGAATATGACTGAAGTGGGCTTGGTTGATGGTGGCGGCCAGATCATGGGCCTGACTAAACACCTGCCCAATCGTCTGGGTTGTGGCCCCCTGGGGCGGAATGGTCATCAACCCCCTAATTTGTAGATGAGTCAGCTGATCTAACTGGGGTAAGTCGCCTTCCAATTGGGGGAGAACAAATCCATATTTAGGGGGATCGGGGACCAATTTAACCTGTAAACAACATTGGGGCGATTGGCCCAGATCGGCAGCGGCCTGATCTAACTTTTCTGCAAGCTTCAAACTATCCAGGGAGTGAATCCACTGGAAGTGTTCCACAGCTTTGCGTACCTTATTGGTTTGCAGGTGCCCAATCAGATGCCAGGTAATATCCGGTAAATCCCTCACCAGAGATTGTTTTGCCATCGCCTCCTGCACCTGGTTTTCGCCAAAATGGCGCAGACCAGCCGCATAGGCGATACGAATAACTTCTACAGGAAGTAACTTGGTCACCGCCACCAGGGTTACCTGGGGGGGTAAGGACAGCCGCAGGTCCTGAATGCGTCTGGTAATGTCTTCCGCAGCGTCGGCATCCATCAGTGAAACGTTTTCTTATAGGTATGCTGGAGCTGATCAAAGTCGGCCTGACGGCCAGCGCGGCGTAGCAGACGCATGCGATTTTCTAGCATTTGTCGGGCGTTGCTGCGTCCTAGGGGTTGAAATACCAAGCCTTCAGAAGCCGAACTACTAACTAGAAAAAATAGCCGTTGGGCATAGAGGGTGGCAAACAGTTCCTGACCCTCTTCTACTATACATACCCTGAACAGTAGGCCGAAGTTGGGATGATTAAGATAGTTTTCTGTAGGCATTCAAGCAGTAGAGACGATGAGGGAGTTGCGGATAAAGGTTTAATTATCTCAGTTAAACGTCCCCCGAAGGGATTAAAAGCGCTTGGGCTTGGGAATTCTTTTTGTATCGCTTTGGCCATAACACCCCCTCGCCGGTGGCTGGGTAGGCGTCAGTTAAGGCCCAATCCCAGGGCCAGAAGTTGGGCCTTAGCCTTTTGCAGAGACTCTAACCACTCCCGCTCCGGTTCGCTATCGGCCACGATACCCGCCCCCACCTGACCCCACACCCTGGCCAGGGAGGCATCGGCCGGGTGACTCCACAACAGAGTACGAATTAAAATATTCAGGTCTAGATTGCCCCGGTGGTCTAGATAGCCACAACCACCGTAGAAGAGGCTACGGCGCACCGGTTCCAATTCTTCAATGATTTCCATACAACGTACCTTGGGGCAACCGGTGATAGTCCCCCCTGGAAAGACCGCCCGAATTAAATCAACGGCATTTTTTCCATCAGCTAGCTGACCTGTGACATTACTAACCAGGTGCATAACGTGGCTGTAGTACTCCAGGGTGAGTAACTCATTCACCTGAACACTGCCCCAAGTACAGACCCGCCCTAGATCATTGCGCTCCAGATCCACCAGCATAATGTGTTCTGCTTGCTCCTTGGGATGGTTGAGCAAGGTGGTGCTATGGTGCTGATCCTGGGATGAACTCCTACCCCGAGGGCGAGTACCGGCAATCGGTCGGGTTTCTACGGTCTGGCCTTGCAATCGCACTAACCGCTCCGGTGAGCAACTAATCACATCTCCCCAGGGTGTATGCCAGTAGCAGGCAAAGGGGGAAGGATTAATATTCTGCAACTGGCGGTAGAGGCTCCAGCTATGGGAAGGTGTTTGGGTGCTAAAGCGCAGGGAGAGATTGACCTGAAACACATCTCCAGCCCGAATATAGTCCTGGGCTCGCTGGACAGCCCTTTGGTAGGCCGGGGCTGAAAGGCCAAGACGGAGGGGC
Organism: Leptolyngbya sp.; assembly: GCA_040374765.1. Taxonomy (GTDB): domain Bacteria; phylum Cyanobacteriota; class Cyanobacteriia; order Phormidesmidales; family Phormidesmidaceae; genus Nodosilinea. The sequence continues at coordinate 34,851 of JBEITR010000016.1, forward strand.
GATGACTGGCCCATGACCGGTTCTATCGGCGGTGGTTGGGGGTTCAGGGTGAATACCTGCTCTGCCATGGCATCTAGGGATTGGTGGGAGGCCGCTGCCAACCACAATCGCTGGGCGCTATGGTCTAATACCGCGAAGGTCTCGGGTTCGTACCAGAGGGCGACCGGAAAGGGTAAGGGGTCGGCCTTGAGGACCGGTAGACGCTCGATTTCCCAAGCCAGGTCGTAGCCTAGCCAGCCTAGCCAGCCACCGGTAAAGGGTAGGCCAGGGTCCACGGCTGTTTCTGACAGGGATAGGGACTCACCTTCCCGAAGGCGATCGGCCAGGCTGGACAGAACTTTGCCAAGGGGGGGAGTCCATAGCCGGGGGCGATTCCCTTGCCAGCGGGGCGGTCCCCCGCAGAGGGAGTAGCGACTGTGCCGGGATGGGGCCAGATCGGGCAGAGGATAGGGACTTTCCAGGAGAACCACCAGGTTAGCCAGGCAGGCGGGCTGACCCAGGTGATGGCCGTAGAGGGCCTGAAAAACTTGACTGCCGGTACGGTGATTCAGGGGTAGCGATCGCCAGCACCAGGCCTGACACCCATTCACCCCTCCCCTCCCCACCTCAGGCGTAGCCAGCAAAACATCACCAAACCTGCCAGGGCCAGCCAGTCCCAACCCCGCAGCACCAGCTGATGCCAGCGTACCTGGTGCTGGTCTGGACTGGTAAAACCCCGCACTGCCATGGCAGCGGCGATCTGCTCGGCTCGCAACAGTAAATTTTCCAATAGCCGTTCCATTACCACCAGCCAGACCTGGGCCGAACTACGAAAACCCAGCTTTTTCCAGTTAATAGCCCGGGTTTGCACCGATCGCACCAGATTTTGCACCTCCTCTAATACCAGGGGAATAAACCGCAGAGATAGGGTGACGGTCAGAGCAATTTCTGTGACTGGTAGGCGCAACCAGCCCAGGGGTTGCATTAGGGACTCCAGGGCCAGGGTAATTTCTTCGGGAGCCGTTGTCAGCAGGTAGAGATTGGTACCGTAGATCAGGGTAAAGAGAAGGGTACCAATGCGGATTCCTAATTCCAGAGATCGCCGGGTGACCGTCAGAAATCCCCAATGGAAAAGCTCATAGCGATAGGGGGTAGGTTGGGGTAGGGCAACCAGGGCATCAGGGGGAGGCAGGCGGACCGGCTGACTTACTTCCAGACCGTCGGGCATCACGAAGGTGAGCACCATCACCAGACCACTCAGCAGCAGCAACCAGCCTAACTGTTGTCGCCATACTCGCACCGGAATACCTCCGACCAGGGTGAGCACCAGCAACGCCCCCACCAGGCCAAAACGCCAACTGGGATTGGCCAAAATCGGGGTAATTAAAATACCCATTAACCAGGCTATTTTCACCCTGGGGTCAAGGCGATGTAGCCAAGTAATGGGCTGCTCAAGGTAGAGACCAATGGGTAGGGAACGGAGAAGATCCATGGCCGACTAGACCTTGGTGGCCCGATTGGCGCTGCTGCGTTCTAGATCTCGCATGGCCTTGCCCCGCCAGAACAAACGAATGGGGGTGCCCTCAAAGCCCAGGTTATCTCGAAATTGGCGTTCCACGTAGCGGCGGTAGTTATCCTTAATCAAATGGGGATCATTGACAAATAGGGTAAAGGAGGGAGGCCGCACCGTTACCTGGGTGCCGTAGTAAATGCGACCCTGACGACCCTGGCGAGTGGTGGGGGGCGTATGCCATTGGGTGGCATCCTGCAGGACTTCATTCACCACCGAAGTGCTGACCCGACGCCGGTGCTGTTCTACAGCCTGGTTTACCAACTCCAGGATCTTAGCCACCCGCTGGCCCGTTTTGGCACTGACGTAAATGCGTTTAGCCCAGTCAAGGAAGTTGAGGCGGGCGGCGATCTGGTGATCAAAGTCGTAGATGGTGTAGCTATCCTTTTCGACCGCATCCCACTTATTGACGACAATGACGCAGGCCCGGCCCTCCTCTTCAATGCGGCCCGCTAGTTTTTGATCTTGCTCGGTGACCCCATCGAGGGCATCAACCACCAGTAGGACCACATCGGCCCGGCGAATCGCCTTGAAGGCTCGATTAACGCCAAAAAACTCGGGGCCGTACTCCACGCTTTTCTTTTTACGAATGCCTGCGGTATCAATCAGGCGGTAGGTCTGGTCGCCGTGGCGCACCTGGGTATCGAGGGCGTCGCGGGTGGTGCCAGAGACGGGGCTAACGATCGCCCGCGACTCTCCCACAAAGGCATTCAACAGGCTAGATTTGCCCACATTGGGGCGACCCACAATAGCCACCTTAATCTCGTCTGAGGTGGGCTCCTCCACGGTGGCGGGCAGGTACTCCATCAGGGTATCCAGCAGTTCTCCCGTGCCATTGCCATGGATACCCGATACGGGGTAAGGTTCCCCCAGCCCCAACTCCCAAAACTGGGCCGCCTGTATCAGGCCCTGGTCCACGGACTCACACTTGTTTACCGCTAATAATACCGGCACCGGCTGTTGCCGCAGCCAACTGGCGATTTCTTGGTCACCTTCCGTGGGACCGGTTTGACCATCCACCACCAATACGGCGGCGCTAGCCTCCGCCAGGGCTAGTTGGGCCTGTTCCCGGATGTGGGGTAAAAACTCACTATCGTCGTTAAACACCAAGCCCCCCGTATCCACCACCTGGTAGTCCCGATCGCGCCAGAAGGCGGGTTGGTAGGTGCGATCGCGGGTTATTCCCGGCTGATCGTAGACTATGGCTGCCTGGGCACCAGCCAACCGGTTCACCAGGGTAGACTTGCCCACGTTGGGGCGACCAATAACGGCAACAATGGGCAGGGCCATGGCAAGGGGGGGGAGGAGGGAAGCAAGGGAGACCGGAACTGAGTCGTCAAGGACTCAGACGGCAGCAACACTGCCGATTAACTTTACCATTGTAGCGAGGCGAAGTGCCGATGGTTGCCCTAGCCTGGTTGGCCGGCTAACCCACCTGGGTGATTTTCCTGGTTTAGCTATGCAGGTCCCCCAGTTGCTTCACCAGAAGGGTAATGGTTTCAGGGTTAGCGGGTTTTTCCGCATTACTGAGCAGTTCTCGACCCAGCACTAGACAGCCGAGATGGGCTAGTTGCTGCCGCATGGCCAGCACCACCTTTTGTCCAGTGCCGCCACTGTGGGTAGCCAGGGCGACGGGTCGCTGGTTAAACAAACTCCGGAAGTCAGGGGAACTGACTGACAACCAGGCGATCGCATTGGTCAATATGGGGGGAATAGAACCATTGTACTCCGGTGAACAGATCACCAGGCTACGATGACCCTGGAGGGACTGCCCTAACCGGTCTAGCCCTGGGCCAGGGCCCTGAGCACCATAACGAGAACCGTAGAGGGGCAGGTCTAGATCGGGCAGGTGGATGTGATCCGTGACGAAACCCTGGCGATCGCCCTCCTCCGCAAAGGTACGAGCCAGTTCCAGGTTTTTGCCACTACTAACGGACAGAATCAATAAGGTTTTCAAGGGTGCGCAACGATCCTCAATGACTAGCACTGACCCTATCGTACACCTCCATCAAAGGCAGGCGAGTATCGGTAAGATTGAGTTCAACCACCGAGTCCATGCCCTGATGCACCGCCAGGGTCCAGAGGTTCTCCTGTACCCGATGAAACTGTTCTACTCTGACCTCCTGCTGGTGAACAAATACGTACTCCTGCAGGTAAGGAATTTGACGGCAGTGACGAAATAATCGACTCCGGTCTGCCATGGTTCTGGCCATAGGGTCATAAATCGGGGTCAGGTCGGTTAGAATCTCCACCACCAGACAGGGATTGGTGAGCTTATTGGGATGACCATCATGGAAGAGGGGTTCTCCAGCAATAATACAGATGTCAGGGTAGACACCCCGCTGCTCTGCCGGTAGCCATACTTGAACTCCCTTCGGGATAACTTCGTACAAGCTACGGCTACAGCTAGCCTCCATCACCCGGATCAGGTTTTTTAGAAGGCGCCCATAGTCAATGGAGTTGCGATGTATGGATAGACGATGGGCCATAGATCAGGAATAAAAATAGAAAATTAACAGAATATCGGGAAAAATAGACCCCAGATAAAAGGCTACGGGTTAGAAAGACCTGAGCACTACCCCAGATTTTTTCGAACTTTTGTGCTGAACTTTAAAGTTTACTGGATTTAAGCTTGCAAGCGGTTTACGACGGCAGATCATGGGTAGCCACAGGGAGCATAGACCCAGGCTAGAGATGGGAGTCCCTCTGCTATTCGAGCCCGCCTCTGAAATGTAGATGTAAGTCTATGCAAAGGCTTTGTATTACAGATGCTATACAGAATTTTAGCCGACGGGCTTTAGTAAAGATTGTTACAGCTTCAGCCCTGGAAACCGTTAATCTGGCATGAAAATAGCCACCTGGAATCTTCAGCGGGTTCTGCCCCACAGCCCTAAAGCGCTGCTTCAGCGACAATGGCTAGATCGTATTAATGCTGACGTTTGGATTTTGACCGAGACCAATCCAGAAATTTCCCCCGGGCCTGATTACCAGTCCATCCTTAGTCAGCCCTCTGCTGCCGCTGACCAGCAGCAGGAACTTTGGATTCAGCTCTGGGTAAGAAATCCACCGATTACCCCTATAGTTACCCGTAATCCTGCCACCAGCGTCTGTGGTTTAGTCCAATTGGAGGGGGAACAATCCTGTCTGATCTACGGCATGGTCCTACCTCTGCCAGAAAATCCCTACCCCGATCTTGCCCATGAGCGAGCTTTTATGGAGGCTCTCAGGGGTAACCAAGCCGACTGGCAGGAACTGCAAGCCACCTATCCAGAGGCTATGCTGATCGTGGCAGGCGATTTTAATCAGGACTTGAACGTGCTGCCTTACTACGGCTCCCGCCGGAATAAACAGGCCTTGCGCCAAGCCCTGGCAGAAGCAAACCTGGACTGCCTGACCTTTGGAGATAATGACCCAGTACGGCGTTTGATCGATGGGCAGCACTCCAACATTGACCACATCTGCATAGCCCAAAGTGAAGTAATTAGCCTACAGCGCACCTTTGCCTGGCCCCATAGCCTGGAAGACCTACGGGGCATTTCCGAACATTTTGGCGTCGGCCTGGAGTTTTTCCCAGCCTGATTGTCCTTTGTTCTACCTAGCTGGGATCTATACAGCTGGCTAGGGGCACCTATTAGGGACGGAATCACGGGTTGCGGCTGTATCAATTAGCAGAATAGCAGTCAAAATAGAAGATATAGCTTTAGTCAGAACGCTAAGGACAGGGTTGATCGGTTGATTCGAATCGGTCAAGGCGAAGGCTGGGTAGGGGTTTTCACTCGCTTCCGCCCTGTTTTCTTGGCTACAGCTATAGAATCTCCTGCTCCCCCTGCGTCGGTGAATGATCGCGACTCCTGATCCGGAACTTAAAACGGACCCCTCCCAACCCTCTGCAATGGGTCTACACCTTTGGCTGAATCGCTTGCGTTCCAGTCCAGAAACCATTTTGCTCCTACTGGCGGTTTTGGTGGGGAGTGGCACTGGGTTAGGGGTCGTATTATTTCGTACCTTAATTCAGGGAGTTTACCACCTGATGTTTAGTCCAGTGCTGGGACAATTGTCCACCTGGGGACACTGGACTCTGGGGCTAATTCCCCTCACGGGGGGGCTAATCGTCGGTCTAATGCGATGGGGATTGAAGGATTTTGGTCCTGGTCTGGGAGCTCTGGTATCTACCCTGCGGGATGGACGGCGGGTGACCCTTGTCCAGCCCTTAAGCAAAATGGTGGCGGCGGCGGTCTCCCTGGGTAGCGGTGCCTCCCTCGGCCCAGAGGGGCCCAGTGTGGAAATTGGGGCCAATTTTAGTATTGGGCTGGGTCAGGCCTTAAAGGTCTCTAAGGAACGCCAACATCTTTTGCTGGCAGCCGGCGCTGCTGCGGGCTTGGCGGCCGGGTTTAATGCCCCGATCGCAGGAGTGTTTTTTGCCCTGGAGGTCGTCCTAGGTACAACCTCCGTAGCCTCCAGCGCCAGTGTCGTCTTACTGGCGGCGGTGGTGGCCGCCTGGATCGCCCAGATTAGTCTGGGGGCCAAGCCTGCCTTTGACTTACCCGCCTATGAAACCCGCAGTCTGCTGGAGTTACCTCTCTACGTTGGCTTGGGTGTCTTGGCTAGCCTGGTTTCCCTGCTCTTTGAACAGGCCATTAGCTTTGCCCAAAAGTCCTTTCAGGGGAAGGTGAGGGGATTGGCCTGGTTAGCTAAGGTTCCCCAGCCATTGCACCCCCTTCTGGGTGGCTTGGGGATTGGGGCGATCGCCCTGAAATATCCGCAAATTCTTGGGGTAGGCTACGAAACCGTTGAATCTATCCTCCAGGATGTACAGCTACCCCTCCAATTTGTAGCGGCCTTGCTACTGCTCAAGCTGGTGATGACGGCGATCAGTTGCGGCAGTGGTTTTGTCGGCGGTATCTTTGCCCCCGCCCTCTTTCTAGGGGCATCCTTGGGCTCCGCCTACGGTAAGCTACTGGCGATCGCCCTGCCCCAACTGGAACCCTACATTGCCTCTCCACCGGCCTACGCCATGGTGGGTATGGCAGCGGTACTAGCGGCTACGGTGCGGGCTCCCCTGACCGCCATCCTCTTATTGTTTGAACTTACCCGTGACTACCGTATTGTGCTGCCCCTAATGGCCGCCGTTAGCCTCAGTACCTGGCTAGTGGAGCGGCTCCAAGGGCCGCGTCTTGACTCCGATGGAGAGCAGCAAAGTACGGACGCAATGGTGCTGCAAAAACCGGAAACCGACCCTAGTCTAGATGTCGCCGCCGCCCTTACCCCCGTCCCCCTGGTTCTGGAGGCCCATACATCCCTGGCGATCGCCGCCCAGGCCTTAAGCCGTCAGCGCTGTCGCTGTGCCTTGGTGCTGGATGATCACCAGCTAATTGGCATCCTAACCCTACAGGACACAATTCGCCTCCTCCATCGAGTTAAGGATGGCACTGAACCCCTATCCCGCCTCCAGGAGTCTATCCAAACCCTGTGCTCAACCGACCTCCAGCAAGCCTATAGGGAAGAACCCTTGGCCGAGGCGATCGCCCGCATGGCCACCCGGGGCTTACATCAACTCCCCGTTTTAACCCAAGACTCGCCCCACCGCTTGGTGGGTTTGCTAACCCAGGAGGGCATTAGTCTGGCATCCAGCCTCGCCCAGATTGATCAGTTGGTCGAGATGCTAGATTCCAGCCAACCCCCTACCCTACCGGAGGGGTTAGCCGACCCACTCGACCCGAACCAACTCCCTTCCCTAGAGGCAGATAGCACCCCTCTGGTGGTTTAACACCGGCCCCGTGAAGGGAACCGGCAGCAGTTGACCCAAGCTATCGTTGCCCCGCCCCTGGTGAATGGGCACCCTAAGGGAGACCCCAACCGTTCACGGAGTGGACTGGGGTTCTAGCCCCGGCAGAGGGGGTAAAGAGGGTGTTGAAAAGGCGATGCAATTAGGGGCTGAGTAGGCCTTCTGGCCCAGATCTGGGTCGTTGCCTGGAGCCAGGGTTAAATCGTAATCTGAACCAGGAGGGATAATTCCATGGAGATCGGGCAAACCCTATGGCAACGGGGGCGGCACCAGGTTCTCAACCTATTTTTGGCGGCCCCCTGTCCCCTCTGTGGGCGATCGACGGCGGACTATCCCTGCCCCTCCTGTCAACGCCAGTTGCGTCAGTGTCAGTTATCTAACCCCCTCCAGTACAGTCACGCTGACCTGGCGGTGATCAGCTGGGGACGGTACGAAGGCCTGTTAAAACGGGTGATCGGGGTTTTTAAGTACGACGGCCAACGGGATTTGGCCCGATGGTTGGGTAGGGAACTGGGCCAAACCTGGCAACACTACCGACCCGCCGCACCCGCCCCTAGCATTACCCTGGTACCCATTCCCCTACACCCCAGCAAACTCCAGCAGCGGGGCTTTAACCAGGCCGAATTGCTGGCCCGCTGGGTTAGCCGCAGCGGGGCAGTCCCCCTCTGTGGGGAGGGCTTACTACGGGTACAGGCGACCCAGGCCCAACACAGCCTCACCCGCAGGGCTCGACAGCAAAACCTGATGCGGGCCTTTGCCATTAACCCTAAACGAGTGGATTATTTACGCCAGCGATCGGTGTGGCTAGTGGACGATATTTTTACCACTGGCGCTACGGCCCACTCCGTGGCCGAGGTTTTGAGGGCAGGTGGCATTCGGGTAGGAGGTATTTGTACCGTAGCCAGATCGGAGGAGTGGGGGTAGGCCATGCCAGGGGCTGATGGTTGGGTCAAAATACCTACTTAGCCTTCCCTTTCACCGATTCACCCCATCCTCAGGGTTGGGGCCAAAGCTATATACGCCATACCACAGCAAGGTTTGTAAGAATTTGTAATGGAAACCCCTGTCAAATCAGTCTAAGTTAACCATTAAAGTGTTTTAAAAATAATTGAGATTTAGAGTGAGACCCTTAGTATGACCAACTTATCGGCTGAACTGCGTGAAGGCACCAAAAAAGCCCACACCATGGCAGAGAACATGGGCTTTGTTCGCTGCTTTTTGCGTGGGGTTGTGGAAAAGCAATCCTATCGTAAGCTGGTGGCCAACTTTTACTTTATCTACGGGGCCATGGAGGAGGAGCTGGAACGCTACAAAGATCATCCTGTGGTCTCCACTATTTACTTCCCTGAATTGCACCGTAAGGCTTCCCTAGAGGCCGATCTGGCCTATTATTACGGTCCCAGTTGGCGCGACCAAATTAGTCTCACCAGTGGCGGCCAGGCCTACGTCGATCGCCTGCGCCAGGTGGCCAATAGCCAACCTGAACTGCTGGTGAGCCACTCCTATACCCGCTATATCGGTGACCTATCGGGGGGGCAAATTCTCAAGGGGATTGCCCAGCGAGCCATGAATTTGAGCGATGGCCAAGGCACGGCCTTCTATGAATTTCCCGAGATTCCCGATGAGAAGGGCTTCAAGGCCCGCTATCGCCAATCCGTTGATCAGGCACCCCTAGGGGATGGCATGATCGCCCAGATTGTCCAGGAGGCTAACGACGCCTTCGGCCTCAATATGGTTATGTTCAAAGAGCTGGAAGGTAACCTGATTAAGGCGATCGGGCAAATGCTGTTTAACAGTCTGACCACCCGTACCCGGCGGGGTAGTACCGAACTGGCAACAGCAGCAGACTAGCCCGACCTGACTGCACCCCATGGGTGAGGGACTAGAGGGGATAATCCATAGGATTCATGGGATCGGGGGCAAAGGCTAGCCACAGAGGAAACTGGAGTAGGGCCAGACTGATGACAGCCTCCGCCTCGTCTACCACGATCAAGGGTAATCCCCCTTCCCGGGTCAGGCGATCGGCGCGTTGAGCCAGGGGTTCGGGGGCATCAAAGAGCATCACCCCCTGGCCAGTGCCAAAATCGACTCGAGAAATTCCTAAGCAATCCTGGAGGCCCCGGCGCCAGTCTCCCAGGCGTTCTGGGCTATTGGAGAGTACCAGGGTGTGTAACCGATTGCCGTAGAGGGTGTATAGGATTGAGATCACCGCCGAGGCTACCAATACATTTTGCAAGCGGCTGCCCATACTCTTAATGGCCCCTCGCCCCCCCTGGCTAAAAAACCAGTTGGATACCCGATCGGCATGGATGGGTTCAAAGGTACGTCGAAACTGCCAGGCCGACCCGTAGTAGTCCGGTCGCATGCGGTACTGGTCTAGCAGACTGCGAATGCGATCGCTCTGGTCCTCAAAGGTATTCGGGACAAATCCTGGAGCTACCTGGGCAGAGGGGACTTGACGGCTGGCTGGGGCAAGGGTCTCGCCGCGATCGGGCGCAGCCGGTGGGGCCTGGGGAGAAAGATTGAGCTGTTCTGCAGCGGTTACCAAATCCTGCAAGCTACCCACCAGGTAATCTTTAAATCCCTGGATCCGCATGGCCAGATCTTGAGAGGTGCCGGCAAAGGTAGATCGCATTTCTGCCTGAATCCGCTCCTGACGCCGCTCTAGCTTTTCTATTTCAAGTTGCAGGGTGCGTTTGCGCTGTTCCAGGTCCACCGTTCCCTGGGCAATCAAGCGGTTAAGGTCAGCCTGAAGCTGGCCCAGCAGATCGTCCCCCAACCGTCGAGAGGTTGCCTGCAAATCGGCAATGGTGCGCTTCAGATCGGTTTCCTGTTGTTTCAGCGCTTCAATACGGCTGTTCCAGTCGGACTTGAGATCGAGGGGACTGGGGGATTCGCCACCCTTCGGAGAAAAATTTAAAGGGTCTGATTTGGGTAAATCGTCAGCAGCCATGAAGATCCTTATACAATACCGATGCCAGCTATTGCCAGCCTAGCAGATCCTGGAACGGTGTCAGAGTCCTCCGGGGCGAGGGGACTGGAGACCGCAGACAAGGCCTACATCCCTAAACCGTTAGGGTTCTACAGGGCTTTGGCGGGGACAGTGCTGCTCTAGACAGGTAATCAGCTCGGTAGGGTTAAAGAGCATGGGGAGGAAATGAATACTGTTAACTTCCCGAAAGTAAAACAAAATCGGTAGAGGCGGCCAAAACACCTCCCAGTACCGCCAGTCAGCGTAGGGAAAATGGCGAATCTGGGTTTGTTGGCGGTATACCTCCAGGGCTTCGGAGGTAAATCGTAACCTCAGGGTCAGGGTTTGCACCAATAGAAATAGGCCAAAAACACCCACCAGGGCTCCGAGCCAGAGCTGCCACCAGAGCAAGGGCAGGGCTAAGGCTATCACCGCTAGGGGTATAGGATAATGGGGGGTAAGTTCGGTGGTGGACAACGGGGCGGGGGAAGACATAGGCGGTAGACCAATTAGTCTCGATTCTATTATGGAAACAGTTGCGATCGCCAGGAAATTTTCCGGGGTGGTCAGATTCCTGCGGGGCATTCGCCCAGGACTGGCTTACCTGACCCATGGCCTAGAAGCGCGGTGGGTTTGCCCCGCCTATAGTGGTGGGCTACTTCTGGCCCTGGCGGTATTTTTCTTTGCCGCGGCTACCAATACCCTGGCGGGCTGGCTCTACGTGATCAGCGGTTTAATACTGGGTCTACTGGCGATCGCGGCCAACCTCACCCGCCGCCATCTCCAGGGCCTGGTTGTAGAACGGCGGACCATCCAGCCCACCATGGCAGGAGAAACCCTGGTGATGGAAATCCGTTTGCATAATCCCCAACCCTCGATGAAGGGGCCGTGGCAACTGATTGATCCAGTTCCCGCTGGCCTGGGATCCATGACCCCTGTGGCGATAGAAGCGCTGGCACCCGGCCAAACCCGACTGCAATCCTATCGCTTAACCACCCGCCAGCGGGGACTCTATAGCTGGCCCTACCTCACCCTGCGAACCGCCGCCCCCCTGGGATTATTCTGGAGCCAAGGAGAGTGGGCTGTAGCCGCCAGGGTCCTGGTCTACCCGCAGATTTTAGCCCTGCGCCAATGTCCCTGGTTAGAGGCGCTGGGACAGGGTTGGGGAGCCACTCCCACCGATCACCGCAGCTGGGATCGGCCTCAAGAGGGAACGACGCGATCGCTCCGGCCTTACCGCTGGGGTGATCCCACCCGCCTCATCCACTGGCGCAGCAGTGCTCGCTACGGCAGTTTCCGGCTACGGGAAATTGAACCCCCGAGCCAGCCAACCAGCCCTATCCTGGCCCTCAACACCACCGCCCCCTGGTCAGCGTCGGACTTTGAACAGGCGGTAATAGCCACGGCCTCCCTTTACAGCTACCTGCAACGCCAGGGATGGCAAGCCAGGCTGTGGTTACCCAGCGGCCCCGGCTCAGCCCAAGGTCTACGGGACCGGCCTGCGGTTCTTACGGCCCTAGCCACCGTCCTACCTACCCCCGGCCCTACCCTGGCGAGCTTACCCCGCTCTCCCCTGGTGTGGATTACTACTTCGGGCCAACCCACCCCCACCCTACCGCCAGGTAGTGGGCAGATCCGGTGGGGAAAACCCCAGTTGTCCCCATCCGGCAGCCAAGCTCAAAACTGCCGCTGGATCAACAGTCAGCGACCCCTGATCGATCAACTAGAGGCCGACGGAACGCCGCCACAGTCAGCCCTGCTTTCTGGTGCCACGGTAGAAAAGGAATTACCACAGCCACAGGTATAGCCCGCCTGGGGATTGATGAACCGAAACCCACCCCCCATTAAATCCTCTGCATAGTCAATGGTTAGCCCCTCCATATGGGGGAGCAGGGCGGTGGCAACTAAAATATCCACATCACCACAGCTAACCCTAGCTTCGTCTTGGTATGGGGATGTTTCAGAATCCACCGGGCTAAGGCAGTAGGTCCAGTCGGCACAACCACCCGCCTCTAAGTGTAGGCGTAGCTGATAGGGGGGACCGGATTGGTTTTTGAGTAATCGCTTCAGCTCTTCCAGGGCGGCTGGGCGCAGGTTAATCATGGCGGTAGTACAGCTTGGGCCAGAACGCTGAGGACAAAGTTTATGGTTGAAGGCGAAGGCTAGGTAAGCGTTCTGACCCGCCGCCGCCACCCCGTTGCCAGGTCAGCTAAACCAGAACATGGGATAGCTGATTATCTTATCAGGAGTAAAACCTAAACAGTTCAATCTGGGGGGAAGGCTTAGACACGAGGCAGACCCCTAACACCTTCGGCAGCGGCGATCGCCCCAGGCACAATGGTCGCCATGGGGACCTTAATTCGCCACGGAAATTTCCCTCACCACGTGCTTCTGGCCAGCATCACCATCAATGATCTGCTCTTTGACCGTGGCAAAATTAATCTTCGACAGATCGATCATGCGAACTTCGCGATTACTCATGGTGTGAAAGTAGTACCGTCGATTGCTCAGATCGGAGGCAGCGGTGATCTGAGTCGCACTCTCAATATCCTGGGCCGTCTGCCCATGGCGGGCGGTTACCCCGACAGGAATACTGAAGCTATCAAGAATGCGAAATGCTTCGAAAATCGCATCTTCCGATGTCGCTAGAGGACGCACTGTGGCGGTTAGGGCGGCAGCGCGAACAAACCGGGAGGGGGAGGTAAAATCACCGGGCAATCCTACCAGGCCAGACCCCCCGCCAAAGGGTGAAAAGGTGACATTATCGATGGTGACCGGGCTGGCGGGCTGGGGACTGAGGTTAAGGTAGTTACGCAGGTTGGTCAGGTGCCAGTCGTAGGTAGGCGAGTTAGCTATAACCCCCCGGAAGGTGTCATAGATCTTAACCTCTCCCCCGTTGACGATTTCAATGACGATGCTAGCTCCAGTGGAGTCGGCGACCTTCCAGTGAAAGGGGAGGGGCGCACCGCCAAAACGGGGGTCATCCACATTGACAACGACAACCTGGCGGAGGTTCTGCTTGACTTCATCCACCGTCTGGAACGACGACAGCATCCACTGCATGAAGTCACCCACACTCATGGAATTACTGGCATTTGCTCTGTCAAATTTCTGGTAATCGGCAAAGCCAGGAAAATAATAGACGCCGACATACAGACCCTTTTCATTCATGGCGTCTGGACCGTAGGGCTGATCGTAGGCCGCCACTGAGACAAAGCCAAACTTGCCAACCCACGCCTTACCATTGGTACCATCCGGCGTTTGGGCATGGTACGACTTGCCGCGGGGAAACACTGCAATTTGGTTATGCTTGGCGTCGCCCAGGGCCCACTCAACGGTTCGAGCGACTACCACACCGCCATCCTGGCTTTTTAAAGAAATACCCGTACAAGCTGAGGCAGAAGATGGCTTTGCAAAGAGAACACTGCAAAACACCAAAACCGTTAGACGTCTGAGGATTGGTTTCATTCGATCGGAGTATGAATGTCTTTAAGTAGATTAGCTCCGTTAGCTACGGAGCTAATCTAACAATTAGTGACTTTTGGTTAAGCGCCTACCCTTTGCAGGGAGCTACCAATTTATCGAGGTGAATGGCGGATCCGGTTAATCTTCTTCACTACCGATAAAGCGATAGATGGCTGCGCCAAGGATACCACCCACGATGGGAGCCACCCAGAACAGCCAGAGTTGGGAAATTGCCCAGCCCCCCACAAAGACGGCAACGCCGGTGCTGCGGGCAGGGTTAACAGAGGTGTTGGTAACCGGAATGCTGATCAGGTGAATCAGGGTCAGGCACAAGCCAATGGCAATGGGTGCAAAACCCTGGGGTGCGCGCTTGTCAGTCGCCCCCATAATAACCAGCAGAAAGAATGCAGTCATCACCACTTCACTGACCAGGGCTGCCAGGAAGCTATACTTGCCGGGAGAATGCTCACCAAAGCCATTGGAGGCAAAACCGGCAGATAGGTCAAAGCCCGCCTTACCACTGGCAATCAGGTACAAAACTCCACCCGCTACAACTGCCCCCGCAACCTGGGAAACAATGTAGGGTAGCAATTCTTTAGCGGGGAAACGACCGCCAGCCCAAAGCCCAAAGGAGACCGCTGGATTCAGGTGACAACCGGAGATATGGCCGATGGCGAAGGCCATGGTCAACACAGTTAAACCAAAGGCCAGTGATACGCCTAACAACCCAATACCCACATCTGGAAAGGCGGCTGCCAATACGGCGCTACCGCATCCCCCCAGGACTAGCCAGAAAGTTCCAAAGAACTCAGCGCCGTATCTTTTCAGATTTTGATCCATGTTTTAATCCTTTCAATTTTTCAGGACGGGAATTTATAGACAAGTAGGATGGAGTCAAGTAATTCCACGGAAGGAGAATAACCTGAAATTCTCGTTTTTTGAACACATATTATAGATTATTCTCTGGGGATCGCAGCAACCATTTATCACGGCAAATGATTGCTGCTTTGACCATAGCCCTGACGATAGGATTGATCGGTCAAAGTAGGGCCTGGACGGGCCTTCTACCTCAATATTGGACTGGCCAGAACACCTCACCAGGGTTAGGCCCCATCTATGAACGCCAGGTTAAGAAACTGGTGTTTTCCCAAATCCAGTTTTGTGGCAGTGTAGAAAACCAGTTCCTGACTGCATAGTGCTCTCGGAAAGGACTAACCCGATGACCGCAGAGTTTCCTCCTAGCCCTCCCGATTCTAGTCTTTGGCGTTCTAATCGCCAGCGTAGTCGTCAGATTGAGGCCGTCGTAAGGGCTTTGTGCTTTGCCTTTGCCGCCATCTCGATTTTGACCACGGTGGGGATTGTCCTCACCTTGATCTTTGAAAGCCTTGACTTTTTTCTGGATCCCTACTTCCGTCAGGCCCTCTGGTTAGAGCGGCTGACCTCCTTTTTTCCCAATGCCTCCGCCGATCAGGTGCAGCAGCTTAAGGATCAAATTCAGGCCATTGATCCCCCTCAGTTAGTAGAGAAGGCTAGGGCCATGGGCCTAACTCCCCCCGGATCGGGTGCTGGGTTCTTCTATGCCCTGAAGCAGTTTTTTACCGATACCCGCTGGACTCCCCTGTTTAAAGACTCGGACTTTGGTATTTTTGTGCTGGTGAGCGCCACCCTGATGACCACGGCGATCGCCATGGTGGTGGCGATTCCCTTAGGGTTATTGATTGCCATCGCCCTGAGTGAGTACGCTCCGGCCTCCCTGCGCCAGGTACTGAAACCTATCCTGGAGCTGATTGCCGGGGTACCTTCGGTGGTATTTGGCTATTTTGCCCTGCTCACCGTCACCCCTTTCTTACAAACCTTTATCCCTGGCCTGCAGGTGTTTAATGCCCTGAGCGCTGGCATCGTACTGGGAATCTGTATCCTCCCCCTGGTGGCCTCCCTCAGCGAAGACGCCATCCATGCGGTACCCGAGGATCTACGGCACGCGGCCCTGGCCATGGGGGCGACCAAACGGGAAATGGTTCAGGCGGTGGTGCTGCCAGCCGCCCTTTCGGGCATTGTCGCCTCCATTATTCTGGCCCTATCCCGAGCCATTGGGGAAACCATGATTGTGAGTCTGGCGGCTGGGCAAAATCCCCAACCCATTGATGGCAGTCTGGACTTTCTCAACCCCCTCATACCGGTCATGACCATGACCAGCTTTATTGTGCAGGTGAGCCAGGGTGACGTACCCTTTGGTTCCCTTGCCTATAAAACCATCTTTACCGTTGGTATGTCTTTGTTTTTGATTACCCTCAGCCTGAATATCGTCAGCTATGGGCTGGTCCGCCGCTTTCGGGAGAAATACGATTAATGGCCAATCCCCTATCCCCCTATCCCCAGCCTGGCGAGCAGCCTGAGGAGTCGGCAGCGTTTATTTCCTACCTGCCCCAACGTCAAATTGTTGGTGGGCTTTTTCAAGGCCTGGCCTGGATAGCTACGGTCCTGGCGATCGCCACCCTGGCCTGGTTACTACTGGACATTATCCAGCAGGGCTGGGAGCGAATCGACTGGCAGTTTCTCACCAGTTTCCCTTCTCGCCGAGCCGCTAAGGCAGGAATTGTGGCTGCTCTGACGGGTACCTTTTGGGTCATGATCATCGTAGCGGTGGTCTCCTTTCCAGTGGCGGTGGGGGCAGCCCTATACCTGGAGGAGTTTGCTCGCGATAGCTGGTTAAGCCGTTTAATCGAAATCAATATCAACAACCTGGCCGGGGTTCCCTCCATCATCTATGGTCTGCTGGGCTTGACGGTCTTTGTGCGCATTATGGAACCCATTACAGGCGGGCGATCTGTGCTGGCTGGGGCCCTGACCCTGGCCTTGCTGATCTTACCCATCATTATTGTGGCCACCCGGGAGGCTCTGCGGGCCGTACCCGATAGCATTCGCATGGCGGGTTTAGCTATGGGGGGCAGCCGCTGGCAGGTGGTCTGGGCCCATGTGTTACCTGCGGCCTTTTCCGGGATTTTAACCGGCATGATTCTGGCCCTGTCGCGGGCGATCGGAGAGACGGCACCGCTCATTGCCCTGGGGGCCCTCACCTTTGTGCCCTTTACCCCTGGCTGCACTAAGGAGTTTCCCTACTTCAACCCCGCCGACCTGCTTCGGTGCCCAGGCGATGTGGTCCATAGCGCCTTCACCGTTATGCCGATTCAGATTTTTAACTGGGTCGGCCGCCCCCAAAAGGCCTTCCACGAAAATGCGGCCGCCGCCATTATCGTACTAATGGGCATGCTTTTGTTGATGAACGGTGGGGCTATTCTTTTGCGTAATCGCTCCGCGCGCTCCAGCGAAAAGGTCTGATGGGTTGACCGCGATGGTGGGTTAATCTCTGGTTAACCAAAACCCAGGCAAATCTTATCCATTTGATCAGAGTTTCTTAGAGTTGCTTCCCTAAACTCCGTATTGGTCAGTTTATTTTTCCTAAGAGGCCACGGAGAGCGTCCTATGAAACTCAGCAGACAAAAATTTAGCCGTTATGCCCTGGCTGGCGTAATAACCCTGGCCGCCGCCTTTGGGATTGGAACTACTAAGGCATTTTCCGAGGGTTCCACCATTAAAATCGACGGGTCTAGCACCGTCTACCCCATCTCTGAGGCGATGGCCGAAGATTTTATGAAGGGCAGTCCTGGTACTGAGGTTACCGTTGGTGTTTCCGGTACCGGCGGTGGTTTTAAAAAATTCTGCGCTGGCGACACTGATATTTCTAACGCCTCTCGCCTGATCAAAAAATCCGAAGAGGACGCCTGTAAGGCTAAGGGGATTGAGTACGTTGCCATCGAGATTGCTAAGGATGCTCTAACGGTCGTAGTCAACCATGACAATACCTGGCTAAAAAATATCACCTCCGCCCAACTGAAAAAGCTATGGGAACCAGAGGCCGAAAAGAAAATTACCCATTGGAATGAAGTTGACCCCACCTGGCCTAAGGAAAAGATTTCCCTCTACGGTCCGGGTACGGACTCCGGCACCTTTGACTACTTCACCGCAGCCATTGTCGGCGTCGAAGACTTTAGCCGCGCTGACTACACCGCCACCGAAGACGACAATGTGATCGTGCAGGGGGTTGCCAGCGATCGCAACGCCCTAGGTTACTTTGGCTTTGCCTATTACCAGGAAAACAAAGATAAACTCAGAGCCGTTTCAGTCAATGGGGTTGAACCCAGCGCCCAGACCGTCAATAACGGTGCCTACCATCCCCTGGCTCGTTCTCTCTACATTTACGTGAAGAAGTCCAGCCTCGAAAGGAACCCTAAGGTAAAGGCCTTTGTGGAGTTTTCCCTGCAAAATGCCACCCAAATGGTTGCTGAAGTAGGCTACGTACCTCTGCCAGAATCCCGTTACACCTCGATCTTAAGTGATCTGAAGCTCTAGCCCATTAGGCCTGTAGAGAGTTAGCCATAGCCCCGTTAACCGGGGCTATGGCTAACAACATATCTGCCATTTCTTCGTACTTAGGGCTAGTAGAACCTGGCGTAGGTCTACCGGCCAATTTTGGCTCCAGACTTCCCCTGAGGCGTTGCCGAGTTTATACCGCGAACTACTAGGTTATTTATTTTTCCATAGCCCATTGATCACTGTAGCCAGGCGTAACGGCGCGGAGGTAAACCAGAACGCCTACCCAGCCTTACTTTCAGCCATCAACCGGGTTCTTAGCATTCTGGTCAAAGCTATCCTTCTGCCGCCTTTCCCCTCTATGGAAGAATTCGTCCAGCCTCGCCCAACCTCCTCCCTGCTATCCCGGATTAAATATCTGGCCGCTCCTCTTCTGGTGCTTTCGGTGGGTATTCACGGGGTCTTGCTCGTGCTTCCCCTACCTCCCAAGTCCAAGCCCGAGCCCCCCAAGGAGGAAAAGAAAAAGGATGACTTTGTCGATTTACTCAGTATTGGCAAGGTTGCCCCACCCCAGGCTAAACCCCCCCAGGCCCAACCTCAGACGGCCCTGCCACCACCGCCAAAACCCGTAGCCACGGCTACATCCCTACCCCGCATGGTCATTCCTGGACCTAAACCCCCGGTTACGCCACCCCCCCAAGCGGCTGCACCCTCTCAAGCCAGTCCGGCCCCAGCGGCAGACGCCCAGGCTGCCCAGGCCGGTCAGTCCCAGCAGGCCATAGACTTAGCCAACAGTTTGAGTCGGGGGTCGGGACAAAGCGACTACGATATTACGGCCACAGCCTTTCCTGCCCAGGCCTACAGTGTGCCCCGTGGCATTAAGGATTGGTCAGCCCAACAGCAGGCTTGTTTTTTTACCCAGGTTAGCTCCACAGCCTACGCCCTACGTCCCGGCATTGCTAACCTGCGCTATCTATCTCGCAACGTCGAATTGATTCAAAGTCAGGATCTACCACGTAGCTTCTCCGGGTTTCAAATTGATAGCATTGGTGGAGGCTACTGCAACTCTCCTCTGTTTCAGGTTTCCCAGCCAGGTAGCCCACCCCTATTTGTTTCCATTGTCGGCATCGGGGTTGGATCGGTGGGCCACCAGGCAACCGGCTTGGTGATTCTTTGGGCCACCGATCCGCGAGCCAGTTAGGTACGAACCTGCACCCTGGCCTGTTCCACGATTATTTTTACTGCTGATATATTAGTAACAACCTTACTAACTCTTCTGTGTACCCTTGATGGCTGCCTGGTATGACCTCCTCCGTTAATCTCCCTAAGGCTTCTAAACCCCTGTGGCAAACCATGGTAGCCCCCATGGTGTTGGCGTCCCTAGGGCTGCATGGTCTGTTTCTGTTAGTCCCCCTGGGCCAATCAAAGGAAGGGGCCATTCCTCCTCCCGATCCAGAGAAAGATAGTGTGGCGATTACCCGGTCTTTACCAGCCGCGCCAGCCGGTAATGCCCCTGCCCTGGCTACCGCCAATCCAGCTCTGGTCAATGCCGTACCGCCTGCCCCCGGGGCAGTTCCAGCTGGTGTCAAAGCTGGGTCCTTGCCGGTCCCGCCAGCAACCCCAGCGCCGCGATCGACCAGGTCTAGCCCGCCCGCCCCAGTGGCCAACTCCCCCAGTCCAGAAAAGTTTACCCCTGTAACCAGTCCAGCCAATTCCCTACCCCTGACCAACTCCAGTCCACCCCCCACCCCCGCCCGTCCTGCCATTGATCCAAACTTGGGGCAACGCCTGCTGGCCTACGCCACCAATCTGACGCTGCCTGGAGAGCAAATTAGTCAGTTAAGACGCTATATTCTGCAGCGCTTTGGCTATGGTGAGGCCGCCACCCAGCGAGATGCTTACAATAGCAAGCTGCAACAGTGGGAAGCCAGCATCCAGCAGCAAACTGGCATCCCTGGCCTGAGGGCTGAAGTCGATCGCAGCGAATTGTCAATTACCTATCAGCAAAGAGTCTGCCTGAGGGTGGAGCCGGGTGAATCCCGCATTGGTGTACTGATTAATCCGGATGGTAGTCAACGGCAGGAACCGGTTTTACTTCGCAGCTCCGGCTATGGGTTGCTAGACCAAGAAGCGGTAGATCTGGTAAAACGCCATAGCTTCCCTTCGGCTCAAGCGGTCAAAGCCTATACCGTTGGTGTTAAGAACCGCCTTGACTATGGTCGTCAGCCCTGTTTAGGACGGTAGATCCTAATTGACTGAAAAAACACCCACTGTCCTCTCCCATTCTGGGAGAGGACAGTGGTTTTGAAGTGCCCTCATGGAAGAAGGGATGTAGGGATGGGGGTTGAAAAAGATTTGTCAGTCAACCAAGGTTAAACTCGATTGGCAGTGGGAGCACTGCCAATCAGTGGGTAAACGTCTACAGGATAAAGTTGGTGCTGTTGTTGAGACTAGCAACAGCAATGTTTTCTACGGTCAAGAAGTTAACCGTGCGGCCAGGACCAAAACCATCGGCATCGATTTGCAGAATGGTATTAGCACCAGAGGATTGAAACTTGAGGTAGCCACCGCTGGTGGCGGCGGCGTAGTTCAGACCACCCAAGGA
>JBEITR010000108.1:0-4233 GCA_040374765.1 Leptolyngbya sp.
AGATCGGTGAACGGGTTAAAATCACTGGAGCCCGATGGAAGCCCGAGAATGCTCCTCAAATTCTGAGGTTACGCACAGCCTATCTGAATCACTCTCCTAGGCTGAGTATTTGTGCTTAGTGAAAAACTGGGATGCTCCCTAGTTTTTCCATCGGGATAACTAGTTGTTCCGTAGCCAATAGTAGGAACATTCGCCGGACATTTATAGGCTTTAGCCCTAAAGCCTTCAAAAGCTTTTATCAGGTCCAAACCCTTCGAGGAAATACTCATGGTTTTCTCTCCATTAGCGACGGGAAATATGGCTTAGCATACCAATCAAAAACCTAAGGAATGACTCCCTTAAATTTCTGATCTAGATAGCCTAGTTCAAGTTCTATTCAGTCTTAAGAAGACAAAGGCGATACTAATGTCTTCTAAAATAATTTTGACTAACAGGGTAAATGCACTATTGATAGTGACTGAAGGGAGAACTTGTGCAAAATCAATTAGGAACTTAAGACTTGTTGGCTAGGTATTTTCACCAACATATTTACCCTATCCTAAACCCATGGCAAAAGGGAAAGCTACTTAAAGAAAGTGTAGCAATTGCGACAATGCGAAATAAACAACTTTTGCATTGTCATAGTAAGCAATTTTAAGACTAGCTGCTCCGGATTCGAATGGTCGAAATCCTATTGAGAATCAACATCAGACTCTAGTGGTTCAGAATCTTGCAAGATTCTAGTAAGGCGGTTAAGTGGGGCAATTAACGGAGTTGCCTCCAAAATCCCTTAGCCACTTCACCCCTCGTAGTGGCGCTCTATAAAAAAGGCCACCCCCCGCCACAGGCGTTCATCCGTACTATCCTGGGGTGTTGCTCCTGCCCCTCGCCATGCGCTGGTACACCTTCTGGGACGACCAGGGCCAATTCCACCGCCTGCCCAGCGTTACCACCATCCTTAACCTCACCCAGCCCCCCCAGGCCAGCACCCGCAAACGCCAGAGCAGCCGCCAACGAGGCGATCGCCTACCCCCCGGCTATAGCCACCGCGAAACCCCCTACCAGGTACCCACCTACCCCTCCCAACGGCGATCGCGGAACTGGCCTGCTACCCACCCCGCCTTCCCCTGTAAACACATCATCGCTGCGGTACTGGCGATCGCCGACCAGGGATCGGTGCAGCAGTGGAGTCAGGAGGCGGAGGGAGATATGGGGGAAGGCGCAAGGCCCAGGGCAACGGGCTAGGAAAAGCATAGGGGAAGCAATCCAACAGCCAGAGTGCCTACTTGCTGACCCCTGATCACTCCCTCCCTGGCTTGCGCTGTTATCCTGCTTTGGGAGACAAGGTCAGGGGTCAAGGCCGCGATAGAGATCGGCGATCGCAAATTCGAGATCGATGCTGTTCAGCCTAACCTCATCCCCTGGGCGGTAAATGACTGTTTCCCAGAGGCCTGGGGCGTTGAGACGGCGACATTCTACCCACTGGGTTGTCTGGGAAATCAAAACATATTCTTCCAAAGATTCGAGCTGTTGATAATCTTCAAATTTCTTCCCTGAGTCAAACTGTTCCGTACTGGTTGAAAGGACTTCCACAATCAGTTTGGGGTAGCGCTTAATATAGCGGTCGTCACGATCGCGGCGATCGCAGGTGACAAAGGCATCAGGATAGTAATAAAACTCGTCGTTATAGTTGACCTTAACATTGCCGGAATGAAATCGGCATTCTGAGTCGCCGAGATGGAGGTTAAGGAGGGTGAGCAGGTTGAGGGCAATCCGATCGTGGTTGTCTGTGCCACCGGCCATTGCATAGACCAAGCCGCGTTGATACTCATGGCGGATAGGGCTGTCTCGTTCGATGTCGAGGTAGTCTTCGGGACTGATGTAGTGGGGAATGGCAACCATGAACACTTGCCAGGGAATATAGATGCTCGACACCTCTAACTTCTCCCAGTATATGCTCTCCGGGCCGCTACGGGAGGGAGAGTGGGGAGTAGGGGAGTGGGGAGTGATGGAGTAGGTAGGTGTGATATCTTTGGCCGAGAGTGATCAGAATTTTGTGTAAATCCTAGTTTTGGTAACGAGAAATCAATGGTTTCAGCCTGATTTAGCACGGTTTTCTGAACAGTCCCCAGTCCCCTTTTTCAGGCTTTTTACCCCGTTAATAGTCCTCTCCATCCACCCCACTCCTGACCCCTGACTCCCCCGCCTCGCGCCCCGATAGTACGCTGGTATTGATTGCAATAGCTTCAGTCAAACCTTGGGATTTAGCCTCTAGCAAGACCTTAAGGGTTCCCCAAACCTGTAGTCCAGCCGCTTGGGCAATGCGTCTGGCCAGGGTGTCATCTAGCAGTACAACTTTCTCGGGGTGTTCCAAGGCCAGAGCCATGGCGGCAAGTTCACCCGCACCCAAGTCCAGGGCTAGCCATGCCGATGGCATAGCAGTGGGTTCAACCACGTGGAGCCAGGGATAGGGGGCTGGAACTGGAACGTCATACCCTTTTTGCTGACCGGCTTCCAGTTCGAGTACCACTGCCCCAGGAATCCAGACCTGGCCGAATAGCTCAGGGAGCCAGTTGATCGCTTCAATCCGATGGAGATAGAGCAGTGGTGATGTATTAGAAACCGCCTCAGGCACGATTGCCCTCAAGATCTTGGAGTTCAGCCTGGAGGGGAAAAACCTTATAGCGGTCTAGACTGAGCAGAAACTCCACCCGGGTCATGGCGGCTAGTTCAGCCGCTCGCCCGGAGGAGAGACGGCCCAGCTCATAAAGTTTTACCGCCGCCAGGGTGCGCAATTCGCGGGCGAAGGTGATTTCGTCTGTCTTTTCAGACAGGAGTACGGTTTCGGGAATATCAATTACCATCTGCCGAGTTGTCATGGTTGATTAATCTGGTGTAGATCTCTGAAGCCTGGCTGGAACCCCTGGGGTTATAAAACCTCTTAAACCAGCTGTTTGCCTAGATTTTAACCTTTCTAATCAGGGTTCTGGAAGGGCTCACGGGTATTGCAAAGGACTGGATAGCCGTGGGGTGGTGTTGGCCTGCCGCAGCGGTGTTTTGTCGAGTCACGTTTAGCTGGGCCACCAGGAGAAGGGGATGACCCGGGTTAGGCGATTGGGCGGAGGGGTGCGATCGCGCCAGTATTCTGGGGGGAATAGTCTCTACTAGCTTGGATTGGCGATGACCTGTTACCCCGACTGACTCCCCAGGGCCGCCCGGGTAGCCGCCAGCCAACTCTGGAGCGCCTGGGTGGTGGGGTGATCGGCCCCTAGGCTGGAGAGGTAAATGGCCTCCGCTTCCAGCAATAAAGCCAAGGCCTCGGGGTAACGCCCCTGGTTATACCGCAACACCCCCAGGTTAAACAGGCTATCGGCGACATGGGGATGGCACTCGCCCAATAGCTCTTGCCTCAACTCCAGGGCCTGTTGGTACAGCGGTTCCGCCAACCCGTAGCGGCCCTGATTGTCGTAAAGCCCAGCCAGATTATTAAGGCTGCCAGCGACATGGGGATGGCGCTCCCCCAATAGCTCCCGGCTCAGCTCCAGGGCCTGGCGGTACAGCGGTTCCGCCTCGTCGTAGCGCCCCTGTGCACGGTAGAGTGCGGCCAGATTATTAAGGCTGGTGGCAACATCGGGATGGCGTTCCCCCAATAGCTCCCGGCGCAGCTCCAGGGCCTGGCGGTACAGCGGTTCCGCCTCGTCGTAGCGCCCCTGTGCATAGTAGAGTCCGGCCAGATCGTTGAGGCTGGTGGCAACATGGGGATGGCGCTCCCCCAACAGCTCCTGCCTCAGCTCCAGGGCCTGGCGGTACAGCGGTTCCGCCTCGTCGTAGCGCCCCTGATTGTCGTAAAGCACAGCCAGATTGTTGAGGCTGGTGGCGACAGCGGGATGGCGCTCGCCCCATAGCTTACGCCTCAGCGCCAGGGCCTGTTGGTACAGCGGTTCCGCCTCTGCGTAGCGGCCCTGATTGTCGTAAAGCACAGCCAGATTGTTGAGGCTGGTGGCGACATCGGGATGGCACTCCCCCAATAGCTCTTGCCTCAACTCCAGGGCCTGTTGGTACAGCGGTTCCGCTTCTGCGTAGCGCCCCTGATTCTTGTAAAGCACAGCCAGATTGTTGAGGCTGGTGGCGACCTCGGGATGGCGCTCCCCCAATAGCTAACGCCACAGCGACAGACCCTCTTGGTGCAGCGCAACCGAGTAACAGGAGCGGAACTGCTCGTGGTAACGCAAATCCAGATAGTTGAGGCTGGTG
>JBEITR010000011.1:0-69310 GCA_040374765.1 Leptolyngbya sp.
AACGGTTTTTCGCGAAATTTTAACGATCACACCCCTGTGTTTAGGATGCACTCAATGGTGATCTTTATGCACATAGACTACAACAATAGTTGCACGCGTGTGTTTAGAATGTGCTTAATGGTGATCGACATGTGCATAGATAAAACCTTTGGGTTTTTGGGGCAATTTGCCCAAAAAAAGACGACACGCTGAGAAGTCAGGGGTCAGTCATCAGGAGTCCTTTCCACCCACCCTCTCACCCACCGAAAGTTTCCCCCACCTCACCCAGGTCTACAGGCTGAGACAAATGCGAAGCGCGATCGGCCGCCCACCCTCCACCCCTTCCGCAAGGGGGTCCGGGGGAAATCGCCATTCCCCCGGAAAGAAAAACCCCAACTGAGCAATGAGAATTCAGAACCCCGTTCAAACCCACATCCGAGTAGGATACAAAAGACCCGCTACTGCTTGCCATCGGCTCAACTATGGCTGTTCGTCTCTCTAAAATTGCCCTGGTGGGCGCCATGGGGCTACTACTTCTACTCATAGCCCTGAATAACCTCACTGATTACCACGGCAATTTCCGTTACGTCTCCCATGTGCTCACCATGGATACGGTCTTTGCCGATAGTCAGTTAACCTGGCGAGCTATTGCTTCGCCCTTTTGGCATCGCTGGGTTTACGCCACCATGATTGGGACCGAACTGCTCACCGCACTGCTCTGCCTGGTGGGGGCTGGTCGTTTGGCCGCCGCCATCGCCCAGACCGGACCGATCTTTAACCAGCGCAAGACAATCGCCATCTACGGTCTAACCCTGTCCTGCCTATTCTGGTTAGTGGGTTTTATGGTCATTGGCGGGGAGTGGTTTACCATGTGGCAATCCCCCGACTGGAACGGCCAACCCTCTGCCTTTCGATTTTTTACCTGTGGCGGCTTGGTGTTAATCTACCTGACCAGCACGGATGATTCTGACCCAGGGTAAGGACAGCGTTGGCCAGAATCCTGAGGACAGCAAAGCTGGGTAGGGGCAGGTGGCTCCGGCTATACTGTAACCCTAACCTGATTAGGAGTTTTAGCCTTGCCTACCCTCGGCGTTAATATTGACCATGTGGCCACCCTACGCCAGGCCCGTCGTACCGTTGAGCCCGATCCGGTGGCGGCAGCGGTGCTGGTGGAACTGGCGGGGGCGGATGGAATTACGGTGCATTTGCGGGAAGACCGCCGCCATATTCAGGACCGGGATGTGCGTTTACTGCGTCAAACCCTACGCACCCACCTGAATCTGGAAATGGCTGCTACCGATGAAATGGTGGCTATTGCCCTGGAGGTCAAGCCCGACTACGTGACCCTGGTGCCAGAACGGCGCCAGGAGGTGACCACGGAAGGAGGTTTGGACATTGCCAGCCAGGTCGATCGCCTGCAGGGGGTGGTGGCTAGCCTGCAGGGGGCGGGGATTCCAGTCAGTTTGTTTATTGATGCTAGCCCAGGGCAAATTGAGGCCGCGGCCCACACCCGAGCTGAATTTATCGAACTGCACACCGGCCCCTACGCCGAGGCGCAGGGCCAGGTCGATCGCGATCGCCAGTTGCAAGCCCTAGTGGAGGCTGCTGATCTGGCCCAGGGGCTGGGTTTGCGGGTGAACGCTGGGCATGGCCTGACCTACTGGAATACCTATCCTGTGGCCTGTATTAGGGGCATGGAGGAACTGAACATCGGCCACAGCATTATCAGTCGGGCGGTCCTGGTGGGCTTAGAGCGGGCGGTTCGGGAAATGAAGCAGGTTATCCAGGGCCTGTGAGCCTTAAGGTGTAGGACTCACCGCGGGCTGAATGGGTAGCTGCACCAGGAACCGAGACCCCCGTCCAACCTCGCTGCTAACCGTAATGTGGCCATCGCAGAACAGTAAAAGCTGCTGCACAATGGCCAGGCCCAGGCCCGATCCCTCCGTTGTCTCCCCTTCGGGGTGACGCCCCCGGTAGAAATAGTTAAAGATATGGGGGAGATCGCTGGGGATAATGCCCACCCCCGTGTCCCGCACCTCTAGCTGTACCGATCGCCCCATCTGGCGAGCCGTGACCCAAATTTGCCCGCCTCTGCCGGTGTACTTGATGCTGTTATTCAGCAAATGGATCATAATCTGGCGCAACCAGAGGTCGGGGCAGGCGACTTGGGGCAGATGGTCGGGAACGGTATAGGCTAAGCTAATCCCCTTTTCTGTGGCTAGGGGCTGATAGGTGCTCACCACGGGCGGTATGGTATCGGCTGGATACACGGCTCCGGAGCGGATTTCCCTAACGCTGGTTTCCATTTGGAGCAGGTTTAGGACCCCATTAATCAGAGCACTCTGGCGATCGCACTCGGTGCTAATCATCTCCAGGTAGCGTTGCCGCTGGGGTGGTTTAATCTGGGGTGAGTCTAGCAGGGTGAGGGCGGTTTTAATGGTGGTCAGGGGAGTCCGCAGCTCCTGCCCCATGGCGTTAAGGAACTTATCCTTGAGGCGCAGACTATTGAGTAACAGCTGATTTTGATCCGCCAGGGTAGAAAGACCTTCGACCGGCTGCTGGTTAGCCTGGAGGGCTGGGTTGACCTGGGCTGAATTTTCCATCTGCCAGCCCCACCAACAATCCTGCAGGATCTGGAGGTCAGGTGCAGTCTGGGCCATGGCCTCCAGGCGGTGACGCCATGCCGCCAGCACCGCCAGCCCGGGGTGGGGGCTGGATTCCCCGGTAAGGCGTTGGAGTTGGTCCTGCATGGCCGCCAGTAGCAGGCTGAGCCCGGAGGGAGCCATAGAATAGGCCACCCTGAGGGGGGCGGTAGACGTCGATGGGGGGTTTCCGGGTATGGCAGCCATGGCTGCAGACCCCAGATCCCCATGGGCCAGCAGCAAACTGACAAAATTCTCGGCTTGCACCATGACCCAGTAGTCATCTTGCCAGGGATCCAGGGGTTTTAGGGAGAACCTCACCGCAGAAGCGGCTGGTGCCTGAGGGCCTTGATCCGCCTCTGGCTGGGTAAGGGGAGAGAATTGGCACCAACTATAGGAACTCCCCAGACCCTGGTGATAGCACCCTAGAGGCCCATGCCAGCGATCGCTAGCGGGCAACTTGGTGATCAGGTGAGCCTGAATGCCATGATGGATCAAAAACTCCACCAGAGATCGGAGATGGGCTTCAAACTTTTCTGGGGTCAGCGTAATGCAGGGAGGTCTGTCGGCTTGTGCTTGCCACAGCTCCAGAAGGGAGGGTCCTGGTTTGAAATTAGGCGGCATAGCAGTTCACGGTCCAGAAGATATACAGCTGTATAGATAGCTTTGGCCAGAACGCTGAGGACAGAGTTGGGCGGTCAAAGCTAATGCCAGGGCTGGCCAGGCGTTCTGGCTCGCCTTGGCCCCATTCCTGGGGCTACAGCATGGGGCACAACCATCAATGCAGGGTTATTTCCTAGCCTATGCTTAGATCTGAAGAATTGCCGACCGAATTTGGGGAGAATTTACAGAGTTTTTGATAAAAATGCTAATTTCATTGACGACAATACCGTTCTTTTAAGTAATGGCGGGCCTGCTCCCGATCGTCAAAGTGAATTTTCTCCGTCCCCAGGATTTGGTAATCCTCGTGCCCTTTGCCAGCAATGAGAATGCCATCTCCGGGCTGGGCCAGGGCGATCGCCCGCTGGATCGCCCTGGCCCGATCACCAATCACCGCCTCTGGCTTCGGATCGGCGGCCATACCCGCCACAATATCCTGCAGGATTTGTTCAGGGTTTTCGGTGCGGGGATTGTCGGAGGTGACCACCACCAGGTCCGCCAGATCCTGGGCAATACGACCCATGAGGGGGCGCTTGCTACGATCGCGATCGCCACCACAGCCAAAGACACAAATTAAGCGACCGGGTACAAAGGGGCGGGCCGCCTGGAGGGAATTTTTCAGGCTATCGGGGGTATGGGCGTAGTCAACAATGACACTGATATCCTGCTCTACCCCCACCTTAACGGCCTCCATGCGTCCCGGCACCCCACCAAAGTCAGCTAGTGCCTCCACCATGGCCTCCAGGGACAGACCCAGGTGCAGGCCCGAGGCTACCGCTGCCAGTAGGTTTTCCAGGTTGAATTGCCCCACCAGGGGAGAACTAAAGGGGATATCCCCCCCGGGGGTTTTGAGGGTACCCGTAACCCCATGGGCCTGGTAGGTGAGATCTTGGGTGTAAAAGTCGGCCTGGGGATTGGCGGTGCTATAGGTCCAGAGCTGATCGGCAGGTATGCGGGCCGCCAGGGGTTGCCCATAGGCTGTGTCGATGTTCACCACCGCTCGACCAGCCAGGTAGGTACTGGTGAATAACAGCGCCTTGGCATGAAAGTAGGCCTCCATGTCAGCGTGGTAATCCAGGTGATCTTGGGTGAGGTTGGTAAAAACCGCCACCTCAAAGGGACAGCCCCACACCCGGTTCTGGTCCAGGGCGTGGGAACTCACCTCCAGTACGGCATAGCGGCAACCCGCCTGGTGAGCAGCGGCCAGGTTAGCCTGGAGATCAACGGCAAAGGGGGTGGTGTAGAGGGCGCTTTGCTGATATCCGGGCCAGCGACTGTAGAGGGTGCCCAGCAGGGCTGTGGGTTGATGGGCGGCGGATAATAAATGCTCGATCAGATGGGTGGTGGTGGTTTTACCATTGGTGCCCGTGACTCCCACCAGGGCCATTTGGGTAGCCGGATACTGATAAAACCAGGCCGCCGCCTCAGCACAGGCTACGGCCATATTGGTGAGGGGCAGCACACAGTCGTTGGCGGTGGGTGGGCGCTGGCGGTAGGCCTGGGTTGAGACCATGGCCGCTACTGCCCCAGCCGCCATGGCACCGGGCCAGAATTCTCCCCCATCCACCCGACTACCGGGCATACCCAGAAATAGATCGCCTGGTTGACAGGCTTGGGAATGGGTACACAGTCCCCTCACCTCTAGATTGCTTTGCTCCCCCGATAGGGCAAAGCCTGGCTTCATCAGGTCCACCGATAAGTTCTCAAGTAGTTGGCCTAGTTTCATGGCGGTAACCTTCCCCATAATCCCTAATTTTTAAATATTCTCAGCTAACCACTTCTGGATCAACTGTTCCAACTTGCCCTGGGGAATGCGGGGGGATGGACGCGGGAGGGGAGTCTCGACGCTACCGGAGGGGGTTAGGCGAATCTGGCACAGGACTGGAACTTCGTACTGGTAACGTTGCCACCAATCATTCTGGGTGGTAATATCTCGCACCTCCAGGGCGATCGGTGGATTGATGGACCGCAGTTTCACCTCTAGGCCTTCACATAGGTGACAACCGGGTTTGCTATATAGGACAAATCTCATGGTTAATAGGGAGTTAATCCTTAATAGTAAGGGGTCAGCTGCTGGCGATCTGTACTGCAGGGCAGCAAGGGATGGTTCCCACTGGAGTCCCCTGTCGGTTAGGGTAGCTTATCCTCTGGTTTCAGGTACCCAGTATCCAGTAAAAAGACCCGTAAAGCTTCGGGATAGGATGGGTAACGGACCTCTGGTGCTTTGCAATTGCCTGTATCGTCGTAGCCAGCTGCGCAGTTTGTTAATCCCCAATCTGACTGGGAATCGTAGGATTTCAGCATCTGCTGCCAGCCATCCTGTAATTCGCCGACCAGGGCTTTCATGGCAACATAGGCAGCCAGAAAGCCATTCTTTTCCCTATCGGGATCTTGTTCTTTAAACCAATCGGCCATACCCCTTAAATTTTCTCGATGGAAGTCTATGAATTGGGGTTGGTGGGTGCTATCTACAAATCGGTTTCCCTCTAATTGCCAAATCTGGGCAGGGGCCGCACTGCCTGCGTAGGAGGAAAACTGGTAGAGGAAGCGATCATCGGCGGTAATATATTCATCACGGTTGTCGAAATCGATATCCTCGGCTGGGTGAGGAGAACCATTAAAGGCTCCCAACTCTACCTGCTGCCAGGTTTGGCCAGAGGGATCACTGGTTAAAACGGTCACCTGGTTACAGCAATGGGCTCCCCCCGTAAAAGAGGCTAGGAGTACTTCTGGGTAGGGATTTTTGATATCTAACTCCACAATTTGCACCAGAGCGGCCGGAAAGGGTGCTTCAGCCCCCTGGATTGTGCCTACGGCCTTTTTCTTCATAAACACCTCTACCGTTGGGGTCCAGCCGGTATAGCCCTGGGCCTCCGGGGTTGTTTTCTGCACATGGATGACGGCGGTTAGGTCTCCCCAGCCTATTTTTCCATTCACCTTTTGTTCGGAATCCACGTTAAAAACCTGAGCCTGGAGCGGTATGGCTATGCCCAGCCAAATCAGGGCTGTGGACCAAAGGATAGGCTTCATCTGGATTTTCCCCGGGTTGCTAGTTGAAGTATTTCTATCAGCATAAGCCGTGGCGATCGCTGGCGAGGGCATCCCAGAGATTTTACAGCGTGACGATCGGCCAGAATGAATTTTATCGACCATGGGCCAAGGCCACCAGCAACACCTGGAACGTTACCGCCTATAGGCTGCCGCTGGTGACTTCGATCGAACCTTCAACGCTGGCATCCTTAAACCCCTTCTCCAGTCTTACCCCCAATCAACTGGATGACCGACTGGGGGCATAGCAAACCTGGAGGTCTGGAGGTCGGTCATCTAACCGAATCCGGCACTTGCCAGGGCCGCCCGAGCCCGGCTGGAACAGCTGGCCCGGCAGAGATCGGCGATCGGCCACCAACGAATTCCCTGGGGTCCGATTTCTTCCTGGTCCGTGGGCCTAAACACTAGGGGTCTGGGGTCAACCCGACATTGGTAAATCAGGTTGACGGTGTGTAATTGGCCGCCGGCTTCGGGATAGAATCCTTCACTGACAGTTAGGAGTCGGTCAACCGTAAAATCCTGAATACCGGTTTCCTCCTCCACTTCCCGCCGTAATCCGGTGATTAAATCTTCTTGGGGTTCCAACCCACCCCCTGGTAAGTCCCAACAATCGGGCTCTGGAGGGGTAATCTGGTGCAAAAGTAGCACCGCCTCCTGATCCAGGAATAGGGCAACAACGGTCAGGCGTAGTCTGGTTTGGCCCATAGCTAGCGATCGAGCTTCTCTTTTATCACCCTACTTCGGGGAACCCTAGACCCCCCATAGTGGGTCCTGGGGAACCGGTGAATCCGACTGGTCATTCAAGTCTTTTGGCGTCCTGGATGATCTGCCGCAAAAGGGTCTCCACGAAGGGGATAGAAGAATCAGAATACCGCTGGCGATAGAGGCTGTCCAGGCTCAAGTCACAATAACGATTGCCCCAGCTTCGCTGAGGGTTGACGGGGACCTGGGGCAGCGGGGCTTCCATCAGCTTTCCACAGGACATAACGCCGTTGTCTTCGGGATAGGGGTGCCAGGAGCCGTTGAGCATTCTCAACTTTAAAGTTTCCCCTATAGAGATCGATCCATTGGGGACGTCTCGAAGTATAGGTAAAGAACAAACTATACCTATCCTTTTGCGGTACTTTGCCATGGTGCCATAGGGCGGCCGTATCAACAAAGATGACGGTACCCGCTAATCCTGGACAGGATTTCCATCCTTCCCTGGGGACGAACTGGGCCATTTCCCCATCCGTCAGTGTGCCTTGACCATTAAAGACGGGGTCTGTTGTGGGTGTTATTGCCTTAGGAAGGTACTCAAAGGGTCCTCCATCTTCATCTGTATCCTTTAGATAGATGATAACCTTGAGCATTCGGTAGTCTTCCCGATCGCGATGCCAGACCCGGCTACCAAGCTGTTGACCGTTGGCGATGTCGCGGCGCAGATTTACCGATAGGTAGGCAATTGGTTGGCGAATATAGTGGGTAATTAAGGTGAGCAGCTTTTGCTCCATTCCCCAGAGGTAAATATCGGGATAGTCTGAGGCGATTTCGGCACTACAAAGTTGGCTAGCATAGTTGCCGATATGCCAATTATTAGTGGGATCAGGGGGTAGGGGTGGGGGCAGATACTGCAGCGCTCCTCTGGCGGATGCCAGCAGGCGATCGCTGTTGGCAATTCCTAGACTTTCCAGGGAACTCATAGCTATGCCCTCTTGTCTGAGACTATGCAGAATTTGTCTATCTACATCAGAGAGGGTTGGTAGAGAACTTAAACAGGCTATTTTTTGGAGCTTATAATCTAACCGATCGATGAATTTTTTAGGATATCTGGAAAAGTGCCTTAAATAAAAATTAAATAAATCTTGTCTTAACCCGGCTTCTTGTAACTTTTTAGTAAGCATTTTCGGAGTCTTTCCTGATTTCTAATTTAAGATAGTTAGGTAGGAAGGAATAAATTTAAGGGCCATAGCCGGACTTGCTATAGCTATTGAGCTCGAGACATCGGTTAAGGTCCTGGGTCTCTGTCCATAGCTATGGCATCCTAGTCTTGCCCTGACCGGACCGGTCAAAGCTCTGGATCAATGGGTTAATTTAGTATTAAATGCTTTAGATCGATTCCCCAGCTCTTGATCGCTGAAACATGAAATATTTATAAAAATATTAAGCTATAGCTGATACTCCATCCCCTTAAAACATCGTGGCCGCTGGGGATGGAGGTGAAGTTGGTTAAAACTATAATTCAGCCCCAATCACAGCTTCGGCTAAGCCAAAGGATAGGGTCATCCCCGCGCCGCTGAGGGCATTCACCAGGGTCACCCCAGGTTCGGGATGGGCAACGAACTCGCTGTGGCCTGGCAACTTAGCATAGATACCGTGCCAGGTGGCGGCGATTTCGAGGTTGGGGACCTGGGCAAAGCTGCCCAGATACTTCAATATAAAGCTGTTGATATCGGCTCGGTCAAAGGGGTCGAAGGTGAGGCCGTACTCGTGGGAATCCCCCACTACCAACTCACCGATGCCATTTTGACAAATCATCACATGGATATGCCAGGCGATCGCAAAGGGAATTTCAGTTTGTAGCCGTTGCCTCAGGGCGGGTAGGGTGGGGCAATGGGCAAAGGCTCCATAATGGGTCAGGGTTAATCCTCCGCAGAGGGCTGGCCCCAGGCGCCAGTGGTGAGGTTGGCTGACGGTGCGTAGCATTTGCAGTTTGGCTTTGGTGATACCGCTGGTCCGGTATAAATCGGGGTACAGGGTTTCAAAATCAGCCCCAGAACATAGAAAAATCTGGTCAGCTTGCCAGCGATCGCCCTGTACCCGCAGGTAAGGGTAGGTAATTTCTGTTACCGTCGCCCCAAAGCGAAAATCCACACCCAAGGTACTGGCCAGCAGGTCTGCTATTTTGCCGATGGCCTGCCGGGCGTCTACAATCACCTCCGTTGGACTCCAAAGGGCACCTAGCAAGCCTGTGGTAACTACTGCCGGGCTTTTTTCAGCGACCTGTTGGGGGGTGAGCAGTTGCAGGGGATAGTCCCGGGCTAGGTGAAAGAACTCCTGCAAAACCTGCCATTCATCGGGTTGATAGGCCAGGTGGAGAGACCCTACCGGGTCGGCGAAAAATCCACCCTGATCTGCCAGTTCTAGCCAGATGCGGCGGGAAACCATGGCCCTCTCCCGTAAAGGCCCTAGGGGCTGCCCCATGGGCCAGACCATACCAAAGTTGCGAATTGAGGCCCCCACAGCTCGATCACTACGCTCAAACACTGTTACCCGGTAGCCCCGCCGGGCAGCGGCTAGGGCGTGGGCCAGCCCTACGATACCGGCTCCCACAATGGCAATTTCTGTGGCCTTGTTCATGGCTCGGCCAACCACTGTTGTAGGTGCTGCTGAAAGGCGGCCAGATCAGCAAATAGCCCATCCTGGGGATATTGGGCTAGCTGCCCATGGCTATGGGTACCGTTGGTGACGGCGTAGTTATAGCGACAACCGGCATGGCGACCGGCAGCCAGATCGGCTGGGGTATCGCCAATGGTAATGACGGCCTTGGGGTCATCAATACCCAGCCGATACATAGCCTTTTGAATCATAAAAGGGGCCGGACGACCTTCGTTGCCGTAGATTTCTGAGGGAGTAACGGATACCTGAATGGGGGAGTCGGGGGTGCCGACGTAGGTCTGGTCGAGGCCGTGATGCCAGCCCAAGCGGTTCAAAATAATATCGGTAACTTCCCGGTAAAAACCCGTGGTTAGGGCAATGGCGATCTGGTGCGATCGCAACCAATCAAACAAAGCCAGGCATCCGGTTGTGGGCTCTAGGGGTTGGTTCTGGTAGTGGTCTTCTAAAACCTGTCGAAAGCACTGGTAGGAAGCCTCGACTCGATGGCGGTAGTCAGGGTGATCAGCCCCGATTTGATCGGTCCAGAGGGTTTCAAACACAACCTTCTTCGGCAGCCCCATCATGGCGTTAACCGTCGCCCTGGGAGCGACCAGGTCCGTACGTTCGGAGGCCTGGATAAAACACTGGAGGACCTCCTGGCGATCGCCCACGGTGGTACCCGCCATATCAAAGACAATTAATTTAATCGCCGTCATCTTAGTCTCCGGATTAAGAATCTGTAGCCTTTACCCTGGGTCATGACGCTATCCAAGTAGAAGCTAATGGACAGATCAGGAGTCGGTTCTGGTGGATAGCCTCAGATATTACGAAAGCTCGAATATCTGGGGAATTTTATCGATACGATAGGTCTTGACTACCTCTAGATAGCCTATTTAAACAATGGCCAAAGCAGACTTCTTAAGGAAAGAATGAACTGCTATTAACCAGGCCATAATCAATAGGATCTATTGTCTAAAGCGATGTTAACACAGGAATAAGGCTACTCAATCCTAGGATAGGTACTAACCAGATCAAGTTTAGACCTAATCTAAATTAGCCAAAAACGACCGCAAACTCTTGCTTAAGTGATTCGTTACTTAAGTTATTGGTTTAGGTGTCTTATCGAAAACGCTCCGATTATTTTCGTGGTCATGATCAGTACTTTTTAGTTCTGATTGAGTTTTCTGTGTGTTAACGAAATTTCCGATATTTCTTAAGAGATTCACGAATTTTATGAGTTATTCAAGGCGTGGTTTTCTCAGGTATTCTGCTGCTTTTGGCTCCGGTGTTTTGCTTACCCAGCTAGGTTCCTGTGCCTCTAAACCTGGTACTCAGGAGGGAACCTTGACCCTTGAAGATTGGCCTAAACCAGCGGATACGGCTCGAGCTAAGGAGCAGGTGAAGGAATTTATTACCTACGGCATGCCCGATGATTGGGCCAACTACGGTGAAGTTCGCAAAAAGTTTGCTGAAAAGTATGGCTTTGAGTTCCAGCATCAGGACACCGATATGTCCTCCCTGGAAGAGATTACTAAATTTGATGCCGAGAAAACTAATCCTAAGGCCATGATGGCCGACATCGGTATGCTTTACGGTCCCCTGGCGGAAAAGCGCGGGGTGGTGCCCAACTATTTGCCGACCAACGCTGCTGCCCTGGGTGCTGGTTTTAAGGCCGCCAGTGGGGGTTGGGTCGCTACCTTTGTGGGGGTACCGGCGATTGTTGTGAATACCGATGTGATTAAAACCGTGCCCCGTACCTGGGCTGACCTGGCTAAGCCCGAATATCGGGGTAAAGTGGGGGCGATTGATCCGACCAAGAGCGGTACGGCGGCCACATCCTTTCTCTCCTGGGTGTATGCCAGTGGTGGGGATGAGGCCAATATGACTCCGGGTGTAGAGGTGGCAAAAAAGATTGTAGCCAACTTTGCAGCCGCTGAAGGTAACGCCCAAACCCTTGAAAAAGGGGAAGTTCCGATTCAAATTAAGTACGACTACAACTGTAACGCCGCCGCCGCTAAGGTGACAGAAAAGGGAATTAAGGCGGAGGTCGTGATTCCGGGCGTTTCGATTTACGCCCCCTCTGCCCTAATGCTGAACAAGTACCACACCAGCAAGATGGACGCGGCCAAGCTCTTTGTAGAGTACGTCTTGAGCGACGAGGGCCAGGAGATTTTTGCTAAGTTTGGTGCCCGTCCTATCCGCTATGTGTTGGGGGATCTGCAGCTGCCGGCGGCGGCTAAGAGTAACTGGTTGCCAGAAAGTCAGTATGTCCAGGTGAAGCAGGTTAAGGACTGGACTAAGGTCGATCCAGAAGTTATTGGTAAGTTCTGGAAAGATCAGGTGATCGGGGGCTAGGTGTATGGGCAGCAGACTCCTCCAGCAAGAGGCGATGCTGTCCTCTGGGCCGCAGCCTCTCCACCATCGCCTGAGACAATGGCTAGGGGATTGGCTACCGGCCCTTCCCATTTTGGTGTTGGCCTACGGCTTACTGGTGGCCCCAGTCCTGGCTCTGCTGGTGCAGAGTTTCCAGGGGGATGGGGGCAATCTGACCCTGGCCAACTGGGTTGAGGTTTTGACCAGCCGATCCGATCGCCGGGCAATCTTTACCTCCCTTTGCCTGGGTAGTGTTTCTGCCACGAGTGCTCTTCTGGTGGGGGCACCCATGGCCTGGTGGGTATCCCGTCTGATGCCAGTATCCCGATCGATCTGGCTATCGATGCTGAACACTGCCACGAATTTCAGTGGTATCGGTTTAGCCTTTGGGTTTGTGGCAATTTTGGGTAATTATGGCATGTTAACCCTGGCTTGCCAGGATTTAGGTCTGCCCTTTGTACCGCCGGCTCCTAACACCTTCTGGGGATTGGTGCTGGCCTACAACTACACCAATATTCCTTTATTTATCCTGCTCACTATTCCTGCTATGGGGATTCTCCAGCGAGCCTGGTGGGAAGCCGCCCAAACCTGTGGTGCTACCCAACTGCGATTCTGGTGGGCGATCGGCGGCCCTATTCTGATGCCCTTTCTCGGGGCCGGTTGGTTGTTGATCTTCACCTGGTCGATTGGGTTGTACGGCATTCCCTTTGCCCTAGCTGGCAATGGAGCTACCCGTAAGGTCTCCCTGGTAACCTTAGCGATCGGAGATATTTTACAAGCCAATATTTCCGGTCAAGGGGAGGCGGCGGTGTTGGCCATACTGCTCTTGCTAATGGCGGTATTTTGCCTCTGCACCTATCGCTGGATGGTAGGGAGGGCGGTCCGATGGTTTTAGGCGAGAAACCGTTCGCCTATCTGGGGCGCGGGTTATTAATGGGACTTCTGGTAACCTATCTGCTCCTACCGATTGGGGCCGTAGTTCTCTACGCCTTTTCCACCCGCTGGACTGCCCATATTTTGCCCGATGGCTACACCGCCAGTCATTGGCTCCAAGCCCTGACCGATCCTCGGTTAGTGGCGGTCACCCTGCGCACCCTGGGTTTGGCCCTATTGGTCACCCTGCTGGATATTGTCCTGATTGTGCCGGCTGTCTACTGGCAGTGGACCCACAATCCTCGTATTCGCCCCCACCTGGAGTTAACGGCGGCTATTCCCTTTGTGTTGCCCTACGTCGTGATTGCCTTTGGCATTCTCACCCTCAGTGGTCAGTTCCTACCAGCGGTGCAGGGAACGGTGGGGCTGTTGGCCCTGAGCCATGGGGTCGTTGCCTTTCCCTTTTTCTATTGGGCGGTGGATAACGCCATGGCTGCCGCCAATGTAGTTCTCCTCAATGAAGCCGCCAAAACCTGTGGGGCCTCGTCCTGGCGTACCCTGGGCCAGGTAATTTTGCCCAACATCAGCGCCGGCATCGCCACCGGTAGCATGCTGGTGTTTGCAGTCAGTTTCAATG
The DNA here is from genome assembly GCA_040374765.1 of Leptolyngbya sp. Classification (GTDB taxonomy): domain Bacteria; phylum Cyanobacteriota; class Cyanobacteriia; order Phormidesmidales; family Phormidesmidaceae; genus Nodosilinea. The sequence goes on from JBEITR010000011.1 coordinate 13,570, forward strand.
AGTTTGCCCTGGTACAAATCTTGGTCGGAGCCCGCTACGAGACTATTTCCCTTTACAGTTTAGATTTGTTGACCGGAACCAATGCGGATTTCAATAAATTAGCCGTGATTACGGTGGTCACCTTTTTAATTGTCTTTGTGATTTCGGCTGTTTCGGTATACCTGAATCGGGGCCAGCATCAAACGGGGCGCTTGATGGTTGGGGCCAGGTCTATCAAGTAAAAAGCTTGCGGAGAAGGAGGAGAAACCGTGGGAAGCGTCAGTCTACGTAGTATCACCAAACAATACGGTACCTTACGAGCCCTCGATCAGGTATCGCTGGATATTCCGGCGGGGGAGTTGGTGGTGTTGTTGGGCTCTTCGGGCTGTGGTAAAACCACTCTACTGCGCAGTGTAGCTGGCCTGGAAACCCTGAATCAGGGTCAGGTGTTGATTGATGGTGAGGATGTGACCAGGGTGCCCACCCGCCATCGCCCCATTGGTATGGTCTTCCAGAGCTATGCCCTATTTCCCCACATGACGGTTCGGCAAAACATTGCCTTTCCCATGGGGGCGCGTAAAAAATCCTCCCACCGTCTTTCTAGCCGGGTGGAAGAACTGTTGGATCTGGTCCATTTAACCTCCCAGGGCGATCGCTATCCCAACCAGCTTTCTGGCGGCCAACAACAGCGGGCTTCCCTGGCCCGGGCCCTGGCCGCTGCTCCCCAGGTACTCTTATTGGATGAACCCCTATCGGCCCTGGATGCCTTGGTGCGACAGCAATTACGGGAGGAGATTCGGCGCATTCAGCAAACTTTGCAGATAACCACCTTGTTTGTCACCCATGACCAGGGGGAGGCCATGGCTATGGCCGATCGGGTGGCGGTCATGAGCCAGGGTCGTATCGAACAGATCGCCACCCCTCTGGAGCTTTACGAAACCCCCTCAACCCGGTTTAGTGCCTCCTTTGTGGGTAACCGTAATGCCCTGGAACTGCCTCTCCAAGATGGTCGTATTCGCTTTGGCCAGGTGCTGGATATGGCCGTTCCGGGGCTGGCAAGCCGCCGGGCAATCGTCTTTTTCCGTCCGGAGGATGTGGAATTTAGTCAGAACGGTGTAGGCCATCCCGCCAGAATTGAGAGCAAAATCTTTCAGGGTGCCCATACCCGGCTGCATTTGGTGGCCGAGGCGGAGGGACTGGTGGGTCGATTTTATGCCGATTTGCCGAGTCGTCAGGCCCATAGCTTAGAACCGGGGAACACCGTTAAAGTTTCTATCCATCCCAGCCGGGCCCGGGTTTTTCCAGCGGATGGCTGAGGTCATGGGGTAGTTTTAGGGCAATTTTTCACCGTAGTCTCTCAGAGTTAATCTCGATGATGAACCAAACTGCCAGGGAAAGGGTCATATTTTTACTGATCGATGGGCTGCGGCTGGATGTAGCCCAGGTGGCCCTGGGCTACCTGGGCCACTTGGTGGAAGTTGGGCAGGCTAGTTTTTATCCGGTGCAGGCGGAGCTACCCTCGGTTTCTCGACCGGTCTACGAAGTCCTAATGACCGGCACCCCCAGCTCGGTGAACGGCATTACCTCGAACCAGGTTGTGCGCCCCTCCCACCAGACCAGCCTGTTTCACCTGGTGCGCCAGCGGGGGGGCACCACCGCCGCCGCCGCCCACTACTTCTTTAGCGAACTCTATAACCAGGCGCCCTTCCAGCCCCTGCATCACCGGGAACAGCATGACCCGGACCAACCGATTCAGCATAGTCGGTTCTACTGGGATGACGACTACCCCGACTCCCACCTGTTTGCCGATGCCGCTGCCCTACAGCAGCACCATAACCCTGATTTTTTGCTGATTCACCCCGGTGGGGTGGATGCGGTGGGCCATCGGTTTGGGGGTGAGTCAAAGCAGTACCGTAACCAGGCCATCGCCATCGATGATCTGCTGGCCCAGTACCTGCCCCTCTGGATGGAGGACTACCAGATTGTGATCACCGCCGACCATGGCATGAATGGGGATGGCCAGCACGGTGGCACCTCCACCGCCGAACGGGCCGTGCCCCTATTTTGCATCAGCCCCCGGCTGCGCCCCGGTGTCTATGGTGAGGTCGTACCCCAGCTAGCGATCGCTCCTCTAGTTTGCCAGTTGCTGAACCTGCAGCCAACGACAAAAATGGGTCGATTTACCATTCCTGGCTTAGCTGCCTAGGGGAAAGGGTTGGGGATAGCTTTCGTCAGCCCGCTGGAAACCCAGTGGATCGGTGCAAGGGAGCCTGGGTAGGGGTTCTGGCCTACCTCCGCCTCGTTGAACCTGGCTACGGCTATAATTCTTTCTATGATTATTTCAATGCTGACGATTGCTTTAGCTCTGGCCACGTTGCTGTGGTTGTTGCCCTGCGGCACCTTACTGTGGGAAGTGGTTTGGGCTGGGACGGGCAAGGCTGGGGCCGTCCCTATCGGGTCTTTGCCAGAGGGCCTGAAGCTGGCGGTGTTAATGCCCGCCCACGATGAAGCCCAGGGGATTGTCGCCACCCTTCAGGGGTTATGGCCCGCCCTGCGATCGCAGGACCAGATCCTGGTGGTGGCCGACAACTGCAGCGATGAGACCGCCGTTCTGGCCCGTAGCGCTGGAGCCACCGTGGTAGAACGCTTTTCTACTGACCAGCGGGGCAAGGGCTATGCCCTGGACTACGGTCTCCAACAGCTCAGCTCAGACCCCCCAGATGTGGTGATCTTAATGGATGCTGACTGTACTTGCCAGGTCCATACCCTAATGCATCTGGCCAGTCACGCCCTGGCTACCCAGCGGCCGGTGCAGGCTAATTACCTGATCGAACAGCCCCCCGCCACCAGTCTGAAGGGGTTTATTTCGGCCTTTGCCATCAAGGTCAAAAACTTCGTTCGGCCCTTGGGGTTGCAGCGCTTGGGATGGCCCTGTCTGTTAACCGGTACGGGCATTGCCCTACCCTGGTCAGCGGCTACCGCCGTCACCATCGCCAGTGGTCACATCGCTGAAGATATGAAGTGGGGCCTGGATTTGGCCTTAGCCGGTTACCCACCCACCTTTCTACCCACGGCCAGGGTATTGAGTCGACTACCCAGTCAGGAGGATGCGGCAACGGTGCAACGTACCCGCTGGGAGCATGGTCACCTGCAAATTATGGGCGCATACCTACCTCGCCTGCTGGGTCAGGCTTTGCGCCAAAGCCGCCTGGACCTGCTGGCCCTGGCCCTTGAGCTGGGTATCCTACCCCTATCCTTACTGGTGATGACCTGGGGAGCCCTAGCCCTGGTCACTCTGGTGTTTGCCCTGATCAGTGCTAGCTGGCTCCCCCTCCAGTTAGCTGGCTTGGCCGGAGCCGCCCTATTTACAGCGGTTATCCTGGCCTGGTACCGCTACGGGCGATCGGATTTGAGCTGGCGACAACTGGTGATGATTCCTATCTATATTCTCTGGAAAATTCCCCTTTACCTGGCCTTTCTAATGCGACCTGAAAAACGCTGGGTCAGGACCCGGCGAGATTGATGCCAGTATATTGATAAGCCCAATGTTGGAATGCTGTACCTACCCTCGGCAGTCTAGTAATCTAAAGAGGGAAAGGGAAAAGCCCCGTTCTTCTCTGTCCTGATTGGTTCCTTGTCCTGACTGGTTTGATCCTCTCCAACCATGACCTCCCAACCCCGCGACGTTCAGGTTTATACCATTGCTGCCGGTACGACGGTGTTGCGCTGCCGTAGTTGGAATCGCCTCAGGTTCGAAATTGAGTATGGTCTGGAACACGGCACCACTGCCAATAGTTACCTGATTCAGGCCGATCGGGTGGCCCTCATCGATCCGCCGGGGGAATCCTTTAATGAGATGTTCTTAAGCGTTCTAGAACGCCAGATCAATCTCTATCAAATTAATTACATTATTCTGGGCCACATCAACCCAAACCGGGTAGAAACCCTCAAGCTCTTGTTGAAGCGGCTCCCCGAGGTGACTGTCGTTTGTTCTAACCCGGCGGCACTGGCTTTGAAGGACTTACTCCCCGATAGCTCTCCCCGGGTGCGGGTGATTCGCAGTGGTGAAGACTACCTTGATTTAGGGCAGGGCCATCGTCTGCAGTTTGGGCCCACTCCTACCCCCCGCTATCCTGGTAGTCTGGCGACCTTTGACCCTTACTCCGGAATTCTCTATTCTGACAAGTTTTTTGGGGCTCATTACTGCAGCGAAAATGTCTACGATGTTGGCTGGAAAGACCTGCTGGAGGATCGCCGCTACTATTTTGACTGTCTGTTTGCCGCCAGTACCCGCCAGGTGCTATCCGCCTTAGAACGGATGGAGACCTTTCCCTGGCAGGTGCTCGCCCCTGGCCACGGACCGGTGGTGCAGTATAGCGCCAGGGAGCTCTTTTCCAGCTATCGCCAGTGGAGTCAGGCGCAGCGGACTAAGGAGGTTTCCGTGGCCCTGATCTACGCCTCGGCCTATGGGAATACCGCTACCCTGGCCCAGGCTCTGGCCCGGGGGGTGACCAAGGCGGGGGTGGCGGTAGAGGCGATTAATGCTGAGCAGGCCGACCCCGCAGAAATCAAGGCTACCCTGGAGCAATCCGCTGGTTTTTTGCTGGGTTCCCCAACCCTGGGCGGGCACCTGCCCACCCCCATGCAGACGGCCCTGGGTATTGTGCTGTCTACGGCTTCTAAGACTCAGCTGGCAGGAGTATTTGGATCCTTTGGCTGGAGTGGGGAAGCCATTGATTTACTGGAGCAGAAGCTGAAGGATGGGGGCTATTCCCTGGCCTTTGACTCGATTCGGGTGAAGTTTAAGCCCAACGAGGTAACCCTGAAGTATTGCGAGGAGATCGGCACTGACTTCGCCCAAACCTTGAAAAAGGCTAGACGGGCTAAGCAACCTCGGACCCCTGCCTCGTCGGTAGAACAGGCGGTGGGGCGAATTGTGGGCTCCCTCTCCATCGTTACCGCTAGCCAGGGAGAATTATCCAGCGCTATGGTGGCTTCCTGGATTTCCCAGGCCTCCTTTACTCCGCCCGGCTTTACGGTGGCGGTCGCCAAGGATCGGGCGATCGAGGCCCTTTTGTACCCAGGCCGTCCCTTTGTGTTGAATATTCTGGCGGAAGGTAAGCACCTGGGGGCCATGAAGCACTTTCTCAAGCCCTTTGCCCCTGGGGAAGATCGCTTTGCTGGCATAGAAACTACTCCGGCTAGCAACGGTGCCCCGATTTTGAGCGAGGCGATCGCCTACCTGGAGTGCCAGGTGGGAGAACGGATGGAATGCGGTGATCACTGGTTGGTTTATGCCACGGTAGAGGCAGGCCGAGTCTTAGATGGAGAGGCCAAAACCGCTGTTCACTATCGCCAGACTGGTACCCATTATTAGCTTGTATGGGTTTTGACTTTCGTAATACCAATACCCTCTGGGCCTCGGTGCTGGTGGAGACCCTGGTGCGGCTAGGGTTGAGGACCGCTGTAATTTCTCCCGGTTCCCGATCAACCCCCTTAACGGTGGCCCTGGTGGCCCATGGCGGGATAGAAGCCATACCGGTTTTAGATGAGCGATCGGCGGCTTTCTTTGCCCTGGGGCTGGCTAAGCGCACCGGCCTACCGACGCTGCTCCTGTGTACCTCCGGGACGGCGGGGGCTAACTATTACCCCGCCGTCATTGAAGCCCGGGAAAGTCGGGTGCCCCTGCTGGTGATCACCGCCGATCGCCCGCCCCAACTGCGCCACTGTGCATCTGGCCAAACCATTGATCAACAAAAGCTGTTTGGGGATTTTCCTAACTGGTATGCCGAACTGGCCCTGCCCCGCCCCCAACTGCCCTTGCTGGCCTACCTGCGCCAAACCCTGGTCCAGGCCTGGCGGCGTACCCTACTGCCCAGCCCGGGGCCAGTACACCTTAACTGTCCCCTGGAGGATCCCCTCGCTCCTGTGGAGGACAACTCCACTGAGGGGTTACGGGCCAGTCTGGATGATCGATTTTGGCTGGGGCTGGAACCGGACTTGGGGATCTCCTCTCCCGTTCTAGGGGCCGACGCCTCCCTGCAGGGTTGGCTGGCCGCCCGTCAGAGCTGCGATCGGGGCCTGATTATTGCCGGTCCGGCCCAGGGGGTTGATCCCCTGGCCTATAGCCAGGCGATCGCCAGCCTGTCTACCTACCTGCAATGGCCGGTGCTGGCTGAAGCCCTCTCGCCCCTGCGTAATTATGGCCAGCTTCAGCCCTACCTGGTCACCACCTACGACTTGATTCTGCGATCGCCCCAATGGGCCAGGGGGTTACAGCCCGATCAGATCCTCCAGGTGGGCGCCTTACCCACCAGTAAGGTGTTGCGCCAATGGTTGGATCACAGTCTGGCCCGACGTTGGATTCTAGACTCTACTACGGATAACCTGGATCCACTCCATGGTCATACTACGGCCCTAGCCGCTTCCCTCCCAGACATAGCCCTGGCCCTAGCCCAGGAAACTCCCCCATCCCAGTACTCAGGGGTGTACCTGGAGCGCTGGCTCAGCCTGGAGCAGCAGACTCGCCAGCAGTTGGATCAGAGATTGGGGGCGATAACCGATCTGTTCTCCGGCAAGGTCCCCTGGTTGATGGCTCAGGTGTTACCCCCCCAAACGCTCCTGGTAATCGCCAATAGTTTGCCCATTCGGGAGGCGGAGTGGTTCTGGCCCCCCGGCAATCGGGGCATTCGTCCCCTCTGTAATCGAGGTGCTAACGGCATTGACGGTACCCTATCGACGGCTTTGGGGGTCGCCCACGGCGGCCCGCCCACGGTCTTACTCAGTGGTGACCTGGCCCTTCTCCACGATACCAATGGCTGGCTTACCTTGCCCTGGTTAGACGGTCACCTGACGGTGGTGGTGATCAACAACCAGGGGGGCGGTATTTTTCAGTCGCTCCCCATCGCTCAGTTTGAACCGCCCTTTGAGCAATGGTTTGCCATGCCCCAGCGGGTCGATCTGAACCGACTCTGCGCAGCCTATGGGGTAAGCTATGAACAGGTTAGCACCTGGGACCAGTTGCGGGCCTGTCTGACCTTTTTGCCAGGCCAGGGAGCTCGGGTGCTGGAGATCCGTTGCGATCGCCGCCTGGATCAGCAACGGCGCGAGCAACTTTTAGCGGGCAGTGATCCCTACCCCTAAGGCACCTATGGATTCTATGCCATCCTCCGTGATCAGGGAGATTGCCTCTCTTCACCCACCGATTCAGTTGATTGCCACCGATATGGATGGCACCCTCACCCGGGGGGGTAAATTTAGCGCCGATCTATTGCGGGCCCTGGACCAACTGCAGCAGGCGGGCATCCCCGTGGTGATTGTGACTGGGCGATCGGCGGGTTGGGTTAGCGGGCTGGTTCACTATCTACCGGTGGCCGGGGCGATCGCTGAAAATGGCGGAGTCTATATAGCCGCTGATGGTACTTCAGAAATTCTTACCGCCAACTGGGAGAGGCAGACCCATCGTCAGCAACTGGCCGAGCTCTTTGCCCGGTTACAACAGCGCTGGCCCCAGATTCAACCCTCTCTAGATAACCCCTTTCGCCTGACCGACTGGACCTTTGCCGTTACCGATGTGACCCCTTCAGAACTGGTCGCTCTGCAACAGGCTTGCCAGGACTGGGGTTGGAGCCTGACCTACAGTACGGTGCAGGTGCATCTGTTTAAGCCGGGTCAAGCTAAGGCGATCGCCCTGCAGCGTGTGCTTAAAACCTATTTTCCCCCCCTTGGCCCAGAGGCTGTGCTCACCGTTGGTGACAGTCCTAACGATGAAAGCCTCTTTGATTCCCAGATTTTCCCCTACTCCCTGGGGGTCGCCAATATCAGCCATTACTGGGACGTGCTGGGCCACCATCCCACCTGGGTGAGCCAAGCCCCAGAGCTAGATGGGTTCTTAGAACTGGTCCGGGCCATATGTAACGGGGTGTTCTAGCTCGCCTCCTGGCTATCCCGTGCTATGGGGCTACGGCCATAGGCCCAGACCCAACCTAAAGCAATTATTAATTTTGCACAAAGAATAAAATAAGTGCTCCTGAATACAAAAAGCATCATCATACTCCTTTATGTTGTTTGGACTGAAAGTAAATTCGAATTTTAATATTTGCTGAATAAGGCTGGCTTCGCAAAATTTTTAACTAGATGTGTGACCGGGTTGAAAACCTGGAACATGTTTTTTTTTAACTCAATGGAATGTATGTTCCTTTGGCTTTTCTCAGGGTGTCTGTTTACGCTATTTTCAGAAGTTTCCAAATGTAGGGTAAACCGTGGGACATGGGACTTATAGTTTTGGTTGGGACGCTGAGGATAGCCCTTATCCATACACCTGATGGTTCCCAAGGAAATATTTCGTTTTGAGGTGAGAGTTGTCAAAGCTGGAGGAATGTTTTGATATCTTTCTTTCTTAGATGTGATCAGATTTAAGATTGCCCTGACTCAATGGTTTTCACCAGAGTTTCGATCTTGAAAAATCTAGCATCTTGACCTAAATCAGAGTATTCTTTTGTTTCTGGTTCTTCAGATCTTTGCCGTTAGTTTGATCTTTTCTGTTACTAATTTTCTAGTCAATCACCCAGGACGATTATCATGAGTGGAAACGAACTCCGAGCCCAGGCTATTGCCAGTATTACTAATCGTAATTCGGACTCTCACAAACTGCCAGGACGGTTAGAAGATCTGTGGGCTAAAGATGTCTTTACCCTCAGCAAAATGCAGGAGTCCCTGCCCAAGTCAGTGTTCAAATCACTACAGAAAACCATTAAAAGTGGAGCTCCTTTAGACGTTTCTGTAGCTGATGTGGTGGCGGTGGCGATGAAGGATTGGGCGGTCTCTAAGGGGGCCCTTTACTATTCCCACATGTTTTATCCCCTTACCAACGCTACCGCCGAAAAGCATGATGGCTTTATCTCTGTCCAGAGCGATGGATCGGTGATTTCAGAATTTTCTGGCAAGGTGCTGGTACAGGGTGAACCCGATGGTTCTTCCTTCCCCAATGGTGGCATTCGATCCACCTTTGAGGCGCGGGGTTATACCGCCTGGGATGTCACCAGTCCCGCCTTTGTGATGGAAACGGAAAATGGAGTGACCCTCTGTATTCCCACCGTATTTGTCTCCTGGACCGGAGAAGCTCTGGATAAGAAAACCCCGCTGCTGCGCTCTAACGCTGCTATGAGTAAGGCGGCTACCCGGGTTTTGAAGCTGTTGGGTCATACGGAAGTGGCTCCGGTTAATTCTAGTTGCGGGGCTGAGCAGGAGTATTTCCTGGTGGATGCTAACTTTGCCAGTGTGCGTCCCGACCTGTTACTGGCCGGTAGGACCCTCTTTGGTCGTCCCCCCGCTAAGGGGCAGCAGTTTGATGATCACTACTTTGGGGTTATTCCTGAGCGGGTTCAAATCTTTATGCAGGATGTGGAGGAAAAACTCTACCGTCTGGGAATTCCTGCTAAAACTCGTCACAATGAGGTGGCCCCTGGTCAGTTTGAAATTGCTCCGATGTTTGAAGCTGCGAACGTCGCCAGTGATCATCAGCAATTGATTATGACTATTCTACGGGCTACGGCTAAGCAGCACGGCATGGTTTGTCTGCTCCACGAAAAGCCCTTCGCAGGAGTGAATGGGTCCGGTAAGCACGTTAACTGGTCAGTGGGTAACGCCACCCAGGGTAACCTCCTAGACCCTGGTGATACTCCCCATGCCAACGCCCAGTTTCTGGTGTTCTGCGGGGCGGTGATTCGGGGCGTGCACAAGTACGGTCCTTTGCTGCGGGCAGTGATCGCCACCGCCAGTAATGATCACCGGCTAGGGGCTAATGAAGCGCCTCCTGCGATTATTTCCATTTACCTGGGTAGCCAACTGCAGGATGTGTTTGACCAGATTGCCCAGGGCGAGGTGAAGGGTTCCCAGGGTAAGGGGGTGATGAATCTGGGGGTTGATACCCTGCCGGTGTTCCCCAAGGACCCGGGCGATCGCAACCGCACCTCTCCCTTTGCCTTTACTGGTAACCGTTTTGAGTTTCGTGCGGTGGGCTCGGGTCAGTCGGTGGCCGGGCCTCTAGTGGCTATGAATACCATTCTTGCCGATTCCCTCGACTGGATGGCCGACCAACTGGAGGCGAAACTCTCCGCTGGTGTTGACTTGAATGCAGCTATTCAGAGCATTTTGCAGGAGGTGATGCATCAGCACGGAGCGATTGTCTTTAACGGCAATGGTTACTCCGCTGAATGGCACGAAATGGCCGTCAAGGAGCGGGGTTTGCTTAACCTGCGCACCACCGCCGATGCCCTACCGGTGCTGAAGGAGAAGTACATTGAAGACCTGTTTTCCCAGGAAGGGGTCCTCACTCCCGTAGAACTGCATAGTCGTTTTGAGGCCTATGCAGAGCAGTATATTCAATCGATTGAGGTGGAGGCCAAGCTGGTGGTGAATATGGCTAAAACCATTATTTATCCCGCCGCTATGCGCCATTTATCTGAGGTTTCTCTGGCCGTCAGTAATCTGGGAGACATTGGCATTGACCTGGGTAAGGAGGGGCTCACCCTCGTCGCCGACCTGGTTAAATCCATGATGGCCTCTGTGGCTGAGTTAAGTGATTTGCTGACCAAGCACTTCTCGACTCCCGAAGAGCATATGCAATTCTGTGCCAATACCCTGCGTCCTCTGATGGATAAGATTCGGGGCTATGCCGATGCCCTAGAAGGGGAAGTGGCCGACGACCTCTGGCCCCTGCCTACCTACCAGGAAATGTTGTTTATCAAATAAATTTCCGCCACTGTGATTCCTGGAGTCTGCCGGTTGGCACCTGAGCTAATCGGCAGACTTTTTTATGGGGATAGCTTTAGCCAAAAGGCCGAAGATAGACTTGATGCATTAGGTCAAAGCCCAGGTAGGATCTGCGGTCTGGCTTTCGCCCCCTGAGTCGGGGCTACAGCCTGGGGCAAGGAATTCTCTCTAAATGCCGCTGATGTGTACCACCAGCTCTCGAGTCGATCTCTGGCTGCGGTGCTCCCATAGGTAGAGCCCCTGCCAGGTGCCCAGGGCCAACCGTCCCTCCATCACCGGAATGGTCTCGGAGCTATGGGTGAGGGCGGTACGAATGTGGGCCGGCATGTCATCGGGGCCTTCGTTGCAGTGACGATAGCTGTAGGCTTCGGGCACCAGGCGGGCCATAAAGGACTCCAGATCGGCTAACACGTCGGGGTCAGCGTTTTCCTGAATAATTAAGCTGGCGGAGGTATGGCGTAAAAATACTGTACACAATCCGGTTCGAATCCCCGATCTACCTACCTGCTCCTGTATTTCCCGGGTAATCGGGTAAAGGCCCTTACCGGCGGATCGCAGACTAATCACCTGCTGGTAATGGCGGCTACTCACAGTTTCAGGACTCATGGCCTTTCCTCCTCCGGTCTGTTTTCTTCAGTTTAACGGCTCCGTACCCGTCTACCTGGCCCTACCTGGTCCCCGGGATAAAGGATGACCTGGTCCCCCACGGCTAGTCCGGATTCTACCACCGCTCCTTGATCGTTGCGCCGTCCCAGCCCTAGCGATCGCCGCTGGGCGCGGCCCTGATCAACCACGAAGGCGCACCAGTCCGGCTCGCAGCGGAATAGGGCGCTGATGGGTACCTGCAGAACCTGCTGGGCCTCCCACAGGACAATCTGGGCCTCGACTCGAAAGCCGTCACCCAGGGTCGGGGGAGGTTGGTGTAGATCGGCAATGATGTTAACGCGTTGTTCCTCTATTCCCAGGGCAGAGATCTGGGTAAAGGCAGCGGGTTCCACCAGGCGAACTTGGGCCTTTAGGGGTTGGTCGCCCCCCCAGCGATTGACGATAACTCGGGCTCCAGGCCTTACCTGCACCGCATCGGTAGAGAGAATATCAATGACTAACTCTAGTTTTTTAGGATCCCCCAGAGTGAGTAGGGGTGTACCGGCGGTGACGTAGCGGCGGTTGGGCTCGATCACCGTTAAGACCTGGCCCGTCGCTGGGGCGGTAACGGTGGTCCGGCGGGCGGCATCGGCTAGACTGACCAGTTCCGCTTCGATCGCGGCAATTTGGCCCTGGTAGACCCCCACCAGGTAATCGGGGTCCCGCTGTTCAGCGGTAATCAGGCGGCGGGCAGCCCGGGCGGCCTCTACCTCGGCGGCGGTGGCGGTGACCTGCTGGCGAGCCATGGTGAGTTCCTGCTGACGTTGGGTGGTCGCCAGCTGGCGGGCTTCTAATTCCTGGCGGGCAACTCCTCCCTGTTCGTAAAGGGTGGTCAGGCGATCGCGCTCTCGTTGGGCCTGGGTCAGGGCCGCAGCGGCTTCCTCGACTCGGGTCTGGGCTTGGGCCTGGGCCGCCTGGGCCGCCTCAATACGGGCTTGGGCTTGGGCTACAGCGGCGGGTTTGGGGCGTTGGCTGTCGACCCCCGCCAGTTCAGCCTGGGCGCTGCCTAGCCGACCCTGGGCCGCCTTGACTTGATTATTGAGGGGTAGGGGGTCAATTTGGGCAATGGTATCTCCAGCCCTGACCCGATCCCCTACCTGGAGGCTCAGGCGTTGCAGGTCACCGGTGACTGGTGCGGTTACTCCATAGCGATCGCGCACTCGGGTCTTACCCTCAGCATTAATGGTCACCTGGAAATCCCCCCGAGCTACGGTGGCCAGGTCTACCACCAGGGGTTGGGGCTGGAGGACATAGATGATAAACCCTACGGCTAGGGCCCCCAGTAAGCCGTAGAGACTGCGTCGCCAGAATACCTGCGATCGTCGTGAGATCGTCTCTGGTAGGGCATCGTGCGATTCGCCACGGAGGGATTTCATCACCGTTACTCCCGCGTTTTGAGCACTGCAATCAAATCTAACTGATGCAACTGGCGAGCCACCAGCAGACCCGAAGCACCAGCCGCCAGTAGGGTTACCATGGTGGCGAACAGGTAGGTAGAGGGTTGGATGGTAAAGGGAATCCTCACCACCTCCGTATTTTGAGCCGGTGATTGGTGCAACCACCAGGCTAAGCCGTAGCCCAATAGCCCCCCCAAGGGTAGGGCTGCTAGGGTAATTAGGGCCTGTTCCCCCAGCAGAATCAGGGCAATTTCTGTCTGGGTAAACCCAATGATACGCAGGGTAGCCAGGTCACGACGGCGCTCTGAGAGGGCAATCCGGGCGGCGTTATAGATAACCGCTACGGCAATGATGATGGCAAATAGCATAATCACCCCATTCATCACCCCAAAGGTGGTCGCGATCGTCGCCTCAAACTGGGTCACCAGGTTTTGACGCTGGGCTACGCTGGCTACCGTCGGCATTTCCTTAAGCTGGTGATAGAGCTGGGGTAACCACTGGTGATCGACCTTGAGAAAGGCGCCTGAAAAGCTAGGGGCTTCCCCCAGTAGGCGGTGGAGTGCGTCGTTATCCATGTAGATAGGTAGTCCTACCAATTCGTCTACCAGGCCGACTACGGTAACCTGGCGGACAGGTCGGGTTCCCTCCAGGATTTCTACGGTCAGGGTTTGGCCTGGCTGCAGGCGTAGTAACTCCGCCAGTTTGGTGGTGATTAGCAGCCCCTGGGAGGGGAGGGGTAAGGTTTGGTCGTGGGCTCCCGCCAGTCGCCGTAGGGTACTGGGATTGGTTAGGCCGGTCAGGCTGGCCAGACGGGAGCGTTGCTCAAACCGTAGTCTTACGGGTACGGTTCGAAAGGGTTCTACGCCCATCACACCAGGTAGGTGGGCCAGATCGTAGCGTACCCGTCCAGCCAGGGGATGGACAAAGGCAAGGGTCAGATCATCCCGTTGCACGCTGTGGAATTGGCGATTAATCAGCTGGTCGATGCCGTCACTGAAATAGCCTCCCACCACGAGCATGGCGACCGCCAACGCAATTCCTACCGCCGATAGGCTGGCCTGTAGGGGACGGCGTTCCAGGTTGCGCAGAATAATGCGTTCCGGTGGAGAAAGCCAGCCCTGTAGCCCCAGGTACTCCAATAGGGTGGGCTTAAAACTAGCCGGTGGTTCTGGCTGCATAGCCTGGGCTGGCGGTAAACTGACGACCCCAGCGATCGCTCGCATTGCCCCCGCCAGGGCGGCTACCAGACTGAGGGCGATCGCTCCTATGATCACGGTCAGGCTGGTGTGGTACTCCATAGTGGGAAAATGGTAGTAGCGACCGTAGAACTGGGTAAAGGCCCCCCCCAGCCAGTAGCCTAGAGCCAGGCCCAGCCCCATACCCAGACTGACCACCACTACGACCAACTTAAAGAAGTGCAGACCCACCTCCTGGTGGCTGTAACCAAAGGCCTTCATCACAGCAATCTGGTCCCGTTGGGTCGTGATCAGCCGGGCCAGCACCATGTTGACTAGAAAGGCGGCGATGGAGAGAAAAATCAGGGGTAAAATCAGGGCCATCACCTGTAGACCGGTCAGGTCATCGCTGAGGAAGCGGTGGGAAAGTTGCTGGTCCCGTCCGTAGGCTCCCAGACCGCCGTAGGGTTCCAGAAGTTTATCCAGGCGAAAAATGACAGCTCTAGAGTTGGCCCCTGGGGTTAGGGTCAGCACCACATCGTTAAAGGCTGACTGCAGGTTAAAGGCGGTGGCTAGGGCCTGGCGATCCATCCAGAGCACCCCGAAGCGCCGGTTATCTGGCAGTATTTCTGTGCCGCTAATTTCATAGATATACTCCGGGGAGAGGGCCGTACCCACAATCCTGAGGGGCTGCCAGTGGCCGTTGATAATCGCGTTAATATGGTCTCCTAGGGCCAGATGGTTGGCTTTTACAAATATTTCGCTAGCAATCACTTCACTGGATTGACCAGGTTGAATATACCGCCCCGATCTCAACACAAGGTCATTGAGCAGGGGTTGGGGTTGGCTGGGAATGGAAATCAACCGTCCCATGGCCGGATCCGCCAGACCCGGGACATCAAGGGTGACATTTTCCACCACCCGCGATCGCCCCTGACTCACCCCCGGAATCGCCGTAATCTCCTGCATCAGGCTTTCTGGTGCCCGTTTCAGGGAAACAAACAGGTCGGTAAAGCGGTACTGAGTGTAGTATTGCTGCTGGGAGAACAGCAGGGATTGGTAGGTGCTGGTCATGGTTACCAGGCTGGTGATGCCACAGGCAACAATCAGGGTAATGGCGATCACCTGGCCCTTAAGGGTGCCTAGGTCGCGGTAAAGCTTGCGATCAAGGGTGAGCATGGCTGACCAGAGGGTATGATCGGTTTGGCCACAAGGCTAAGGACAGAGTTGATGGATCAATATGGATGTCGTCCCGTCACTGACCAGAGAGGCTTGGGTTAGGAGACTAGGGCTTGAAAATCTGAGCATCTCTCTAATGACTCTCCTTAGGCTGCTTGAGATGCCGAATATTGCCACAATATTCTCTAATATTCACCCATTAGTATAGTTTTGATAGTTTGTTACCCGCTTTAGCCATGTCTCTTCCCTCTGACCTCCAGGATGATGCCCTTGACCAGCCCACTCCCAGTCATCCCTTAGGGAATCAACCAGGGGATGGATTGAGTCTTTGGCAACAAATCAAAGAAGACTGGATTGCCCATGGACGGGATTGGACTAAACCGGGGTTTCGGGCCGTTGCCATCCATCGCTTTGGGGTGTGGCGTATGACTGTGGAGCCTAAACTGCTGCGAGCTCCCCTCAGCATTTTGTATCAAATGCTATTTCGCAAAGTTCGTAATACTTACGGTATTGAACTACCCTATACCGTGAAAATGGGCCGACGGGTAATCTTCGAACACCAGGGCGACATTGTTATCCATGGCGATTGTGTGATTGGTAACGACTGTATTATTCGTCAGGGGGTAACCCTGGGATTACGGCACCTGGATCGCCTGGCGGATGCTCCCCGTCTGGGCGATCGGGTTAATGTAGGAGCGGGAGCTAAGCTGTTTGGCAGGATCCAGATTGGCGATGATGTCAATATTGGAGCCAACGCGGTAGTCCTGGACGATGTTCCAGCAGCCGTTACCGTTGTGGGGATTCCGGCCAGGATTGTGAAGAAATCCCAGCCCTCTTAATCGGTCTTCTCCGTCGATCGACTAGGTCCAGCCCCAACCTATAGGTGGGGATAGCTGAGCTTACCGGGCTGATCGATAGCTTTGTATTCAATTAAGGCGGGTTGACGGTTAAACCAGCGGGATAGGTAGTACCGGGTTTGCCCGATCATTTGGGGCACTTTAGATAGGGCGCAAAAGCAGGCATAGAGACGGGCATCGGCCGGACTGTCGCGGTAAACCCGTTGACGATAACGATAAATTTTAAAGATTAAGACCCCATAACCCAGCAGCAAGAATCCACTCAGTCCCTGGGTGGGCAGCGCTAAACCAAAGCTCAGCAGGGGTACAATCAGGCCCCATAGCCATCCGCTTTTTTCTTCACGCACCTGGTATGCGATCGGACTATTGCCATACATAGCCCGCCCTTCGGCCACATACCAACCACCCCGAATAGAGCGTTTCCACCATTGGCTAAAGCGAGTAATGGCGGCATCGTGAAGGGTCATATCGACGTCAATTCGCTGAATCTTCCAACCCAGCTGCCGCAAACGAATGCACATTTCTGGCTCCTCTCCGCAGATTAGACTGGGGTTAAACCCATTCACCTGCTGAATCGCCCTACATCTGGCAATGAAGTCACCCCCGCAGGCGGCCGCCTCACCCACCGGGGTATTCCACTCCATATCAGCTAGACGATTGTAGACAGAGGCATGGGGAAACCGTTCCCGCCGTCGGCCACAGACAATTGCCCGATTTTCACTTTGCTGTAGAGCGGTTAAGCCCTGTTCTAACCAGCCCGGTAAAAGCTCACAATCGCCGTCAACAAATTGGACAAATTCCAGGTCAGGATTAATATCTAACAGGTAGGAAAATCCAGCATTACGTCCCCGCGCCATGGTGAAGGGAATGGACATATCAAGCTGTAGCACGTGGCTAATCAAGGCGCGGGCGTTTTCAACACTGTTGTCGGTAGAACCCGAATCAACGTACACAGCCAGCAGATTATCGGTTGGCAATTGGCAGAGTAAGGATTTTAGACAACGGACTAGGCGCTCACCTTCGTTACGTCCGATGACAACGACGCCAACATTACTCATAAAAATCACAAAATAAGAGACTAGGTATAACTTATAAATATTTAAGTATTAGTCTACCATGAAGCCTTAATCGGGTAGGAATTACCAGGTTATACCCATGGAAACTTTACAGATCTGGTAAGCGGATGGTTGAAAAGTCCGGTTGCCCTGGTTCTAAACTATCCCCTATCGAGAACACCAAATAAGTGGGTAAACTCTTATAAGCTGTGTCTATAAACCTGGAATTAAAGCTATGGCAGCCCTCTCTGGCCCCATCCCTGCCCACCCGAAGCCGATTAAGTTTGGTACCGATGGCTGGCGGGGTATTATTGCGGCTGATTTTACCTTTGAGCGGGTAGCTCAGGTGGCAGCGGTTTCTGCCCATGTGCTGTTGCAGTGTTTTGGACCTCAGACCGGTAGCCGGACGATCGCCGTAGGCTACGATCGCCGCTTTTTATCGGCGGAATTTGCCCGTACCGCCGCTGCTGCGATCACCGAACAGGGCTTTGATGTGTTGTTATCCGAGGATTACGCCCCCACTCCAGCCTTTAGCTTTGCCGCCCAGCACCAGGGGTTATTGGGAGCCATTGTGATTACCGCTAGCCATAACCCACCGGTGTACTCGGGTTTAAAAATCAAGGGTGCCTTTGGTGGATCGGTGGCCCCTGAGGTGACCCAACAGGTAGAAGCGCTGTTGGCTTCACCCCCCGATCCCCTGGGCGAAAAGGGCCAGTTAACCAGTTTTGACCCCTGGCCCGATTACTGTGCAGCCCTTCAGGCCCAGGTGGATGTGGACGCTATTCAGGCCGCCATCGCTAGGGGCCAGTTGACCGTATTTGCCGATGTTATGTATGGTTCTGCCGCCGGGGGCCTACCCCGTCTGCTGGGGGAAGGCTCGGTCCACGAACTCCATCGCCAGGCCGATCCGCTGTTTGGCGGCAATCCTCCCGAGCCTCTACCCCAGTATCTGCAAGAGCTCCTGCATAGGGTGAAAGACTACCCGATCGCCCCGGGGGGGATCAAGGTTGGCCTGGTGTTCGACGGCGACAGCGATCGCATTGCCGCCGTTGATGGCCAGGGGGAATTTCTCAGTTCCCAAATTTTAATCCCGATCTTGATTGACCATCTCAAGGCCCGGCGAGGATATACAGGGGAAGTTGTCAAAACCATCAGCGGTTCCAACTTAATTCCTGCTGTAGCCCGTCTCCATGGCTTAGCACTCTACCAAACCGCCGTTGGCTATAAGTACATTGCCGATCGCATGCAGGAGGCGACCGTTCTTCTGGGGGGCGAAGAGTCTGGCGGCATTGGCTACGGTCACCACATTCCCGAGCGCGATGCCCTGATGTCAGCCCTCTACGTCTTGGAGGCGGTAGTCCTGTCGGGCCTCGACCTGAGTGATTACTACCGGCTGCTGCAGGAAAAAACGGGTTATTTTTCTGCCTACGATCGCATCGATCTACCCCTGGCCAGTATGGAGGTGCGGGCTAAACTGCTGGATCAGCTGGCCACCCATCCCCCCAGCCAGGTAGCCGGTAAAGCGGTGAAAGACTGTCTGGCGATTGACGGCTACAAGTTTACCCTGGCGGATGATAGCTGGTTGTTGATTCGTTTTAGTGGCACCGAGCCGGTACTGCGCCTTTACAGCGAAGCCCAAACCCCAGAGGAAGTGCAGAAACATTTACATTGGGCCCGGGAATGGGCCGAGTCCCTTTCTTCCTGATGTCTGGCAGCAGGTAAAACTCCCCTGGGTGGGTTTATGCAGGCTATCCGGCATGGGTGTAGGCCGGTTTGGGTGATTCTGAGCCTATGAAATTCAGGCGATCGCAAGTTCTCCGTTCGGCCCTGGGATGGGGCCTGGTGTCCAGCTGGCCAGCCCTGGGACTGGGCTCCCAGGCGAATCAGAAGACCGACCCAAGCCATAGTAACCTGGAGGACCCCCTACCGACCTGGCGAGCGGGACCTCTCAAGGACAGCCTTTTGGCCTTTATTGCGGCTGCCGTTACCCCTGGTTCAGCCCGCTACATTCCTCCCCACCATCGCATCGCCAGCTTTGATCATGACGGCACCCTCTGGTGTGAACGACCTCTGGTACAGGGCGTTTTTACCCTGGCCTATCTGCAGGCCCAACTGGGGGCCAATCCGGCCTTGGCGGCCCAGCCCCTGATCGCCTCCCTACTGGAGGCCAAGGAGAGTGACTTTACCGACGGTCCCAGTGCTGCCGATCTGCTGCTGCGCCTCTCCCTATGGATTACGGGTAATCAGCTAGAGACCCAGTTTAGGGCCAGTGTTCAGGAATTTCTGGCAACGGCCATCCATCCTGACTATGGGGTTAGCTATGGTCAGTTGACCTACCAACCCCAACTGGAGTTGCTTGCCTACCTGCGGGCTCAGGGCTTTGAAACCTGGCTATGCTCCGGTGGTGATGTTGATTTCATGCGCCAGGTATGCGAACCCCTCTATGGCATCACCCCCCGCCAGGTGATTGGCAGTTGCCTGCAGAAAGAGTATCGCCTGGTGCAGGGGCGGGGAGTGATCTGGCGATTGCCCACTATTGACCATATCAACGATGGGGAGGGTAAACCCGTTGGCCTTGATCGGGCGACGGGGCAGGTACCGGTGTTTGCCTGTGGCAATGTGAGATCGGGGGGAGACCGGGCTATGCTCACCTACAGTCAGAGCTCACCCTATCCCTCCTTGCAGTTGTTGATTAACCACGATGACAGCGATCGGGAATTTGCCTATGCAGAACCCGATCACGCCAGCCTAACCGCTGCCCACCAGCGGGGATGGCATGTTGTCAGTATGAAACGGGATTGGCTCCAGATCTTTGCTCACCCGGCCACCCGGCCCAACTCACCACCATCCTGATTAAAGGGCGAAGGTCCTGCCGGCGGTGATGGATGGTTAGGGGGTCGCCGCGCTGACGGTCCATGGTCTGACTCCCTCCGGTGATGATAGGGATACCACCACCTCCCCCTCGCTCAGTTGACTCAGGCGGTTGGCGAGGAAATCCTCCAGCTTTTCCAGGGCCTGGCTAAAGCCCTGAATGCCTTCCTCCAGCTTTTCTGAAGCCATTGGATCGCTGCGATGCCGGGCCTGGAAGGTAGCTGCGTCCATGGTCACGGGCTCCATATCCAGGGTAGCGGCCTGGCCAGGGTCCAGCTTGCGGGGTAATTCCCCCTGGGTTTCCTCCAGTTGGGTGAGTAACTGAGGTGAAATGGTCAGCAGGTCGCAACCTGCCAGTTCTGTAATTTCGCCAATGTTACGGAAACTAGCTCCCATCACCTCGGTCCGGTAGCCAAATTTTTTGTAGTAGTTATAGATTTGGGTGACGGAAAGGACCCCGGGATCCTCCTGGGGTAGATAGGCATCGCGGCCAGTATGCTGCTTGTACCAATCGAGAATGCGGCCCACAAAGGGAGAAATCAGGGTGACCCCGGCTTCGGCGCAGGCGATCGCCTGATGGAGACCAAATAATAAGGTCAGATTACAGTGGATGCCTTCTTTCTCCAGCACCTCTGCCGCCTTGATGCCTTCCCAAGTGGAGGCAATTTTGATCAGCACCCGTTCTGGAGAGATTCCTAATGCACCGTACTGTTCAATCAGGTTACGGGCGGTAGCAATGGTGGCCTGGGTGTTGTAGGACAGGCGGGCATCCACCTCTGTAGACACCCGACCGGGCACAATACCCAGAATTTTGTGGCCAAAGGATACCGCTAATCGATTAAAGGCCAAATTGGCGATCGCCTGATCAGAGGCACCCGATCCCGCGTCAGCCCTCGCCTTGAGTAGGGTTTCATCGACGATTTCCTGGTACTGGGGCATTTGGGCTGCCGCCGTAATCAGGGAAGGATTGGTGGTGGTATCGCGGGGAGTGAATTTCTCGATCGCTTGAATATCTCCAGTGTCGGCAACTACCACCGTCATTTGCCGAAGTTGCTCTAAAAGACTGGCCATAGTTTTCTCCTGGACAGATTGGGGGGCCACAGGGCAGTCTTATTGTAATCAGCGATTCCTACCCGGATATAAACCTATAACCATTACCAGCCAAGGCCTCAAGGGGTCTGACCTGGAGTTCAGCCCGGGGGTTTTACTCAGGCTTTTTTAAGCTTTCTCCAATCCCCTTCTATGGCTATTCAGCTTTACTGGATAAACTCAATCGTCGCCAGATCCAGTACCCCCTGGGGAACATCGTTGAGGCTTAGTTCCAGACTGGTGAGGCTGGTGAGATCAATGCCTCGAAACTGACTGAGGGGAATACGTAGGGCGGTGGCATAGGTGAAGGGCTGCACCCTGGTCGGTGAATCGGTGGGTAATTGGTGTAGGGCTGGAGCCGTGGCGGGTATATCGACCCGTCGGGCGGTTCCCCGCCGATCACGCAGCACAATAGCCAGGGGAGCCCCACTGGGGTTGGGCTGGGCCGCCTTTACCCAGGCCAGGCGCAGTTGCAGACTGCTGAAATGGCTCAAGTCCGCAGGTGGTAGGGAAAAGGCCAGGGTTGGGGCCGGGTGCTGCCAGGTAAGGCGCAGAACAGCAGGGAAGGGGGGCAGTCGCCAGGTGCCGCCACAGGCACTGAACTGGGGGCAGATTGCCAGGTTCAGACCGGGGCTGGCCTGGTAGGTGGCTCCCCCCAGGCCGGCCGTAAATACTCGGTAGCGTTGGTGGGAGGGCACCGCCAGGTTGGTGAGGACGGGTAGCCCATAGAGGCGATCGGGGGCGGCCCGATCGGGGGCCATGGCCAGATCGGCCCAACCCTCTCCCCCATGGGTAGGGCCTAAAACCAGCTTGAGGAATCCCCCTAGATAGTTCTGCAGGAACTGCTCCTGGACCACCCGGGAGAGGCGCTGGTTAGACTGTTGGGGGTTGCATAGGGCGCTGCTGTCGGCCCGGCGATAATAATCGTCTTGCTCTACGGCGGCATTAAAAAAATTATGGTTAGCCCCCAGCAAGAGTACGGTGGCCAGGGGTGATTGGCGAGTCGGGGTCTGATCCGCCCGTTCAAAGTAGTAGAGACTGCTGTAATCGAGCAGATCGCGATCGCAACTCCCCAACAGAATTACGGTGGGTATATCCGCCAGTTGGTAAACCTCCCCAGCCTGGGGGAGTGGGTAGCTGCGGGTAGGACTGACCAGCACCAGGGCTGATGCCGGTCCCTGCCCCCCCGCTATGGCATCGGGGCTAGCCTGGGAACGGCTCAGGGCACTGAGGGCGGCCGCCCCACCCCCCATTGAATGGCCAACCAGGACCAGCTTGGTCCAATCAATGCGGTTGGTCAAAGGGAGGCCAAAGGCATTACTACCGGAGCCAACGGCGATCGCTAGGCGAGTCAGGTGGGCATCGAGGATTTGTTGACTGCGTTGATCCGCCAGCTGATTACGGGTGCCGACCGCCGCCCCATAGGTTTCAGAGAAGGCGGCGTTGAGGTTGGGAATAATGACGCCGAAGCCTGCATTGATCAGGCTTTGGGCCAGATAGGCAAAACCTAAATCAAAACGGGTTTCGGTGTTTGGGGGGCAGGGCCACTGACTCACCTCCGGTAGGGCAAAGTGGCAGCCCCGATAGCGGCCATGGAGAATTACCACCAGGGGAACGGCTTGCCTGCCTGGGGGCAGGCCAATCACCCCGGTGAGGGAAACAGGCATGGTCTCTGGGGCGTGGGCAATGTTCCGCTGAGTCACATCGATCAGGCCCAGATCGTAGGTCCTCAGGTGAGGATCGGCGGCCCCATCAATGACCGGATTCCTTAAGGGTAGGGATGGGGATGGGAGTGGCGCTAGCCCGGCGATCGCGGGGCCAGCCAGGAGCCCAGATCCTAGACACCAGAGCAGAACAGCCAGGCGGCGCCTCCCTGGCTGTATCCGGGGAGTAGACCACTGCCGCACAAGAATCATAGTCAACCTAAGGTTACCAAGGCCAGATCAGCCCTATCCTACCGGACTCTGCTGGAATCTGGCTGCTGATCGTCCAGGCAGGGATCGCCCCATCCCGATTCCCACCTGGTCACCTGAAAAGCAGGAATTCTATGATGCGAACTGGAAAAACTGCGCTAACATCCACATGATTAATCGTGCCTGGGGGCACAGCCAGGGCCGTGACCTTGATCCGAGGGCTCCAATTGGTGCCATCTGGCGATTAATATCTTTGGTTAAGTTGCTGATTTTCGATTCAGGAGTCGTAGGAAAATGCAGGGTTACTCCATCTGGTTAACAGGCAATCAGCCCAGGTTTCCCCAGGGGATTGCCGGTATCGTGCTAGGCGCGGCGATCGCTGGGTTGCCTGGGCCCGTACTGGCCCAGGGCTACGACTTGGTGCCGGTTTTGCCGACCGGTGCCATGCCCCTACCGGCCAATGCCCTACCCCCCACCCCCACCCCCGTCTCTGGCCAGCAGTACGTCGTGTTAGTCAACGGCACCAATGATCAGGTTCTCAATCAGGTACGTTTGGTGGAACCCACCGCCTTTGCTACTAACTTCCAGGGGCGATCGGTGATTCAGGCCGGGCGGTTTAATCTGGCGGATAACGCTCAACAGCGAGTGACGGCCTTGATGGCCCAGGGAATTACGGCAGAAGTGGCGACAGCCCCGGCGGCCCAGCCCTTCTATCCCCAGGCGGCGGCTCCTGCCAATGTCTATGCCAGCAGTGGAGCCCTCCCTCCCTTACCGGCCTTACCCCAGTCCTCTAATACGCTGCCAGCTTTGCCGCCACCTGCTCCCAATGTAGAGTTTGGCCAGCAACTCACCTACGCGGCTCCGGCCAGTGCCAACGCCTACCCGATGAATGTTGCGCCTCCCACCACCGCTGTTCTACCGGCCTCAACCCCAGGCAGTAATGCCGCCCCCATTAACGCTCCCTACTACGTGGTGATTCCCACCGGTGAAGCCAATCTCCCTAGCCTCACTGCCCAGGTGATTCAACTGGGTACCCCTGCCGACCGGGTGCAAGAGCGCACCGCTCCGCGGGGACCCCATGTTGCCGTGGGTCCCTTTGCTGACCTTGGTCTCGCCAATCGCTGGAATAGTTTTTACCGGGATTCGGGACTGACCAATGCCCGGGTATATTTCCAGCCCTAGGGACTACCTGGAGGACTGGCCCGGTGGCCAGTTCCTGCCCCATTGTCTGCCAATCCAGGAGGAAGGTCGCTTTGAGTCCCGATCTGGTGGTCACCACGGCCCAAATGCAGGCGATCGAAGCCAGCATCTTTGCCGCCGGCATGCCCGTGGCGGCCCTGATGGAAAAGGTCGGGGGGTTAATTGCCGCCTGGATTAGCGATCGCTTTGCCCTCCAGAGCTTTAGCCGCATCGCAGTGTTGGTGGGGCCGGGTCACAATGGCGGCGATGCCCTGGTGGTGGCCCGGGAACTGTGGTGGCGGGGCTACCAGGTAGAGGTCTGTTGCCCCTGTGATCGCCAAAAGGATCTAACCGCTAGCCATTTACGCTTCCTTCAGAGCCTGGCCATTCCCGTTAGTGCTGATTTGCCCGCTGCTCCCCAACTCTGGATCGATGGGCTGTTTGGCTTTGGCCTGGACCGCCCCATCGAGGGTAAAATCGCCGAGCTGATTACCCGCCTGAATAGCCAGACCGAACCGGTGGTCAGTATTGATATCCCCTCCGGTCTCCACACCGATACGGGAGTGGTGCTGGGAACGGCGGTGCGGGCTACCCATAGCCTCTGTCTGGGGCTATGGAAGCGGGCCTTCTGTCAGGATACCGCCCTCCCTTACCTGGGGGAACGCCATCTAATTGATTTCCCCATTCCTCCTGGGGCTATTCAAGCCGGACTGGGGGCCGTTCCCCGGGTACGTTGCCTGACCCCAGCTTCAGCCCTGGCCCGCCTGCCTCTGCATCGTCCAGCGGCTACCCATAAGTACCAGCTTGGTCACCTATTGCTGGTGGTCGGATCGCGGCAGTACGGTGGGGCTGCCCTCCTGGCTGGGCTGGGCGCACGGGCCAGTGGGGTGGGGATGCTCACCCTGGCTGTGCCCAAGTCCCTGCGCCTGCTCGTGTTGGGGCACCTACCGGAGGCTCTTGTGGTGGGCTGTGCCGAAACCGCAACGGGGGCGATCGCCGCTCTCCCCGATCACCTTGATCTGAGTCGTTACCAGGCGATTGGCTGGGGGCCAGGGCTGTCGGCTGGGGCGGTGGCCGTCGTTGAACCCCTGCTCCAGAGTTCCGTACCCCTGGTTAGCGATGCCGACGGCCTTAACCTCCTGGCCGACTTGGGATTACTCCCCCGCCTGGGGCAGCGGTCCGCCCCCAGCCTGATTACCCCCCATCCCGGGGAATTTCGCCGTCTCTTTCCCGGCCTACTGGAAACCGCCTCCGATCCGGGTCAGGCGGCCCAACTGGCGGCGGCCCAAAGTGGGATCGTGGTGCTGCTGAAGGGGGCCTGTACGGCGATCGCCCATCCTGACGGTCGCCTCTGGTTTAACACCGATAGCACTCCAGCCCTGGCTCGGGGCGGCAGTGGCGATGTGCTGACGGGTTTGATCGCAGGGCTACTGGCTCAAGCCCGAGCCAGCCAACTGCAGCCTGGCCTGGCTAGTCAAATTAGCCCTCCCTCAGATACCCTAGAGCCATCGCTAGATGCGGCCCTAGCCGCTACCTGGTGGCATGCCCAGGCAGCCCAGTATCTAGTCCGCTCCAATACGGTGCTGGGGGTAGATGGTGCCCATCTGGCGGCTGCCCTGTCCCCTACCCTGGCCACCTATCTCCGCTAATTCTGTCCTATGGCGCTGCCCCCCCTCCCTGACGGTTTTCGCCCAGGTATTTCCCTGCTAGCCTACCTGCTGCTGCTGCTGTGGGTCTTATGGGTGATCGACTGCTTGCTGGGGCGACGACTCTCTACTCCCCTGAGTATCCATCCCCGCTCTTGGATGGGGCTACCAGGCATTGTGGTGGCGCCTCTGTTCCATCAGGACCTCAAGCACCTGGTGGCCAACTCGGCTCCCTTTGTGATTCTGGGTAGCCTGATCTTATTCCAGGGCTTGTCGATATTGGCCCTGGTCACAGGCTTCTGCTGGTTGTTTAGTGGTTTTCTGAGCTGGCTACTGGGACGACCCGGTAGCCGTCATCTGGGTATCAGTGGGGTGATATTTGGCTATCTGGGCTTTATTTTGCTGCGGGGTTACTTTACCCAAAGCCTACCAGCGATCGCTCTGGCGGGGTTGGTGGCCATCCTGTACGGGGGCTGCCTGTGGGGCCTATTGCCTCTACAACGGGGTAAGTCGTGGGTGGGCCATAGCTCAGGTTTTTTAGCCGGGGCGATCGCCGCTCGCCATCTGGAATCTATGCAAACCTGGTGGATGGGAAATATGAACTGGCCAGGGTAAGGCCAGTCTGGATGGCCGTACCTCCCGAGCCCGGCTCGAATTACAAAAGTTCATTAGAATCTAGAGACAGGAAAATCTAGCAATAGGCTGATCAGCCATAGCTTTGGCCAGAATGCCGAGGATAGATATCATTGTTTTAGAGAGGATAGAACTGTGAGCAATACCAGTAATTTTCGTGAAGCCATTCGCAAGGCCCAGGGCCAGGCTTTAGTTGGACCCAATGTGATCAACAAAGCCCTACCTTTTGTGGGGGGTGGTCTGGTTATTACCGCTCTAGGATCCTTGGGCGGGCTGGGGATGATGACGAATAACCCAGCTCTGTTTATGCCCACCTTCTGGGTCGCGTTGATTGCCCAGGTGGCGTTATTTTTTGTCGCCAGCAATATTGCCGCCAAAGGCAACAACAGTACGGCCCTGCCCCTGCTAGCCACCTATAGCCTGCTGACGGGATACACACTGAGTGGCCTCATCTATGTAGCCCTGGGGATGGCTGGGGTAGGGATTACCGGCATCGCCGCCGCTGCCCTAGCCTGTGGAGCAGTCTTTATAGTAGGTCGCCAGATTGGTTCTAATCTTTCTGAAACCGACGGGTTTGCCCTTTCCCGCACCGTTGGTTTGGGCGTCATTGGTATTTTACTGGCGGTAGTCGGGCAGTTTGTCTTTACCCTCTTTGGCGGGCCCATTCCTCAGTTCCTGGATTTGGCCATTTCTGCCTTTGGGGTGCTGATTTTCGTCGGTGCCGCCGTCGTAGACTTCTTTATCTTGCCCCGCACCTATGAAGATGATCAGTATCTCTCCGCTGCTTTGTCGATGTATCTTACCTACATCAACCTGTTTGTCTTTATTCTGCGCCTGTTGATCGCCATCAACCGAGACTAATGACACCTTAAAAGTGGTTTAGCCTCAGGGCGTAGGTTCCTACGCCCTAATTACCCTTAAACTCTCCGCTATGCTTGACACCGTTGATCTGAAACGCTGCCTCGACCAGCTCACCGACCGCCTGGGTAAAACCCAGGACTATCTTTGACTTGCCTGCTCTGGAAGCTAAGATCCAAGACCTGGAGCAGGTAGCCTCCCAACCCGATTTCTGGAACGATCAGGACAAGGCCCAGGAAAGCCTGCAGGAACTGAGTGACTATAAGTCCCACCTGAGTCAGCTGAGCCGGTGGCAGTCCAGTCTGGGAGATGCCAGGGCAATTTTGGAATTGCTTCAGGAGGATGAGGATGACCTTCTACTGCAAGAAGCCCAGGACAGTGCTAGCCGTCTCAGTCATGAACTCGATCAATGGGAATTACAGCAACTCCTATCCGGTCCCTACGATCGCAAAGGAGCGGTGCTGACCATCAACGCCGGGGCTGGTGGCACCGATGCCCAGGATTGGGCCGAGATGCTTTTACGCATGTACACCCGTTGGGCCGAGCGGCAGGGCTATGGCGTCCATCTGGTGGAACTTTCGGAGGGAGAAGAGGCAGGGTTAAAATCGGTCACCTTAGAGATTACGGGTCGCTATGCCTTTGGTTACCTGAAGGCAGAGAAGGGTACCCATCGCCTTGTCCGAATTTCTCCCTTTAATGCCAATGGTAAACGCCAGACCAGCTTTGCGGGGGTGGAGGTGATGCCCATCCTCGATCAGACCGTGGCCTTAGATATTCCTGAAAAGGACCTGGAAATTAAAACCTCCCGATCCGGTGGGGCGGGTGGCCAGAACGTCAACAAGGTAGAAACGGCGGTACGTATCACCCACTTGCCTACTGGTATTTCTGTCCGCTGTACCCAGGAGCGATCGCAGTTGCAAAACCGGGAAAAGGCCATGGTCATCCTCAAGGCCAAGCTGCTGATTATTGCCCAGGAACAGCATGCTCAAGCGATCGCCGAAATCCGGGGCGACATGGTAGAAGCCGCCTGGGGCACCCAAATTCGCAACTACGTGTTTCATCCCTACCAGATGGTTAAGGACCTGCGTACCGGCGTAGAAACCACCGCCATTGAGGATGTCATGGGGGGTGACCTGGAAGCCTTTATCCAGGCCTACTTGCGCCAGGAAAACCAAGCCCTGAGCCCAGTCCAGCCATAGTCTAGCCGGGCTCCACAGGTCTATGCCAGGGTGGCAGGGGTTGAGGGTTCCCGGAAATGCCTGGACCTGCCGTAAGTGATCCTAAACTCACTACAATTGGTATGCTTTCTCGAAGCTGCCTGGAAGCCATAGCTTTGGCCGAAACCCTGAGTGCACGGTTGAGCGGTTCAAAGCAATTACCAAGGGGCGTTGGTTCGCCTGCGCCTCCTGGCCGGTGGCTACGGCTATAATTGCGGTGATAAGGAGACATCTAAATCTGTGAATATATCCGATCTTTTTGCCCGTGGCGGCCCCGCCATGTGGCCCCTATTGCTGTTATCGGTTTTAGCCCTCGGTACTATTTTTGAGCGAGTCTGGTTTTGGTCCCGCATTTTGACCCGTGAGCGAGAGGTGTCGGGTCGGGTGCTGGAGGCGGCTCGTCGGGACTGGCTGGCCGCGGGCGAAATTGCCCAGCGATCGCAGCAGCTACCCATGGGCCGCTTCCTATCGGCGCCCCTGGTGCTTCAGTCTCCCGATCCAGAGGTCTTTCGCCTGGCGCTGGAAAATGCCGCCAACGAGGAGCTGACGGTGATGGGTAAGGGCGATAAGGTGCTAGAAGCAGTAATTGGCCTATCTCCCCTGCTCGGCTTACTGGGCACGGTGCTGGGGCTGATTCATTCCCTGGGTTCTATTCGCCTCAGTGATCTGGGCAGTGGGGATGCGACCACAGGTGCCTCCCTAGGGATTAGCGAAGCCCTGATCAGCACCGCTACAGGGTTAATCATCGCCATTTCTACCCTGGCCTTTTATCGCTTGTTTCAAGGATTTATCTTTGGCCAGGCAAAGATGTTTCGTCGGGCCGGTAGTGAACTGGAGTTACTTTATCGGCAAAGCTGGGCCCAAAGTCAAAGGACTGCCCCTGCCATTCCCCCTACCCCTGAGGCCTGATCAGCACTATGAAAGTAGACTTGCTAGATACCCCCAGAGAAGATGCGCGGATGGAAATCATTCCGCTGATTGATGTTATTTTCTGTATTCTCACCTTTTTCATTCTGGCGGCCGTGGGGCTGACCCGGCAGCAGGCTATCGATCTTGCCCTACCTAGTGCTAAAACGGGTCAAACCCTCCCTAGTCAGGCGGGTCAAGCAGGGGCCAGTAACCGCCTTTACGTCAGTATCGATAGTCTCGGGCAAATTTATCTGGACCGCCAACCCGTGACGTTGGACGTTCTCTACGATGTACTGCAGCAGTTTAACCAGATCAATCCAACCGGTTTAATCGTGCTCTATGCCTCCCGCGATACCCGCTATCAGGAGGTGGTGACAGTCCTGGATGTCTTGCGATCGGTGGGGGGCGATCGGGTGGCTCTGGCAACTCTGCCCCAAGAGGGAAATGGGGATAGGGACAAGCCCTCTGCTGGTCAGTCACCCCAGAACTTACCGACGGATTCTGGCCTGTCCCCCGCCACCCCTATAGTGCCTGGTCAACCCTCCCTGCGGCCTAACCAGGGCGCTACCCAGGATATTCCTATTCCCCGCTCGGGAACCGGTAGCGGACCAGATACAACCAATCCTTCTAGAACTCTGCAGCGTCCCTAAGCTTTTGCCGATTAAGTCTTCTGAAGTCCTACCCTATTCCAGGGGCATTTATCCAGGTCCTTTGCCTGGCTGGAACCATGGATAGGGGGATGAAGACGGGTGAGAACCTCTATCCGGCGTCGGGTTGGCCCCGATCCACTGGGTCCTCAGGGTTCTGGCCAAAGCCATAGGGAAAAGCTAGCCTGGTTCTGTACAAAGGGTGGTACTGCCGTGATGGAAATGGGGCGGAACTGGATAAACCTGGGCTTAAGAGTAGTCTCTTTCTGAAATTCTTTAGTAAACTATGAAGATATTATTTAATTTATGTTTTCTTCTTAGAAAGCTAGAGACTGATTTCTTCGATAGGTCAACCAGGTGAGCTAATTTCCTGGCGATCGCAGTTAAGTTATTCAAACCAAGGGTATAACTATGGCGGAAGCCAAAATACTGGTTGTTGACGACGACCCCGCAATCCGTAACTTGATTTATCGTTTCCTGGCAAAGCAGGATTACGAAATGGAATCGGCAGAAGACGGTAAAAAGGCTCTAGCACTATTTGAAAGCTTTGTACCCGACCTGGTTATTCTAGATGTCAATCTTCCTGATACCAACGGCTACACCCTTTGTAAGGAAATGCAATCGCGCACGGGCGTCTTTGTGCTGATGCTCACCAGCCGGACTGACGAGTCTGATAAAATTCGGGGCTTTAATGAAGGGGCCGATGATTACCTAACTAAGCCTTTTAGTCTGGGAGAACTGGAGGTGCGGGTGGGAGCTATTTTGAAGCGCCAACGACCCGTGACGGCACCCGAACAGCAATGCTTAACCTTTAATAGCCTGGCTATTGATCCGGTGCGACGAGAGGTCATGCTCCACGATGAGCTGGTTCCTTTAACGGCTCTGGAGTTTGATCTCCTACATTTTCTCGCCAGCCATCCCGGTCGGGTATGGCGCCGGTCTGAGCTGATTCAAAAGGTGTGGGATTACGACTACGTTGGCGATCAACGGGTTGTAGATGTACATGTGGGTCAGATCCGTAAAAAAATTGAGAAGGATACGAACGAGCCGGCCCTGATTCAAACGGTGCGGGGGGTTGGCTACAAGTTTGAACCGCCCTCGGGCGGGGCTGTTGTCGAAGAGCTATAGTCTATCCATTGTCTACTTCGGATGGTCGGGCTTAAAGCCCCTGGTTACGGTGTTGCCAGGCTTGCCTGAGGATCTTTGTCCAGGTTCGTTTAACTTTTTTGGTGGTCCACCCCAGGCTGCTGGCGATCGCACCATCGTCTTCGTTGACAAGGTCCACCTGCGCCTGCTTGAGTTCAATTAAATGACGTTGATGGGGCCCCAGGGCCGTCAGGAATCCACGCCACTGATCGGGGGTCATGCCCAGGCTGTTTTCCAGGTTAGCTCCCAACCATTGGTGCACCAATTCCCATTGGTAGTCCTGGGAAAACCTTTCCACATGATACTTAAAACGCTGCTGTAGGTAGTCGCGCTGCTTGGGGGAAATGCCTAGAATCTCTTCAATCTCAGAGGTAGAAGCATCCTTCAGCTTCAGCACCAGATAGTTCATACACTCAGGCTGGTTCTGCTGACTGAAATACTCCATCAGGGCGGTAGTCACCCGATCACGCATGGTCGCCTCCTCAGAATCAGTACTAGGGGCCAGGGTGATTTTTTCCCGAATTTGCTGCAGGACGGCCAGGGAAGGACCCCTTTCGCCTTCTTCAAGCTTGGGGGAATCTACCAGGGTTGGGTCAATCAGGGTGTGATTGGGTTGACTGTGGTTGAAGGCCTGGGCCCTCAGCACAATTAATTGCTGACTATGGCCTTTGCCAAGGGCAATGAAACGCTTACCATACTGCTCACAAAAGGCCATGTATTCCGCCAACTCTAACCGGGTAGAGGGGGTATAGGTAGATAGCAGGTGATGGGCTCGACGAAAATTATTCAAAGCCTCGATATAAAAGGTCTGCATAAAATCCTCCAGCAATTCACAGCGACCCTGAAAGCTTAAGGAGCTTTGCTCTGAGGCGATATGGCGATAGGCAATGGCGCTCAGGGTGCTGTGTAAATCAATGCGACCCCGGGTTGACCCCAGGTCGTAATAGCTCAGGCATTTGTTCACCCGCTGGTCGATCAGGGTGGATTGCCAATGGCTCAGGTTACCCGAGGCTTGAATGCGATCGCTGCGCCGACACATGCGTTCGACTTCAGCCGCAATGCGGTGGGCAACCCCGTCCAGACCTCCTGGACGACGGTGTAGGCGGGATTCAACCAACTGGTGAATCCTATTCTCCATGCAGGTGAGATCGGCTGGTTGATCGGGTAAAGGAGGGCGGGAATTAGAAAAGGAGGGATTACTCCCAGGAAAGGAGGCCATAACAACGCTGGTAGATGCAATCTTCATAAGTACCCAATCCTAGCAAGGACAACCTAGTGCGCATCATTAACTACAGTTCTGTCCCTGGGATTTCTGAAAGGGTGTGGCAGTAGTTGAAGTGGTTAGGTTGATTTTGATTCAGGGTGACTTTCGAGCAGCGTCAATTCGGTCCAATCTACTGGGCAATTTCGGCGCCCCAATCCTGGGCTATTTCCCAGTCCAGGCCCTGGCGGACAATTAGGGGCTGGTCTTGACCCATATCCAGAATGGTTGAAACCTGGTAGGTCAGGGGTTGGTCGTCATCCACAATAATGTCCACCAGGTTTTGGAGGACATCAAAGAGCTCAGCTTTATCCATGGTCTCAGATCCAGGAGCAAGGGTTAGGGCCGAGGTAGAGATCACCGGATTACCCAGGGCCTCCATGAGGGCCAGACAGATACCATGGTTGGGTACCCGGATTCCCGTGGTATGCCGCTTAGGGTTCATCACCAGGCGGGGGACTAGCTTGGTGGCTGGGAGCAGAAAGGTAAAGGGACCGGGAATCAATCGCCGGATCAACCGGTAGGCACCATCGCTGACGACGGCATAGTCGGCAATGTTGGAAAGGGAATGGCATAAAAAGGTCAGCGGTTTGTCGTTGGCCAGTTGCTTTAACTGCCGCACCCGCTGTACGGCACCCCGATGATTCAGGTCACAACCAATGGCGTAGACTGTGTCTGTAGGATAAAGCGCTATAGATCCGCCGCGCAGCGCCTCAACAATGGCGCTAATTTTGCGGGACTCAGGATTAGCTGGATGGAGACGATATAGGGTAGCCATGGTGCCAGATACTGTTACCAGTATGAAAACAATAGCTTACCTTGACTGTCCTTCGGGAATTTCTGGGGATATGTGCCTGGCGGCGGTGATTGATGCCGGTGTGCCCCTCTCCTATCTCCAGACCCAGCTTCAGGGTTTGGGCCTAGAGGGGGAGTTCTGCCTGACGGCGGCACCCACCCAACGGCAGGGTCAGCGGGCTCTTCAGGTGGAGGTGACCCTGACCAATCCGGTCCCTCAACCGGCTGACCATCACCACCACGGTACCCACCAGGGATTTCGCAACCTACCGGCGATTCAGCAACTGTTGCAGCGGGCCGATTTGCCCGATCGCGCCCGGCACTGGAGTTTATGGGTCTTTCAGCAACTGGCGGAAGCGGAAGCGGCGGTCCATGGTATCGCGGTGGATCAGGTTCACTTCCATGAGGTGGGGGCGATCGACGCCATTGTTGATGTGGTGGGGACCTGCCTGGGGTTCCACTATTTGGGTATCGATCAGCTTTACTGTTCTGCCCTGCCCACGGGGCAGGGTCGGGTCAAGGCGGCCCATGGTTGGCTGCCCGTACCGGCTCCAGCCGTACTGAAGCTGATGCAGCAGCGTTCTATGCCGATCTACAGCAACGGGTGTCAGGGGGAATTGGTAACCCCCACTGGCGCTGCTATTGTGGCGGCCCTGGCGGAGGGGTTTGGGCCGCCCCCGGCCATGACCCTGGAACGGGTAGGTCTCGGTGCTGGTCGGCAGGATTTACCGATTCCCAATATGGTGCGCCTGTGGCTAGGTACCCCTGGCGATCGCCCCGTCCCCCAGCCCCTGGGGCCAGCTCCTGCCCATAGAGCTATCCCCTTGACCGATTCCCTGAGTCCTCAGCCTGCTACCCAAAGCTTTACTGGGGAGGGGGAAGCAACAACGGTGGCGGTACTGGAAACCCAGGTGGATGATATGCTTCCCCAGGTGATTACCTACCTCTACGAACAACTTTTTGCGGCTGGGGCCCTGGATGTCTTTACCCAACCCCTGACCATGAAGAAGTCTCGACCAGGGCTTTTGATTACCGTTATTGCCCCAATCACCATCGAAACCCGCTGCACCGAGATCCTACTGGCGCAAACCCCGACCCTGGGAGTTCGCCACCAGCGGCAACAGCGGACTATTCTACGGCGAGACATTGAAAGACTGACTACTCCCCACGGTGTCGTGGCGGTCAAGCTGGGTTACCATCCCCAAACCGGGAACTTACTCAATGTTCACCCAGAATACGAAGACTGTGCTGCCCTGGCTCGCCAGCATCACTTACCCTGGCAGGTAATTTATGATACCGCCTTAACTACCTGGTACCAGAGCCATCCTGGGGGATTAACTGAGCCAGGCGTCAATATCTTGATCCCGGAGGTAGCCCACCAGGATGGGACTAACACCGGTGACCAGAGTCACAAACACCACAATGATTAGTTGACCCAGGTTGAGGTGACTGAGTAGGTCAACCATGGCGCGACTGTCCTCTGGGGAGTGGGCTCCAATGAACCAGGTATTGCAGGTTAGGGAGGTCCACAGGTCAACAAAGATGGCCATTCCCCACACCAGGCGTAGCAGGGCTAGGGGTAATCCGGTAATGCGGTAACCCTGACGTTGTTGCCAGAGCGATCGGGTGGAAAAACTAAAGGCCACCACAATTAGGCAACCAATAACGGCCTGGCTAAGGGCTACGGGATTTACGCTCTCTAGAATTAAAATAATTCCCAGTAGGGTAGTGATCAGATCCCAGATCATGGTGAGTTGTAGGGCTCCCATCAGGACCAGTTTTTTCAGAATCAGCGGGGGAGGCCGGTGCATAGGGGGTTAGAAAGAAAATAGGGCACGTCCCAGGCTGGCCGGGGCTGTCGATCAAGCCGGCCCATAGAAGGCTATACAGGTACCGCCGTAATGCTTCTCGCGTATCAGGCGTAATCCGGCTATGGACTCTGCCGTCCAGCCCTTAGGACTATGTTCTACCGCGATTTCCGCTTCTGGTTTAAGTAAGTTGAACTGAACGATTTTGCTCAGGACTGGGGTATAGAGGCCACTGCTGTAGGGTGGATCAAAATAAATCAGATCGAAGGATTGGCCCTTCAGCCGCGATAGTTGGTTGAGGACGTCTCCCTTAAATAGGCTAATGCGCTGATCGGGTTTAGCTATCTTCTGCCAGTTTTGCCGGGCTACCCCATAGGCTTCTGGGGAGAGTTCAATGCCTACTACTTCTGCGGCCCCCCGACCGAGGGCCTCTGCTGCCATGGCTCCGGTACCGGTGCACAGATCCAGCCAGCGGCAACCCTGGATCTGGTTTTGCCAGATATTGCATACAGCCTGCCTAACTCGCACGGAAGTAGGACGAATGGCCAGTCCAGGTAGGGTTTTGAGGGTACGATTGCCATAAACACGTAGCATGGCCGGGAACTATAAAGGCTCTATAAGAATTCTATCAAGCTCAGGAATGGATGACGGGAAAAGCCAGCCCATTCGCTAGGCTCAATACAGGTATCCAGAGCAAAAGCCATGATCCATTCCCTAAAAAGTCATTGGTCAGGATTACTGCTTCGGGGTTGGTCGGTCCTGGGTCTGGGCTTGGGCGTGGCGGTACTGGCGGTGGCGTGCCATGCCTGGCTCCCCTGGGGCAATAGTACCCCAACTAATCCCGCCGTTACCCTTACCAATCTGGTTGATCCAGCCCAGGCTTGGGATTTTACCCCCCAGCCCGATCGCTTCAGTCCCCAGGCCCTCCTCGACCTGCGCTTTTTAAATGAAGCGGTAGCTGGGCAATCGGGCTTTATCCGTCGATCGGATAATGGTCAGGACTTTGTCACCGGGGCTGGGCAGCCGATTCGGTTCTGGGCGGTGAATACGGAAATCTGGAAAAGTAACCCGTCAGCCATGGCGGAACATGCCAGATTTCTGGCTAAACGGGGCGTCAATATGGTGCGTTGGCATGGCCAGATTCCCTCCCCCAGTTCCAAGGATGACTTAAATGCCATTAACCTCACGGCCCGCGATCAACTTTGGCGTCTGGTGGCGGCCATGAAACAGGAAGGAATTTACACCACCCTTTCTCCCTACTTTGCCGCTGCTTTGCCCCTTCAACCGGAGTGGCCCGTACCCCGCGATAGTGACACCATGATGGGATTGCTGTTTTTCGATCCGGTGGTGCAGGCGGCCTATAAAGACTGGTGGCGAGCCTTGCTGGAACCGGTTAATCCCTACACGGGACTGGCCTTAAAGGATGACCCAGCGGTAGCCCTCTTGCAACTACAAAACGAAGATTCCCTTTTATTCTGGACCCTGGAGCGGCTGAAAGGGCGTGACCTGGATCTGCTCTTGGCCCGGTACTGGGATTGGTTAATGACTAAGTACGGATCTTTGGATAGGATCCTGGTGGCCTGGCA
This sequence comes from Leptolyngbya sp., assembly GCA_040374765.1. Classification (GTDB taxonomy): domain Bacteria; phylum Cyanobacteriota; class Cyanobacteriia; order Phormidesmidales; family Phormidesmidaceae; genus Nodosilinea. The sequence continues at coordinate 50,188 of JBEITR010000011.1, forward strand.
GCAAAGCTCAATCGAGGGAGATAATCCCAGCCAGGGGCGGCTGCGGCTGGCCCATATTTGGGAACTGACCCAATCCCCTCCGGTGGATGGGGCCCATCGCAGCCGCTTGCCCCTAGGGCAAAACTCTAAAGATACCGGCAGAGCCCAACGACTGGCGGACCAAACGGAGTTTCTCACGACTACCATGATGGATTTCCATCGTGCCATGGTGGAGTTTCTGCGCCAGGAAATTGGGGTGAAAGCGCTGATTAATGCCAATAATTGGAAAACTGCCGACACGACTCGTCTCAACGATGCCGAACGCTATGGCTATAGCCCGGGTGACGTGATGGCGGTTAACCGCTACTACGGTGGCCTCCATACCGGCCAGTATAGCGGTTGGGCAATCGTGGCGGGCGATCGCTTCACCGACCCATCGGTCTTGTTCCAACCGAACCAACTACCGACGAATTTGAAGCAGGTGAGTGGCTACCCCATGGTCATCACCGAAAGTTCCTGGGTGCCTCCCCTCAGCTACCAGTCGGAAGGTCCCTTTCTGGTCAGTCTATTTCAATCCCTGACGGGGGTAGACGGTTTTTACTGGTTCCAACTAAATCAACCCCAGTGGCGATCGCCCGACTCTGCCAACGGCTATCTGCCTTCCCTGGGTAAATGGATTGCCGATACCCCAGAACTGCTGGGTAACTTCCCCGCTGCCGCCCTGATCTATCGCCAGGGTTACGTCCAAACTGGCACGCCGGTAGTGGAGGAACACCGTCCCCTGGAGGCTCTGTGGCAGCGCCAGGCACCCTTGATTAGCGAGGAGAGCAGTTTTGATCCGAATCGGGATCAACAGCTGCCTAAAGGCCAGAGCCTAACCCAGACCGGCGTCCATCCCCTGGCCTTTTTAGTGGGTCCGGTTCAAGTCAGCTACGGTAGGGATAGGACCCAGAGTAAAGTCATGGACCTAAGTCCTTACCTGAATCCCCGTCGTAAAACCCTTACCTCGATAACGGGGGAAATTACCTGGGACTATGGTCAGGGTCTCTGCCTACTAAACAGCCCTAAGGCCCAGGGGGCGACTGGCTTCTTGCAGGCCAGGGGTGCGATTAAACTCAGGGACCTTACCATTACCGCTGGTAATCCCTACGCCACCGTTATGGTAGTGGCCATGGATGGTCAACCCCTACCGCAGTCTGAGAAAATTTTAGTGCAGGTAGGTACCACCGCCCGTCCCACCGGCTGGCAGCAAAAACCAGTGGAGTGGACCGACGAGCAGGGTAATCGCCAGAAGGGCTACGAGGTTGTCAGCTACGGTGCCCCACCCTGGCAGGTGGCTAACACCGATATGTTACTGGAGTTGAACCATGCCGCCATCCAGCGAGCCCAAGTCCTAGATATGAATGGCATGGTCCAGGCCGATATACCCTTGCAACGCCACGGTCAGGTGGTCAGCCTACGCCTACCACCCAAGGCTATGTACGTTCTGCTCAGTAGCCGTTAAACCCAGGCCTATATCGCCCTACCCAGCCTATCTTTTTGATGCCCCAACCCAAGCCCCCTGGGTAGTCAGGGGAAACCCAAGGAACCGGTTATATAGCTTTGGCCAGCCCGCCAGGACCTGTTGAAATAGTGAAAGCTAATACTGGATAGGTATTCTGGCTTGCCTCCGTCCCGTGGCCTGTGGCTAGGGCTAGAAGGCAACGGTAGTTATAGCCCTAGCTATACAAGCCTGGATCGCCATAGGAATGTGCTAAGATAACCACAAATTACTTCAATATTCTTAATATTGAAGCTCTGCCGTGCTGACCTTTTCACTCATTGAGATTGAAAGGCCCTAGTCTATGCAAACCTTTGTGGTTGGGTCCAGTAAGTTATTTACTTGTAGAGGATGGCTAAAAAACTACAGTTGACTGTTAATCGGTGATGGGGACCTAAAGGTTTGGTGTAGTCAGCATCCTTCTTGTGTAACGCCTAGTACCCTTTGAACACAACTTTTTTCAGTGTTTACCATTTTTTTTAGGGCAATGAAGGGCAGCCTTAAAATCGCTTGGACTTACCCTATATAACTCTAATTTAGCTATATAAGGGTAATCTTTTCTGCCACTCAGGTAATATTCAGGCCGATAAGACCGGACTTGTCTCCTATTTAGAAGTCACATTTTTTCGGAAACAATTATGGTACAAAAGTCAGATTTTGTGTTGGCTCCCTATATGAAGAGCGATGACCGACGGGCCACCTATCAAATCCTCAATACGATCGTGCCCTATATTGGCCTATGGGTTCTGGCGGTTAAAGCAGCGGCTATTTCCCTTTGGTTATTGCCGCCTATCGTTATTTTGATGGTGCTGTTTTTACTGCGTTGTTTTTCCTTGATGCATGATTGTGGCCATTACTCTTTATTCAAATCGAGGCGACTCAATCGATTAGTGGGCTTTATTTTAGGAGCTATCAACGCCATACCCCAGTATGGCTGGTCACGGGATCATGCTTACCACCATAAGACCAACGGAGACTGGGAACGCTATCGGGGGATTGGTGATTTTCTCTCTACAGAAGAATTCTCTCGGTTGAACCCTTCCGATCAAAAACTCTATGTGTTCTTGCGCCAACCGATTATGACCCTGCCTGGGGGATTTTTCTATTTGGTGATTAAGCCAAGACTCACTCTGATTCTCGGTATTTATGACTTTATTGCAGATGGATTGGCTACCTTTAAAGCCAATGGCAGAGTTAACCTGAAGGAGTTGATTGCTAGCCATCAATCTAAGCAGTGGCCAACCAAAGAAGAGTTCTGGGATTTGCTCTACAACAATATTGTTGTGGTGTCTAGTTGGTTTATCCTCAGCTATTTGATTGGGCCGGTTTTGTTTTTCGGTCTATATGCTACGGTTCTGACCTTAGCGGGAGCGATTTTTATCTGTGTCTTTTTCGTCCAGCATAATTTTGAGGAAGCCTATGCCCACAAAACTGCTGGTTGGGACTACGTACAGGGAGCCGTTGAGGGTAGTAGTTATTTAGACTTGCCAGCCATTCTACGGTGGTTTACTGCTGACATTAGCTATCACACCATTCACCACCTTTCTGAAAGAATTCCCAACTATAATCTCGCGGCCTGTCATCGAGCCAATGCCCATCTTCTGTCCCAGGTGAAAACCGTGGGTATTAAAGATATGCTCCATTGCGCCCAGTTTATTTTGTGGGATGCCGATGCCAATAGGCTTGTATCCCCTCAGGTTCAGTCTGTAGGTCAGCCCACGTAAAAGTTCCCGAGAATGGTTAAGTCTATCCACCCCTCTGGCCAGCCAGGGTGACAAAGTTAGCCAGCATGGTTAACCCCGCCGGGGCAGACTTTTCCGGGTGGTATTGCATGGCCATTAGATTATCCTTACAGATGGCCGCTGTCACGGTCTGACTGCCGTGGGTAGTGGTGGCAGCAATAATTCCTTTATCCGTCGGGTCAGCGTAGTAGGAATGGACAAAATAGACCCAGTCGCCATTCTCAATGCCGCGCCAGATGGGATTAAGCGGTTGGGTTAGGGTGAGCTGGTTCCAGCCCATATGGGGAATGGTAATGTGGGGTTCGGTGCGAAAGCGGCGGATATGGCCGGGTAAAATACCCAGGCCCGCTTCCTGGCCTTCATCACTTGACTCAAACAACAGTTGCAGCCCCAGGCAAATTCCTAAAAAGGGTTTGCCCATACCGATCGCAGCCTGAATTGGTTCTACCAGGTGGCGCGATCGCAGATGCTGCATAGCCGGGTCAAAGGCGCCATCCCCCGGCAACACCAGGGCGTCGGCCTGGTCTAAATCGAAGGGGCGATCGGTAATCAGGGGCTCACCCCCCGCCAGCGCCAATCCCTTACAGGCCGAGTGCAGGTTGCCCATATCGTAGTCAATCACGGCAATTTTCACCATGGCCCACTCTCCCTCTTCCCAGTAGGTTGTCTACCCTATCCTACGAGCCTATGGCAAAACCCGGGCAAAATTCTAACCTACCACTTCGGCCAGAACCCTGAGCCCCCCTGATCCCGCTAAGCCAGAACTGGAGAGTGTTTGTGACGGTCCTGCGCTCCATCTCAGGTAGCTAGGGCCAGGGACCGGGCTGATGGGCGATTTACCCTAAAGAATTGGCCGCAAAGAGGTGAGTCGCTTGCCAGACTGGTGATTAAAGTAGATAACCGCGACTATAGTGAAGAATGAATCCTAGACTATTGAACCCGGTTATCACCTACCCATGATTGAAGTTGAGCACCTGAGTAAAACCTACGGATCGACCCCAGCCCTGCAGGATGTTAGTTTTGCGGCTGAGTCCGGTGAAATTTTGGGATTTTTAGGACCCAACGGGGCGGGTAAAACCACCACCATGCGAATTTTGGCTGGTTACCTGCCCGCCTCTCAGGGAACGGCCCGGGTAGCTGGCTACGATGTCCATAGCGATTCCATGGCGGTGCGCCAGCGGATTGGCTATCTGCCCGAGTCCCCACCTCTATATCCAGACATGACCGTAGCGGGCTTCCTCAACTTTGTGGCCCAGATTAAAGGAGTACCGGCAGGGCAGCGCCAGGAACGGGTAGATACCTCTATGGATCGCTGTGGCCTCCGGGATAAAAGTCAGGTATTGATCCGCAAACTGTCGAAGGGATATAGGCAGCGGGTAGGGATTGCCCAGGCGATTATCCACGATCCACCGGTAATTATTCTGGATGAGCCCACGGTGGGCCTCGATCCACGGCAGATTAATGAGGTCCGGCAGTTGATTAAAAGCCTGGCCGGTAGCCATACGATTATTTTATCAACTCACATTTTGCCCGAGGTGAGTATGACCTGCGATCGCATCACCATTATCAACCGGGGGCAAATCGTCGCCACCGATACCCCCGCTAACCTGACCACCCGGCTGATGGGAGAGGGGGCCTACGAAATTGAAGTGCAGGGCAATGTGGATCAGGCCCGTTCCCTGCTGGGCGCCTTGACCCAGGTACGGGAGGTTGTAGTTCTGGGGCCAGAATCCCTGCCGGAAGATCGTCATCGCCTGCGGGTGCGGGGCGACGGAAGTGCGTCCCTGGGCCAGGCGATCGCCGCTACCCTGGTGAATGGGGGCCTGGGTTTGTATGAGCTGCGGCGTCAGCAGGCCAGTTTGGAGGAGGTGTTTCTCAACCTCACCACCGTGGATGCGGTGGCACCAGCCAGCCCGGAAATTCCAGACAGCCCAGACAGTAGTGCCCAGGGGGCCAGCTAAAAAACCATTACCTTCCTACCCTTGCCGATTCCATGATCTTCAAAAATATTCTGGCTATTTTTCGCCGTGAATTCCAGAGCTACCTGGCCTCGCCCCTGTCTTACCTGATTGCGGGAATTTTTTGGTTGCTGGGGGGCTTTTTTCTGGTGGTGATGCTGCTGGGTCCCCAGGGTATGATTGCCCAAGTCGCCACGGCAGACCAGGCCGCCCAAATGGGTATGCCAGCCCCCCAGTCCCTGGATGTAGCCTACGAATTCATTAAGGCCTACGTGGGTCTGCTGGGCTCCCTCTCCATGTTTATCCTACCCATGCTATCCATGGGTCTCTACGCCGAAGAGCGGAAGCAGGGCACCCTGGAATTACTGGCTACCTCCCCCTTGCCTAACTGGGCTGTAGCCCTGGGTAAACTCTTAGCGGTGATCAGCTTTTACATTGGTCTGGTTTTGCCCCTGATGGTAGGGCAGGCCATAGCCTTGGGGTCCGCCTCTCCCCCCATCCATCCGGGGGTATTTGGTTTGGCCCATCTGGGATTGCTGTTGATGGCCGCCAGTGTGTTGGCCCTGGGTATGTTTATTTCCTCCCTAACTGAAAGTACGGTTCTGGCCGCCATCATGACCTTTGGCCTGGTTTTACTTTTGTGGTTGGTCGATGCAATTGCCCAAGGATTACCGGGTCTGCCAGGCAGGGCGGTGGGCCATCTTTCTATGCTGAAGCATTTCACTGACTTTACCGAGGGCATTTTTGACAGCAGTGGGCTGGTGTTATTTCTATCCTTTATTCTGTTGGGGCTTTACCTCACCGCCCAATCGATTGAAACCCTGCGATTCCAACGATCCTAGTTAGAGAACAGATAGCTTGCCATGAAGATCGCCATCCAAAAGTGCTTGAAATACCTGGTCTGGCCTGGCCTGGCCCTGATTACCGCAGGGCTGGTGGTGGGTCTGCTCAGGGGTTGGTCGCCACTGCCCTTGGTGCTGCTCCTGGGGGGACTGGGCCTGGCGGTGGTGGGGCTGGGGTCTAGGCATGCTGGCGGTCAGCGCTTCTGGCAGCAGCGATCGACCCAGGTTGGTGCTAATGCCCTAGTAGGTACCCTGGCGGTTCTAACTATTTTGGCCTTACTCAACTTTCTGGCGGTGCGCCACTCCATCCGCATTGATCTGACAGAAAACCAGATATTTACCCTGGCTCCCCAGTCCCAGGAGGTGGTGAAGGCTCTGAAGGCACCTACTACGGTGGTGATCTTTGACCCCAACCCTAACCCTCAGGATCGCCAGTTGTTGGAAAGTTATCGCCAGGCTGGGGACCGCTTTGCCTTTGAGTACGTGAACCCCTCCGAGAATCCCCGCCAGGCCCAGGAGTTCGGGGTAACCCAACCGGGGGAAGTGTTTTTACAGCAGGGTGAGCAGCGACGATTACTGCAAACCCTGAGTTCTACCGATCGCCTATCCGAACGCACCCTCACCAACGGTCTGGACCAACTCAGCCACCAGGGCAGTTTAAGGGCCTACTTTACCCAGGGCCACCGGGAACTACCCATTGATGGTAGTAAGACCGGTTTTTCCCAGGCCGCTACGGCCCTTAAGGATAAGGGTTTTAAGGTGGAACCCCTAGACCTGACCACCACCGCCGGGATTCCTGAAGATGCCAGCGTGGTAATCGTGGCTGGCCCCTCCGCCCAGTTTTTTGATCAGGAAGTGGAAACCCTGACCCGCTACCTGGACAAGGGTGGCAGTTTGCTGTTGATGCTTGACCCCCGCACCAGTCCCAATCTGGATAGCCTGTTGGATGGCTGGGGTATCAGTCTGGACAACCGGATTGTGCTGGATACCTCGGGAGCAGGCCAACTGGTGGGGCTGGGCCCTGCGGCTCCCCTGGTTACCGATTATGGCGATCACCCCATCACCCACGATTTTGGCAAGGGGCGGTCCTTTTTCCCCCTGGTGCGGCCCATCAACCTGGAAGCAATAGCGGGCGTAACCGCCCAGCCAATTCTCCGCAGTAATCCCCAGAGCCGGGCTGAGACCCTTTCCAGCCAGGGGGAGTTGAAGGTTGACCAGAATGCTCCCCCCGCCGGTCCCTATATTCTGGGAGTGGCCCTGCAGCGATCGCTGGGGTCAGCTCAGCCAGGCGAACCGGGCGACAGCGGTCCCCAGGCCCGTCTGGTGGTGATTGGTAATTCCACCTTCGCTACGGATGGACTGTTTGAGCAACAACTCAATGGCGATGTTTTTTTGAACGCCGTCAGCTGGTTAGGGAAAAAGGATGACTCGACCCTCTCTATTCGCCCCCGTCAGGTGACCAACCGGCGCTTGGTGATGACGGTGCAACAGCAGATTGGCCTGGCGATCCTGGCCCTGTTGGCCCTACCCCTGGCGGGATTTATTCTGGCCCTACTGATCTGGCTGAAACGACGGTAAGGCCGTCGCCCCAGAGGTTAGCCCACCACTGGAACCGTCTCGCCAGATATGCATGTTTGCGAGCAACTCTGCCTCTAGCCTGTTGGCTAAAGCGTTAATTTTTCGCAATAATCTTCCAGAAAAAGATTAAGACCTGAAAAGTAGACCTTAAAGAACCCTATTGATTCCCTCCTTTCAGGTAGGTAAAACCTAGGATAGAAGGGTAGGCAGTCTGGCATAGATGCTTCCTGCGGTTAGAGCCTCTACAACTTCAAGCCCATCGGCCTTGAGTCCGTCAGGGGAAACGCTCTATTCCTCTGCCTGGCCATTGGTCCTAGCTGCGATCAGTGGCAATTAGAACCTTAATCAGGAATCAGGAGAATTTCTATGGTTTTATCCCATCGGCCTGAGCTTAACCTATCCAACTCCGATCCTAAGGAGCAGGCCTTTATCCTCTGGTTTGAGGAGGTCGGTATTGAAGATATTCCCCTGGTGGGGGGTAAGAACGCCTCTCTGGGAGAAATGATCCAGCAGTTAGGGACCCAGGGAGTCACGGTACCCTCAGGTTTCGCTACTACCGCCTATGCCTATCGCTACTTTATTCAGCAAGCCGGATTAGAGGCCCAACTACGCCAGTTATTTGCCGATCTGGACTTGAATGATATGGTCAACCTGCGCGATCGCGGAAGAAAGGCGCGATCCCTGATTTTAACTACCCCCTTCCCCTCGGACCTGGAGGTGGCCATCAGCAGGGCGTACCTGCGGCTCTGTGAGCGCTACGGCCAGGATAGGGGCCTGGGTGATTTAGACGTGGCGGTGCGATCGTCCGCCACCGCCGAAGATCTGCCCGATGCCAGCTTTGCCGGTCAGCAGGAAACCTACCTGAATGTGCATGGAGCCAAGGGGGTAGTCGAAGCCTGTCACCGTTGTTTTGCCTCTCTATTTACCGATCGGGCGATTTCCTACCGTCACCAGTACGCCGAGCGTCTGCAGGACTTCGATGAATTTTCCGTAGCCCTGTCGGTGGGTGTTCAAAAAATGGTGCGATCCGATCTGGCCACCTCGGGGGTGATGTTTTCCATTGATACGGAAACCGGTTTTAAGCATGCTGTCCTGATTACTGCCGCCTACGGTCTGGGGGAAAATGTCGTCCAGGGGGCCGTTAACCCCGATGAGTATTTTGTGTTTAAACCCACCCTCAAGCAGGGTAAGCGTCCGATTCTAGAGAAACGGCTGGGCAGTAAAGAAATTAAGATGATCTATGACGTTGGCGGTGGGAAGGAAACCAAAAACGTACCGGTGGCCGAGCCCGATCGCCGCAAATTCTGTCTCAGCGATGACGAGGTTCTTACCCTGGCCCGTTGGGCGTGCGTTATCGAAGATCACTATAGCCGGCGGCGGGGTAAGCAGACCCCGATGGATATTGAGTGGGCTAAGGATGGTCTCACGAACGAACTGTTTATTGTTCAGGCTCGCCCCGAAACCGTGCAATCCCAGAAGTCTGACCATGTGATTAAAAGTTACCGGCTGAATGGTACGGGGGTGGTGTTGACCAGTGGGCGAGCCGTAGGGGAAATGGTGGGCACCGGCAAGGCCCGGGTGATCATGGATGTGCAACGCATGGGTGAATTCCAGGATGGTGAGGTACTGGTTACCAATAAGACCGACCCCGACTGGGAACCCATTATGAAAAAGGCTAGCGCCATCATTACCAACCAGGGAGGCCGCACCTGCCACGCCGCCATTATTGCCCGGGAAATGGGCATACCGGCGATCGTCGGCTGTGGCAACGCCACGGAGGTAATTACCACTGGACAGCCGGTCACCGTCTCCTGCGCTGAGGGAGAGGCGGGTCGGGTCTACAGTGGTCTGGTGCCCTTTGAGGTGGTGGAAACTGCCCTCCATAACCTGCCCCGTACCCGCACCCAGATCCTCATGAATGTGGGGAATCCGGAGGAGGCCTTTAGTCTCGCCGCCATTCCCTGTGACGGAGTCGGGTTGGCCCGTTTAGAGTTTATTATTGCCAACCATATCAAGACCCATCCCCTGGCCCTCATGCATTTCGACCACCTTAAGGACGGGGCGGCTAAAGCAGAAATCCACCAAATCACCGCCCACTACGACCATAAGCCCGATTTCTTTGTAGATAAACTGGCATCCGGCGTGGCCATGATTGCCGCTGCTTTTTACCCTAAACCGGTGGTGGTGCGGATGTCGGATTTTAAGAGCAATGAATACGCCAACCTAATCGGTGGCCGGGAATTTGAACCCCACGAAGAGAATCCCATGATTGGTTGGCGGGGGGCTTCCCGCTACTACGACCCCAGGTATACCGAGGCCTTTGGTCTAGAATGTAAGGCCATAGAGCGGGTCAGGGATGATATGGGGCTGACCAATGTGATTCCCATGATTCCCTTTTGCCGTACCCCCGACGAAGGCCGCAAGGTGCTAGAAACCATGGCCAGCTATGGGCTCAAACAAGGGGAAAATGGCCTGCAGGTCTACGTCATGTGCGAAATTCCCAGTAATGTGATTTTGGCGGACCAATTCAGTCAGGTGTTTGATGGCTTTTCCATTGGTTCCAACGATCTCACCCAATTGACCCTGGGGCTAGATCGGGACTCCGCCCTGGTGGCTCATATTTTTGATGAGCGCAACGAAGCGGTGAAGGAAATGGTGCGCCAGGTGATTGCCAGGGCCAAGGCCAAGGGCCGTAAGATTGGCATCTGTGGTCAGGCCCCCAGTGACTATCCAGAATTTGCCGCCTTTCTGGTAGAACAGGGCATTGACTCCATTAGTTTGAATCCCGATACGGTGTTAAAGACCATGCTGGCGATCGCTAAAACCGAAGCTGGTCTGGAACAGCCATCCAGTCGCGATTAAGCCCTTTCCTGAGCCAGAGCCAGGGCCATACCTCGCAGTAGCTTGCCTTCGGTGGTGCGGGGTATGGCGGCCACCACCAGCCAGCGCTTGGGTTGTTTATAACTGGCCAGCTGGGACCGCATCAGGGCCATCAACGGGTTTAGCCCGGCAAAGTCAGGCCCAGGTACGATCAAGGCGCAGAGGCATTGTCCCCAGTGGGGATCGGCTAGCCCTACCACACACACATCTGTCAGTTGCCCCGTAGCCAGCAGTAGCTGTTCGACTTCCTGGGGTAAAACCTTCTCGCCACCGGTAATGATGGTCGTGCTGCGGCGGCCCAGCACATGGACATAGCCCTGATCATCCAGGTAACCCAGATCGTCGGTAACAAATCGTCCCTGGCATGGGGTCGGGAGGGGTGGCCAGTATCCCCGAAATAGGCAGGGGGTCTCCAGGGCGATCGCCCCTACCCCCCCTGGAGCCAGGCAATCCCCCTGGCCATTGATAATTTCCAGGTGGACATGGGGTAGGGATCGGCCACTGCTCTGGTGACCAGCCAGAAACTCGGAGGGCAGTAGGGTAGCCGCCTGGCTGGCGGTTTCACTCATACCGTAGGTCAGGGCCAGGGGAATGGCCCGTTGTCGGGCCTGATCGATCAGGGCGGGGGATGCGGGCGCCCCCCCCAGTAAGACAGCCCGATAGGTTTGTAATCTAGCCAGGTAGCGATCGCCCTGGGCCAGGAGCCATTGCAGTTGGGTTGGCACCAGGGAGAGAAAGCTATCCTGGGGGAAGGGTAACCAGGTTTCCCGCTTTAGATCGCCGTAGCTTTGCAGGGCCAGGCATCCCCCCGAGGCCAGGACCCGGAGGGCCTGCATCAGGCCGCTGACATGGTGTAGGGGTAGGACGCAATAGGCGTGCACAACCTCAATCCCAAAGTGAAGCCGAAATCCCTCCACGGCGGTCATCAGGGTTGCCCAGGAATGGCCCACAAACCGGACTTGTCCGCCGCTGCCCCCACTGGGAATCCAGATGTCGACCAGCGGTTCCGGGGCTAGGGCTCGGCAGGGATAGCACCCCAGATCGGGGACTACCGGTGCGGACCAATCGGGTTGGATCAAATCCCCTACCTGTTGCCACTCCCGGCTACCCCATTGGGGATTGGTGAGAACTACCCTTCTACCCTGGCCTAGGGCGGCTAAAATGGTGGCCAGGCAGCGCCAGGGATTGACCTCCCTGATACACAGGGGCCAGGGTGATCCAGCCGTTTTCGCCAGGCTGGAGGTCAGGGTTTCCAGGCTAGTCCAGAACTGCTGGTGGGCTGGGGTCGCGACCCCAGCCTCCTCGTCTTTTAAGATCAACCAATCCCGCCCCTGACACCGTTGCAACAGGGTTGGGAGGGAGGGTAGGAGAGATGGGTCTAAAGGCGTTGCCATAGTTGATCGGGGGAAAGGTCATCCCAATCATCCTTGAAGCTGTGGCGGGCCCCCAGTCCCAGGGCTAGATGATTGCCGCTGTGCTGCTGGTACTGCGCCGCTAGAGCCAGCACTGCTCGACGGCCGATGCTGGTTTCAAACACCGAGGAAAATACTAGGGTGAGGCGGTGTTTTGCCCAGATTTGTCGTAATCGCCCAGGAAAACCAGCGATCGCCGGTTTGACGATAAATAGGCCCGGCCAGCCCTGGCGGTACAAATTCTCCAGTTGGTGGTAGGTTGCCACTGATTCATCCAGGGCCACAGGGGTATGAAAACGTTGGGCCAGAGACTGGAGCAGGGGAAAGGCTGAGGGTGCCAGGGGTTGCTCTAGGTAGTCAATGGTGCAAAGGTCCGGGGTAGCCCTGAGGCGATCGCAGAGGCTTAGCCACTGGCTGGCCTCCGCCAGGCTCAGGCTACCGTTAGCATCTAACCGCAGATGGGCGGCGGCGGGCAGAGCGGCCACCAGAGCTTGTACCAGGGCCATCTCGGCTACCCCTGGGGCGATGCCAAGCTTCACCTTAAACGTACGGATACCCTCCTGCCAAAGGGGTGACCAGGCTTCCAGGGCGGCCTCGCCCGGCGGTAGAAGCAGGCTTAAACGACTGGCAGCAGCCGTGGGAAGGGGGGGCGGGGCGATGGCTTGCAGTTGCTCCAGGGCGGAGGCCAGGGCAAATTGGGTGGCGGGCAGGCGATCGGGAATGGCCCTGATATCGTCAATGGTTAGGGTTGGTCCCAGACCGGCGCAAAAATCCAGGGCCAGGGCCAGGGTCTCACTACCAAAGGACGGCAAAGGGGCGATCTCTCCGTAACCGACCCGGCCCAGCCCATCCTCCAGCTTCACCAGCAGGCCCTGCCGCCATTGCCAGACCCCATGGGCGGTATGCAGAGGCTGCCGCCACCGCCGGCGATAGACGTGGCTCACCAGGCGGATCACCATTAGCCTAGACTACTTAACCAGAAGCCCAGGGTCAGCAGGAGACCGCTCCAGAAGTGAAAGCCAATGGCATAGAACTTGGCATTACTGACCTGCTGGGGTTGGTTATGGTAACGACCGACGTGCTGACTTAAGCGCCAGGCGGGTAGGGCACTGGCAAAGATCAGGACTACCCCAGCCGGGAAAATCCCCGAAGCCAGACCCAGCAGAGCCAGGGCAAAGACCATGCCACAGATCCAGGGCACCAGTTGGGCGCCCCGTTTGGTGCCCAGGCGGACAATGGGCGATCGCTTACCTGCCGCCTGATCATCCTGTACCTGATGGAAGTGGGAGCAAAAGAGTACCAGACTGGTGGTGAGACCCACCATTCCCCCTGCCAGTTGGCTACCCCAGGACCAGGACTGGGTTTGGCTATAGTAGGCCGCCCCCAGGGCTAGAGGGCCAAAGCTAAGAAAACACAGAATTTCTCCTAATCCCTGGTAGCCCAAGCGAAAGGGGGGGCCCTGATAGAGGTAACCCAGCAGGCAGCAGAGTCCGATCAGCCCCAGGACGGTAGGGTCCTGTTGAGTCAGGCAGATGGTGACAATGGCCATGAGACCCAAGGCCAGGCAACCGTTGGCTAGGGCAAAAACCAGACGGTGATTGCGGGTCAGGTTAACGACGGAGTGGGCTTTGTTAACATCAATTCCCGTGCTCGAGTCAAACACATCGTTACTAAGGTTTTCCCAAGCCAAAATTAAAATGGCTGCCAGCAAAAAGGTATAAAAGATGCCTTGATTGAAGTGGCGCGTGTCACCGTAGGCCACTATGCTACCGACCACGATCGGCATAATCGCCACACTGTACATCGGCGGCTTGACAGCCGCCAACCACAGTTTAGGCGGTGGAGAATAGGAGGGGCTGGGGGGCATAGATTTGTGGTGAAGCTCTGGGGGAGTCTTAGTGGATACCGTAGAGTCCCTGAAAAAGCTACATATGGGATGGATTTTATCTAGACTAGGGTAGTTTGGCTACCTCCGCATCCCCCTTCCCCCAGATTCTGCCAACCCCATCCAGCTATGAGAATTGAACTCAGAAAACCGAACCCATCTGTCTATCCTTTGGCCTCCTCAGTTCACAGGTGGCCAATCTAGGGCCAGGAGCTAACTTCAGAATGAATGGGACGGAAACCTTATTACCCACAGGCATACAGTCAGGACTGAAGACAAGTTTAGCTGGGCTATACCCAATGGGATTGGGAACCCCCATATAGCAATATAATGGAGCAGGTCTACTGCAAGGCTAGTTAAAATCTAGCCCATGGTTACCCTACTCAATCAGGAACTGAAATCTATATTTTTCACTTTATTTCTTTACACAAAATAGGGATTATGCGAAAACAAAACCTAAATCTGCTCATACTGACGGCAACAATAACACCTCCAGAAGGAGCCAGAAATCTTGCTAGAACCGATCCAAAAATGCGACTCGAAGACTACAAGAAAGCCTTCAATTTTTATTTATCATCCCTTAAAAATAATCAGATTTCCTATTTAGTTTTCGCCGACAACTCTAATTCAGACCTGACTGATTTGAAGGTGCTTTGTGAACAGTATGACCTAACAGATAGGGTTGAACTAATGTCTTTCCAGGGTTTAGATTATCCCCCTGATTACGGTCGTGGTTATGGTGAATTTAAGCTAATTGATTATGTAATGGAGCATTCCTATTTAATCAGTCAACTACCACTGGAGGCGAATATATGGAAGATTACGGGCAGATATATTTTAGTCAATCTCAAAGATATTATTAAAACTCGTCCCTCAAGGGCAGATTTTTATTGTCATTGTCGTAATATTCCCATGTCCTGGATCGACCTATACGTGCTTTCCTGGAATCAAAAAGCCTATCAAAATTTACTGAAAAATATATGTTTTTCTATCCGAGAGAATAGTATTACTAACTCTGCTGAACAGGCTTTTCGGGATATTGTAGATGGCCATAGTTCAGGTCTTAAAATAGTTAAACGTTTTCGTGCTCTCCCGAAGCTAGAAGGGGTTAGGGGCTTTGATAATCAAACCTATCAGGATATGAATATCAAGTTTTTATTGCGTAAGATTAGTAATATTCTCCTACCCTGGTTGTGGATTTAGGGGGAGTACACTCCTGTTTCATGATTATTACCGTGGCTGGCTTTAAAGGAGGTGTGGGTAAAACAACTACCGCTATCCATCTGGCAGCTTTTTTGCAGGGCTATAGTGCAACCCTATTGATTGACGCCGATCCTAATCGTTCGGCTTTGACCTGGGCGGAGCGGGGGGAACTCCCCTTTGAGGTGGTGGACCAATGGCAGGTGGCTGATCGAGCTCAAGCCTATAGTCATGTTGTCATTGATACTCCGGCCCGCCCAGATCCTGAGGATTTAGCCCTGCTGGTGAGTGGTTGCGACTTACTGGTGCTGCCCACCACTCCAGATATCTTGGCTCTTGACGCTTTAGTCCTGGTGTTGGAGTGCCTCTACCAGCTAGGGGCTAGGAATTATCGTATTTTACTGACCATAGTTCCCCCTAAGCCTAGCCGGGCTGGGGCAGAGGTTAGAGCTATGCTGACAAGTGCCCAACTCCCTTTATTTGAAGCTGGGATTCGGCGTTATGGGGTCTACCAGAAAGCTGCTCAACAGGGTCAAGTAGTCTATGGGGTTAAAGATCCTAAGGCGGAGGCGGCCTGGCAGGATTATCTAATGCTGGGTAGGGAATTATTGAATCAGTGAAGTATTAATGCAAAACTAATCAATAACCGCATCCAATTCCCCATGAAATTGCAGCGTAATACCCTGATTTTAGTTGCCACTGCCCTGGTACTGGGGGCGGGGGTTAGTCTGTCGGAGATGCCGTGGACCCAACCCCAGCCCTCTGGTTCCTCCAAAGAGGGAGCGGGGCAAAAAGTCATTTTGAGTTTTTTGGAAAACGATGTGGTGGGTCTTAAGGTAGAACGGCCCGATGATACTTTGGTCCTAGAGCGGGATAAAAACCAGGACTGGAAGCTTACCGTTCCCCTACAGGAGCCAGCCGAACCCGGATCCGTAGCCTTTTTACTGAGCCGCTTGAATACCGACGCACCCCTTCAGACCTTGGCTATGGAGGCTGATAAAGCCGAGGAGTTTGGGTTTACTCGGCCAACGGGAACGGTAACGGTTACCCTAGCAAATGGTAATCAGCACAGGTTGATTCTGGGGGGACCCGATTTTAGTGGCACGGCCTATTACGCTGTGGTCGATCCTCCCCAATGGCCCCCTAACCATGGAAATCCAGCCTACAAGGTTTTGGTGGTTAGTGCGGATGTTGCCAATGGTATTAACCGACCTCTGCCAGAGTGGAAGATGGCGGCGGAGAAATCAACGCCCAGTTCTATGGCTACGCCTGGAGAACCTGCCATCCCTGATATACGTGACTCCAGGAAAGATCTGGGGAATTAACCTGACTTTCCTCAGGTTTTATCTATGCACATGTCGATCACCATTAAGCACATTCTAAACACAGGCCTGTGATCGTTATGTGCAGGGGTGTGATCGATATGCACAGGGGTCTGATCGATGGTTGCATCGGTGTAATTGTTAAACACGGAGGTGCGATCGCTGAACACGCCGGTGTGGTGGTTATGGCGGGTTCACTGGGGTGAAGTGCGGTGGAATCACTCCTCCTTCCTCACCTTGACAAGGGGGGTACAGGGTGAAACTCCGACAGCTAGGGGCTGGGGGGGTAGGATTGATCGCTGATTACTGTTTTTTTACCGGGGGAATGGCAATTTCCCCGAGAGTGATCAGAGTTTTGTGTAAATCCTAGTTTTGGTAACGAGAAATCAATGGTTTCAGCCTGATGTAGCACGGTTTTCTGAACAGTCCCGAGGTGACCTCAAGTACCGCTATCCAGCGGGAGGCTTATGATAAACAGCAGTGGCCTGCCCCCTACCCGTGAGCCTTCCCCGGTGGGATTATGAACGCCGTTGAGATCGAAGAAGCTGTTTCCCAGCTTGCCGACATGTACGACCCCGATCTCATGGACAGGGAATTTCCATTGGTGAGGCAAGTCCACGATCTGCCCAGAGGCAACGCTCCGCGATACTCCAAAGGAGTCGCTATGCGAACGCAACGACGAAACCCTAGAGTGCATCTACATCGGGCGTCGCTTCAAAAACGATACGGAACGCTTGGAAAAACTTTTTGAGCTTTACACCAAAACGATCAGTCAGCAGACATCATCAAAGAAGCCAGCCCCACGACAATCAAAAGGATGAGACATGGTTCTGATTCCAGATAAATTCCCTAAATTAACCCCTGCTGAATACTTCGACTGGGAAGAACAGCAGCCCTGTCGCCATGAATATATCAATGGTGAAGTCTATGCCATGAGCGGGGGCACCCAAAACCACAGCCGCATTGCCCTAAAGTGCGCCGTTTTATTGGAAAATCACTTGCCAGACGGCCCTTGTCGAGTCTTTAACTCCGATTGCAGAGTTAACATTTCAGACACCAACGACTATACCTATCCCGATGCCAGCGTTAGCTGTGATTCCAGGGATAAAACCACAACCCAATACATTACCTATCCTTGCTTGATTATTGAAGTACTTTCGGACAGTACAGAAGCCTATGACCGAGGAAACAAGTTTTTTCTCTATCGCCAAAATCCACAGTTACAAGACTATCTGCTAGTCAGTTCTCAAGACATTGCCATTGATCTCTATCGCAAAAATGCTGCCGGACGATGGGAAATCCTCAACTTTCGGGCTGGAGATATTGTAGAACTACAATCCGTTAATCTAACGTTCCCAATTGAGCAAGTTTATCGAGGCATTGACTTTTCAGAAGTCGCCATTTAGGAACAAGTAGTAACCAGCAATCCTATGGGTAAACCACCTGCTGTCCCGTCCGTTTCCGTCACCTACGCCCAAAATGGCCGCTCCACCCAGCCCAATGAACTGGGGATGCGCTCCATGCAGGAACAGTCCTACCAACAGCGCGGGGAACAATACCTGCTGATTAAGTCTCCCCCTGCCTCTGGTAAGAGCCGGGCCTTGATGTTTATCACCCTGGATAAACTGGAAAACCAGAAACTCAAACAGGCCATCATTCCATCATTCACAAAATTGGTGTCACGGGTGGCGACGTGAAGAAGCGGATAGCCAATGCCAAAAAAGACCCCACCTATCTATTGGCCGACGTGGAGATCGTTGCCGAATTTAAGTTGATGAACATAGACCGAACCAAGCTTGAGGCCCTGCTACACAAGTTTTTCGACTCGGCCCGGTTGGATGTGAAACTGCAGGACCGCTTTGGCATACCGGTCCAGCCCAAGGAATGGTTTTTCGTTCCCCTGAAAGTGGTTCAGCAGGCGGTTGACAAGATCAGAGCTGGCACTCTCCATCAATTTCAGTATGAGCCGCAAACAGCCAGCCTTAAGCCAGTGCAGCCTGTCTAGACACCTGCGGGCCAGTAACTTGTCGGTGAGCCGCATCAAGTGGTTTTTCATGTTGCGTTTGGGTTTGGCAAAGAACTCGATGCCACAGGTCTCAAAGAGCCGTTCTGCAAGTGCGTTGGAGATATAGCCCCGGTCAGCGAAGACTTTGCCGTAGAGGCCTTGAAGCAAGTCTTCGACGGGCTTACGGTCGTCGGTATTGCCCGGCGTGACTTGGATGTTGAGCAACTCTCCTTAGTCATTGACCACCAGGTGGAGCTTGAATCCAAAGAACCAGTCAAGTGAGGTTTTGCTCCGGGCCGCCAGGCCTCGGAACACCTTGTGGCGTCGAATCCGGCGGTTGTGGCAGACCTTGAGGCTGGTGCTATCGATAAAGCTGATGCCGCTACAAGTGCCAAAACAGTGCTTGAGGTACACGCACAAGGGCAGCAGAGCCGACGGCATCCATTCGACAAAGCGGTTGTAGCTGACTAGGCCAGGAAAGGCCTCTCGCCAGTGAACATAGACATGGTTGCAGTAGAACGCTTTGAAGTTTCGATAGTGCTGCTGATGGAAGCTCACCAAGGGTGTCATGATCTCGCTCAAGCTCAGCGATCGCTGGCGCTGACGGTGTTGAACGCCTTCACCCAGCCGCAAGGAGTGCCATTTCGGCTCGAACTGCTGGCAAAAATCATCAATATGGCAAAACAACTCTTCTAGACTGTCCATAGGGGGGCCGGCTGAATCGTTTAGGTAATTTCAGCTTACAGAGCCCCTCCTTTCCTTATCCCGAACTGAGGTTAA
>JBEITR010000079.1:0-8916 GCA_040374765.1 Leptolyngbya sp.
AAGTCAGTTGGGGCACGGACGTATCAAGCAGTGAAGGAAGCTCTTGAATCCGCTTATGCTCAAGTTACCTTGAAGGATATTCGCGGTTGGTTCACAAAAGACTGCTACTGTACTTCATCCGAGTAAGAACCGCTATAAAGCCAGTCAATTACTAAAGTCATATAAAGAGATATGTAAACCAAGTTTACTAAATATATCGAAATATTGTTTTGTTTTAGGGGTTGGTAGTCGCCTTTACAGCACTTGGGGATCGTGAAGTGTTAAGGTCATTTTATTGATTCCCCATAATATTTCTAGAGTTAGATGGCACAGATACTTGATCCCCTCCCCCCCGATAATAGCGACTATATACTTTGCTGCTATGTCAACGCGACTGGCAAAATGCAGGTTGCTCGCATTACCAACATACCCGATTGGTATTTTGAGCGCGTAGTTTTTCCTGGCCAGCGGCTAATTTTTGAAGCTTTACCTAAGGCTTTGCTGGAGATTCACACGGGTATGATGGCCAGTGCCATTCTATCGGACACCATCCCCTGTGAGCGGCTGGAGATCGAACAAGTGGGAGGATCGGACTCCCTGGCTCCGGCCACTCCCTTGGTGATGGCCGATGGAGGCCGATCAGCTATGGTGGCTGCATCCTGAGCGAAGCTGAGTCGGTTGGTTGGCTCAATTGGTTAAACCAGAGTGTCCCATCGGTAGTAGATTAAATCCGTATTGCAGTAGCGAGTTGACACTTTGGATTTGCCTTCTTTTCTCTGGCTCTGGCGTATTGCTGCCTGGTCTATGGGCTTCGTCATTGCAGCTTATGGCATATTAGCTGCAACTGGCTCTGCGATCGCTTACTGGCGACGTCATCATCAGCCCTATCCAGGATGGTTGAGGTCTCTCCATGTCCTGACTGGCCTGACAGTGATCATACTCGTACTCTTACTGCTGACCATTGGGGTGGTGGGTACCCTAGGGGAGTATGGTCACCTGGGACAATCTATCCATCTATTTATGGGATTGGGAGTTGTCCTGCTGACCCTGGCTTCAGCCTGGAGTGCGCGTCAAATTAGCCTTAATCGCCCCTGGGCCCGCTCCCTTCATATCATTCTGAATGGTAGCCTCGGCCTGATGTTGTTGGGGGTAGGCTGGTCAGGATGGCATGTGGTGCAAAAGTATTTGCCCTAAGCTTTCGTCTCGATGAGGTTTTCCATGGTTGGACCGTCAGCCCTTCAAAATACCGAAAAATCCCAGCAGCAGCATGACATATTTCGGGTTTCACCCCTAATTCGCCTTACTCTGCTGCTGCTCTATACCGCCCTGATGTTACCTCTACCCTTCCTAGCCAGGGTGACCCAGCCCCCG
The DNA here is from genome assembly GCA_040374765.1 of Leptolyngbya sp. Taxonomy (GTDB): domain Bacteria; phylum Cyanobacteriota; class Cyanobacteriia; order Phormidesmidales; family Phormidesmidaceae; genus Nodosilinea. The sequence goes on from JBEITR010000079.1 coordinate 1,351, forward strand.
CGCTCCTCAGGGTTATTAGTGGCGGCCATAGGTCTAGGGGGGATCCTGATTTATGCTGCCCTAGGCCAGCGAGTAGAGGTTAATGCCCAGGGCATTAGTGTTAACTATCCAGTCTGGAGTAGGTGGTTACTGCGCCAGCGTTGGCACCTATCCTGGGCCGATGTGAAACAGCTCAAGCCCCGTTCTACGGGGCAGGGCGGTATTGTCTACTACTTTGTTGGATCTGACCAGCAGGCCTACTTGCTACCGATGCGGGTAGCGGGTTTTGCTCGCCTTCTAAAACTCGTGGAAACCTATACCCACCTGGACACCCGTGACATCAAGCCCCTGGCCCAGCCTTGGATGTATGGCCTACTATTCCTGCTGACCCTGGGGTTACTGCTAGTTGATGGCTGGGTAGTGGCCACAGCCCTACCGCTGGGGTGAGCTAAGGGGGATAGGGTTTAACCCCATGCCGGTAGCTCTGGCTTGGTTGCAATTGCAAATCTCGCCCTTAGCATCGGGTTAATGCCGGTACCGAGGGTTCCGGATAGGTGGGTTGTACCTGGGGAGTCAGGGGGGGGTCTGGAAAATGGATCTCAATGGGCTGGGGTAACAAATCCAGGGAGTCCAGCTCAGGAAGGGAGGCCATGAATATGGGCACGGACACCGTACAGGCTTTCCATGAGGGCTGTACCGGTACTCCTAGCTGGCTACAGTGTCCACCTCGTCGCCCTTCGGGTGTGTAATAGCGGCAACGACTACAACATACAGGCTGATACTGTATAGTCTTCATGGCTACTCCCTAAAATACATGAAACCTTTACTATTTTTACTGCCTGAAAGTTGGGGATCAGTCCTGGAAAAATGCCTGAAACCTAACTTACTCAAGGAGATTCGAAACTTCAGCTAAACTCTTAGCTTTAGCTTTTCTTCAACTTGTTGTTAAGGATGAATACACTCTCAAGGAGTATTAATATCCTCATCCATTAACTTAGGTAAACAACCCGGGGATCATCCTTGAATGACTTCATTCGGAACCTTAGACTATGAGAATAGACTTTTCTAAAGTTTCGTTGATGCTACAAAAAGAGCTCTATCAGGTTCAAAGTCAATCTGGTCTGGGACATCTTCGCAGAAGTAGAGCTAGGTTCTGATGGATGGGATCGGATCTGTTAAAGCTGCAAATACCTGGAAAATTTTACCTATACTAGGGCTGTTGGGCTAGTCATACAGCCGGAGAGTATAGCTTTGGCCAGAACGCTTAGGTCAGGGTGGATCGGTAACAGCTCAGACTGGCTAGGGGTTCTGGCTGGCTTCCCTGAGTATTCGCTTTTTCCCGTCTTGTAACCCGAAGTCTGTCAAGGACGAGACAGGAAATTGACCGGTTAACCTAACACTGTGCAGGTGTCCGTCCTACTGACAAGTCAGACTTCAGCAGACTCTGACTACCCCCAAGGAAAGCTTAAATTTCCCCTACTCAGGGCTTTAGTAGCCCAGACTAAAGCCCTGGACCCACCTATCCTAGGGCACTCTGATAAAAGGTCTCCATTTTAGCCAGCCACTGTTGACGCGACTGCTCCCAGGTATAAAACATATGACCTCCCTGAAAGTGGTCCAGGCTAAGATTGGGCCGCAGCTCAGGGTTAAGAGCCATCAGATCCACCAGGAAGTTGGAGGAGAAGTAGGGGGTAACCAGATCAAAAAGGCCATGGTTAATCGCCACCTGCATGTGGGGGTTGAGACTCATCCCCATGCGCAGATCATCCACGGCACCCACAAAACCCTGCTTAAAGTCACCCTCCGGGGGAAAGGTCCAGGCTTTGAACACCTCAAAGTTAAGCAGATGGTAGGTGAGGGGAGTCTTGACCCCTAAGGTATCCCGCAGATGACTATTGATGGCGCCGCTAAACAGACGGTCAATCCCCTCCAGGGTGGGATCACAGCCTTCACTGGATAACCGGTCAGGGAAAGGGTCAATGGCGGTCACCGAGGCATCATAGATCCCCAAAATACGCTGTTGATCCCGGAGCAGTTCCCGGGCAAAGATCGAGATATCTAACCGTCCCCGATGGCGTTGTACCACATCCAGCGATAATCCCGTCAGGTCAGCCAGGCCTTGGTAGACCTGCTGGCGGTCTACTTCAGAGGCGGTTTCGCCCAGGGCGAGAAAGGGAATCAGGGTCTGGCGGGCAAAGCTCTCGGCCCTGGCCCCATAGCTCTCTGGGGACCCTGGCCCGACCCGGCCATGGTGGGCAGCGGTGGCCGCCATGGATGGTAGGGCGGTAGCCCAACCAGTCAGGGTATAGTCGGTTCCGCTCAGGAGTTCAAATTCCATCACCGGAGAAATTAAAATAGCGCCGCACAGGCCAACCCCAAATTCTTGCTGCAGCTTGCGGGTTAGCTTTGCTACCCGAAACCCGCCGTAGCTTTCCCCGGCAATAAAGATGGGGGATAGCCAGCGATTATGGGCCGAGAGATAGCCCTGGATAAACTGCCCCAGGGTGGTCAGATCTCGGTCTACTTCCCAGAATTTCTGCTCTGGTTGAGTCGCTTTGCCTTTCTCGGTAGAAGGTTCGCCGGTTTTTTCGTTACTTTTGGGTAAACTACGACTAAAGCCAGTGCCCAGGGGATCAATAAAGACCAGGTCGGTAAACCTCAGCCAGCTTTCCGGGTTGTCAACGATGCGGACCGGGGGTTTAGGTAAACTGCCATCCGCATTGAAATAAACCCGCTTAGGGCCTAGGGCTCCCATATGCAGGTAGGCCGAGGCCGCCCCCGGACCCCCGTTGAAAACAAAGGTTAAGGGCCGATTGGTAGAGCTTTCATCGGTAGCCCTATAGGCCACATGGAAGAGTTCGGCGATCGCCTGGTCCTGCTCATAAATCAGTTGCCACTGGGCAGAGGCCCTGTAGGGTAGCTGCCCGCTGGCCGTAGTCAGGGTATGGTCCGTAGTGCTTCCCTGGCGCTGGCTCACCCCTGAGGTAGAATCATCCATGATCAAAAATTCCCTAACTTAAAAAATTTGCCAGAGATCATCTGGCAGAGACAATTTAGTTACGATAAACCCTATTGCCAATGCCGCGTAGAATACCGCGGCCAATTAGGCCGATGCCGCGGCCAATCACATCGCTCAGCAGGTAGACAAGACTGGACCCCAACAGGGAAATGGCCCGTCCCAGGGGAGGCGCGATGGCGTCCTTGGCCTCAATCACCAGGGTTACAGCCCGTTGGGCCCCTCCTAACTGCTCCAGTTCCGCTCGTCGGGGAGCGTAGATAGTCTGGGTTTGGATGCCCTCCTCGGTGAAGCTAAATAAACGGTATTGGCTCTCAAAGATAGATTGGGGTTCATGGATTAACCTATCCCAGCGGTACCGCCAGGAAAGGTCATTCCGAAACCGTTCGATATCCCGACTGGTGATCAGACGACGGTGGTAAAGCTTGCGCTTGACCGCCTCCACGTCAGCAAAGCAATTTAGTAGGGGTTGCATTACCCCATTGGCCACCTGGATCAGCAGATGCTCAAGTAACAGCTGACTACGACCGATAGCCTCTGGGTGACTGGCGGGATAGGGGACGCCATCCACCAGCAGTGGAGCTTGAAAGAGTAAATGCTCCAGGACCATGGGTACCAGGGGAATGGTACTGAGAATGGATTGCCTCACCACTTCGGCCTCGGCCATTAAGGTGGGCACCACCGGCAGTTCCAGATGATCTACGGTGAGGGAATAGTAGGGACCCAAAAACTCCATCAGGGTACTTTCCCAGAGATCGCCTAAAACTTGGGGAGCTTTGTCTGTCAGTTGGCCCGGTAACACCTCAGCCCGGCGCAAATTATCTAGAATCTCTTCAAACTTACGCAGGGCCAGGTAAAAAAGTTCATGTTTTTTATCCGTCCTCAGAATGTCGGTCTCCAGCGGCAGATTACTACGGTTTTCCAGATTGCCTTGCAATTTACTAAAGACCCCCTCAAACACTTGATCGGTAAGGGCCGGGGTCGTTAGCAGCGAGGCTTCCGACTCTGGTTTGATCAGGGGCGGGGGGCGATCGCCCTTGGCTAGGACCCTGGCGGCTTGCCAGGTGGACACTGGCTGATCGGAGGAGAGGCGATCCGTGGCTGGATCGGTAGGGGTGGCCAGGATCCGTTGCACCAGCCAACGGGCGGCCCGAAGCTCTCGATAGCGTCCGGCTAAAATGGCCGCTGACCATAGATCCCGATGGCGCTGCCCTTGCTCACTGGCGATCGCCGCCATCACCGCGTCAATTTGCTCTAGAGAAGATTGCCGCAGCCTTGTCCGCAGCCCTACCCAGGATCGGGCCCCTGGGGTTAACCCTGGTACAGGCTGGCCTGCACCAGCGGCCGGCCGGGTCAAGCGTTGAATCAGCCGATCTAGATCGGCCACTGCTATACTGCGGGAGCCAAACCCGTCTGCCCCCAACTGTCGGGCTGCGGCCTCCACCACCGGCTCTGTCCGAGGACTCAGCACCAGCACCGGTAGAGTCGGAAACTCCTGCTTGATTTGGCCACACAGCTGCAGGCCCGGTAAGGGTTCCCGTACTTCAGGACCTGGCTCCAGGGCCACCCCCACCCCTAGAATCACCAGATCCAGGGATGGTTCTAAACTCGATGGAGGGGAGCGAGTCTCCCCTAAGCCTGGAGACCTGGGCTGGAGGCAGGACCGGATCAACCCTAGGACTTCTTGGGTCTGGTCGGTCTCCCCTACCACCCGGTAGCCAGCGGTTTGCTCTAACCAGGTGCGCAAACCGAGCCGAAACAAGGGATCGGCATCCACCAGCAGCAGGTGTAGGGTAGGCCTGGTCATTCGGAGCCGGCGGGGGGGGAGTTCGGGTCTGCACCAGCGGCCAGGGGGCGTCCCTCCTTTTTCCAGATCGACCAGATGTAGTCCCGATCGGCTTTCCACAGGCCGATGGCGGCTTTAGCCTCGGGGTAGAGGGCTCGGCCGGGAGCAATTTGGGCCGCCAGATTAATGGCTGCTGTTAACTTACCAGAGTAGGCCAGGTCCTTAGCTTTATTTAAAGTGGGCTGGTCCTGGGCAATTTGAATACTACGGGTCCAGTCTTGAATTAACCCCTGGGCACGGGGGTAGAGGGCCCGATTCGATGGAATTTTTGTGGCTTCCACAATGGCTGCCTGGAGCTTACCCTGATTGGCCAGAGCCACTGCCCCATCTAGAATCGGTCGGTCTTGAATTTCCTCAATCTCCTGCCGCCATGCTGCCATCAGGGTCTGGGCTTCCACCCGCAGAGGGCGGCCCAAACTAATCTGACTGGCTTTAGCTGTGGCTGCTTGCAGGGCAGGAATGGTGCCTGGACGGGCCAGTTGCCGAGCCAGGTTCAGGGTAGGTCGATCCTCAATCCGCTCCATCCGAGTCCGCCAGTCGGCAATCAAGGTCTGGCCCTGTAGACGGCGGGGGCGTCCAGGTTCTACCCGTTGGGCCTGGTGGATGGCCAGTGCATAGCTGGCCCGCTGACCCAGTTGGGCAATTAGATCGGCAAATTTGAGCCAGCGTAAATCTTCTAGCTGGGATTGCCAGGCGGAGAGGGAGGGTTGGCCCACGGCGGCGAAGGGACTATCGGCGGGAATCTGGCCCACAGCCGCGATCGCCTCCATAAGATTCAGCAGGGTCCCGTAGCGCGGTCTGGTGGCCGGTGTATCGAGACCGGCGGACTCGCCCAACTGCTGGGCATGGCTGAGGTACAGCAGATACCTGGCCTCGGGTTCGAGGGACGGGCTGGGTGGGACTATCCTGACTAGATCCAGGGCTGCCTGGTGTTGACCGGCGCGCCACTGGGTTAGGCCTGCCTGTAATAAGGTCTGGCCCCAACCACTAACCTGTTGTTCAGCCGTGGTCCACAGCTGGCTACGCAAATCAATGGCGCGGGCCAGGGTAATGGCTTCCTTCAACTTCTCTAGATCGCCGGTTGCAGCCAGATTACGGGCCGTCTGGAATTGATCCCAGCCCCGTTGTTCGATCTGGATTTGCTCTTGCCAGAAGTTAAATCGGGGTCCCAACCAGTAATCCGCTGTCAGTTCCTTCAGGGACCGCAGGTGCAGCCTGGCCTTATCCCAATCTTGGGCGGCCAGGGCCGCCTGTAGATCGGCCTCGATCGCCTTACCCCGACTCCACTCCGACTGCCAATCGTAGATCAGCGCCTGGGCTGACTTCCGCAAAGGACTACCAACAGGCACCTGGGCGGCCAGATCCAGGGCCGCCTCAATCTTACCGGCCTGGGTCCAGCGATTGGCCAGCACCAGAATTTGTTCTGAGGCATCCTTCAAGACCTCGTTGGCCTCTTTGTAGTCAACGGCGGTTTTAGGCCAGTTGACCGTCAGCGTGACCGCCTGCTTGAGGTTATTGGGTTCACCCGTATAGGCCTGTTCCTTGGCGCAGTAAAGCATATCCCGGGCTGAACTAAAGGGGGTGATTTGATCGCAGTTCGGTGCGGGAGGAATGCGGGTCAGCCACATCAACGCCCAGCCACAAAACAGCCCTGACCCCGCTAACAGCATCACCCAACAACAGGGCCAAAGCCATTGGGCCAGATGGAGAGGTTCGTAGGCAGCAGGGACCCCGGGCTGAACCGGGGGCGAAACTGGAAGTCTGGATCCTGTCGGAGTAGATGCCATAGAGGGAACTGACTGGCGGGGGAGTGACGATGCCACATTTTAGAAGCAATCTCCCCAGGCGATACAGTTTTTTACTATAGTTTTGGCCAGAAAACTGGGGCCAGGGTCCTAGCCAAAGTCAATTCGGGGTGGGTGTTCTGGTTCCCTGCCGGGCTATGGCTCTAGAATCCGACGATCGCCGGGGTCCATCCTCCACTAAAATTTTCTTACAGTTCTTTTTTAATATCCCTAACGGTTATTTTGCCTTTATCCATGGCCGCCTCAATGTCTGACCCGGAGCAGTTGCCAGAAATTCTAGCCCTGATTGATATCCTTGACGGACTAGAATCGCTGATTGAAAATGCTCCTAATGAAGATGTAGAAGATATTCTCGAAGAGGCCTGGCTACAAATTAGTGATACCTTCCCGGAGGACTTTAAAGCCGCTACCCAACACGATGCTGGGGCAGAGGGACTACGGCGCTATCTTAAGGTCAAGACCTTTTTTGAAAATCCCTCAGAGCGGTCCATCAGCGCCGCCGATCTGGAGGAGTACTATCGCAGCTACACCGATACCGAAGACGAAGAATCGACGGACTTTTTCTTTCCCGAGTAGGTTGCTATGGGCAGATTGGGTTGCCAGTGCGCTAGGAATGGGGCAGTACTAGCTATCTAGACTCCTCCCCATTCGCCATATTCCTGTGGGAAAACTACAAAATTGGCTGGATGACTGTTTCTTTTACCGGGGGAATGGCGATTTCCCCCGGACCCCCTCGCCCAGGGCGTGCCGCCGCGGCGTCAGGGGTTAAAGGGTGGGTGGCCGATCGCGCTTCGCTTTGCTCTCAGCTTGTAGACCTGGGTTGGTGGGGAGACATTTTCGGTGGGTGAGAGGGTGGGTGGAAAGGACTCCTGATGACTGACCCCTGACTTCTCAGCCTGTCGTCTTTTTTTGGGGCAATT
>JBEITR010000076.1:0-10137 GCA_040374765.1 Leptolyngbya sp.
CCCTATAAGGGGTTAAATCCCTACGCTGAGGCCGATGCCAGCATTTTCTTCGGCCGGGAAAGCAAGATCCAAGACATTGTTAACCACCTGCTAGCCTGGCGGTTAACCATCCTCTACGGTAAGAGCGGGGTCGGTAAAAGTTCCATCCTGCGGGCTGGGGTGACCCACTACCTGAACCAGGAAGCCCAGCAAAACTATAGAGATTATGGCCATCCCCGCCTGGCGGTGGTGGTGTTTCCCTCCCTGGAGGGCAGCCTCTCCTGGAAGGATGACCCCCTGGTGGGGATCAAGCGCCAAATTCAAGGGCAGATCCAGGGGCGGGGTTGGGGCCTGCAGCCTCCGGATCCGCAGTTGTCTTTCCTGGATACCCTGCGGACCTGGACCGAGGCCCTGGGGGGGGAAACGGGGGAGGGAGACCTGTACCTGGTTTTGGACCAGTTTGAAGAGTATCTGCTCTACCACAGCGGCGATCTCGGCGAGGGTAGCTTCTACCAGGAGCTGGCCCGGGCGGTGACCACCCCCCAGCTGCGGGTTAATTTTCTGATTGCCATCCGGCAGGATAGCCTGGCCTCCCTGGACTACTTCAAACCCTTAATTCCCCACCTGATGGACCACCGGCTGCGGCTGGGCCACCTGTCTGGCCCCGCTGCCCAGGCGGCGATTCGGGAGCCGATCAACTGGTACAACCAGCAATGGGGCACCGCCATCGAGATTGACCCCGATCTGGTGGAGCAGGTGCTCCAGAGCGTGGAGGTGAACCAGGCGATCCTGGAGGACAACGGCCAGGGAGGCCGGGATATCGGCCCCAAATCCCTGCCGGACATGGAAATTGCCACCCCCTACCTGCAACTGGTGATGGACCGCCTCTGGCGAGAGGAACAGGACCAGGGCTCCACCCACCTGCGGCTGGAAACCCTGGAGGCCCTGGGGGGTGCCGCCCAGATCGTCAGGAACCACCTGAACTCCCAAATGGAGTTACTGACCCCCCTAGAGCAGCAAATTGCCGCCCGGGTCTTTCACCACCTGATCACCCCCTCGGGTACAAAGTATGCCTGCTCGGTGACCGACCTGATGGAGTACACCACCGAGGATGCCACCACCCTGAAGGAGTTTCTGGAGAAACTAGCCAGCGGCCCCCAGCGGATTCTGCGGCCGGTGGGCACAGCCCAGGCGGGGGACCTGAACAACCAGCGCTACGAAATTTTCCACGATGCCCTGGGGCCCGCCATCCTCACCTGGCGACGTCAGTTTCAGCAACGCCAAAAGCTAGAAGTAGAACGGTCCAATCTGAAGCAAAAACAAGCAGAGGAAACCGCAAAGCTACGACTAGAAACGGCTCGACAACAGCTGAGGATACGACAAAAGCTAGTCAGGCGCTGGAGTTTGGCTTTATCGGCCACCCTCGCCCTGGGATTCCTGAGCTTGGGGATTGGGGGATATAAGTTCTGGCAATACAAAAGAGCTAAGGAAACATCCCTAACCATCAAGCAAGCCTTACTAGACCGAGGAACCACCAGTCAGCTGGACACCCTCCAGTCAGGCTTGAGGGTAGGCTACCGGCAGCCCAATCAGGAGGTCGCCGCCGCCGCCGCCTCACTACTGCAGCAGACCCTGTCCGGGATTCACCTTAAGAATCAGTGGCTATTACCAGAAGTTGCCATAGCCAGCACCTCCGGTCGCAGCCCCGATGGCCTATGGTTCGCCGTGGGTTCCTTAGATGGCAAGGTTTTTCTGTGGAGTGTCCAGGACTCCAAATGGCTACCCCCCATCAATACCGGCGATACGGAGGTGACTTGGGTTGAGGTCAGTAACGGGGCAAGTCGAGTCGTCACCATTACCAAGGTTGGAGATCGCTATCGGGTTAGGGTGTGGACTGGAACCGGTCAAGATTTGGGGGAACTCCCCGTCGGCCTGCCGAAAGCAGATAGACCTCCTACCCTGAGCCTCAGCCCCGATGGCCGCTATCTGGCAGTTGTCTCTAGCCGTCGAGACGGAGTGCAACTGTGGAATGTCGATACCGGTAAACCCGAACCCGGCGAGAGTTTTGCCGACAAAACCATTACAAGGGTCAGGTTTAGCCCCGACGGCCAGAAACTCGCGATCGCCACCAGGGAAGGAGATATCATCCTCTGGAACCGGGAGCAAAGGGCCCTCAGGGCGGCCCTACAAACCCTGCCCACCGGTGATATCGGCCGGGTAACCGATCTGCGCTTTAGCCCCAACGGCAAATGGCTGGCCACCGCCTCTGATCGAACCCCCCGCCTGTGGAACCTGGCGGCTCTGGTGCCCTGGCGCCCGTCCCCAGCTGCCCCACTGGCCCGAGCTCATCCCCTGGCGCGGTTTCAGGGCCACGAGAGCCATGTGTTAAGCCTAACCTTTAGTGGGGATAGTCAATACCTGGCCACCGGCTCATCCGATGGCACCGCCCGGGTTTGGCAGTTAAGCCATGACCCTGATGACCCCGAGGTGATGGTAGGCACCGAGGCGTTGAAGCTCACGGGCCACGATAGCTTTATCTGGGCGGTGGGCTTTGCCCCAGACAGTCAGAGTCTAACTACCCTAACCCAGAATGGAACAGTTAATAAATGGAGTATAACAGTCAGAACTGACGTAAAATCCTTTCCTCTGTTTTCAGAAGATCGAAAGGATCAAGATCGAAAGGATCAAGATTCCAAACCACTCACCCAGGTGGTCTTTAGTCCCGTACGCGTAGGGACTCCGCAGGGGTTCGGTCAACAGCTGGCCACCTTCTCCCTAGATGACAACATCCGCCTGTGGAATCTGCAGGGCAAGCTCTTGAGGAAGTTTACCCCCACGGCAAACCTATCCAAAGAAGTCAGGGGCCAGGTGTTCTTTAGCCAGCGCGATGGTCAGGAGCTAGCCTCCATTTCCCTGGATGGCACCGTGGAGCGCTGGAACCGGCAGGGTGAGAAACTAGCCACCCTCTGGCAGGCTAAATCGGGGGAACGGGCCATTGGTCTGGACCTGCGCCAGGGCAGTTCCCACCTGGCCACCCTCGTTACCACCGGCAAGGACCGGGGCCAGGTTAGGGTCTGGTCCATTGAGGGAGACCGGCCCCAGCATCCCCGGAGCTTTAGCCTGGGAAATCACAATCCCCGCCTGGCGGTGGCGGAGTTTAGTCCCAACGGCCGTTACCTGGCGGTGGGGTTTAGGGATGGCAATGCCTACCTGATTGATCGGCAACCCCTGTTAGGCATCTTCTCGCGCCACCGGATCCAACTCCAAACCGGGCAGCCCACAGCCTTAAAAACCGGCATTTCCAGTCTACGGTTTAGCCCCGATGGCCAGACCCTGGCGGTGGCCTCCTGGGGGGGAACGGTGCAGCTCTGGAACCTGACAGGTCAGCCAATGCTCCATCAGCCCATTAACCACGGTAGCCCCATCACCAGTGTGCGGTTTAACCAGCCCCGCTCCAGCCGGGAACCACTGCTGCTGGTGACCCTCTCCTGGAATCAACGGGCCCGCCTCTGGGATAGCCAGGGCAACCCTCTGGCGGAGTACCGGGGCGAAATCGGCTTCTGGGACGCGGGCTTTAGCTCCGATGGAAAACTGCTGGCGGTGGGTTCCGACAGCAAGGGCCAATGGTTCCCGGTAAAATCCCTGGATCAACTGGTGAAGGAGGGTTGTGACTGGATTGCAGACTATCGACGCACCCACCCTACGGCCACCCAGGATCTCCAATTCTGTGATAGTCGGCAGTGATTAAGCGATTGGCCTGGGACCCGGGCCAATCGCCTAAATAGCCTTTTCAAACCGCCTTTTCGCCCCGTTATGGATGGCTACGGCTATATATCCGTATTTGGTCTAAGATAGGCCAGAGACACCCAGAAAATCGGCCATGGCTGGAGAAAAACTATCTACGGATCGGAACATTGATCTAGCCCCCTTAATTGATCATGCTCTGCTTGCGCCCACCGCCACCCCCGATCAGGTACGTCAGTGGTGTGGTGAGGCCGATCGCTACGGGTTTGCTTCGGTGTGCGTCTACCCCATCCATGTACCGCTGGCGGTAGAGCTTCTGCACCACCAGCGGCGGGTTAAGGTAGGTACCGTAATTGGTTTTCCCACCGGGGCAACGACCCCGGCCACTAAGTTGTTTGAAGCCCAGGAGGCGGTGGATAAGGGAGCGACGGAGTTGGATGTGGTGATTAATCTGGGCTGGTTAAAGTCGGGGCAGCACGATGCCCTGCATCGAGAAATGGCCACCATCTGCGAAGAAACCGGGCAGTTAGTTAAGGCCATTTTAGAAACCTCCCTCCTAACCCCCGACGAAATTAGCTTGGCGGCCCATCTCTGTATGGATGCGGGCGTAGCCTTTCTAAAAACCAGTACGGGCTGGCAGGGGGGAGCCACCGTAGCCGTGGTGCAACAACTGCACAGTCTCACCCAGGGCCGGGTGGGGATTAAGGCCTCGGGGGGTATTCGCACCCCTGACCAGGCGATCGCCCTGGTGCAGGCAGGGGCTACCCGCCTGGGGACTTCTCGGGGACCCGCCTTAATTGAGCAGCAGATGGCGACTACCCCATGAGCCAGACTTACCAGGTCACCGGTATTAATCTGAAAGCGGTACCCCTGGGGGAAAGCGATCGCCTGCTCACCATCCTGACCCCAGAACTGGGCCTGATTCGAGCCGTTGCCCCCGGCTCCCGCAAACATCAGTCCCGCCTGGGGGGACGCAGCGATCTATTTGTGATTAATCACTGGCTGGTAGTTAAAGGCAAACGTCTGGATAAGGTGGTACAGGCGGAGACGGTACGTAGTTTTTCTGGCCTCAGCCAACACCTGGGCCGCTTAACGGTCAGTCAGTACCTGGCAGAAATAGTCCTGTCCATGGCCCTGAGCGAATGCTCCCAGGCGGATTTATTCAACCTATTTACCGAACATCTCAGTCGCATCGAAGCTAGCCATCCCCAGGCCTTAATGGCAGCCCTTTGCCACGGGCTGTATCATCTGCTGGCCCTGGGGGGGGTGGCACCGGAAGTGCACCGCTGCTGTCTTAGTCAGGCGAAAATCGTGCCCGATCTGCTCAATCCCCAGTGGCAGGTAGGCTTTAGTCTAGAAGCCGGTGGTCTGGTACAGTCCATAGATGGGTATCAAACCCATAGTCATGGGGGAGCATATCCCGATCCAGGCTCCCTCCGGTCATCTCTGGCCGAGGGGCGTTCCACCTATCCTTCGGTACCATCCTCCCGATTAGGGCTGATTCCCTTAACAGCGGTGGATGTGGCTCTGTTACAGCAACTTAGCAAACCAGAGCTGCTCAGCACCGCACCCATAGCTATCGGCTCAGGGGGGCGAGAGTTAGTTCCCCGGCAGGGGCAGGAGTTGTGGTCGAGAATAGAGCGGCTGCTCAGGCATTACGCCCAAGATTACTTTGAGCAGCCAATTCGTTCCGCCGCACTGATTGATGTTTGCCTGGCTACTGCTTAAACTAAGGAGAAGTACAGTTTACTGTGCTTGATAGTTTTGAGGTTTCTTTGTCACCCCCATGCTGCGTGAGTTTGAGTCAAATACCATGGCTAGGGAGGTGGATCACCAAGAGACCCCTCAGGTTAGGGAAGTACATCCGGAATCAGGTCAGGATCCTACGACCAGTGATCCTGCCTTGCTTACCGATCAGGCTATCGAAGAGTTGGAAACCGAAGGATTCGCCTCCGTTCTAAACAATCGTAATTTTGTCGCCCTGTGGCTGGGACAACTCTTTTCCCAGTTGTCCGACAAAGTCTACCTGGTTTTAATCATTGCCATCATCTCTACGCAGTTCGAGGCCCCAGGTCAGACCATTAGCGGCTGGGTAGCGGCGGTAATGATTGCCTTTACCATTCCGGCGGTCCTGTTTGGGGCCCTGGCCGGTGTCTTTGTCGATCGCTGGCCCAAGCGTTCAGTTCTGGTGCTATCCAATCTATTTCGGGGCATATTGGTGGCAATCTTACCCCTGGTGCTGTGGTTGACAGCCAGTTGGGGGCCCCTCATGGGTTTACCTGTGGGCTTTTGGCTGCTGCTAGCCATCACCTTTATTATTTCCACCCTAACTCAGTTTTTCGCTCCCGCTGAGCAGGCAATGATTCCGATTGTGGTAGAACAGCGAGATCTGCTGTCAGCCAATTCCCTTTACACCACAACCATGATGGCCTCAGTGATAGTAGGATTTGCCGTGGGCGAGCCGGTGCTGGCCTTGGGCGATCGGGCCATGGCGACGCTGGGATTTCACCAAAATGGCTCAGCCATCTTGGTTGGAGTTAGCTACCTGGTGGCAGGGCTATGCCTAATGCGGGTGGCACCCAGTCCAGAAGCTCTGGCCAGCAGTCGGAATCTTTCCCAGGTGTGGACTGATATTGGGGAAGGACTAGCTTACCTGAAACGCCATGCTCAGGTTAGGGTTGCCGTTCTCCAATTGATCTTGCTCTCCTGCGTATTTGCAGCCCTATCGGTCCTGGCGGTACGTTTGGCCGAGTTAATTCCTACCCTCAAAGCCTCCCAATTTGGTTTCTTACTAGCAGCGGGGGGAGTTGGACTAGCCCTGGGGGCGATTTTAGTCGGCAACTTCGGCCAGCGATTCTTAAAGCGCTATCTCAGTCTTTGGGGCGCCCTGGGGATGGCTGCCAGTCTAGTTGCCTTGGGCTGGACTACCCAAAGGTTGTGGCTATCCATGGGTTTAATCGCCACAGTTGGCCTGTGTGGGGCTTTGATTGGGATTCCTATGCAGACCCTAATTCAGCAAAAAACACCAGAAGCAATGCGTGGCAAGGTGTTTGGCTTACAGAATAATTTCATCAATATTGCCCTTACCCTGCCCCTGGCCCTAGCCAGTTTAGTTGAAACCCACCTGGGTCTACCCCATGTTTTTATGGGGTTAGGGGTCCTGGTAGGGATTGGAGGAGTTGTAACCTGGTATATTGCCGATACGGCTATGCGATAGGTGAAGGTGAAATAGATAACCTACTTGCTTTGCCATCTGACCCTAGGCTATTTCCCATTAGATCATCTACTTTCCTTCAAGTAGCCTGCCTAACCTGCGGTAATTTATAAACGTTTGACTGAATGCACATTGCTTGGCTTGGTAAGAAATCTCCCTTTTGTGGCAACGTCACCTACGGTCGGGAAGTCACCAATGCCCTGCTAGAGCGGGGTTATCGGGTCACCTTTCTGCACTTTTCCCAACCCCAAGAAGCGGGTGTGGCAGACCAGCACCCCGACAGTTCTGAAGTCCCCTTACCGTTTCTATTTAAGTCTCAAATTCTGACTATTCCTTCCCTCAAGTCAGGTAAACTTCTGGCCAATGCCTTGAAGCGTCTGCAACCCGATTTGGTCCATGCCTCTCTTACCCTCTCTCCCTTAGACTTTCGCCTGCCAGAAATCTGTCATGAGTTGAACTTACCCCTGGTAGCCACCTTCCACCCAGCCTTTGACCGCCGGGTCCGCAGCCTCACCTCAGGCACCCAACACCTGACTTACCAGCTGTATGCCCCTTGCCTGGCCAACTACGATCGGGTGATTGTTTTTTCCGATCTGCAACGGGACTTACTGATCAAGCTGGGAGTCCCGGCCCATACCCTGGTAGTCATTCCCAACGGAGTTGACACTGAACGCTATTCTCCAGGCCCATCTACGGCCAAAACCGATCTAAACGCTGATCGTTTATTTGTTTACCAGGGTCGCCTATCTCCAGAGAAAAACGTAGAGTCCCTACTACGGGGATGGCGTCAGGCCGATATGGGACCTCGATGTAAGCTGGCGATTGTCGGTAGTGGACCCCTGGAAGCCTCTCTCAAGTTATTTTATGGCGATGACCAGGATATCCTCTGGATTGGTTATCTGGCGGATGATCAGCATCGTATAGATTTACTCCGGGGCGCAGATGGATTTATTTTGCCATCCCTGGTGGAAGGGCTATCCTTATCCCTACTAGAGGCCATGGCCTGCGGTACTGCATGCATTGCGACGGATGCAGGGGCTGACGGCGAAGTTCTGGCCGATGGAGCAGGGATTGTGCTGGATACCCAACGGGTATCCAGTCAATTACAGACTATTTTGCCGATCTTTCGTGATCACCCAGAAATTACCGGTCTTCTAGGCCTTAAGGCACGGGAGCGCGTACTCCAACGTTATACCCTCAGTGCTAATATCTCTGCCCTTGAAAACCTCTATCGGCAGATTGGAGCAGAACCGATAGGCTTAACGGGGTAAAAAATCATCAACCTGACCCTTAGGATTGTAGCCAGAGCGATAGACTTTATCGATAGTCCTAGGGATGGGTCTTTTTGGGAGTTGACTTTTGCCCAGGGAAAGCAACTACTTTTTCTGAGGGAGAAGTAGAAGATACTTGAGGAATTGGGAATACTGGTTGCCCCACAGTTACCTCAAGGGACTGGGACTTGCTAAGCACCGTAGGGGAGATCGAGCCCAGATTTAAGCTCAGGCCTCCGGAAAGGATATTAAGGGTAGCTAGAAAGAGCACTCCGGCGGTAGCCATGGTTACCATCCGCAGCCGATAGCCCAGCCGATTACACACTCCAGCGATAGTGAACTCTACCCTGGCGGGCTCGGGTGAGCATTCTTGACGAAATCCATGGCGAAGATTCATCAACCGATTGTAGAGAGAGTAAACCGAGGGATCGGTTTGCAGCCAATTCTGCACAATTGCTCTTTCTTTAGCCGTTACTTCACCATCCAGATAGGCACTGAGTAACTCAAAACAGTCCCGTTTCATTACGTCTGGTTGAGACAATAAATCCACAGATGAACTCAAGGATGACTTTGATTGAGAAAGGTTATCAGGAGCAGAATCAACAGCACCACAGGGGTAGGAAGAAGTGGACATAGAGTCAATCAAGACCTGAGAAATGATTTCACCTAAAGCAGTCTTAGAGCTTTGGCTATCATGACTAACCTTGCTTTTTTGCTGCCGTTATTCATCATAACGGCAGTCGAGGCGGATCGGTAGTGATTGTCTAGGGAAATTTACTTACTGATCATTGTTCTCCCAGCCTGGATTGTCTCAACCCTTATCTCCCCAGATAGGGTAATAGCTGGCTCTGCAAGCGTTGCCGAGCTCTGGCAATACGGGATTTTACCGTTCCCAGGGTAACACCTGTACGGGTCGCAATTTCCTCGTAGGAAAGGCCTTCCACTTCCCTCAGAATAATTGCTGTACGAAAGACCTCTGGCAGTTCAGCAATGGCTTTCCGGAAATGATGGTAAAACTCCTGGGTCATCAGACTGTCCACTGGCCCAGGTACTGGAGTGGGTAATTCCCAATCCATCGATCCATCCTCTACTACCCGGGGAGCATCTAAGGACACCAGCAAAGAAGACCGTCGCCGCCGCAATTCGTCGTAGAACAAATTAGTAGTAATGCGCCCTAACCAGCCTTTAAACCGGCTGGGTTCTTGCAGCCGCTTAATATTACGATAGACCCGAATCCAGACTTCTTGGGCCAGATCGGAACGGTCTGACCACTCTGGTGCCAGGTGATAGAGTAACTTATCCACATGACCTTGGTAGCGTCGTAATAGTTCAGCAAATACCATGCCTTCTGGCTGCGATCGCTGTTGACATAACACGACAAGCTCGGCATTAGTCAATTGGGTCGAACCGTCTTGGGTCGAGATTTTAGGGGAAGTAGACCAGGTAGAAAACATGGGGTGACTCCTAATGGTCAATTATTCATAGGGTTAGATAGGGGTTCTGACCCGCCTCCGACCCGTCAAAGGTGTCTATGACTATAGAAACTATTCTGCCTCTAGAAATAGATAGTCCAGGGCAGATTTGTGCCTGTAAATGGGGTGGCACATAGCGCAAGAATAGGTAGGGAGTGGTTCAACACCGAGGAGATACCCCGATGGACACCGCCAAAACTGACAGAATTTAAATTCTGGAGAGGTCTACACCAGGGCCGTCAGCTATCTAGAGATAGCCCTACAACTAACCTCTTAGATCAGGTCAGGATCTCTGGTTGGGAGCATCCCACTTTTGCGGTGAGTACAATTGCTTAGAGACATTGCGGCAAATTCTCGTCAAACTATAGGCACTCATTGCCCTGTCATGCCATGAAACGCCTATCTCGAGAAGAGCAGAAGCAGCTTGATGCCCATCTAAAAGCGATTTCCGACATCC
>JBEITR010000047.1:0-24048 GCA_040374765.1 Leptolyngbya sp.
AATTGCCCCAAAAAAAGACGACAGGCTGAGAAGTCAGGGGTCAGTCATCAGGAGTCCTTTCCACCCACCCTCTCACCCACCGAAAATGTCTCCCCACCAACCCAGGTCTACAAGCTGAGAGCAAAGCGAAGCGCGATCGGCACTACTAGCCTATACCCTGTGAGCTTTCTTACTGACGATCCAACTGTTCAAACGCCCTCCTAGGGGCTTGACAGGCTCAGGGCAACATCGCCTATCCCTCTTAAACTTAAATTAAATAGTGTCTTAGGCCACAACACGATAGCCAGGAATTTAATCTTATAGGTTATGTTGGCTACACCCCTATACGCCGAAGTAAGGCTAAATCCCCATGAAGACTTCTGCTACCGCCGCCGCCGCCGTGGCCATTGCCCTCGCCAGTGAACGCACTGATACCAGTGTGGAAAGTATCAAGCGGGCCTTTTTGAACAATTTGTTCTTTGTGCAGGGTAAGCCGGTGTCCCTGGCTACGCATTATGACTACTACATGGCGCTGGCGTACCTGGTGCGCGATCGCATGCTAGAACGCTGGAACGCTACCGCTGAAAGTTACACCCAGCACCAGTCCCGCACGGTCTGCTATCTGTCAGCGGAGTTTCTAATGGGCCCCCACCTGGGTAACAACCTGGTGAACATGGGTATTTATGACCAGGTCAAGCAGGCCATGGAAGAACTGGGTTTAGACTTTGACGACCTGCTGGCTCAGGAGGTAGAGCCAGGCCTGGGAAACGGTGGCTTGGGGCGACTGGCGGCCTGTTACCTGGACTCCCTGGCCTCTTTAGAAATTCCCTCCTTGGGTTACGGCATTCGCTACGAATTTGGTATTTTTCAGCAGGATATCAAGGATGGCTGGCAGGTGGAGCGCACCGATAAATGGTTGCGCTACGGTAATCCCTGGGAAGTCGTACGACCGGAATGGGCGGTGGAGGTAAAATTTGGCGGCTATACCGAAACCTATGTGGATGAACGTAGCCGTTATCGCATGCAGTGGATTCCCGGCCGTAAGGTGCTGGGAGTGCCCTACGATACGCCGATCCTGGGTTACCAGGTGAACACCGCCAATACCCTGCGACTGTGGAAGTCGGAGGCGATCGAGTCCTTTGACTTCGCCACCTTTAACCAGGGTAACTACTACGGCGCCGTAGAAGACAAGGTGGCCTCAGAAAATCTCAGTAAGGTGTTGTATCCCAATGACGAGAAACTGGCGGGCAAGCAACTGCGGCTAGAACAGCAGTTTTTCTTCGTTTCCTGTTCTCTGCAGGACATGTTCCGGATTCTCCAGGGTCAGAATATTCCGGTGGAAAAATTCCACGAAAAGTTTGCCATTCAACTTAACGATACCCATCCCGCCATAGCCACCGCCGAACTAATGCGGTTGCTAATGGATGAGTACGGTCTAGGCTGGCCCTTGGCCTGGGAAATTACCCAGAAAACCTTTGCCTACACCAACCATACCCTTCTGCCCGAAGCTTTAGAAAAATGGCCGATCAGCCTGTTTTCAGAACTGCTGCCTCGCCATATGGAGATTATCTTTGAAATTAACAGTCGCTTTCTCGATCTGGTGCGGATGCACTTCCCGAAGGATTCGGAGCGACTGGCCCGGATGTCCTTGATCGATGAATCGGGAGAACGCTACGTGCGTATGGCTAACTTAGCCTGCGTCAGCAGTCATACCATTAACGGGGTAGCGGCCCTCCATACCGAATTACTCAAGGGCACCGTTTTACGAGACTTTTACGAACTCTTCCCGGAAAAGTTCTGCAATAAGACCAATGGGGTTACCCCGCGGCGCTGGATGGCCTTGAGTAATCCGCGCCTAACTACCATGGTGAGTAGTCGGATTGGCGATAGCTGGATCAAACATCTGGAGAACTTACAACAACTCGAACCCCTGGTGGAGGATGGAGGTTTTCGAGAGGATTGGCGGGCCATTAAGCAAGCTGTCAAGCAAGACCTGGCCAGCCGTATCCATGCTCAATTTGAGATTTTAGTCGATCCCGCCTCTCTGTTTGATGTCCAGGTCAAGCGCATTCATGAGTACAAACGGCAGCACCTCAATGCTCTCCATATTGTTACTCTATACAATCAACTAAAACAGAATCCCAATCTAGAGATCACTCCCCGTACCTTTATCTTTGGCGGCAAGGCTGCCCCTGGCTACCACATGGCCAAGCTGATGATCAAGCTGATTACGGCGGTTGGGGAAATGGTTAACAAGGATCCTGCGCTGCGTAACCAGATTAAGGTGATCTTCCTGCCTAACTACAACGTCACCAATAGTCAGCGTATTTATCCCGCCTCCGATCTCTCTGAGCAAATTTCAACGGCGGGCTACGAGGCTTCGGGTACCGGCAATATGAAATTTGCCATGAACGGCGCCCTTACCATTGGCACCCTGGATGGCGCTAACATCGAGATTCGTGATGCGGTAGGGGCTGAGAACTTCTTTCTATTTGGCCTTACCGCTGAGCAGGTGGTTGCCCTCAAAGCCGAAGGCTATCGGCCATACACCTACTACCAGAGTAATCCCTTGCTGAAGGACACCATCGATCTGATTGCCTCGGGTCATTTTTCTAAAGGCGACTGCTCCTTGTTTAAGCCCCTGGTTGATAAATTGCTTTACCACGACCCCTTTATGCTGCTGGCCGATTATCAGGCCTATATCGATTGCCAGCGGGTTGTTGGGGAAGCCTACAGCAATACCGACCACTGGACTCGCATGTCAATCCTGAATTCAATTCGGATGGGTCGGTTTTCCTCCGATCGCTCTATCCGCGAGTACTGTAAGGAAATCTGGAACGTCGCTCCCTTGAGCGTACCCCTAACGGACTATAGTCGCTCTACAGGGGGCTATGGCAATGAACTCACCTGCCAGTTGACCTAGGCTGGTGTCAAAGGGGGAGGATGGTAGCTCAGTGACCTGGTTCGCCTTTCCATCCTTTCCCCTGACTACCCACAGATGCCCTTGCAAATATCCTCTAAAATGGGGTTGCAGGGGACAAAAGGCTACGGTTCATGGTTGATGTCGTGGTAATTGGAGCAGGGCCAGCCGGGATTTCCCTGGCGGCAGAACTGGAACAACGGGGGCTGACGGTGGCGGGGGTGTCCCTGCATCAACCCACAGCCCCCTGGCCCAACACCTACGGCATTTGGGTGGATGAGTTAGAAGATCTGGGTCTGACTGAATTTCTCTCCCATAGTTGGCAGGATTGTGTGGTGCAGGTGCCGGGTAAGACTCTGGCCCTGGGTCGGCACTATGGCCGTATTGATAAGCACCGCATGCAAGCCCACTGGTTGAATCGGGGCCAGGGGGTTAGGTGGCGGCAGGGTCAGGTCAGTCAGGTAAACCTTCGGCCTGATCATACCGAAGTGGTCACCAGCGATGGTGAGGTGATCCTAGCTCGATTGGTAATTGACGCCAGTGGTTACCAGTCTGCAGCGGTACGGCGATCGCCCCGGGCTTCCCTGGCTTTTCAAGCCGCCTATGGTATTACGGGACGTTTCTCCAGTCCCCCCATTGCCCCTCAACAAATGGTGTTAATGGACTACCGCGCCGACCACCTATCGCCCCAGGAACGGCAACAACCTCCGACTTTTCTCTATGCCATGGATCTGGGAGAGGGGGTTTACTTTGTGGAAGAAACCTCCCTGGCCTATAACCCGGCGGTGTCCATGGAAACTCTGGAGCGGCGGCTTTATCAACGGCTTCAGGGGCAGGGAATAGAGGTGAAGGAAATTCACCATGTTGAACGCTGTTTGTTTCCCATGAACCTGCCCCTGCCCGACCTCCCCCAGCCCGTGGTGGGCTTTGGCGGTGCGGCCAGTATGGTGCATCCCGCATCGGGGTACATGTTCGGGTCCGTGTTACGCCGGGGTCCCGACCTGGCCACGGAGATCGCAGCGAGCTTAGGCCGATCCAATACCACCCCAACCCAGGCGGCAGCAGCGGCCTGGCAGGCCCTGTGGCCGGAGGCAAGACGCCGTAAATATTATCTGTACCTCTTTGGTCTAGAAAATTTGATGGCCTTTAACCCCATGCAGCTGAATCATTTTTTTGAGGCGTTCTTTCAGCTTGAAACCAAAGCCTGGTCGGGCTTTCTATCCGACTCCCTGACCCTTCCAGAGCTGGTGAGGGCCATGGTAGGGTTATTTGGCCAGGCTTCCAACGATGTGCGCTGGGGGTTGATGAGATCGGTCGCCAGCCACGGTAGTTTGCTGCGGCAAACCCTGGTGCTTTAATCGGTAAGGAGGCTGCTAGGTTGCTGCAGCAAGTTAGGCTAAACAGCTCCGGTAGCGAGGACTTCGCCGCTGGGGCTGTTTTTGGAGTTATCAGGTGGCGGTGGTCGAAACTCGGGGGACCAGGGGGATTGGTCACAACCAAGGCGGGGTAGGGCTGCGGTTAACCCGATAAAACCCAGTAATCTATCGACTTTTCACCGGGTATGGTTTTTCCCGCGGTTTGAGGGCCAGGTTAAGCTGCTGAGGAGACATTTGGGTCCGGGCCGTGACATGCCAGACCCGACTGCCACAAAGGTGGTTATAGAAGGCCACAATTCCGATCAGTACCTTGAGCCAGAAATAAACAGGGGACAGAACGCAGTAGAGAACGCCATGGCGACGGGAGTAGTTGCAATCATCGGGGCGAAGCTTTACAGCCAAGGCTACCTGAAACATGGTGCTGATGGTTAACAGACCCATCATGGCTAAATTCAGATGTTCAAAGGTGAGGTCGCGGTTGACATGGCTGAGGTTGATGCTCAGCATCATCGGCACCACCTGCCACACCAGGGGATAGAAACACTGGCTGAACAGCAGCATTAGGACCCAGTAGGTTTTTTGAGGCGAGTCAAGGTAGGGCGATCGCCCAATTCGATCCATATAGGCCCAGGCTACCTCTAGCCAGCCCTGGCTCCACCGCTGCCGTTGCAACCATAGCCCCCGTAAACTATTGGGGGCCAGTTCGGTGGTAAGAATGGCTGGATCGTGCACCAGGCGGTAACCCTTCAATAGTCCCCGGACCGTGGCGTCGATATCCTCCGTCAAACGCATCGGAAAAAAGCCCAGGCTGCGGATTGCCGCCGTCCGCCAGTACCCATTAGAACCCCCAAATAGGGCCGTATCGGCCAGTAGGGAGCGGCCGTAATGGCTAACGCCGTAAATGCATTCAAATTCTATGGCAATTAAATGGGTCAGCCAGTTATCCCCCGCATTACGAATAATATTGCGGCCCTGCACCCCGTCGTAGTCTCCGCCGCATAGCCAGGCCCAGGCCAGACTCAGGCAATTGGCGGCAGGGTGGTGGTCGGCATCAAAAATACAGGTCATTTCGCCCTGAACACGCTTAAGGGCCGCATTCAGATTTTCGGCCTTAGAGCGGCTGCGGGAAACGGGTAAAAGTACCAGAGCCGGATGCTGATGGGCCAGCTGGCGTAGGCGATCCTCTACGGGCAGATAGGTGGGTGTGTTGTAGGCTAGAATCACCTCCCAACCTGCCGCTGGTCGATTTACCTGGGTAAGCCAATGGTTTAGGGTTTCTTCGATAATATCCTGCTCATTGGGTAGGTAGGCGACAATTACCACCGACACAAAGGGTAGGGAAGAGTCTAGGGATCGGTCCCTGGATACTTTTTTGCCCTTTACCCAGCCCTGGATCAAGCCTCGAATGTGATTATCACGCTGATCGCGATGGTGATACCAGACCACCAGGGTTTCGGCGTTAATGATTGCCAGGCCAATAAAGGCCACAGCTAGTAATGCCATTTGCAGCAGGGCCAGGGTATATCCCTGTTTTAGCCAGGCTAGGTAGAGAGCCGTAGGGATGCATAGCAACCAAAGACTTAACAAAAGCAACCGTCTGGTTTTAACCAGAACAGGCCCAGCAAACAGCGCTAAGCTCAACTTCATAGGCCCTTGACTCACTTCCTGCATCTATATTAGGGGTTGTTTGAAACCTCCGGAAGAGGTTCCTGCGATCGCTCCCTGCTAAAACTATAGCTGTAGCCCTAGCCTAACGGGGCAGAAAGGGTGTTGGAAACGGCTATTCACTAAGGCTTTTGCCGAAGTCTTTCCCACCCTGGGAAATAGGTCAGAGCGCTGACAGAGCTGACTTTTTGCTGTCTCGTAACAGGAGATAGCCAATTCACCTATCGATCGGGTCCTTAGGGTTCTGACCAAAGCTATAATCCTTTCCCTGGTTCAGTCTAGCTCTGAGAGTGTCCGAAAATACAGGGTCATAGCTGTAGTATCCCATCTGGGTGCCTGACCCGGCTAGGCAGTTAGGTTGGTGCCAATTCAGCCTATGCCCAACTCCTCGGTGGAGGGTTGGCTGGTAAACACGTAAATCCTCTGGGTTGTCAACTGGTTTTCCAGACTTGAGGGCTGCCTGGTTTCCGGTCCTGCAGGGCTGGAGTGCGGGAAAACCTGCCGATCTAGACTCACCTGCAGGCTACCGAAGGGATCTTCCCCGGCGGCAATCAAAAACGCCAACTGGTCAATGCCGGGAAACTGGTTGAAGCTATCCAGCACAGACAGCAGCAGCCTCTGGTGGGGAGAGGAGGGGGAGATCGTCAGCGGACTATCCAGGCCCAGGTGGAACATCAGATGGGGCTGGCTAAATAGGGCGGCGGCCACCGGTCGAGCTTCTTCCTGGAGAACCAATCCCTGGGCAGCGGCCAACTGGCGCAACGCCTCCAGCTTTTGGTAGCGGTGGGGTAGGGATAGGGGCCCACCCTGCCAGTGAATAGCCACGGTGGCCAGGTAGGTTTGGATCATCAGATGGCCTAACTTTTGGGCCTTGGTGGCCAGGTAGCCGGAGTTATAGGGAGTGGCTTCAATAATCAGGGGTACGCGGCTCACCATCTCCAGGCCATAGCCCTTTAGACCGGCAATTTTGCGAGGATTATTGGTAATTAGACAAAATTTCTGTACGCCAATATCGTTGAGAATTTGGGCCCCAATCCCGTAGTTCCGCTGGTCTACGGGTAAGCCTAGTTTTTCGTTAGCTTCTACCGTATCCAGGCCCAGGTCTTGTAAAGAGTAGGCCTTTAACTTGTTAACCAGGCCAATACCCCGGCCTTCCTGACGCAGGTAGACCACCACGCCTCGACCGGCAGATTCAATCATTTTGAGAGCAGCCTGTAACTGCATACGGCAATCGCAGCGTAGGGATCCAAAGGCATCACCGGTTAAACATTCCGAATGGACCCGCACCATCACCGGTTCCTGGCCAAAGGTGGCGGGGTCACCCTTGACCAGGGCAACATGTTCGGAGTGATCGAGCTGGTTACGGTAGGCGTAGATTTTAAAGTGGCCAAATTGGGTGGGGAGATCGGCGATCGCCTCGCGCTGCACAAAGCGTTCGTGTTGTAGTCGGTAACTGATCAGATCGGCAATGCTCACCAACTTCAGCCCAAAGGTTTGGGCATAGTTAATTAGCTCAGGCAGGCGAGCCATAGACCCATCAGGATTTTGAATTTCGCAGATCACTCCAGCCGGGTACAGGCCCGCCAGTCGGGCCAGGTCTACCCCAGCTTCGGTATGACCAGCCCGTTTGAGTACCCCTCCCTGCTTGGCCCGCAGTGGAAAAATATGGCCAGGACGCCGTAGATCGCTGGGGCGCGCATTGGGATTAATGGCCACCTGAATGGTGCGGGCTCGGTCTTCGGCAGAAATTCCCGTGGTTACTCCCCAGCTGAGGGCGGCATCGATACTGACGGTAAAGGCGGTTTGCTCGTTTTCATCCTCAAAGGTAGTGGGACTAACCATCAGGGGTAGATCCAGTTGATCTAGCCGTTCTCCAGTCATGGCCAGACAGATCAACCCCCGCGCCTCAACCGCCATAAAGTTGATGATGTCAGGTGTGGCAAACTGGGCGGCACAGATCACATCCCCCTCGTTTTCCCGACTTTCGTCGTCAACTACAACGATGGCCCGCCCAGCGGCCAGATCGTAAAGGGCTGATTCAATTGAGTCGAACTTAAACTCAGACTGCTGGTATTCCATTTAAATCTCTGATAAAGCCATTGCCCAAGGCAATCACTCAAATTTTAGTGCGATCCCTACCTTCCCAGCTTGGGAGTCAATCTGTTGTCCTGTTGAGTCCGAAGAGCTGGCCAGTGGTACCCTAAAAAACAAAGCCGTTGCGGATACTTGCCATAGATTTTTCTTAGGCCCGATGACCTGACGGAATCCCTGCTATCCAGTTATGCCTCTATCTTTGTGGTTTTCCCAACCGGGACCGGTACCAGGTACCTCTCTGTTTCTACTTAGGTGTACCATCGGTTTTCTCATGCTCTGGAGTGGGTCGGTGCAGGCCGCCGTGCAAATGCGGGTGGCCATTGCGACTGGCCAGACCCAGGTCTCCCTGGGTAGTTCTACCGCAGCGGTGGTCAAAAACTCCCAGGGACAGAGTCTGGGTCAAATTCCCCAGGGCCAATCCCTCACGGTCACCAGCGACCACGACCAGTTGCACCTGGGGGCGTTCCAGGGGCAGGCCCTTTGGGTGGAGCCCAGCGGTAATGGTCAGATTTTTATTAACAATGCCGGGTACCGGGGTCGAGTCCTGGTAGTCCCCAGGGAAAATCGGGTTACCGCGATCAATTGGGTAGACCTGGAAGCCTACCTCTATAGCGTTTTAGGGGGGGAAATGCCCACCAGTTGGCCCCAGGAGGCCCTTAAGGCTCAGGCGGTAGCAGCCCGGTCCTATGCACTCTATCAGCGGGAACAGAACAGGGCTAATCTCTACGATGTTGGTAGCGATACGGCTTCCCAGGTTTATCGGGGTTTGGCGGCCGAGGCTGCCCCCACCATTGCCGCAGTTAACGCCACCCGGGGCCAGGTTCTTACCTACAGGGGGCGGGTGATTGAGGCGGTATTCCATGCCTCTTCGGGAGGAATGACCGAGAATGTGGAGGATATCTGGCAGCAGTCCCTACCCTACCTGCGCAGTGTTCCCGACTTTGACCAGAATTCCCCTGTGTTTCGCTGGAGTCAAACCTTCTCGATGGGTGAGTTTCAGCAGCGAGTTCCAGGGCTGGGCCGTTTGCTGGGGGTAATTAATCCCCGGACCACCCCCCAGGGTCGGGTGCTGTCCATGGAGTTGCAGGGGGCCGAGGGGCGGCGCCGTTTTAGTGGCACAGAGCTACGCCAGGCCCTGGGGCTGAAAAGTAATTTGTTTACCATTACTACCGTTGGCGACACGGTGCAGGTAGAAGGCCGGGGCTACGGCCATGGCCTGGGCCTGAGCCAATGGGGAGCCCGCAATTTAGCGTTGGGGGGCTACCGTTATTTTCAGATTCTGACCCACTACTATCAGGGTACGGTACTGTCCTATATTCAAATCGCCCGTCGACCCTAGGCCCGGCCCGACGGGTTGGTTTAGGCTGGGGCCTGTCTGGGGTAGGACTTGCCTGGAAGGACCCCGAGGCGGTAAGCTCAAGCCACTAAGGCGGGGTAGAGGTGGACACCATGGCTGGAGCGATCGCAGAAAATACCATCAACGCCGGGGGGCTGGACTGGTTTTATCGTCAAGTTGACCCCGTGGGGACCAGTCAACGGCCTCCGGTGCTTTTGCTCCATGGCCTGGTTTCCCAGAGCTATAGCTGGCGGGGGGTGATGCCTACCCTGGCCGAGCAGGGTTTTTCTGCCATCGCTCCTGATTGGATTGGCCATGGTTTTTCTGCCAAACCTGACCGCCGTGACTTCCCCTATACGCCCGCTGCCCTGGTGGCGGCCCTGGCCGATCTGGTTGAGGCCCTCGACCTCCCTCCCTGCCATCTAGTCGCCCAGGGTTTTCTGGGTAGTGTGGGGATTCAATATGCCCTCACCCATCCTGATCGGGTGGATCGGTTGGTAATTATCAACGCCCCCCTGGGCCCTGCCGCCAAACTCCCTTGGAAAATTCGGCAGATGGGGATTCCCCTGGCCGGCGATATGATTACCCAGGATCCCCTGCTGGTGGATCGCACCCTGGAGGGGGGCGGCCCCTATCAGATTGATGACGAGGATTTAGATGTTTACCGCCGTCCCTTTCTCAAAAGTTCAGAGGTGGGACGGGCGCTGCTGGCTACGGTGCAGCGGCTGGACCTGGCAACGGTGAGCCAGGCGATCGCCACGGGTCTACAGGATTGGGACCACCCTACCCTGCTGCTCTGGGGCCTAAAGGATCCCTGGCTACCCGTGAGTCTGGCGGAGACCTGCCTGAGTACCCTGGCCCAGGGGCAACTGGTGGGTCTGGAGGAAGTGGGTCACTACGCCCAGGAGGACTGGGCCGAAAAGGTGGCGACTGCCCTCGATAGTTTTTTCCGGCAGATGGTGGTGTGAGGGTGGGTTATCCTGAAAACGAAAATCCTAGCGCTCTGCCCTTGGCCCTGCAGTGTACCTGACCCGTCTCTCCCTCCAGCACTTTCGTAACTACGGCCACCAGCAGATTCAGTTGGGGGCGGCTAAGACCATTTTGGTGGGGGAAAATGCCCAGGGCAAGTCTAACCTGCTAGAGGCTGTGGAGTTACTGGCTACCCTGCGCTCCCATCGGGCCAGCCGCGATCGCGACCTGGTGCAGCAGGGCCAGTCCCAGGCGGTAATCACCGCCAGTGTAGAGCGTCAGACCAGTCCCCAGGCTCTCGCCATGGTGCTGCGCCACAGCGGTGGTCGCACCCTCCGCCTTAACGGCGAAACCCTGCGCCGCCAGCTTGACTTTCTGGGGGCCCTAAATGCGGTGCAGTTTTCCAGCTTAGATCTAGACTTGGTGCGGGGTGGCCCTGCCGAGCGTCGCACCTGGCTAGATACCCTGCTGCTACAACTGGAGCCGGTCTACGCCCATTTGCTCAGCCAGTATAACCAGGTGTTGAAACAACGTAATGCCTTAATCAAGCAGCCCCCTGTAGCCCAGGGGGAAAGCTTGCCCGCCCCCGCCCAACTGGCCCTATGGGATGCCCAACTGGCCAGCCTGGGCACCCAGGTGATGCGGCGACGGCGACGGGCTCTGGAACGCCTAGCTCCCCTGGCCCACCGGTGGCACCAGGCCATTAGCGGCGAACGGGAAGCCCTCACCCTTACCTACCAGCCCAATGTGCCCATGGAGAGGGATGATCCCGCCAGTATTCAGGTCAGCTTCTTAGAGAAGATCCAGCAACGGGCGATCGCCGAGCAGCAACAACGCACCACCCTGGTGGGTCCCCATCGGGATGACATTAGCTTTGATATCAACGCTGCCCCTAGTCGTCACTACGGATCCCAGGGGCAACAGCGGACCCTGGTGCTGGCTCTGAAGCTGGCGGAACTCTACCTGATTGAGGAGGTGATTGGTGATCCTCCCCTGTTACTGCTGGATGATGTCCTGGCCGAACTTGACCTATACCGGCAGAATCAACTCCTGGAGGCGATTCAGGACCGCTTTCAAACCCTCATTACCACTACCCACCTGGGCTCCTTCGATAGTCAGTGGATGGAGAGGTCCCAGATTTTGACCGTCCAGGCCGGGCAGATAGACGGGGGCAGTGCATGCCTTCACTAACCCCCAGGGTAGGGTGTAGCCACCTTTGAGGGGGGAAGGCGGGTCAGAACGCCGACCCAACCCTCGCTTGTACATGGCCCGTAACAGGAAGCCTGTCAGTTACGAGCCATGGCAGTCCTTAGGGTTTGGGTCTAAGCTATAGACCTGGCCTTAGTACTGGGGAATAGAGGGGTCAACCTCCTGGCTCCAGGCCAGAATGCCGCCCTTCACATTGGTCCCTTCAATACCGTGCTGCTTCAGGATAGCCAGAGCCTTGGCCGATCGCCCGCCCATTTTACAGTGAACGATCAGACGCTGACCATTCACCAGATGTTTTACCTTGTCGACGCCATGGCCACTTTCAATATCCGGCAACGGGATCAACACTGACCCAGGAATCCGGGCAATTTCGTACTCGTTGGGGTTACGCACATCCACCAGGAGGATATCCTCACGGCCCCCTGTTAGTATCTGGTGCAGTTCCACTACGGTCATCTCAGAGATCGCCTGGCGTTCCTCTTCAGCTTCCTGACTGGCCTGGGGAATACCACAGAACATTTCGTAGTCAATCAGCCGATCAATCACTGGTCGAACTGGGTTAGGTCGTAATTTTAACTCCCGAAAGGTCATTTCCAGGGCATTGTAGAGTAACAGCCGACCGCTGAGGGTGCGACCAGTCCCGAGAATCACCTTAATGGTTTCGTTGGCCTGAATAGTGCCAATAATTCCCGGTAACACCCCCAGTACTCCGCCCTCGGCACAGGAGGGCACCATACCCGGCGGGGGTGGTTCGGGATACAGATCGCGATAGTTAGGACCGTCCTGGTAGTTAAATACCGTGGCCTGTCCTTCGAAGCGAAAGATCGAGCCATACACGTTGGGCTTATCCAGGAGCACGCAGGCGTCGTTCACCAGGTAACGGGTGGGGAAATTATCGGTGCCATCTACCACCACATCGTAGGACTTGAAAATATCCAGGGCATTGTCAGCACTCAGTCGGGTTTCGTAGAGGTCTACCTGGCAATGGGGGTTGATTTCTAAAATCCGTTGTTTGGCAGAGGCAATTTTGGGTTTGCCCACCCAGGACTGACTGTGGATAATCTGACGATGCAGGTTCGACTGGTCTACCACATCAAAGTCAACAATGCCAAGGTTGCCAATCCCTGCTGCCGCCAGGTATAGCAGGAGGGGCGAGCCCAACCCCCCGGTGCCGACACAGAGAACGCTGGCGGCTTTGAGTTTTTTCTGACCCTCCAGGCCGACCTCCGGCAGAATAATGTGGCGGGAGTAGCGTTCGTACTCCTCCTTGGTCAGTTGAATGGTGTCCAAGTTTGGATTTAGCATCGTCTTCAAGCAAGAAATGGATAGGGGCAAGGGGGTGGGGTACGGGAAAATTGCCCATCACTCCAGCTTAGGTCAAGAGCAGGATTTTGGGATTATTTGGGTAACACTTGCGACCCGTTTCCCTGGCGCCATAGCCCTAAACTCTGGCCAGGGAGCACTGATATCTTTCTAGAGGGGGTTTTAGGTGGGTAGCCAGGGAGTTAGTTCTACTGTTAATTCACGGGATCCGTATGGTATTACTTGGGCCAGACTCCTTAGGGTAAAGTTGATCGGCGAAAGCCAAGCCTGAATAGGTGTTATGGTCCGCCTTCCCCCGGCTACACATGGCTACAATTATAAGCCTACTGTTTCTATATCTGATTCAATCGAAAAGCAAAATCAATGAATCACAGCTTACAAGATGTATTCTACATATGAAGATAGCCTCGTCTCTATAGTCCTTAGAACCACAAAGAAAAGAGATGTATTGGTTCTCAATGAGGCCATAAAAAGCATAGCTTCAAATAAATATAGACCCATTGAAGTTGTCCTTGTCGCCCAGGCGGATGATAATAATTTTATTCAGTTAATAAAAAATTTAATAGATAATTATCAAGATCTTGAATTTTTTATTGATTTAGTTATTAATCCGACTGATCAAGATCAGCGAACCAGAAATCTAAATCTAGGAATTGACAGGGCAAAAGGTAGATATCTCGGCTTTCTAGACGACGATGATATCTTTTATGAAAATCATATCCTAGATTTAATTAGTCCTCTCAGACAGTCAGAGCATATTCCATGGAGTTATGGCGATGTAATGCTAGTTTCCTATTCTATGGATAATTCACATGAAATTATCCAGGAAAACTACGGTATTTCCTACGGAAAAAATTTTGATCTAGAATATTTTTTTCGTGGCAACTTTATTCCGATTCACGCTTACTTGATTGATAGAGCTAGGGTTGATTCAAACCTGCTTAAATTTGATGAAAACTTTGCTTTGGCTGAAGATTATGCCTTTCTACTAAGGCTGGCTGTTAATTATCAGCCCTACTATGTTAAAGAGTTCGTGAGTGAATATCGAATCTTTAAAGATCTGAGTAACTCTACTCTCATAGTCAATGATTTATTGAAGATGCCCGATCGCTCTAAAATTAAAGCCTGGAGTAAGGCTCTATGGCAGATTGAAGTCCTTAAAGAGAGTTTGTTGCCTGCTTATTCCTCTGGACTATTTTCCCAAAAGTTGAGGAAGTATTTTTTCTATCATTTCCCAGATGTGAAAATATTTTTACAGTATAAGCTTCCAGCTTTAAGGCGATTTCTGATAGATATTTTTCATGGGTTAGGATTCATGGATTAATGCCAATAATGCAGAATTTTAATGATTTATTTCGTTACTGTTAATTATTATTCCCGTGACTGGATTCGGACTTTGATTGCCTCTATTGCCGCTGGCATTACT
Source organism: Leptolyngbya sp. (assembly GCA_040374765.1). Taxonomy (GTDB): domain Bacteria; phylum Cyanobacteriota; class Cyanobacteriia; order Phormidesmidales; family Phormidesmidaceae; genus Nodosilinea. Next base: position 14,298 of record JBEITR010000047.1, read on the forward strand.
GGTCCGTACCGTATCCTGGTGGTTGATAATTCACCGGAGGAAACAGCCCTGCCATCTTTGATGACTGATCGCACGACTATTCTTGAGTCCGGTAGTAATCTGGGTTTTGGTCAGGCCTGTAATCTGGGAATTAACTACGCCTGGCAACACCATCGCCAGGCGCTGGTGTGGTTAATTAACCCTGACGCGGTGATTCACCCTGGTGCTGACACCTACGTCCAGAGTTGCTTCAGGGAAGATCCCGCCCTGGCTATTGTGGGTACACAAATTCTGACCGCTGACGGGTCAATTTGGTTTAGCCACGGCACCTTTAATCCCTGGACTGGTTCGGTAAAGCATCACCATACTCCCCTTCAGCTTTCTTCCCAGGGATTGACCATTTCTTCTCAGTGGGTAACGGGCTGTAGCCTGGTACTCAATCTAGCGGTTTTTCAGGAATGTCCTGGGTTTAGCGATCGCTACTTCCTTTATTGCGAAGACACTGACCTCTGCCTCCGCTATGGTCGTCAGGGGTATCGGGTTGCTGTCACCCAGCATCCCCTGGTTACCCATCAGGTTTCCGCCCTGATTGGCCGCTACCCTGGTCTGATGCACCAACACTACACCTACGGTCGCCTTACCCTGCTACGGTACCACGGCACGGCCTTGGGGCTGGGGCTTTATCTACTCTATAGCCTATTGCAGGGATTGCTGCGGTTGCCCTGGCAACCTGTTCGAGCTTGGGGACGGTGGCGGGGACTGGGTCAGTTTTTGTGGAGATGGGTATACCCTTAGGGGAGTTTAGACTAGTTCACTCCAGGGTTAGCGACTGGATTCGGGTGACCAATGTCATACTAACTATTCAAGCGTTCTGCCCCTCCTATGACTGATTTCCTCGCCCCCCTTAATTCCGCCCAGCGTCAAGCCGTGGAGCACTACTGCGGCCCCCTGTTGGTGGTGGCCGGGGCAGGATCGGGCAAGACCCGGGCCCTCACCTACCGCATTGCCAACCTGGTGCTGACCCACAAAACCGATCCGGAAACTATTCTGGCGGTCACCTTCACCAACAAGGCGGCCAAGGAAATGAAGCAGCGCATTGAGGTGCTGTTTGCCGAGCAGGATGCCCAGGCCCGCTACGGCAAGCCCCTCTCTACCCTGGGGGAGGCGGAGCAAACCCGGCTTAGGTCCCAGGTCTATAAAAATGTCACCAAGCATTTGTGGATTGGCACTTTCCACGCCCTCTGCGCCCGTCTACTGCGGTTTGATATCGAAAAGTACCAGCACCCGGCGGGCTACCGCTGGACTAAGAACTTTTCTATTTTTGACGAGTCCGATGCCCAGAGCCTGGTAAAAACCATCGTTACCCAAACCCTAAATTTGGATGACAAGAAATTTAACCCGCGATCGGTGCGGTTTGCCATTAGTAATGCCAAAAACCAGAAACTCAGCCCGGAGGAGCTGGAACAGGAGCAACCCAACTATCGGGGCCGGGTGATCGCCGATGTGTACCGCTACTACCAGAAGGCCCTGGCGGAAAATAACGCCCTGGACTTTGATGATTTAATTTTGCTGCCGGTGTACCTGTTCCAGCAAAACGAATCGGTGCTGGGCTACTGGCATAACCGCTTTAACCACATTCTGGTGGATGAGTACCAGGACACCAACCGCACCCAGTACGAGTTGATTCGTTTGCTGGCCACCAACGGGGAAGAAATTGCCACCTACGACAATTGGAATCGTCGCTCGGTGTTTGTAGTGGGGGATGCTGATCAAAGCATATATTCCTTTAGGGCTGCTGACTTCACCATTTTGATGAACTTTCAGGAGGACTTTGGTGACGGGCTGGCCGATGACGATACCCGCACCATGGTGAAGCTGGAGGAGAACTATCGCTCCACCGCCAATATTCTGGAGACGGCGAACCACCTGATTGAGCACAACACCGAGCGCATCGATAAGGTGTTGCGGCCTACCCGCGGTGAGGGAGAGCCGATCTACTGCTACTGCGCCGATGATGAAACCGCCGAGGCGGCCTTTGTGATTGATCAGATACGTAACCTGGAGACCCAACACCCCGAGCTCAATTGGGGAGATTTTGCTATTCTTTACCGCACCAATGCCCAGTCCCGCGCCTTTGAGGAAGTCCTTACCCGCTATAGCCTGCCCTACCAGGTGGTGGGGGGGCTACGGTTCTACGATCGCCGCGAGATCAAGGACGTGCTGGCCTACCTGCGGGCGATCGCCAACCCCTACGATACCCTTAGCCTCAAGCGGGTGATCAATGTGCCCAAGCGGGGGGTGGGTAAGGGCACCCTGGATAAACTTGAGCAGGCCGCCCAAACCCTGGGCAACCTGCCCCTGTGGGAGATCCTCAGCGATGAAACTTCGGTCAAGACCCTGGCGGGGCGATCGGCTCGGGGGGTCCTGGAGTTTACCGATCTGATTAAGAAATATCGTCAGACCATGGACGATCAAAAGGGATCGGAACTCCTCCAGGGCCTACTGGAGGACAGTGGCTACCTGGTCGCCCTCAAAGCCGAGGGCACCGATGAGGCCGACGATCGCTTCGGCAACGTCCAGGAACTCTACAATGCTGTGCTGCAATTTGAGGAAGACAGCGACGATCCCTCCCTCCTGGCCTTTCTGTCCAATGCTTCCCTGGCCTCCGACCTGGACGATGGTAAGGAGGCCGGGAATGCCGTTTCCCTGATGACCCTGCACGCCTCTAAAGGCCTGGAATTTCCCGTTGTTTTCCTGGTGGGATTGGAGCAGGGCCTCTTCCCTAACCACCGCTCCCTCGAAGATCCCGCCGCCACCGAAGAAGAACGCCGCCTCTGCTACGTCGGCATCACCCGCGCCCGGGAGCGCCTGTTCATCACCCATGCCCGGGAACGGCGGCTCTACGGCACCCGCGAACCCGCCAGTCCCTCCCTCTTTTTAGGGGAACTACCGGCGGAGTTAGTCAGTGGTAACCGGGGACCCCAACGACTCACCACCTCCATGGCAACTCTCCGTAAGCAACGGCAAACCACCGCCCAACCTGGCAGTGGGGCCCATCAGGTGGACTGGAACGTGGGGGATAGGCTTCTGCACCAGACCTACGGTACCGGTGAGGTGACCCATATTTTTGGGGCGGGTAACAAAATCTGTCTGGCGGTGCAATTTCCCACCCAGGGCCGTAAGATTATCGATCCTAAATTGTCAGTATTGCAAAAAGTTGACTGAAAAGCCTGGAAACTCACCCCATCGGCCCCAGGGCGAACATCGTGATCAGCCGCGACGGAGCCTGGCCCATTGGTCTGGTTCGCCTCCGCCCCCTGATCCAGGGCTACCGCTATATCCTCAGGTCTCTTGCCGTTAAGTCTTAGGAAGTCCCCCTACAATGGAGACTAATCCCACTGCCCTGCTTGCCCATGGCTACCGACTACCTTAAACGCATTCTCACCGCTCGGGTTTACGATGTTGCCCAGGAAACTCCCCTGGAAGTAGCCGCCAATTTATCGGCCCGCTTGGGTAACCGGTTGCTGCTGAAGCGGGAGGATATGCAGTCAGTATTTTCCTTTAAGCTGCGAGGGGCCTACAACAAAATGGCCCATCTCTCCCCTGATCAACTGGCCCAAGGGGTAATTGCCTCCTCCGCCGGCAACCATGCCCAGGGGGTAGCGCTGGGGGCCAGCCATTTGGGTAGCCGCGCCATTATTGTCATGCCCACCACTACCCCCGCCCTCAAAGTCAATGCGGTTAAGGACCGGGGGGGAGAGGTGGTGCTTTACGGTGAAACCTACGACGATGCCTACGACTACGCCCGTCAGCTCAGTGAGGAGAAGGGTCTAACCTTTATCCATCCCTTTGATGACCCCGATGTAATTGCTGGCCAGGGTACCATTGCCATGGAAATCCTTCGCCAGCATCCCCAGCCCATCCATGCCATTTTCGTGGCCATAGGTGGGGGTGGGTTGATTGGTGGTATTGCCACCTACGTTAAACAATTGCGGCCCGACATTAAAATCATCGGTGTAGAACCGGTGGAGGCCGATGCCATGGCTCAGTCTCTCAGGGCTGGGAAACGGGTGCGCCTATCCCAGGTGGGGTTATTTGCCGACGGGGTAGCGGTGCGCCAGGTGGGGGAAGAAACCTTTCGGCTCTGTCAGCAGTACCTGGACGACATCATTCTGGTGGGTACGGATGACACCTGTGCCGCCATTAAGGATGTGTTTGAAGACACCCGATCAATTCTAGAACCGGCCGGTGCCCTGGCCATTGCTGGCGCTAAGGCCTATGTTGAACGCACCGGCATTACCCACCAGACCCTGGTGGCGGTGGCCTGCGGTGCCAACATGAACTTCGATCGCCTGCGGTTTGTTGCCGAGCGAGCCGAACTGGGGGAACAACGGGAGGCGATTTTTGCGGTCACCATTCCCGAAAAGCCCGGGAGCCTCAAGGCCTTTTGCGAATGTTTGGGCACCCGTAACCTGACGGAATTTAACTACCGCATCGCCGACCAGCGAGAAGCCCATATCTTTGTCGGCCTGCAGGTTCAGGGCCGGGCCGATGCCCAGGCTATGGCCAGCTTGTTTGAAGCCCACGGGCTGAAAACCCTGAACCTATCCGATGACGAATTGGCTAAGATGCACCTGCGTCACATGGTGGGGGGTAAGTCACCCCTGGCGGAGGACGAATTACTCTACCGCTTCGAATTTCCTGAACGCCCGGGAGCCTTGATGAAGTTTGTCAGCGCCATGAGTCCTGCCTGGAACATTAGCCTATTTCACTATCGCAACAATGGTTCTGACTATGGCCGCATCGTGGCTGGGATTCAGGTACCCCCCGCCGAAATGGCCCAGTGGCAGATTTTTCTCGATAGCCTGGGCTATCAATACTGGGATGAAAACCAGAATCCTGCCTACCAGTTATTTTTGGGCTGAGGAGTAGGGGAGGTCAGCTACCATCGGTGCCTCTCTGGCCCTAGCCAGGGCTGGTTGGGTGTGCCTATCCCCCACTGACGGGAGGCAGGAGCACCACCTCATCCCCTTCTGTCATGGGCAGGGAGGGATCTACCACCGCTAGATTGACCCCAAAGCCGGTGCGATCGCGCCAGGGTTCTAGCTCTGGATGTTCCTGCAGCACCCGATCTAAGACCGCTGCTACGGGGCTACGGGCAGGAAAGGCCCACCGCAGTTCCGGTAGGCCATAGGCCTCCCGATAGATGGCAAAGAGTTTCACCGTAACGGTAATTTGATCCATGGGATTGAGAGGGTGGGGAAGGAGGCAGCCAGCGGGGCTGATCGATACCGGCAGACTGGCCCCAATTCCCAGGAGGGCCTGGCAGCACCCTGGGGACCTAGCGGGCATCCACCCGGTCTGGCCAAAGCGGTATTAACTCCCCAGGCTGGACAGGCATAGCGGTATTAACTCCCCAGGCTGGACAGACATTCTGACTGGCTCACTCCATGGCGGCTGGCAAGCTCCGCCGGGGACATGGTTTCGTACTGCTCAAAGGGTTGGTGAATCCAGGGGTTATCCGGCAGGTACACCACGCAGTAATCTGGCTTAATGAAGGAGGACGCCTTATGCCAGAGGACCGCAGTCCGTACTTCCTCGATACCGGAACCGTACCGATCCCTCAACCAGAGAATCGCCTGATCGAGACTATGGCCTGAGTCCACCAGGTCGTCCACCAGCAGGACGCGACTTCCCAGTTCCGCTGTGGTCATAGTCAAATCGCGGGAAAAGGTAACCTTACCCCGGGTACGCCCATCCACCCCTCCGTAGGAGGCGGTGGACAGAATGGCCAGGGGCTGATCAAACAACCGGCAGAGGATATCCCCAACCCGCAGCCCTCCCTTAGCCAGGCAGACAATCTGATTGAAGCACCAGCCCGAGGCGTAAATTTGGCTGGCCAGCTTTTCAATATCCCGGTGGTAGTCGTCCCAACTGACGTAGAAATCGGCCATGGCGATGGGGCTCTGAAATGGTTAGACTCGCCGATCGCCTGGAGAGGCAATGGGGAGGGCATAGGGAGTGACCCGGTTCCCAGATTGACCCCTAACAGAACAACGTGCGATGGAGAAATAATACACTGAGGACGCCGGTTCCTTCATCCCCAATTTCTGATGGCTGCTAATCTCAAGTCCGCTTCCCCTCCCCCCTTCTCCCTATTTGCCAAGCTTGCCTTCGGCGCCGGGGACTTTGGCCCCGGTATGACCGCTAACCTGCTGGCCTTCTCCTTTCTGATTTTTCTCACCACCACGGCGGGCTTGAGTCCGGTGGCGGCGGGCTCGGTGCTGGCCATTGGTCGGGTGTGGGATGCCATCAACGATCCCTTGATCGGCTACCTCAGCGATCGCAGCCGCAGTCCTTGGGGCCGCCGCTACCCCTGGATTGCCCTAGGAGCCCTCCCCTTTGGCCTCACCTTCTTCCTCACCTGGATTGTGCCCGGCTGGGAGAGCGACACCGCCCGGTTCTGGTACTACGTGGTGATCTCCCTGGTGTTTCAGATGTTTTACACCGTGGTTAACCTGCCCTACACCACCCTCACCGCCGAACTCACCCAGGACTACGACGAGCGCACCGAACTTACCGCCTTTCGCCTGGGGGCCTCGCTCCTGGGGGCGATTTCGGCTCTAGCCCTGGGACTGGTGGTGTCTAAACTGGTCACCGACAGTCGACAGCAGTACCTGATTCTGGCGGGGCTGTGCAGTGTGCTGTCGGTTTTGCCCCTCTTTTGGTGTGTACTGGGCACCTATCCTACGGCGCTACGGCGGGGAGCTCTGCAACCCCAACAGACTACAGAGGTAGATGGCCTATCCTTTTTGCAGCAGGTGCGCCTGGTGCTGGCTAACCGGGCCTTTATGTTTGTGGTGGGCATTTACCTGTTTGCCTGGTTGGCCTTGCAAATGACCGCCAGCATTATTCCCTTCTACGCCACCTTCTGGATGGGATTGCCCTCTTACTTTTTAGCGGCCCTACTGGTGCAGGGCTCCGCCATTGTGATGATGGTTGGGATCAACCTGATTAGCCGCCACTGGGGTAAGCAGGAGGCCTTTTATCTGGGCCTGGGAACCTGGATTATTGCCCAGGCCTGTTTGTTTTTTATCCAACCAGGACAAACCGCCGCCCTCTACCTGGTGTGTGTCGTGGTTAGTTTTGGTGTAGCTGCCGCCTACGTGGTGCCCTGGGCCATGCTGCCAGACGTGATTGAACTGGATGAACTACACACCGGTCAGCGCCGGGAAGGTCTGTTCTACGCCTTTATGACCCTGTTACAAAAGGTGGGCCTGGCGGCAGGGTTACTGCTGGTGGGGGTTGCCCTGCAATTTTCTGGGTTTGACTCTGGGGCCAGCCAGCAACCCGCCTCCGCCCTGCTGGCCATCCGTATCTTTATTGGCCCTGTACCCATGGTGCTACTGGTGGCGGCCCTGGTATTGGCCCGGTTCTACCCGATTAGCCGCCAGGTGCACGCAGAGACCCTACTGCGCCTGGCAGAGCGGCGGCGGCAGGATTGAGGCGTACTGTAAAAGCCCCCACTGAGCAGTCAGAAGACAGTCCTATAGGCTGGACTTGATCCCCAACTACCCCAGCCAGTTGTGGCCTAGTCGCTGAAAACTTAGGGTTTAATGGGAATAGATACAGAAAACCGCCCCCAACCATCAGGTTAGAGCTGTTTCTGTGTAGGTCCAAATATCCTTCCACCCTAGCAGATGTCTGGCGACAGTTCCCTATCGGTCGAAGCCCGGCTGGCCCTGAGTTTGGCCCTTACCAAGCTACCTGACCCACAATTTAATCTGCTGGTGTATGGCCTGCAACCACCCCCAGGCATCTTGCCCTCTAATCTGGCGGCTCAGGGCGATCGGGTGGTAGTGCTGCTGCAGTGGGTAGAGAACAACGGGCCTGGGCTGGCCGTCCTGCAGCAGGCCCTAGCCCAGATTACCGGTGCAGCCACCATCGCCTCGCCAGCGCCGCCCACCTCGCAACCAACCCCCACCGGTAATATCTTCATCTCCTACCGTCGCGATGACAGCGCCAGCGACACCGGCCGCATCTATGACCGCCTGGTGCAGGAGTTTGGCCGCGATCGGGTGTTTAAGGACGTAGACAGCATCCCCCTTGGGGTGGACTTTGCCCAGCACATTGACCAGGCGGTGGGCTGCTGTCAGGTGTTGCTGGTGGTGATCGGTAAGACCTGGCTCACCCCCCGCCTACAAAACCCCGATGACTTTGTCCGCCTGGAGATAGAATCGGCCCTCAAGCGCGGCATCCCCGTGGTGCCAGTGTTCCTGGAGGGGGTCACCGGCCCACCCACCCGGGACCAACTACCGGAGTCCCTCCAGCCCCTAATTCGTCGTAATGGCACCCAGGTGGGCCATGACCCGCGCTTCCATGCTGACATGGGCCGGTTGGTCAAAGGCTTGCAGGACTATTTTCGGCAACCTAGCCGCCCAATTGAGCCACCGCCGCCCCCCACCCCAACCGTCTTGGATGGCAATGGTTCCCAGGGGAATGACTCTATCGACCCGGTATTTGTCGGCCCCATGACCGACAACACCCCTAACACTAAAGACTCTGGCACTACGGCCCCTGCCCCTGCCCAACCCAAACAAGCACCTACCTATCCCCGCTTTGGCTTTGAGGTGGTGACGGTTGACTCTCAGGGTCAGATCATAGATCGTAAACAGGCCAGCGCTCCCTACCAGACTGTAGACCTGGGCCAGGGGATAACCCTGGATATGGTGCTGATTCCTGGCGGCACCTTCATGATGGGGTCTCCCAACAAGGAATCTGATCGAGAGAGTGATGAAGGTCCCCAGCACCCGGTCACGGTAGCTGAGTTCTGGATGGGTAAGTATCCAATAACCCAGGCCCAATATCAGGCCATCATGGGCAACAACCCTTCTAGCTTTGAGGGAGATAGCCACCCGGTGGACAGCGTTTCCTGGGACACTGCAGTGGAATTTTGCAATCATCTGTCTCAAAAACTGGGTCAACCCTACACTCTGCCTAGTGAAGCCCAGTGGGAATACGCCTGCCGGGCCGGTACCACCACGCCCTTTTACTTTGGCGAGACCCTTACTACCGACCTGGCTAACTACAACGGCAACGACACCTATGGCTCTGGACCCAAGGGAACCTATCGGAAAGCGACCACCGAAGTAGGCAGCTTCCCTCCCAATGGCTTTGGCCTCTACGATATGCATGGTAATGTGCAGGAGTGGTGCTTAGACCATTGGCACGACAGCGACAAAGTGACTCTCAGTGATGGCAGTGCATGGGTTGATTCCCATGCAAAGAAAAGCGCAAGTCAGATCACTCGCGGCGGTTCTTGGGTCATCAATCCCGGGGTTTGTCGCTGCGCCTTTCGGAACGCCTACTTCCCCGACACCCGCAGCGACGTCCTCGGTTTCCGAGTTGTGAGTGTCCCGCCCAGGACGCTTGGTAGCAAGTAGTCAGGAGTTCACTTTATGACCTTTCCCACTTTTACAAAATTCCTCCCTGACCACTGATTGCCGACCCCTCACTTCATCGCGTTTTGCTTTGCTCTCAGCCTGTAGACCTGGGTGGGGTGGAGAGGAACTTCCTGTGGGTGAGAGCGTGGGTAGAGAGAGCTCCTGATGACTGACCCCTGACTTCTCAGCCTGTCGTCTTTTTGGGGGTGAATTGGGCCAAAAACCCAAAGGTTTTATCTATGCACATGTCGATCACCATTAAGCACATTCTAAACACACGCGTGCAACTATTGTTGTAGTCTATGTGCATAAAGATCACCATTGAGTGC
>JBEITR010000033.1:0-35820 GCA_040374765.1 Leptolyngbya sp.
AACCTTCTTTGATGACCTGCGGGCTTTAACTCGGTACCTGTATTTCGACAGTTGGGATCATCTCCTTACCTTCATGCTCGAGGGGCTAGAACTGGAAATCCCTCCCAATAGCAGCTGATTCTTTAAAATGAGAATTGCTGAGGGGTTGGGAAAATGTAAATTTTCATGAAAAGTCTAGCGGCGGGTGAAGCTAGGTGTATAGCCTTAGCCATGGGGAGGGCGGCGGCGAGTCAACGCCTACCCGACCTTAGCCGTAACCCATCCACCCTATCCCCGGCGTTCTGACCAAAGCGATACAATTCACCTGGCCTGTGTCTGACTATGAAAAAAAGGGTTAAACTCACCTTCCCCAAACGATCGGTGCATATGCCGATTACCTATCGCCTGGCTAAGGACTTTAACATTGCGGCTAACATTATTCGAGCCCAGGTCGCCCCCAACCAGGTGGGCACCCTGGTGGTCGAGTTGTCCGGTGACATTGATCAGCTCAACGACAGCATAGACTGGTTGGAAGCTCAGGATATTCATGTTTCTGGAGCCAGTGGAGAAATCGCCATAGATGAGGCTCTCTGTGTTCACTGTGGGCTCTGTACAGGGGTTTGTCCTACCCGTGCCCTTACCCTTGACTCCCATACATTTAAGCTCAGCTTTAACCGCAGTCGCTGTATCGTCTGTGAACAGTGTATTCCCAGCTGTCCAGTGCAGGCCATATCCACCAATCTGTAGGTGGTGGGCTGCTAACCCCAAGCCCCTAGGGATAGAAGGGCTCCGAGACCTACACCCCCAACTCCTGGGAGTCTATCGCCATTTCTAAACTGGTTTCCCTCTGGGCTGGGGTCGATCGGGCCAGGGCCGCTTCTACCAGACCCAAAAACAGGGGATGGGGAGCACTGGGGCGGGACTGAAACTCGGGATGGAACTGACTGGCGATAAAGAAGGGATGGCTGGGTAATTCAATGATTTCCACCAGTCGACCATCGGGGGAGGCGCCGCTCACCCGATAACCCGACTCCAGAAACAGATTGCGATAAGCATTGTTGAACTCATAGCGGTGGCGATGGCGCTCATAGATGACTTCCCGTTGATAAAGTCGGTTAGCCAGGGTATGGGGCTGTAGCCGACAGGGGTAGAGGCCGAGGCGCATGGTACCGCCCAAATCCACCACATCCTGTTGTTCTGGTAGGAGGCTAATGACCGGGTTAGGGGTGTGGGGATCAAACTCAGAGCTGTCGGCCCCTTGGAGGTGGGCCACATGGCGTGCCCATTCCACCACCGAACATTGCATCCCCAGGCAAAGGCCAAGGAAGGGAATGCCCTGCTGACGAACGTACTGAATAGCCCGAATCTTACCGTTGATCCCCCGGGAGCCAAAGCCCCCCGGTACAATTACCCCATCCACGTCCTGCAGGTAGGCGTCTGGGGAACTGGCCTCAATGTCTTCGGAGTTAACCCAGCGAATATTTAAACTGGCTAGATGGGCGATCGCGGCATGTCGTAGGGCTTCTACCACTGACAGGTAGGCATCGTTAAGGCTGACGTACTTGCCCACAATGGCAATATTCAGAGGGCGACTGGAATTCGATAACCCCTGTACCAGAGCTTGCCAATTTTCCAGGTGAGGCTGGCGTTGCTCCATGGCTAACAGCTCCAGAGCCTGATGGGCCAGTCCTTCCTGCTCCAGGTTAAGGGGAACCTCGTAGATACTAGTGGCATCCTGGCAGGTAACCACGGCCTCCGTTAACACATCACAAAACTCTGAAATTTTCTCCTTCATCGGTTGGGGTAGGGGACACTCGCAGCGACACACCAGAATATCGGGTTGAATACCAATGGACCGCAACTCCTTAACCGAGTGCTGGGTGGGCTTAGTTTTCAGTTCACCAGCGGAGGCAATCCAAGGAATTAGGGTGACGTGCATATAGAGCACATCCTGGCGACCCACATCCTTACGAAACTGGCGGATAGCCTCTAAAAAGGGTAGGGATTCGATGTCGCCGACGGTGCCGCCGATTTCTGTGATCACCACATCCGGGCTGGTATTACGCGCTACTCGATGGATCCGCTCCTTAATTTCATTGGTGATGTGGGGAATCACCTGCACCGTCCCCCCCTGGTAGTCGCCCCGCCGCTCTCGGTTAATCACCGCCTGGTAAATAGACCCGGTGGTAACGCTATTCAGGCGAGACATGGCGGTGTCGGTAAAGCGCTCGTAGTGGCCCAGGTCCAGGTCAGTTTCGGCACCATCTTCGGTAACAAACACCTCCCCGTGCTGGAAGGGGCTCATGGTGCCGGGGTCGACGTTAATATAGGGGTCGAGCTTAAGAATCGAAACAGAATAATCCCGTGACTTGAGCAACCGCCCCAGACTGGCGGCCACAATTCCTTTGCCAATGCTGGAGACTACACCGCCAGTTACGAATACAAACTTTGTCATGGTTTTCCCCTAGGTCAGAGAGTCGTCCAGCCCAAATTATGCCACCAAGATGGCATCTGATTCCCCAGCCTCGACGCTGACTCATCAACGGTGGCCTGATAGAGAATATAGGCAGTGTGATTACCAGCTATAGCCCATGACCCCAAACTCTCAGTCTGGTAGTATGGCCCCGTCTATTGCGGCCTCCTCTGAACTGAGGGGGTCGCGCTTCAGGTTTCTCACCTTCAAATCCTGATAAAACTCCTGTTGAGACAGCTCTACCTTAGACTGGGCCGAGAGAAAAAGTAAGCCCCAAAATACCCCAACCCGCTCATGGACAGCAGCGGCATGCGGGGTCTCAAAGTCGTGACTGGATTTCAGGTCGGCGGGTTGAAATCGGGGCCATTGTTCTAGCAGATGTTCAAAATCTAACCAGCGCTGGTCCTGTTCCAGGGTATCCCAGTAGGTATCTAAAAACATCTCCAGGGCCGCGGCTATCTCCGAAAGATTCTCCTGGTGGGCCAGTTGGGCAATGGCCCGTACGGCCTGACGCTTAGCCTGAGGGCGCGGACGTCGGGTTCGTGACTTGGGGATTTGATCGGCCATCACCGCCGCAATGGTCTCAAGTTGTTGAATGAGTTCATTCAGGGTAACTCGGCGGCGTTGTGGCGGCGGCGCCGTAGCCCGTCTATGTAGACGTTGCTCTAAATTACGGGGTAGGGGGATGGCCGCCAGCCCCTGTTCCTGATCCCAGAGCACCTCTTCTTCCTCTGCGGTGGCCTGTGCTTCGGAACGGACCATGGTGTCGGCCTTCAGCAACACCAGCATGGAGGCGTAGAGAAAGGCCTGACCTGACTCCGATAGGTTGGCTTCGTAGGGAGTACGGCCCTGCACAGCAAGAACTTCCGCCTGGGCCTTGAGACTCTGGAGAAAGCGATCAATGACCTCGATCACCTTCACATTCCAGGGGTCGATCTCTCCCTGTTCAGCGAGATCAATTAAAAACGCGATGGCAGTTTGAGCTAGGGAAGAAGACATAGTAATGACCTTGAAATCGACAGGGCGATCGCAACCTGGCCCAACCAACCACCCTATCGTCCAGATAATCGAAAAACACCTGGACGAGACAAGACCCTAAAAGCATAGCTCTAGCTCTTGCCACCGATTTTAGGCCATTTTCATCAGGTTGGGGCTACTAAGCGTAGGCCTGACCACTATCGCTAGATTTTGCCGAGGTATCGGAGGCTGGTAACAATAAGCTTTGCTCCTCCAATTGCACCCGGTAGCGCTCAACATCCTGTTCTAGTTCTTGAATACGGAGTTCTCGATTCTGTACCTCCCTACCCACGGATAGGTGGCTTTGTACCTGGGCCCACACACTAAATACCCAGGCCAGCACCGCCCCAATCCCCATAGCCATAATCAGTTCTACGCAGAGGGGAGCTTCCACATCTAACCCTCTGGCGATATGAATCAAGACCGGCTCGGTGTTTTCAATACCAAACAGCACCAGTGCTAAGGCAATGACAAAAATGACAACAAAATTAATCTGTTTCATGGCTGCGGATACGGAATGTCTACGTTTATTTTACGAGGGTATGGGAAAAGGACCTGTGTGGCTAGCTAAACCACCGGGACCCAGGGAGAAGTTCTGCGGTAGTCAAGATAGTCTCCCCACTCACCGGATCAAATCAGGCCTTGCCAGAATTATCTAACGCTCTCTGAGCAGGAGACAGAGCCAACAGACGATAGCGCAAAAAGTAGCCCAGCACCACCACCATGGCAATCACCAAAGCTCCAATTCCTACCAGATCGGGTAACCAAAAGATCACATCAAGATGGTTCAACTCTCCTACCTGGAGCTGCCAGCAGACTTCCCTGGCCTGGGAGAAAGCGGCGGCTGTAGGACCCGAGGCCAGCACCCGACCACCCCAGGGAGTGGCTAACCTGAGGGAAAAGCTAGCCCAGTTCTGACCTTTTTCCCCCTGGTGGAGCCCGCCTAAATCCCTTAAGGATTGCAGATCAAAGTCCCAGATCAGATGGTTACGACTGGCTAGCAGCCAATGGTTCTGCTGAATCTGCAGATTCACTGGCAGGGGCTGAATACCCGATATCGGCAGGGTATCCATAGCGGCAATGGCTGCCCAGGTTTGGCTAAAGCGTTGCTCTAGATCGGCAGCGGTGGTGAAAGGCACCGCCAGATTAATCTGGTCTGGGGTTTGGGTAAAGCTACCCCCTAGTTCCCCTACTCGTTCCCTTACGGTGGTCAGCCATGGCTCCAGTGCAGGATTGGCGAGAGGGCTACCGCTCTGGTGGAGGCGAATAGACTGGGTCATCAGGCCCCGGGTCTGATGATCGAAATGGAGGGTTAGGTCCGACTGAACACAGCCACTGATCAGAAGATTTAGCCCCAGAACCAGAAGGACGGGTAAAACCACCATTGGATTCGCCCGCCTTAACCGCAAAATAGGAAAAAGCTCGGCTAGCCTACCCAAGGCCATGGGCATAATCTTTGACCTACCCTGCTTACCGGGTTCACCGTGACACAATCGCTTGCTGGCTGACATACATCGCCTGTAGGACCAACGCCGGATCAACCCAGCTACCCTGATATTGGATCCCCCAGTGCAGGTGAGGCCCCGTAGTGCGACCGGTCATACCGACTCGACCAATCCGAGCCCCAGCGGGAATCAGTTGTCCTTCCCGAATTTGAATACCGCCTTCCCGATCCATCAAGAAGGTGCCCTGGTCATTCTTTTCGACCTGACCATGCATATGGCAATAAATGTGGGTCCATTCCCCTGACTTAATGGCGATGGAGGTACCACAAGCGCCCTGATCCTCTATCCATAGTACCTGACCAACCCACCAACTGCGGATATAGCTGCCATCAGGGGCCGCCATATCTAAACCATAATGAAAGCGTTGAGCTCCAGTTTCAGGATCGGTACGATAACCAAAGGGAGAGGTGTAGGTTTGAAAATTTTCCACAGGGAAGGAGGCCCTGGCCCAGAGCGCGGCCGTACTGTTATTGCTACCGTTACGGCTAGATAGGGCAATTTGCTGGGCCTGGGCGCCAATTCCCAGGGAAAGAGCGAGGGGCGTAATGACAACCGAGGTTAACAGAGCTATGACGCGCTTACGCAGGTATAGATGGCGCTGACCCCATCCCTGTCGAGAGGCATGGCTCTGAAAATAAGAGTCAGAAGGAGACCGGTTGATCATGTAACAAAATAGAAATTAAATAACAGTCAAAGTTTTTTCATTAGGGTACCGCAAATTGGGCAAAGGGAACATTTTTCTACCCACCCCTGGTCTAGCTAGAATGGTAATGCCCAGAGTAATAGACTTTTGCAGAAAGATGCCACGTCAGCCCCTGAATTAGGCTAAAATTATTAAAACTTTTTGCATATTTAACGGTTTCTGGCCATCCTCATTTATGACTCTTCCCATCCGCAACGTTGCCATTATTGCCCACGTCGATCACGGCAAAACCACTCTAGTGGATGCCCTGTTGAAGCAATCCGGCGTCTTTCGGGAAGGCGAGGAGGTGCCGGACTGCGTCATGGACTCTAACGACCTGGAGCGGGAGCGGGGTATTACGATTCTGTCAAAGAATACCGCGGTTCACTATCAGGAGACCTTGATTAATATTGTTGATACCCCCGGCCACGCTGACTTTGGCGGCGAAGTGGAACGGGTATTGGGCATGGTAGACGGTTGCATTTTAATCGTAGATGCTAACGAGGGTCCCATGCCCCAGACCCGATTCGTGCTGAAAAAGGCCCTGGAAAAGGGGTTACGTCCTATCGTGGTGATTAATAAGATCGATCGCCCCCAAGCCGAGCCCCATGGTGCCGTCGATAAGGTACTGGATTTGTTTATCGAACTGGGCGCCGATGACGATCAGTGCGAGTTTCCCTATTTGTTTGCCTCCGGTATGGCTGGCTTCGCCAAGCTCCAGCTTGAGGACGAGAGCGAGGATATGAAGCCCCTGTTTGAGTCTATTCTCGACCACGTACCCCCACCAGTGGGGGATATCGATAAACCCCTCCAGCTGCAGGTCACCACCCTCGACTACTCTGAGTACCTGGGCCGCATTGTGATTGGTAAGATTCACAACGGTATTATTCAGGCGGGCCAGCAGGCAGCCCTAATGAAAGAAGACGGCACCATGGTGAAGGCCAAAATTACTAAGCTGCTGGGGTTTGAAGGACTGCGCCGGATTGAAATCAATCAGGCCTCTGCCGGCCAGATCGTAGCAGTAGCCGGGTTTAGCGATGCCAACATTGGTGAAACCATTACCTGCCCCACCAATCCCCAGGCTCTCCCCCTGATTAAGGTAGACGAGCCGACTCTGCAAATGACCTTTGTGGTCAATGATTCTCCCTTCGCGGGTCAGGAGGGTAGCTTTGTTACCTCCCGCCAGTTGCGCGATCGCCTGATGCGGGAGTTAGAAACCAACGTTGCCCTCAGGGTAGAACCTACCGATTCCCCCGATCGCTTCGCCGTCTCTGGCCGGGGTGAATTACACCTGGGTATTTTAATTGAGACTATGCGGCGGGAGGGCTACGAGTTTCAAGTATCCCAGCCCCAGGTGATTTACCGGGAAGTCAACGGTCAGCCCTGCGAGCCCTTTGAGCTACTGATTTTAGATGTGCCCGAAGAGGGAGTGGGGGGCTGTATGGAGCGCCTGGGTCAGCGCCGGGCAGAAATGCAGGATATGCGAATTATGGGAGATGGCCGCGCCACCCTAGAGTTTGTGATTCCAGCTCGGGGCCTAATTGGTTTTCGGGGTGAGTTCATGCGCCTGACCCGCGGTGAAGGCATTATGAACCATAGCTTTTTAGACTACCGGACGCTCTGTGGAGATGTGGAAGCCCGACGTAATGGGGTGCTGATTGCCTTTGAAGAAGGGGTCGCCACCTTCTACGCCATGAAAAACGCAGAGGATCGGGGTATCTTCTTCATTACCCCTGGGACTCGGGTATATAAAGGCATGATTGTGGGCGAGCATAACCGGCCCCAGGACCTCGACCTCAACATCTGTAAAACCAAACAGCTTACTAACCACCGCTCTGCCACTGGCGACGAGCTGGTGCAACTGCAAACTCCCCAGGAAATGAGTTTGGAGCGGGCCCTTGAATATATTGGTCCTGACGAGCTGGTGGAAATTACTCCGGAGTCCATTCGTCTGCGCAAACTGACCAAAAAGCTGGTGAAACGTTAGGGTCTGTTAACAGGTACCCAACTGCGGACTACCTGGCCCTGGACAGTCTGGCCCAAATAGGGACTGTTCAGGGCCAGGGACTTGAGGGACTGTGCCTCCACCGTCCAGGTTGGGGCTGGGTCAAATAGCACCATTTCGGCGGGCTGCCCCGGCTGCAGGCTAGGGGGGTTCTGCTGCCAGCAACGGGCAGGTCGCGTACTCAAGGCCTGGACCAGATCCAGGGCAGACCAGTCGCCATTCACCACCAGCCTCTGCCAGAGAATGGGCCAGGCCAGTTCTAGGCCGATCGCACCGGGGGGGGCGGTGGCAAAGCTAACGGTTTTCTCTTCATAGGTGTAGGGCCTATGATCGATGGCGATCGCATCAATGACTCCAGCTTTTAGACCGCTGATCAGGGCGGAGCAATCCTCTGGGTTGCCCAGGGGTGGATCCAGGCGTAGCGCTGGGTCGTAGCTGGCTAAATCCCTAGTACTGAAGACCAAATGCATCCAGGACGTACTGGCGGTAATGGGTAGACCCTGGGTCTTAGCCTGGGTCACCAGTTCCACTCCCCGGGCGGTGGTGATGCGCATCAGGTGAACAGGGGTACCGGTAAGGGCGACACACTCTAGCAGGGCTGTCAGGGCCGTGGTTTCGGAGGTGGGCGGATCTCCCACCAGGCCATAGATCAAGGCAAAGGCACCCTGCCGGGCTATCCCGCCCGCCTGAAGGCGGCGATCACAGGGCCAGAGGGCTAGGGGTTTATCGAAGGGCTGGAGATACTCGAGCAACCGCTGCACCAGGAGCAGGTTGGAGATGGGTTGATCATCAGCAAAGCCAACAATCGGAGCGGTAGCCAGGTCATCCAGGGCCGCCATCTGCTCTCCCTGCGCCCCTGCAGTCAGGGCTCCCCAGGGATAGATATGGGGCAGACCTGCCTGATGAGGGGTGATCGCCAGTGCCTGACGATGGTTAATGACGCTTTCTACCATGGCGACATGGTCGATCGCCGGCAGGGTACTGGGCAAAATTCCCAGGCGAGTGATTCCACCGGCCGCGGCCGCCGCCAGCAGTGAGGCCAGGGTTTCCCGCGACTCATGGCCAGGTTCACCGGAATAACTATAGAGATCCACCAGACCTGGAACCAGAATTTTACCCTGGCCCTCGATAATCTCCGTATGGGGTGGATAATCATCCAGGCTGGTACCGATGGCTGCGATCCGACCGGCCTCCACCCGCACATCGCCAATCTGATCGGTGTGGGTGACCCCATCCACCAGACGAACCTGACGAATCAGTTGCACCGTGCTCACAGTGCCCCTGCGGCGGTTTTGTCCAGCACACTGCCCGACAAATGGGTGGTGATATTAGCGCTGGTTAACACGGGGGTACTGCCCGCTCCCCCCGGATAATCAATCACACTCACCGCCCCATTGCCCTGCTTAAAGCGCCAGAAGGACTCAGGGCCTAAACCCAGTACATGGCAGAGCAGGGCCTTATTAACGGCATCATGGGCCACCACCAGAACGGTTTGGGTTTTATCCCTGTGGGTGTGGGTAGCCACCAGGTGCTGCCAAGCTCGAATCGATCGCTCCCACACCTGCTGAAGATTTTCTCCCCCAGGCATTTGCACTGTTTCAGGGGCGGCCTGCCACTGCTGCAGGAGTCCGGGATAGCCATCTTCAATGTCTGCCGTATAGAGCCCTTCCCACTCACCATGGCTGATTTCCCGCAGATCGTCCAGGGCTTGGAGACTGAGATGGGGATGGTGCTGCAAGATAATTTCTGCGGTTTCCCGGGGACGGGCCATGGAACTGGTATAGGCAGCGTCAAGGCAAACGGGATGGAGAAAGTTTGCCGCCTTGCCGCCCTGGGACCGCCCCGTATCGTTGAGGGGGACATCGATCTGGCCTTGAAAGCGGCCCTGGCGGTTCCAATCGGTTTCCCCGTGGCGAACCAGTAGCATGCGCGGCCCCCGATGATTCGGTCGAAGTTCGGGCAAGGGTTGGCCCAGGTGGCTGGTCAGGTTCATGGCCTCCACCTGTACCGGACTCTGCCAGCCATCGGCAAAATTAAGCACACTAATATTACAGTTGGACTGCTGTAGGCTATGGAAACTTTCGGGTCCCAGGCCAATGGCCGTACCAATCAAAGCCCGATTAATAGCACTATGGGCCACCACTAAAAGGGTTTGACCCCGATGCCGCTCCAGCAGACTTTGCCAGCAGCGTCTGGCCTGATCGTAGAGAGCCCGAATGGGATAGAAATCAACGAGGGTATCGGTACCCGCCTGGGGAACAACCATCACCAGATTAGCCGGATCCTGGCGCCAACGGTCAAAGGCCTCTGGATAACGCGCCTCTGCTTCTTGAAAGGGCATGCCCTCCCATAGGGGCAGGCTAACCTCCTTGAGTTCGTTGGTAAACTGCGGCGCTGGAATTTCTAGGGATTGGCTGATAATTTCAGCGGTCCGTCGGGCCCGTCGCAGGGGACTGGACCAGATGGCATCCAAGCCTATACCCCGCAAGGCCTCCGCCACCTTAAGGGCCTGATTTTCACCTTGGGGAGTCAGGACCGACTCGTCACAGTGGCCTTGAATGCGTTTGAGCTGGTTATAGGTACTTTGCCCGTGGCGGACAAGAATGACGCGGGTTTTCAGGGGTCTATCCTCTCAGGTATGTAACCAAGAAATGATTTTAGCCTGTGGCTGGAGCTAATCATAGACTAACCCTATGGGTTAGTTCCGGGGAGCTGGGGCCAACTGAAGCTCAGTAGGGGTTTTTTCCGTATCCAGCGAATTACGACTAAACCTCCGTAATAGGTGGTGGTAGCGGCCCCCAATCCGACAACGGAACTCCCCAGCATTAATCGGCTAGAGACCTCGGTACCCATGTCCATCCAGGCTTGCCAGCTATCCAGGGTAGTCAAGTCGGAAATGGATCCATCTCCCAGCAACCAATATCCAACCTGGTAATTAAAGGCAAAAAGGGGCAGGTAGGTGAGGGGATTACTGACCCAGGTAGCGGCGGCCGCCACCAACCGATTACCCCGTAGGAGGGTAGCCAGGGTAACGCCCAGAATAATTTGCAACCCGAAGAGGGGAAAACAACCGGAAAAAACACCGCTGGCCATACCTCTGGCCAGATGCTCTGGGCTACCCTGTAGACGCAGAAAGCGCAAATAGTAGTACTTCAGGGTACGCCGCCATGGAGGCTGCGGAGCCTTGGGGGAAGGAGTGAGCGGGATCGCCTTCGGTTCAAGCAGAATGGTCATGGGCAGAAAAAGTCGCGATGGCGATGAACAAAACGGCAGGAGAAGGAACCCGGTACCTGGCTAAAACCCTGGCGTTAACCCCCAGGGTGGGTTCTCCAGAACCGCTTACCCAGGTTGGTCCAAGGGCAGAAAAGACCTATTGATCTGAAAATTGGCTAGAAGGAGAGATTCTCGATTGGGAAGCAGATAAGGTTTAAGTTAGTAACAATTCTTTTCATTTTATCCAGGGATCACCCGGAATTGAAAGATTCCCGGCAACTTCAAAGAGATCTTTAAAGAAATGGGCGCTATGGCAGATATCGATCAGGGGCAGCTAGGGGAGAGAAAAATTTCCCAAGGGGAGACCATCGTGGCGATCGCCACGGCGATCGTCCCCCAGCAGGGGAGTGTGGGAATTGTGCGCCTATCTGGTACCACCGCCCTGGCGATCGCCCGCCGCCTCTTCCATGCCCCGGGTCAACAGACCTGGGAGAGCCATCGGATCCTCTATGGCTATGTGCGCCATCCCCAAACCCATCAAGCTGTGGATGAGGCCCTACTGCTATTAATGTTGGCCCCCCGTTCCTACACCCGTGAAGATGTGGTGGAGTTTCACTGCCACGGAGGCTTGATGGTCGTCCAACAGGTTTTACACCTCTGCCTGCAGCAGGGCGCCCGTCTAGCAGAACCCGGCGAGTTTACCCTGCGGGCCTTTCTCCATGGTCGCCTGGACCTCACCCAGGCGGAGGGCGTAGCTGACCTGGTGGCGGCCCAATCCACCCTGGCGGCCCAAACCGCCCTAGGGGGGGTACAGGGTAAGTTGATGCAGCCTGTGCGGTCCCTGCGGTCTGCCTGTTTAGCCATGCTGGCGGAAATCGAAGCCCGCTTGGATTTTGAGGAGGATCTCCCAGTCCTGGACCAGCAGCGCCTGATGGATCACCTGGCCCAGCTCATCGCTCAGGTGAACTCCATACTGGCCACCGCAGAGCAGGGAGCCCTACTGCGCACGGGCCTACGGGTGGCCATTACCGGTCGTCCCAATGTGGGCAAATCGAGTTTGCTGAATGCCTGGAGTCGCTGTGATCGGGCGATTGTTACCGATTTACCCGGGACCACCCGGGACCTGGTGGATTCCCAACTGGTGGTGGGGGGAATTCCCATTCAGGTCTTGGATACGGCGGGTATTCGAACCGCCCTTGATCCGGTGGAGCAATTGGGGATTGAGCGATCGCGGCGGGCCGCCCAATCGGCCGATCTGGTATTGCTCACCATCGACGCCACCCTGGGCTGGACTGGGACAGACCAGGAACTCTACGACTTGGTGAAGGATCGTCCCCTGATCGTGGTGGTCAATAAGATGGATTTAATCCACACCGATCTCCCCCCCGATCTGCCCCCCCTACCCCAGCCGGTGGTCTACACCGCCGCTGCCCAGAATCAAGGAATTGGGGATCTGGAACAGGCCATTCTGGCCAGTCTTCAGACCCAACCAGTGGTTGCCAGCAACCTGGAATTTACCGTTAATCAACGCCAAACCGCTGCCCTCACCCAGGTTCAAACCGCCCTCCAGCAGGTCCAAGAAACCATTCGTGAGGGCCTACCCTTGGACTTCTGGACCATTGATCTTCGACTGGCGATCCAGGCTCTGGGATCGATTACGGGCGATCAGATAACGGAATCATTGTTGGATCAAATCTTTAGTCGGTTTTGTATCGGTAAATAGGTCCAATCCAGAATTGCGATCCAGCCAAACACCAGACTCCCGGACCCTGGGGCGGGGGGCATCAGCGATCCAAAAAATTTGCTAGTCTTTGAAGGCTTTCTTCCTCTGCTGTCCTATGGATGCCCTTGATCTGGCCTTTTTACCCGCCCTGGAGCAAGCTCGACTGATCCGCGATCGCCAGATTTCTCCCCTGGAGTTGGTGGAGATCTACCTGGAACGGATCGGGCGGCTGAATCCCCAACTGGGAGCCTACGTTGCCGTGATGGCAGACCAGGCCAGGGCCGAGGCTAAGGCCAAAACCCAACAGGTGATGACCACGGAGCCGGCGGATCTACCTCCCCTGTTTGGGGTCACGGTATCGGTGAAGGATCTCAATCCGGTGGCTGGGGTTCCCTGTCGCTATGGGATTAAGGCGGCGGGCGATCGCCTGGCCTCGACGGACGACTACATTGTCGGCAAACTACGCCAGGCAGGATTAATTATTCTAGGCAAAACCGCTACTTCTCAAATGGGGTGTCTGCCCTATACCGAGCCGCCTGGATTTCTGCCCGCCCGTAATCCCTGGAATCTGGACTATACCCCTGGAGGATCTAGCGGCGGCAGCGCAGCGGCCCTAGCGGCAGGGCTATGCGCCATCGCCCAGGGCTCTGACGGGGGTGGGTCCTTGCGCGGCCCGGCCTTTTGTTGTGGCCTGGTGGGGCTGAAGGCCGCCCGAGGTCGGATTAGCTTTGCCCCGGTAGGGGAGCGTTTAGAGGGCCTGGCGGTGAATGGTCCCCTGGGGCGCACGGTGGCAGACACGGCGGCCCTGCTGGATGCCTTGAGCGGCTATGAGGTGGGCGATCCTTACTGGTTACCGACCCCGCAACCGGACTTTTTAGCTGGTCTGCAGCCCCCCGATCGGCCTCTGCGCCTGGGCTATGTGACGGCTCTCGAGCCGATCGGAGCGGTAGATCCGGTTTGTCGGCAGGCGATTGTGGCAACGGCCCAGCGGGCTGAAGCCCTGGGGCATAGGGTGGAACCGGTTAGCTTTCCGCCGATGGATGCCCTGGTGGACCCCTTTGTTATGGTGTGGCAGTCGGTGCTGGCGGAATCGACGATTCCCTGGATTGTCCTGGAGAGGTTCAACCGCTGGCTCTACTGGCGAGCCCGGTGGGTGGGCAGTGGGGCCTACCTGCGAGCCGTCACCCAGATCCAGCAAATTGCTCGCCAGATTGTGCAATTTTGCCAACCCTACGATGCCTTAATTTTGCCGGTATACATGCACCCCACCATTCGGGTAGGGGAGTGGAAAGGGTTGCGATCGCCTCGAATTTTAGCCAAAGTGATTAACTGGGTCGCCCCCTGCCCCCCCTTTAATGCCAGTGGCCAGCCCGCCCTGGCCATACCCACGGGCTTTTCCCCAGAGGGCCTGCCGGTGGGCGTGCAACTGGTGGGTCGGCCTGCCGATGAAGTGACCCTGCTGGCTCTAGCCCACCAACTGGAAACCGCCCATCCCTGGCGCCAGCACCGGCCCGCTTTTGCCAGCTAGAATGCGGTAGTTTGCAGAAGCAATGACCATGGGAAAATGAAACAGCCAAAACTGAGGGATAGCCTGTGAATGTTGTAGTGATAGGTAGTGGGGGTCGAGAACATACCCTGGCCTGGGCCCTGTTGCGATCGCCCCAGGTAACTGAAGTAATCTGTATTCCTGGCAATGGCGGCACCGCCAGTTTACCCCACTGCCGCAACCTATCCTTGGCGGAAACTGATTTTCAGGGCATTGCCCGCTGCGCCCTGGAAACCCGAGCAGAATTGGTCGTCATTGGACCCGAACTCCCCCTGGCGGCGGGCCTTACCGACTACCTGCAAGCCCAGGGTTTGCAGGTGTTTGGTCCCTGTCAGGCCGGTGCCCAAGTTGAAGCCAGCAAGGCCTGGTCGAAGCAACTCATGGCGGAGGCAGGGATTCCCACGGCCCAGGCCCAGGTGTTTACTGCGGTAGAACCGGCTCTGGCCTACCTGCAAACCCAGCCCGTACCGATTGTGGTCAAGGCGGACGGGCTGGCGGCCGGTAAGGGGGTAACCGTGGCCCACAGCCGGAAAGAGGCGAGCCAGGCGGTAATCGATAGCTTTGCCGGTAAGTTTGGTGAGGCGGGACACCAGGTGGTGATTGAAGAGTTTATGACCGGACAGGAAGCCTCCGTCCTGGCGATTACCGATGGTCAGACCATCCGCCCCCTGTTACCCGCCCAGGACCATAAGGCTATTGGTGAAGGTGACACGGGCCCTAATACCGGCGGAATGGGAGCCTATGCCCCAACTCCGGTGGTGACGCCTGAGATTCTGGAGATAATTCAACAGCAAGTCTTAGAACCGGCGATCGCCACCCTTCGCGATCGGGGCATTGACTACCGGGGCATTCTCTACGCCGGTCTGATGATTAGCCCCACGGGAGAGCCCCGGGTGGTGGAGTTTAACTGTCGCTTTGGCGACCCTGAAACCCAGGTGGTCTTACCCCTTCTCAAAACCCCCCTGGAACAGGTGATGCTGGCCTGCATTGAGGGCCGTCTGGGCAGTTTTCCACCCCTGGAGTGGTATCCCGGATCTGCCGCCTGTGTGGTTCTAGCGGCAGCGGGCTATCCTGGCTCCTACCCCAAGGGCATGGCCATCACCGGCCTGGACCAGGCTAACCCTGGGGAAGCCCTGGTATTTCAGGCCGGTACCCAGCTCCAGGGCGATCGCACCCTGGCCCAGGGGGGGCGGGTATTGGGGGTAACCGGTCGGGGAGATAACCTGGCGGCAGCTCTGGCGGCGGCCTACGCCGCGATCGCCACAATTCACTTTGACCACATGTACTATCGCCGTGACATTGGCCATCGGGTACTTTAACCAGGGCGATAGCCATCCCCCCAAGACCTACCCCAGCACAACTCTAACCAGAGGGTTAAGATGGCGATGACTACTCCGGTTAGACCTCATTAGGATTGATGGAAGTTGCACCATGGCCGTCCCATCCGATCACTGCGACGATTACGAGACCCTGCTCTCCCTTTGTACTGACCATGGCGGTGTGCTGACCCTGTTACAACACTATCGTCCTTACCTGGAAACCATCCCCAGCCTGCGACGCCCCCAGGATAGTATGGTGGTCTTACCCTTACCCAACATTCGTCTGTCCGAAACGCCTGAGGCCAGCTCTGGTCAGGGAGGGACGATGGTCAACCTGCCCTGTGATGTGGCGGTCATTATGTGTGATCCCGAGTGGAAGATTACCACCGAGACCGAGATTCTAGTTTTTATTCATCGCCCTCCAGAGGATTTTTCCCAGTTGCTGAGGCGCTGGCGACAGACTCAAATTCTCTTACACCAGGGCTATGAGTGGGTTATGCCCCATCGCTACCAGCACCTGATCGGCACCGGTAGTGGCCGGGGGCATCCCCTATTTGTGGTTTTTCCAGAAACCCCCTCACGGATTTCCAGGGGTCTGGGTGGAGCGGGTTTACCCACCGTCAGGTTTCCCTTTCAACCCAGTCAGGTCAACCCTCGCCATGGGCAGGACGATCACCACTGGCAAGACCTTCCTGCCCTTGAGGATAGTGATCGAAGCCGGTTAGGGGATGGTAGCCAGGATGGCTGACCTGATCAGGAAAGATAACTTTTCCACCCTCTTCAGTGCTCCCCTATGGCGGTGGGGAGGGGGTTTTTTACTAGTTTTTCTAGGGTTACGGTTAATCTTCTGGGGCCTGGTTTTTCCCAACCCCGACGAGGCCTATTACTGGCTATGGGGTCAGCATCCGGCCTTGTCCTACTATGACCATCCGCCCTTTCATAGTTGGGTGCAGGGGCTATTTACAGCGGTTCTGGGCCAGTCTTACCTGGTTTTAAGGTTGCCGAATCTAATTAGCAATGGGATTTTGGCGATCACGTTGTATCGCATTGGTGGTTACCTCTACGGCCCCCAGGAGGCCAACGATCGCTTCTGGCTGGTGCTCCTATTGATGGCCTCCTCACCCCTGTTTTTTCTATTTTTGGCCCTAGCCTGGCATGACCACTGGCTGATCACCTTTGCGGTGCTGAGTAGTTTTTACTTTGTCCGCTTTGCGGATATTTACCGAGCCCAGGGATGGGTCTCCCCCTCCCACCTGTTGGCCTCGGCCCTATTTTTAGGCCTAGCCGGCCTGTGTAAATACACCGCTCTATTGGTGGGATTAGGGTTTCTAGCGACCCTACTGAGTGACCCTTGCCTACGCCGCCTGTTTGCCGATGGACGGCTTTACCTGGCCCTGGCGGTGCTGGCCCTGGTCCTTTCTCCCATTTTTCTGTGGAACTGGCACCACGATTTCTATTCCTTTCGGTTTTATAGCGATCGCACCAGTTTAGATAGCACCCGGTCAATTGATTGGTTCCAGCCCCTGGCCTTTCTGGCCCTGTGCAGTCTCATCCTGGGCCCGGTACAAAGTTGGGCCATTTTGAAGCTGTTGCGCCCTAATCGTCGGGTCGGCCCTGACCAGGAATCGGGGTCGGTCTATTCCACCCTCGCCCTTTGGATCTTTGGCCTTTCTACCGGAGGTTTGGCCCTTCTCTCCCTGGGTGCTCCGGTCCTCTACTACTGGAATATTCTGGCCTACCCCCTCCTCTTTCCCCTGCTGGCGGATCGGTTTTATCGATCGGCCTCAGAGCGCCAGGCGGCTTCACCACCCTTACGGTGGCCCCGACTGCTGACCCTGGCCCAGGGATTAGGAATGTTTGCCATCACGGCCCTACTATTCCACTACACCATACTGCCCCTGACCAGCTTTCTGGGTCAGAGCGATCCGGACAGCGCCGCCCTCTATGGCTGGCCCCAGATCGCCGCCAAAGTAACCGCCAACGCTAGCAGCCTTGATCATCCCTTACTGTTAACCACCGACTATCGGTCTGCCTCGGCCCTGGCCTACAGCCTCAATCGACCGGACGTTATGGCCCTCTCGGGGCGGATTGATCAGTTTGATTTCTGGTATCAGAATCAGACTTTGGAGGGACGTGATGCCATGCTTTTAGGAGAGGACTGGCATCCCATTTGTCCAGCCCATCTGGCCATGTTTGACCATACCGATCCGGTGGAAAAGCTAACTATCAGGCGTTTTGGCCATACCTTACAAACCTATCAGTTGGTCCGGAGTTATGGCTTTAAGGCGGGGCCAGCCGGGTATCCCCTGAGGCCAGACTATCCCCTGGCCTTTACCAGAGATGGAAAAACCTGTGGGGGAGCCGCACCTTAGCCTCAATTGTTGATGACCCTCCAGAGACAATAGTCGAATCTAGCAGGAATACATCGCCATACCGATGTCCAGTATGTCCACCGGTATGGATGGGCCAGGCGAGCTATGGTTTTAGTCACAACCCCAAGGAAACTTCCCATAAATGCTGGGTGGTATACCAAGTTGATGGAAGGGGACTCCTTATAATGGGTAGCAGTGGTCAGTCGGTTTAGGACAAGACTGTGGTGCCGTGGGCTATAGGTTGAGCCCCAGAGCCTGGCTCGCTGTCTTAAGTTACATGGTTACAGCGATAACTTTGAAAAACTTGCTCTGGCCATTGTGTTACCAGTGGCTACAGCCGTAAAAGGGAGTTCAGTGTGTCTATTGTGGCAAGGTCATCTATCGCCTACCTCCTGGTGTGCCACGGCAGCCGTGATCCTCGACCGGCTCAGGCAATGGAACGATTGACCCAGTTTGTGCGATCGCAAATGGACCCCTTCTACCCCTCCGGCCCTGATGCTCAGCATCAAGGCTGTTGTCTGGCCCCGCTGCCAACCCAAGCCCCTGGTCTTGAATCATCCCAGGTAGGCCTCCCCCGCCTTGCCATTAGTTCCCTGGTGGGTAGCGCCTGCTTAGAAACCAGTACCTTACCGTTGCATCAACAAATCATCAACTTTGGTCAGCGGGCCCAGGCGACGGGAATTGATACCCTGCAAATTGTACCCCTGTTCCTAGGGCGGGGCACCCACGTCATGGAAGATATTCCCGCCGCCCTCAGCACTGCCCAATCGGCACTACCGACCTTAGCCTTAAAGTTAACCCCCCACCTGGGCAGCCATCCTGGTTTACAAACCTTGCTGCACCGCCGTTTGCAGACCACCTCTAACCAAACTTGGGTACTACTAGCCCATGGTAGTCGGCGGCGGGCGGGCAATGCCCCTATTGAGGCCCTAGCCAAATCCCTGGGGGGAACGGTCGCTTACTGGGCCCATGCTCCTAATCTGGAAACTCGCATAATTCAATCCATGCAGTCGGGGGTGCAGCAGTTAACCGTTCTCCCCTACTTTTTGTTTACGGGCACCACCACCGATGCCATTATTCGAGAAACAGAGGCCCTGGCAGAGCGGTTTCCCCAGATTCGGATTCACCTTCTGCCCCCCCTCGGGCCTACCCCCGATCTGGCTCAGTTAGTGGTTGATCTGGCCCTGAATCAGGTGCCCCCCGTACCCCAGCCCAGGGTCAAGCCCTTGCAGAGAATTGCCTTTAGCCAGGCGGTTTAATTAAGGGCTTCCCTGTAACTCGTACCATGCCAGGGTTTGATCTCTGATGGCAGCCTGTTCTACAGGATCGATGCGGTCCAGATTTTTGAGAATCAGACCCATTCTCCCTTGGGATTTGAGCTTGTCCCGATGGCGTTGGAGAAAGTCCCAATAAAAGAAATTAAAGGGACAGGCATCGGAGCCAGTGCGAGCCTTAGGATTAAAGGGGCAGTGCTGGCAATAATCACTCATACGATTAATGTAATTGGCAGAGGCGGCGTAGGGTTTAGAGGCTAGCCAGCCCCCATCGGCGAATAAACCCATACCAATCACATTGGGCTGCATGACCCAGTCGTAGGCATCAATAAATACAGCATGAAACCACTGCTCCACCGCCTGGGGAGTGAACCCAGCAATCAGGGCAAAATTACTGAGAATCATCAGCCGTTGTATGTGGTGGGCGTAGCCGGTGCGGTGAATCTGGTGGATTACCTGCTGTAAACAGTTCATGTCCACCTGGCCAGTCCAGAAAAACGCTGGTAAGGGCCGGTGGTGGTTGAACCAGTTCTGCTGCCCATAGTCACTGGACCCATAACTGTAGATACCCCGCATATATTCTCGCCAGCCTATCACCTGACGAATAAACCCCTCAACGCTATTGAGCGGTAGATTGGCCTGGTGATAGGCGGTTTCCACCCGCTCGATCACATCCCAGGGATGGAGAAGGCCTAGGTTCAGATAGGGGGAGAGAAGGGCGTGCCACAGGGTGTCCTGACCTGTGACCATAGCGTCCTGATAGGGACCAAAACTTTCCAGACGGCTGGTGATAAAGCTTTCCAGGGCCGTTTGGGCCTGTAGACGGGTGACCGCCCAAGGGAAGGGTGTACTCTGACCAAAGGTGGGATAGGGGAGGCGATCCACCTGATCGATGACGGTCTGGGTAAGGCCATCGGGCTTGAATTCTTGGGGTTGGGGCGATCGCTGGTTACGCCCCAGGGGTTTGCGGTTGTCCTGATCAAAGTTCCATTGGCCCCCGATCGGCTGCGTCCCATCCATCAGCACGTTGAACCGGCGTCGCCCTTCTCGATAGAAGGATTCCATTCGCAAGCCTTTGCGATTCTGAGCCCAGGCCTTAAATTCTACGGTTGACCAGAGAAAGTGATTGTTTTCTAGAACAGTAAGCCCACAGGGCAGATTCAATCCCTGTAACCAGGCCAACAAGGGATGGTCTACGGGATCCATAATGCGTAGTTCCTTGATCCGATTAGTCTGGATCCAGGACATCAGGGCCGGTGCCGTCTCGGTTGCCTGGGTGTAGGTCACGGGCCAGCCAGCCAGCTCCAGTTCCTGGGCAAAGTGACGCATGGCCGACCAGACCAGTATTAGTTTTTGTTTATGGTAACGCCGTTCCCTGGCCAGTTGATGGGACTCAAGCAACAGCACTGGAGTCGTCTGGCGATAATGCCTGCAACTGGCCAGAGCGGCCTGATCCTGCCAGAGTTGATTACCCAGTACCCAAATCCCAGTGGTCATAGTGGTGGCGTGAATGACGTCGACTTGGCCGTAGATAGGGGCGATTGTCCCCTGGTTGTAGATTAAAACTTTTCTATGAATTCAGGGCCTTGATCAAGTCCTTAGGTAATCTTAGAGCTGATTTGGCTAGGGTAGCTAACCTACCCCGGCGCAGATAGAATTCTCACTTTAGCCAGGGCTCTGGACCAGGAGCCCCCCAGAAACCAATGGGAGGGTTGAACCCTAACCAGTCAATCGGCGGATGGGCTTTTTTAACGGAGGCTATAGAAGAAATTTTAACTGATTCCCCAGTTGTATAGATCTTTGGGCGTTTGCACATGACTAACTTTAACGGCGATTTGGTTGATCGAGACTACGACTTTAAGATGGATTAGTACTTTAGTCGGGGCTGGGAAATCTTTAAGACCTACCCCTGGCAATTTATTCTATTTACCATAATTTATCTGGGCTTTAGTTTGGTCGTTAGTAAGGTTTTTCCCGAGACTTTAGCAGTCATTTTTAACAATATTATTGCCCCTGTTCTGGGGGTAGGTTACTTTTGCGTGGCCTTTCAAATAGCCCGTGGCCGACCCAAAACCTTTGGGGATTTTTTTGGTGGCTTTCGGAAATTTTTGCCAGTACTTTTAACATCTTTGGTATCGAGCCTGCTAATTTTTATAGGGTTGATTTTATTCCTTATACCGGGCATTTATCTGGCAGTGGCTTATATGTTTTCCCAGGCACTAGTAATTGACAAACATATGGATTTCTGGTCTGCCATGGAAACCAGCCGCCGAGTTATTAGTAAGAAGTGGTTCTCCTTTTTGGGGTTGGGCCTATTATTATTTCTACTGATTTTGGTAGGTCTGCTGGCCTTAGGCGTGGGAGCTTTAGTTGCGATTCCCTTAGTAAGTTGTATCATTGCGGCGGCCTACGAAGATATTGTTGGTCTTAATTCCGTTGCTGAACTCTGATGATTTCATGACAGCTATCTCCTCGCCATCCCTGTCCCCTCTGTCCCCTCTGTCCCCTGGTAAAGTCTACCTGGTGGGGGCTGGACCGGGGGATCCAGGACTACTAACCCTGAAGGGTAAGGCCCTACTGGAAACCGCTGAGGTGGTTATCCATGATGCCCTGGTTAGTCCTCCAATTTTAGCCATGATTAATCCCCAGGCAGAGGTGATTAATGCTGGTAAGCGCCGGGGACGTCACTCTATGGCCCAGGCTGACATCACCCGTCTGATCATCGATAAGGCTCGAGAACAGGCCCTGGTGGTGCGTCTTAAGGGCGGTGATCCCTTCGTTTTTGGTCGGGGCGGCGAGGAGATGGCCGATTTAAGGCAGGCGGGAATCGCCGTGGAGGTGGTACCAGGAATTACGGCGGGGGTGGCGGCCCCAGCCTATGCGGGTATTCCCGTCACCCATCGTGACCACAGTTCTAGTGTGGCTTTTGTTACCGGCCACGAGGCAGCAGGTAAATACCGACCCCAGGTAAACTGGCGGGCCCTTGCCCAGGGGGTGGAAACCATTGTGGTATATATGGGCATCCACAACCTGGCCACCATCACCCATGAACTCTTAGCCGCTGGTCTCGATCCTCAGACTCCAGTGGCCCTCATCCGCTGGGGGACCTATCCCCAGCAAGAAACTCTGGTGGCTCCCCTCAATGAGGTGGTAAGTCGCGCCCAGGCTGTGGGCTTTGAGGCCCCTGCCCTGGCGGTCATTGGCCAGGTCGTAGCCTGGGCCTCCCTTACTGAGTCATCACCGTCTTGACACTGGCCTCACTGAGTTGGTGAGAGCGACTGGCTTCGGTCTGGGCAATAATGGTTTGCTCCAATACTTGGGCAGCTTTCAGGTATTGAATATCGGCCTTGGTACCGAGCTGGGAAGGGTTGCTAAAGAGCTGACTGCGCTGTAGATCGGTTAGTTCGATAGGCACATCTGGGACGATGCCACGGCGGCTGATGTCCGTACCGTTGGGGGTAAAGTAGTGGGCCACGGTAACGGTAAGACCGGAACCATCAGACAGGCCATGCAAAGACTGTACCAGAGCTTTGCCAAAGGTGGGGGCACCGACTACGGTGGCACGGTTGTGATCCCGCAATGCCCCGGTAAGAATTTCGCTGGAACTGGCGGAGCGTCTATCCACCAAAATGGTTAGGGGAAGCTGGGTGAGCGCGGTGCGGTTAGCAGAAATGGTCTCATCCGTACCGTTGCGATCCTGAGTACGGACAATGGGACCGTGCTGTAACCACATTCGACCGATATCGATGCTGGACATTAATAGCCCACCGGGATTACCCCGTAGGTCTAGCACAAAACCTTTCACTCCCTGGGCGGTGAGGCTGCGAATAGCTTTTTCCATTTGCTGGGCAGCTTGGGCGTTAAACTCAATTAAACGAATATAGCCAATGGACTGTTGGCCAGAAGTCTTCAGGGCATACTCAACGGTGGGAATTTCCAGGCGAGAGCGGGTCACCATGAGACTACGAGGACTGTCACCGTTACGGGAAATAGTCACCATTACCTGGGAGCCATCGGTTCCTCGTAAACGCTGGGAAACAGCATCGACAGTGAGATGTTCAGTACTTTCACCATCCACTAGAAGGATGTGATCGCCCACCACTAACCCTGCACTTTGGGCTGAAGAATCCGATAGGATCTCGCTAATTACTACCCCCCGAGTTTGATTATCGTACTGCAGCCGTACCCCAATCCCAGAGACCTCCCCTGAGGTTTGATCGGTTAGATCGGCGTATTCTGATGGAGACAGAAATCGGGTATAGGGATCATTAAGCTTACGGAGGGCCATGCGCAGGGCTGCATAGGCGGCCTCTGGTGAGGTATACTCCCGACCCAGGAGCTCACGGCGAGTAACCTGCCAGTCAATATGATTAAAGGTGCTGTCAACATACTCATGGTTGACGATTTGCCAGGCCTCATCTAGAACTGCCTTGGGGCTATCCTTAAAGTCAGCCATTTCTGTTGCTGCCTGGGTCTTGACCGGACTGACCAAACCCAGAACGCCGACTACAGCCAGGGAAGATAACACCAACGTCTTAATATGGCGAGGCAGTAGGGTGGAGTGGGATAGGATCATAGGATCGGCCAGGGCAGCAAATTTAAGAATATATGTATTCTGGCTGATAATTTAGGATTTTGACCAGAGCCCATGGAACAATTTCAGTCAAATTTGCTAAAAAAGCAGATGTTTGACTTTGCTCTAAGGCTTAATTCAAACTCTTATCCAATGGTAGCTAGATTGGCAGGGTAAGAATCAGGAAAAATGAAAAAAACAAAAACTAATGTGATGCTTTTATAGTCAGTGGCCCCGGGTAACGGCCTGAAGGCGCGCCAGAGCATCCTCTCCCTGGGTTTCCCCATCCCGCTTTAGGCTGTTATCTGGTCGGTTCAGATCCCCTAACCTGATTCCTAGCTTGCTGCGGCAAAGGCCCTAGGGTCGGGAGCGGCTATAGATTGCAGCTAAATAGTCGGACTAGAAAATAATTCACCATTTTGGCGCCGTAGGGAGAATCCCACCAGATCAGTGGATAACAGCCGATCGGATCATCTAGATTGTGGGTAGCCTGGTCAAGGGTTTTCCACTCGTCTTGTTGCCGCCAGCCCACCCTATCGCCCAGGTTTCTGAGCATAGCCAGGTCCTGGGCAAGGGCGGTTTCCAGGCTACCCCCCACTTCTTGGTAAAGGCGAAGTTGGACGCTAAAGCCAAACCGACCCCCGGAATAGGTGGTCCACAATTGA
Source organism: Leptolyngbya sp. (assembly GCA_040374765.1). GTDB lineage: Bacteria > Cyanobacteriota > Cyanobacteriia > Phormidesmidales > Phormidesmidaceae > Nodosilinea. The sequence goes on from JBEITR010000033.1 coordinate 24,347, forward strand.
TCGATGATTCGCAGGGCCGGACAGGGGAAATGGCTGACCGCATCGGGGGTCAGGGCCTCTCGATCAGTAGTGCCTGCTACCTCAAGAATAACCTCCAGGGTTTCTTGATCCGCTTCTCGTAATTTTCCTGTTTTCAACAGGTTTTGGAGGCGTTGGTAGCGTTCCACATCGGTAATCAAGGGCAACACATCTTCCAACCGAGCAATTCGTTCCGCCAGACCCTGCTGAATAAAGGCCTCTAGCTTAGCTTCCATGGCATCTAACCGCTCCATCCAATCCGGTTGCGGGTGATCGGGTTGCCGATAACTATCCATGGAAAACTCCTGAAAACATGGCAAGCACGGGACAATCCTGGCTACGGTTAAGGGGGCAGCAAGGCATTGGAAAAGGCGATTCTACCTAAAGGCTTAATCTCCAAGGTTGCAAACCGCCTTTGAAGCAAGCCAGAGCACCTAGCCAGCTTTAGCTTTAAACGATTTACCCTATCCTTAGGGTTCTAGCCAGAACTCAATAATAGCTGGTTCTGCAGACTTTCAGCCCCAGGGGGATAGGGGTGCCCAGGCTCCGAGTCGGCTACTCTGGGTGAGTTGGAGCACCTCGATCTACCAAGAACCAAGTTGCCAGGCCCTTGAACACTACGTAGAGCACAGGTACCACCAAGAGACTGAGGAGAGTCGCCACCAGTAAACCACCAAAAACGGTATAACCTACCGCCCAGCGACTGGAGCTCCCGGCTCCCGTAGCGATCAGGAGGGGGAAGAAACCCGCCAGAGAAGCCATACTGGTCATTACAATTGGCCGGAACCGTTGTTGTGAAGCGTTAATAGCAGCAGGAACCAGAGCCAGACCCTGTTGTCTGGCCTGATTAGCAAATTCGACAATGAGAATAGCGTTTTTACTGGCCAGACCAATTAACATAACCAGCCCCACTTGAGCATAGACATTCAGAGTCAAGCCTCGTAGCCAGAGAGATAGGAGGGCTCCCAGCACCGCCAGGGGGACGGTCAGCAGAATGATAATGGGATCGATATAGTTTTCGTATTGAGCTGCCAGTACCAGGAATACCACCGCTAACCCCAGGCCAAAAATAATTCCAGCCGCACCCCCCGATGCCAATTCTTCCTTAGCCGTCCCCTGCCAGGCCATACCTACTGAGGGTAAGGCGGCCTGGTCATGGGCTGCTGTCATGGCGGCGATGAGTTGTCCAGAACTGGACTGGGGGGTAGGTTGTCCCTCTAATTTAATAGACCGGAAGAGATTGAAATGGCTAATTGTTGAAGGTCCGGAAATCTCGGTCTGGTTTGACACTGCTCCTAGGGATACCAGGGTACCGTCCCTGGAGCGCAGATAAATGTTCCGAATATCTGCCGGGTCATTTCGGAAGGGGGCATCGGCCTGTAGAAGTACTCGATAGTTGCGGCCGCCAAAATTAAAATCATTGATGTAGCGGGACCCCAGGTAGGTACTCAGGGTTGATTGGGCTTCAGCTAGATCAATTTTCAAAGCCTTCAGGCGATCGCGATCAATGTCTACCTGAATCTGGGGAGTACTGGCGGTAAAGGAGCTAAACACCCCAGCGGAAGCAGGAGACTGGTTCGCTAACCCCATGACCTCCAGACTATTGGCGAGAAAATCTTCAATGCTGAGCTGACCACCACTACGGTCCTGCAGTTGCATTTCCAGAGCATTGGTCGGACTAAAGCCGGGGACGGGAGCGGCGTTAAAGGCAATTACCCGGGCCTCCTGAATAGCCTCAAGGGCTTGGTTGACCCTGGGTAGCAGGCCAAACACTGAAGCCCTAGCCCCCTGTCGTTGGTCCCAGGGTTTGAGGGTGGCAAAGAAAACCCCCCGGTTAGGGGCAGCGCCATCAAAGCTAAAGCCCGAGATCAAAAAGGTACTCTTAATTTCTGGAAAATCAGCCAGGATGGTATTGGTTTTGGCCATCACCGTCTGGGTATAGGAGAGGGAGACCCCATCGGGAGCCTGGACAATACCAATGAAGTAGCCCTGGTCTTCGGCGGGAACAAACCCCGTGGGCACTAGCTTTAGCATCATCCCCATGAGGGCAATACCAGCCACAAATAGGGCTACTACTCCATAGCGCTGGCGAATCAATCGGCTAACGGCTTGGCGATAGCGCAGGATCACCAGAGTCAGGCTGTTGTTAAAGCGGCTAAAGAACCAGCCTAGCGGGCCTGGGACCCGATCACCCGATCTCAGCAGCAGGGCCGCCATGGCGGGAGAAAAACTCAAGGCGTTTACCGTAGAAACCAGGACCGTAAAGGCAATCGTTAGGGCGAACTGCTGGTAAATCTTACCGGTTGTGCCGGGGAAAAAGGCAACGGGAATAAAGACGGCCATCAGAACCAGGGAAGTGGAAATGACAGCTCCTGACAACTCTGCCATGGCATCTAGGGCGGCTAGGCGAGGACGCATACCCTGGGCGATTTTGGCGGCAATGGCCTCAACAATAATAATGGCGTCGTCCACCACCAGGCCAGTGGCGAGAATGAAGCCGAATAGGGTAAGACTATTAATGGAAAATCCAAAGGCTAGCAAAAAGCCTAGGGTCCCAATCAGAGAAACGGGAATAGCGATGGCGGGAATTAGGGTGGCCCGCCAATCCTGCAGGAAAACAAAGAGAATTAACAGCACCAGGGCGATCGCCTGTGCCAGAGTAGCCAGGACTTCCTGCAAAGACACCCGGACAAACTCAGTGGTGTCAAATACAATCTCGGCCTTGAATCCAGGGGGAAAGGCGGGCTGCAAAGCGACCATCCGTTCTCGAATCGCAGTGGCCACATCCAGGGCATTGCTGCCCGGTAGTTGGTAAACCAGTAATCCTGCTGCTGGGTGCTGGTCAGTTCTGACATCCAGGCTATAGTTCTCGGAACCTAATTCCACCCGCCCCACGTCTTTGAAGCGCACCAGTTCCCCATTACTGGCCACCTTGAGAATAATATTTTCAAACTCCTCCACCTCGGTTAAGCGTCCGGGTAAACGCACCGTCAATTGATAGGCTTGGTTAGCCTGGTTAGGAGGAGCACCAATGGCTCCACCGCCAATCTGAATATTTTGTTCCTGCAGGGCAGCCACCACATCGGCGGGGGTCAGCCCCTGGCGGGTGAGGGCAGGGGGGTCAACCCATAGCCGCATAGCATACTTGCCAGCGCCGAAGATTTGAGCACTACCTACCCCATGGATACGTTTAATTTCATCTAGAATAAACAGATCAACGTAGTTATTTAGAAATAAACCATCGTAGCGATCGTCATCGCTATAAAAGCGATAGACCAGCAGCGTACTGGGAGATTGGGCCGCTACCGTCACCCCCAACTGGTTTACCTCGGGAGGCAGCTGGGGCTGGGCGATCGCCACCTTATTTTGAAGATTGACCTGGGCTAGGTTTTTATCCTGACCAGGCAAAAACACCACCTTAATCGTGCTATCGCCGGTGTTGGTACTGCTGGAGGTGATGTAGTCTATCCCTTCTACTCCATTCACCTCCCTTTCTAAAACATTAGTGACAGTTTTTTCTACGGTTTCTGCGTCAGCCCCTGGATATTGAGCGGAGATTTGCAGTTGCACCGGAGCCAGTTCTGGTAATTGCTCAATGGGTAAACGGGGCAGGGCGATCGACCCCACCAATAGAATCAACAGGGTAATGACGGTAGCCAGAACTGGCCGTCGAATGAAGTTATCTGCTATGGACAGCACTGCCATTGACGCTAACCTAGGGTGGAGAGAAATACCGGGTTCAGTAAACCTGCCTTACGTACCGGGAGACCGGGCTGGCGATAGGGGCTCCGTCTGAATAACAACACCATCCCTGAGCCGGAGAATATTGGTAACGATAATCTGCTCCCCGGCCCTTAGCCCCCCCACCACCCGGTAGCTATCACCCTGGATATCGCCGAGCTGGACGGGGAGCTGGGAGGCAACCTGAGAAGCTTGGCCCCGATCATTGATTTGCTGCCGGACAACGTAGACAAAATTTTGTCCCCCTAAACGGGAAATGGCCACCGTCGGTACCAGCAAAGCAGTAGTTGTCTTCCAGATAATTCGGGCCTGGACCATCTGACCATCCCGCAAAGTGTTGGCCTCATTGGGAAAACGGGCCTTGACCAGAATCGACTGGGCCATACTACTAACATTGGGCGCAATGAACCCAATCATCCCTGTAGCTAGGGACTTACCAGTGCTTGGATCTAATAGCTCTACTGGCAATCCCAGCCGTAGTTGGGTTGAGCGGCTGGTGGGTACCTGCAGCTTTAGCCACAGGGCTTGGTTTTGAATAATCGTGGTGATAGGTTGGCCAGTACTGACAAAGTCTCCTACCCGCCAAGCCATATCCCCCAATTGACCGGGCACAGGAGCACTAATCTGCCTGAAACTGAGATCCTGTTGTTTGATGGCCACCTGGGATTGGTTCTGGTGCCAGGTAGAGATGGCCTGATTTAGGGCTGCCTGAGCTACTCGCAGGCCTTCCTGAGCACTTCTCTCGGCGGCCCAAGCCACCTCAAGTCGGTTACGAGCACTATCCAACTCTTGCCGACTAAGGGCTCCCTTACTGGCCAGACTCTGGCTGCGGCTAAAATCGCGATGGGCTAGTTGGAAGTTGGATTGGGCTTGCTGCCAGCTAGCTTGGGCCGACTGTAGCTGGGCAGCAGCGGCTTGTTGGCCGAAGTTAGCGGCCTGGGCCGCGGCTTGGGAGCTACTCACCTCCGCCTGTAGTTTTTCGGGTTGTAATTGCAGAATCACCTGGCCCCGTCTAACCCGATCACCAGAGGTGACAAAGATTTGAGCAATCCGGCCACTCACCTCAGGCTTAAGTTCCACCCGTTGCTCTGCCTCCAGGATGCCTGAAAACTCAGAGCTGTCTTCCACCGTACCGGGTTTGATGGTTTGGGTCTGCACCGGTACCGACACCGTCATAGACTGCATAGATCGGTTGCCACAGGCTGTGACTAGCCAGCCCAGAGCGATGATCAGCCCCAAGGTCCGATAGCTAGGCAGCGAGGGGACAACAGCCATAGAGGTAGATTATTTAAGCCGACTTAACACTACTAGACTACTAGAATTACCGCAGCTATTGGACTCAATCGCAAGGAATTGAGGAATTCAGTCGAGGTTCTAGAAAAACCAACCGTAGCTATGCAAACCTTTACCTAAAATATTTACCCCTAGATAACAAACCCATACCACGGCAAACCCTGTAGCCGCTAAGAGGGCCGGTCGTCGACCCTGCCAGCCTCTGGTAATGCGGGCATGTAGATAGGCAGCAAAGACTAACCAGGTGATTAGGGCCCAGGTCTCTTTCGGGTCCCAACTCCAATAGGAACCCCAGGCTTCATTGGCCCACACCGCCCCCGCAATGATGCCAATAGTCAGTAGGGGAAAACCCAGCCCGATCATGCGGTAGCTAATATTATCGAGACTGTCCGCCAGGGTTAGACGTTGGGGAGAAAGGCCCTCCCATGCCGGGAAACTGGAGGCTGCCACAGGTTTCTCAAGCATGGCGGTACCACCCGATCCAACCAGAACAGTCTGGGACTGGGGGGTTACGACAGAAACAGAAATGGCATCCTGCTGCCGTCTCCCATAGCGAAAACTACCCGTACCCACCGAACTCCCTTTGAGCTCAACCGCTTGCCCCCGGGTCACCACCAGAAAAGCAATAGCAATCAGGGATCCGACCAACAGGGCGGCGTAGCTCAGCAACATAACGCTCACATGCATCATCAACCAATTTGACTTCAAAGCCGGTACCAGAGGCTCAGAACCCTGCATATTGTCTGGTAGGGAGAGGGCCGCAAAGGCTGTAACGGCCATGGCAATGGGAGCAGTCACTACACCAACTAGATGACTACGGCTCATTAACTCAGCCACCAGATGCATCGCCGTCAGCCCCCAGGCCAGGGCAAAGAGAGACTCGTATAGGTTGCTCATAGGAAAGTAACCCCCTTCTACCCAGCGGGCCACCAGCAAGGCCGCTATGGTGAGATTGCCGACGGCCATACCAGCGGTGCCCAGGGTTGGCAAAAGGGTGTAGCGAGGAAAGGCCAGCCCACACCAGTAAAGCAACATGGTGGCAAATAAGACTGCAAAGGAGGCATTATCCAGCCCGCTTTGGAGATCAATTAAGCTCATAGATCTGCATCAGGCAAACAGCATTTTCCTATCCTAGCGACTTTTGGTTAGAGAACAAGGGTTCTTCAAGCTATGGTCGTAGCCGTTTAGTTGAAGAGACGGGTCTAGGCTCTGGGTCCCAGCCTATAGCCAATGGCATCGCAGTCTTGGTCCTAACCGGAGTGGCACCGGCCAGACTCATCATTGTTCAGGCAGACGATACTGACTAACAATCTGTTGAGCAAAGGCCGGTACGTGGCTCTCGAGTTTTTCAGGATGGTGGCGTTTAACGTAAAGGTAATTGCGGGTAAAGTGGGAGTCGATAGAAAACCGGGCGTACTCCAGTCCTTTGGGGCCAAACCGCTCGATCAATACCCCCATCAGACGGGCTGCCCACATCGGTAGGGTGACCCCTTGATCGTAGGCAGGAATACTGCTTTGTACGGCCTGATGGCGATCGCCCTGGCTGTCCACCGGTTGGATCTCCAGCTGATCTAGAACTAAATCCAGCATCTGCTTGCCCTTGGAGTTACGCACCACAATCCACTGCCAACCAAAAGGAGCGCCCATGTAGCCCACCACCAGGTCGGCTAGCCCATTGACGTAGTCAAAGCAACTCATACAGGAGGGGGCAAACACATCCTTCAACTGGTTGGTTTTCAGACCGAAGAAGGGAACCGTTTCGGTGGAACCATCCTCATGCTTGAAGTGGACTCGAAAGTCCTGCATAAACTCGTAGTGCACCACTGTATGGGGAGAGCGGCTGGTGGTATCCAGAAACTTTTGCAGGCCCGCCCGATTAACGTTATCCACACAGGGGGTGCCCAGGACGTATAACTGCTCCAAGCCCAGCTTATCCTGAACCGATCGCAGGGCTTGAATCTGGCATCCGACCCCAATCACCAGAAGGCGTTTCATCCCCGATCGCTCAATTTCCTCCAGCACCGACAGATTGGGGGAGAGGGTGGGCTTGTTCACCCGGGCCGCCAGAATCTGCTCTGGGGTGGTGGCTAAAATAGGCTGAGGTTGAAAGCGATCGGTCTCGCTGTTTTGGACACACACTACCCCCTCCACCAGACCCTGGGTGAGCATGGTGGTGGCAATGGTGGTGACAATACCAGTCCATTGGGCACCGGCGATGGGCTGCTGCTTGCGGGCCGCCATCATCTCTCCATGCACACCAAAATACAGTTCCTGCTCTTGATCTAGATGGCGAGACCGACCATGGCTCTGCTCCTCTAGCTGGGGAAACTGTTGGTTCAAAAAGGCACAGGCCTGGCTGACATAGTGAATGTAGTAGGTGTCGCACAATCCACAGTCACTGCACAGGTCTCGAGCTGGCCGAGGAACACCCCGAGGCAGTGCCCTGGCTTTGTGATGGGGAGGCTGGGCCGGAGTCATGGGCTCAATCCTAAATAACGAAACCTGTTCCAACCATATCGCAAGACCAACCGGGAATCCACACCCTCTTACCAGCCCCTTGCGATAACAGTACGCATGAATTATTATTGGTTCATGTGTACCCATGGGGACAAATGGTTCCATTTTTCTCCCCGTTTTTTCTTTTCCTTACCAATCTTCTATGACCACTACTACCCCTAATCCTGCTACTAAGGGTCGTGCCAATAGTTCAACTACCAAGGCTCGCACCCGAGTCACAACTCCGGCCAGTATCAATGCTCCCGTGTTGGCGCTGGATGCGGGTAATTACGACCTCAAGTTCTATGGCGGTAATGGCCATCCCAAAGCCATTCGATCGGTGCGCTACCAACTTCCCCAGGGGCGCGATGCCGTCAGTTATTCCGACGCTTCTCCCCTGATTGAATTGCCCGATGGTCGTCGTTACCATTTTGGTGCCCAGTCCTATAAGTATCGCCGCCAGCAACAAACCGTGATTGAGAATAAGGTGGAACTCGCCCGCCTCCACCTCTATGCCTGCCTGGAACCCCTAGCCGGTGGGGTGGCAGACTATGGCTTGAATTTACTGGTTTCTACCCCCGATCCCGGTCGTCACGGGGAGGCGATGAAAGAGCAGCTGCTGGGCTTACACGAGTTTATCCGTAACGATATTGAGTTTCGGGTGATGGTCGAGTCGGTAGCCGTAGAACGGGAAGGTATGGGAGCCTATCACTACGCCAGGAGCCAGGGCCTGATTCCCCCTAATGGCTACACCATCGTCATCGATATTGGTGGAGGCACCTGGCTTACCCGCCTGGTGGATGCCAGCGCAGAGGTGATCGACGAAAATATTATGGATCGAGGTGGCACCTACGAATTAGCTGCCGCTATTAGTTTCGATCGCCGCCTGACCGATCACCTGGGCAATAGTGCCGACCCTTGTATTGTCATGGATGGCTTCCGGGTTGACCATGTCTACGCCGATACCGGTTTAGCCTGGGGAGACTGGTTAGACGAATACCTGGAACCCTGGTTTAAGGGCATTTTTCAAACCGTTAAAGCCCAGTACACTCCCTATATGCCTCGGGTTACCCGCTTTCTCGTTACCGGTGGTGGTTCCCACCTGATCTCCGAGCGGTTGCAAGGCCATCCTTTATTTACCGTTATGGGCGATCCCCAATTTGCCAATGTCCGTGGTTTGTTTTTGATGACCAGTGATAACCAGCTATGTATGACAACAAAGTAAGACTCAGTCACGATGTCCTGGAAAAGGCTGATCGCATCGCCCAAGAATGGGGCTTAAAAAATGCCCGAGCTGCTGTAGAGGCGGTATTCCGTCGCTATTGTGACGACTACCTCTATGGTCGACCAACGGAGGTCAGGTCAGACCCAGAGTTTGTCCAGTTTCCCTCCTTTGACCAATCCCCTAAGGGTAGATTGTCCCCTGTGGTTGGGGCACCGGCCTGTGAGGCGATCGCAGCTCTCGATCAGTTGCTGGCCCTTTAAAGACACCTCTGACCATCCATGCTGGGTACAGTTACAGAATAATCAGATGAAATTGGCAAAGACATTTCCGTAGGGAAATTGTCTTCAGAGGTTAAAATAAACTCACCAGGAGAGGTGGCAGAGCGGTTGAATGCGGCAGACTCGAAATCTGTTTTAGGGTCAAACCTAACGAGGGTTCGAATCCCTCCCTCTCCGTTGAGTTTCAGGGCTTTCAGCCATTTAGCAAAAACACTGAATAGTACATATAAGCCAGTCTTTTGATCTAATTTTGAGCTATTTAACCGATAAATTAGATCAAAACTGGATCAGGTTTTTGGGTGCCATGGATCAAATGGACGAGTTGATCAGGCAAGCAAATCAAGCATTGAACCGGGTAAAAATTTCTAGGCGAAATCGTCAGCTTACACTCCGGGGATCGCTGGCTTGTCGCACTGGGGAGGGGTAACCGACAACAGACTATTGCTTTGGGCATCTACGCTAACCCAGCCAGGATTAAGATTGACTTTAGCCAGGCCAGGGACCCCTACAAGCCAACTCCTATCAGTGCTGACGACGAAGTAGCAATGCACTTCCCCCATTACCCCAGCCTACTCTAGAGCGCCCAGGTGCAGGGATAATCGGCCCCAGGATATGGCGGCCGACTACCTCAGTTATCCACAATAAATCGAGGATCTCTTGGCAAAAGGGTTACATCCCCGTTGGTATATATTTATTGAGCATGTTGAGCATTTTTGATATCTTCTCTGTCAAAATGTTTGATTAATGAAGAAGGTTAGATTCAGACTCAGAGGTTAAACGCCGTTAACCTTCCATAGCAAAGATTTCAGGGTTTACCATGGCTGACTCGAAATAGCTTTTAGGATCAAACCTAAGGAGGGTTCGCATCCCTCCCTCTCCGTTGATTTTCTGGCTTTTTAACTCTATACCGGACACCAGGTTTAGATGAGCTAATCAATTCTGGGAAGAAGACCCCCTTGCCTTAAAACCACTTTTCAAAACAGCAGTACACTATGGCAAATAATCTAAGATTTTCGGAAAAATGGTTTAACCGAGGATTATGGGTTATCGCATTTTTGTTTGCATATTTTTTAATCGGCTTGGGCGGAACAATCGTGGGAGATCTTCCTAAGATTGAAAGCAAGCTCTCGATGGATGATTTTTTAGACAAGGGCGCGAAAATAACCCTAACCAACAGATTAAAAGTCCTAAAGCAGGAGGAAGAAAAATTAAGTGATAAAATTGAGCAGGCTCAATTAAAACTGGAAGTATCCCGCTCAGACTATACATCATCTAAGCAAGCATTTGAGGACTGGGTAACTACAAGAAAAACCACCCAAAGATCTTCTCAAGACAATAATTTGATTGCTCGAACGGCTAATTTAGAAAGCTTACGAAAAAAAGAGCGGGAATACTTAGCCGTTATTGAGTCAATTCAAAAGCAATTACTCGATACAAAGCAGGAAAAGTCGCAGATTGACCAAGAAATTCTATCTTTAGAGAATGCCTCTAGAGATAAATTTGAAGCTGCTCAAAATCAAATAGAATTGCGTGTATTTATTTATCGACTCGCCTTTGTATTGCCCCTTTTGATCGCCGCTACCTATCTCTTCATAAACCATCGTAGAAAATCATACTGGCCCTTCGTCTGGGGATTTATTTTTTTCAGCTCATTTTCTTTTTTTGTAGAACTTGTTCCCTATCTGCCTAGCTACGGTGGCTATGTAAGGTATACCGTAGGCGCTGTGGTCACCTTAGCGGTGGGTAGATACGCGATTGCAGCCCTGCAAAAATACATTGAGCGACAACGGGAGTTGGAGAAACAGCCGGATGCTCAGCGTAAAAGAGAGATTCAATATGATTTGGCGTTAACTAGGATTAGTAGAGCTATATGCCCTAGTTGTGAAAGGCCAATCATAAAGGAAAGTGATAATTTTTGTCAGCACTGTGGAATAGAGATATTTGACCAGTGTAAGTCCTGTGGAACTAAGAAAATTGCCTTTTCAAAATTCTGCTTCCATTGTGGTAGGCCAAACGAAGAAAACACCTCTCTAACGGTCCCGATCCCAGAATAGAGCAAAGGGAACGGGGCGATTGGCCAGGCTGCGCTTGCTCCCGATTACCCAAATGTTAATTCCATCAACCCCTATCCCAGTTGGGAGTTACCGAATATAAGAATTCCTCTAAGAGGGCGTTTGAAAAGTTGGATAGTTAGTAAAAAAGCTCACACGGTATAAGCTAGCAGTACTAAACAACTAGCATCGCGAGAGCCATGAGTAAAGCTTACACCAGCAATTTGACCCGCGACCAGTTTGAACTGATTGAGCCGATGCTACCCAAGGCAAAGCCAGGGGGTCGGCCCCGAACAGTCTACCTATGGGCTGTGCTCAACGCCATTTTCTACCTGGTGAGCCAGGGCTGTAGTTGGCGAGATTTACCCGGTG
>JBEITR010000063.1:0-16589 GCA_040374765.1 Leptolyngbya sp.
AGTTTGTCTGGATGCTGCTCAAATCCTCTTATGGCAAGGGTTTGAGGCGATCGAGAGCGTTTCATGGCTCCGTCTCGCCTGTAATGCTTGTCAGCTAAGGCTTTCAAGGGTTAATGATCCATGTTTTGTCAGTCAACCAGGAGGATAAGACTGCGCCACCACCTGGAGCTAAAGGACTGAACCTGAATTGATGAGGATTCTGAGGAAAAATATTTGGTTATGTTGAGATAACGATCTTGCTTTTATGCAAGTGGGATAACAGCTTCATTCTTCCCCGGGCTGAAACAACGCTATTTGGCTCCAGACTCCAAACTTAAGAGGCCAAATGTCGAGAAGATATGGCTGTATTTTTTGATACCTTATGCTCCATAAATACTGTTTTTTAGGCTATGTTCACATCTTCTTCACACTAAGATCCTATAACCTGATCATGGTCAATAAATTGGATCGGTTGGCGCGGAAAACGAAAATATAACCATTGCCTGGCCGTAGAAAACGCTGCAATAACTTGATGGCAAAGAGCCTCTTTCCTGTTGACAGATCCTATCCTTTTTCCATTGTCTGGTTCATCTTTTAAGATTCTTAGCCATGCTTAAAAAGCTTTTTATTAACCTATCTCAGCTCAGTCAAGGTAAATGGTGGATTGAGGTCATCGCCACCCATCCGCTCTGTACCTACTACTTTGGTCCCTTTAACAATGCCCAGGAGGCAGAGGCCATGCGACCGGGATATTTACAAGATTTGTATGGGGAAGGAGTGCATAGTCTGCAGGTCTGTATTAAGCGTTGTCAACCCACCCGTCTGACCATTTTTGATGATGACGATAGTGCTCCAGAGATGAGTGCCCTCAGGTCTGCTGGGCCCCTAGGCATAGAGCCGGTAAAGCATAGGGAACATATGGTGCCGCCCTGGCAAAACCACCAAAACGTCTAACAGCTCTAGCCGTAGCTACCGGTAGCAGGGCAAAAAGGGTATGTAAAATCTGCCATCCAGGAACCCTTGTCCCATACCCTCCTCGCTCCGGTCAGCGGCGGCTGATGGGTCCCTCCTTCCCCGTGGCTATGGCTATCCCTTCGCAAAATGTTGTATGCAATTTTCCCGGTATATAGATTTTTTTAGTTCTTTAGTTGATCAATTTAGGCTTTTGAAGCCCCAGAGAGAGAACCTACCTACCGTTACCCCTCGGCAGTCCTTTTTTCGCATCCTGCGTCTAGCCTTTGGCCTCAGCATCCTGATCATTGCTGGAGTTATTTTGTGGCGAAATAAATACAGTATTATTAGCGATCAAGGCTATATCAATGCCCCAATTATTGTGGTAAGAGCTCCGATAAAAGGTAACTTGATTTCTCGTAATTTAAAGCCAGGCACTTCTCTGCCAGGGGGAACTACCATTGGTTCGATTGAAAATTCTGGTGATCCTGCTTTAGAGGTACAACAACAATCTTTAGAGTCTCAACTTCTACTTGCTCAGGTTGAATTAGCTTCGATTAAAGCTAGGATTGGGAATCGCTGGATAATCAAGCGTCAGATAGAACACTATTTAGATCTACAGACTTCTCTGCAATTTAAGTACAGCGATCAACAGGTTAAACGCTACCAGAGTGAGTTGAAAGATGCAGAACAGGAGGCTGAATTTGCCCTCATGGAGGTGCGGCGCTATCAGGAATTGGTGGCGAAGGGGGGGATTTCTCAAGATGCGGCCGATCGCTTCAAAACCAATGCCCTGCGAGCTCGGCAGGTGGTTGCCAGTAAACGGGCTCTTCAACAACAGGCGGTAGCCCAATTAGAAGCTAGTCAGCAGGGGTTGCAATTGGAGGGGTCTAGAACCTTTAGTGATCCCTTTAACCGTTCCCAGGCCCTGGATGAGGAAATTGCCGATCTAGAACAGCAAGAGCATCTGATCCAAACCAGGATTCAGCAAAATCTACAGGAACTGGGTCGGGTCAATGATCAATTGCAGCTGCAGAAAAGAGCCATCTTAAAAACCACCCAGTCCGGCGTGGTCTGGTCTGGAGAAAACCGGTTTATCTCCGGTGGATACGTCAGTGCCGGGGATACGGTGGTCACCTTAATTGATTGTCAGCGCCTGTGGGTCGATACCTTTTTACCAGAACGTCAAGCGGAGAAGTTGACCATCGGTATGGTGGCTAAGGTTCAATTACTCAGTGATCCAGACCATAGAATCCTGTCTGGGCGAATTCAAACTATTCGGTCCGGTGTTGGTCGGGTGGTGACTGGGGACCAGGTGGCCGTACCTCCCCCCGAGTTAATCCGCCGTAACCTGGCTGTCCGGGTTGCTCTGGATACCCCAGAAGAGTTTACCCCCGATGAGTTTTGTGGGGTTGGCCGTAGTGTAGCCGTGACCTTTAAAAACCGCAGCCTACCCTAAGTAGCTGCTTCGACGGGTATCAACTGCAGCTGGGATGCATCCCCATGGGCAAGGAACTCAGGACTGGCAAAGGATAGCTCTCTGTGGGGGTAGCCATGACTAAATCAGGCTGGTTAACTGGGCTACAGGGGGTCCTGTTGGGAGTGGCGATCGCCCTCCTCTGGTGCTGGCAAGTCCCTGCCGGTAGAACCCTGGATATTCCAGCCAGCCTGGTTTCAATCTGGTATCGAGTCCAGGCCAGTTTTGGGGTGGGGGACACTAACTGGCTAATCTTACTGCTGCCAACCATTTTAATCGGGGCTGCCCTATTTTCCTTTAAGGAAATTTTCCCTACCCCAACCTGGTTCTCTCGACTCTTTATTTCCGCTATTGTGATTGGCCTAGGAACGCGCTATCAGCTGTGGCGATTCTTTAGCACCTTGAACCTGAGCGATCCGATTAGCGGATCCTTAAGCAGCCTCCTATTTTTGATGGAGTTCATCACCTTTATCAACTCTGTAGGTTACCTCTTACAAACCATTCCCTCTACCAATCGCAGTGCTGAGGCCACCGAACTCTCCCTGGCGGTATTGAGGGGCCAATACCTGCCCTGGGTGGATGTGCTCATTCCCACCTACAACGAACCGGCAGAAATCCTAGAACGGACCGTCATCGGCTGCCAGGCTATGGATTACCCCCATAAACGGATTTACTTGCTCGACGATCTGCGCCGCCCCGCCATTCGCCAACTAGCCGCCGATCTGGGTTGCATCTATATAGACCGACCCGATAACCAGCATGCTAAGGCCGGCAACCTTAACCATGCCCTCCCCCTGATTCAGGGGGAATTGATTACTGTTTTTGATGCAGACTTTATTCCCACCCGTAATTTTTTGACCCGCACCGTGGGCTTTTTTCAAGATAGGACTGTGGCGCTGCTGCAGACACCGCAAAATTTCTACAACGAAGATCCCATTGGCACCAACCTCGGGCTTCAAGATATTCTCACCAACGAGCAGGCCCTATTCTTTCGCTACATTCAGCCCAGTCGGGATGCGACTAACTCGGTGGTCTGTTGTGGCACCTGCTTTGTGATTCGCCGGCAGGCCCTAGATGAGATTGGTGGTATTCCTACGGAAAGCATTACGGAGGACTTCTTCACCTCCCTCAATCTGCAAGCCCGGGGCTATCGGATCAAGTATCTGAACGAAGGGCTGTCGGCGGGCATGGCCCCCGAAAGTATTGGGGCCTACATTACCCAGCGGCTGCGGTGGGGACAGGGCACCATTCAAACCCTCTTCTGTTCTCTGAATGTGTTTACCCTACCGGGGTTAAGCTGGCTACAGCGGGCTTCCCATGCCTTGGGCATTCTCTACTGGTTTCTCTGTTTCTGTCGGATTGTGTTCTTGGTCATGCCCCTGGCCTATCTATGGTTTGATCTGGCGCCGCTGCGGGCTACCGTTGACCAGGTGCTGGTTTTCTTTGCCCCCTACTATGTTTGCAATATCCTGGTGCTGTCCTGGTTAACGGCGGGTCGGCGCTCTGCCCTTTGGTCAGACGTCTATGAAACTATCCTCTGTTTTCCTATGGCCTTAACGGTTTTACGGACCCTCCGGCAACCCTTTGGCCGGGGCTTTTCCGTCACCCCTAAGGGCATTACCGGTCACCAAATTCAAGTTAATTGGGCGCTGATTTCTCCCCTGCTGGTCTTACTGATTCTATCAATCCTGGGCCTGGGGATGCGGCTAGTTAATGCTCCATGGAGTACGGGCAATCCGGATAGTTTGATTATTAATATGGTTTGGACCGGCTATAACCTGGTGTTGTTGCAGATTTGTATGCTGGTGGGGGTTGATGTGCCCCAGCGCCAACATTCCCGCTTTCAGCATTCCATTCCCTGTGAAATTGGGGTTGGGGACGGTTGGCTTGCGGGGCAGATTGTTAATTTATCAGAAGGGGGGCTGGCGGCTACCTTCCCTAACCTGCCCCAGCTCTTGCCCCAATCCAGTCAAATTCCGTGTCAGATTCCTAGCCTGGGTCTGACCCTGGAGGCAGGGGTGCGGCATCAAGATACCCTACCTAGTGGGGAAGAACGGCTAGCGATGCAATTTGCTGATCTGCCCTTGGCGGCTAAGCGGGTGCTGATTGAATTTCTCTATACCCAACCGGGCATGTGGCGGGAGCAACAGGTACTAGAGCATAGGACGGCCTGGGCACTGGTGCGCTCGGTTTTCCGTTGGTATTCCCTGGCGGTAACCCGTTAAGGTAGGGTCTGGGTCAGCACACCGCAGCTAGAGATAATCCATGGTAATGAAGATCGGAGGGATCTGCTAAGGTTTTTGCACCCGCCGTCGCCTATTTTGTCCCAACCTCCGCAGGGCCTGGCTTGTGCGGGGGCCGCCGGTAAAGCTATATTTTGTAGCCGTAGTCACGTTAACCTTTAGATGCGATCGCAACGGCCCAGCCGGAGCATCAGGGCATCAAGCATGGCTAAATCGGCAAAGCCTCCCCCCCGGCCTGAACCAAATCCCCCCGCCTGGAGGGATTCCCTCCAGGACAACTGCCAGTACCAGAGGGCGGGCAGGTGGCCCGGAGGGGCATCAAGACTAAAGTTAAGGAAGTCATAGAATTTAAAGAAAGCCAGGGGACGGGGTAGGGTCACCATCAACCACCCTACCTGCTGGAAAAAAGGATGGGGATTGAGCAGGTTGTAATGGGTAGGGTCAAACTGCTGATCCAACTGGTGATAGAGCCGCTGTTGCACCGAAAAGCCAAAGTTGCCCTGACTGGCACTGACCCAGAGATAGTCCAGGTCATGGAGCACTTGGCAGGGTACCTGGGCCAGGGTCAGGGCGGTCAGGTGGCCGACTCGGGATTGATTGACAGCGGCAAGCAGAAGGGATTGGGTAACCCGGTCAGCGGCCTGCCATTCCTCGGCTTCCAGCAGGGTGACCAGATCATTGATGCCCCAGTCTTGACTAATTAGCATCGGGTTTCTTGCCCTCTGGGCTGAGAGTACGTTTGGTTTCTAAAGGTAAACATTGGTTTAACCGTTTCATGACGACTCTTACCAGGATCTCGCTAATGCTATAGCCGGCTTCCAGGCTGGCGCAACACCAGCGCCAGGTGGGCAAATGCCCCAGGGGGGCGCTGCTGTTGAAGCTCAGGCTTTTGTAGGGCTTCTGGCCCAGGGGCCGGCCTACGGATTGACTACCCCACTCAACGGCCTTAAGAAAATCGGTGGGTCGGTTTTGGGCCTGCTGATAAACCTGCTGCTGACTTTTAAATCCAAATTGCCCCTGACTATAGAGATGCCACAGTCGATCGATGGTGCATAGGTCGACACAGGAAAATTGGCTAATCATCTCGGCATTGAGGGGTTGGCGATCGGGGCTCAAGGCCTGGAAGATAGCATTTTCAGTTTCCTGATCGGCCCCGCGCCAGTCCCTCTGCCAGAGCAACTGCCGCAGACGGCTATAGTCCACCCCAGCATCGGAGGTAATCGGCCCATAGAGTTCGCTTCTAATTGCTTCTTCCATTTCTAGGGCCAGTTCTGGATTGATCTCCCACAGTTGGCGGGCCTGTTCTAAGCGGCCCTGATCAAAGGTGGCGGCATAGAGACTGGTGGCCAGGGCCTGGCGAACCATGGCCCGATACTGGTCTAGGTGTTGCAGTCGATCCAACTGTTGTTGCTGTTGGTGATCCCTTTCCTGTCCCAACAGCTCTTCCTGGCGGGCTTTTTCCGCCGCCTTTTGCTGACGCAGGGCGGTTGCGGCTATCTGCACCTGTTGCAGCTGATCCTGGTAAATTTCCCTGGCCTCTAAGGAGGGTAGGCCCAGGTTGTCCGCCAGTTCCTCCAGGGTTTGCCAGGTTTGCTCCGATAGGGGGCAGGCCCGACCCATTTCCATCACCAGTACCTGCTGAAAGTACTGGCGTTTTTCTGCCAGGGTTTGGTAAGGCCCTTGGGCGATCGCCTTGAGCTGTTCCGCCACCTCTACCGATAGGCCCAGGTGTTGGCGTAACACCTCCAGGTTGGCCACTTCGGCGGGGGAAAACTCCCCCTGGGTGCGGCTGTAGATCAGGGCCTTACCTAGGAAAATCCGCTGGGGTGGGAGTAGGGCTGCCGCCACCGCCAGGATACCGGCCAGGTCCTCCGAACGATGGGTCTGCACCTGCAGGCGCAGGGGCCCCTGGTAGATCAGCACCAGGGTTTCCAGGGGGCGGTGATCGAGGCGATCGCAGAGACGCTTGAGAATGGACCGCAGGCGATCGCCATCGGCTTCGAACTGCACCCCATCCTGCACCGGGGTCTCCCCCCGTTGCCCCTGGGAAAAGCGAAACCGGGTTTGCTGTAAACCCCCTAAATCCCGGAGGTCCTCGTAGAGGTAATGGACCTCCTCCGCCAGTTGATCGACGCCCAGGTCCGGCTCTATGACCTTAATCAAAAATCCCAATTGGGATGGTGGGTGAGCATCCCTGACCATAGGGGTTAACCAGCCCGCAAAGACAACTAGCCACTGTTATAGCAGTTGATGTCTGCCCTGAACCACTTCTATGGCGGTAGCTGGGCTAACGGACCCCTCCCCAGGGATAGCTGGGGCCAGCACCAGGGGATAAAAAATAACCGGAAGAGTGGGAGCCCTTCCGGTTATGGTGTTTGTCTGCGGGTCTGAGTGGGGGTCTGGTCCGTTCTGTTGTAGCCGTTGCCGTAGAGTTTGCTGTCGCTTTCGCAGTTGGCGTTGGCGGGCCGATCCACCCCGTCCCTTGAGGTTACGACCAGGGCGACGGGGGGATTCCCAGCGTTTTAGGTGTTGGCTCATGGTGGCAGCTGAAGGTACCCTTCAGGCGATATTGCCGATCGCGATCACCGATCGCTCTGGCTCTATGGTAGCAAGGGATTGGGCTGGGGTGGGGAGTCAGGCGATCGCCCCCAGGTAAATTCCCCAGGGCAACACCAGAAAACCCAGGGCCAGGGCGATGGCCACCACCAGGCTGGCGGCGTAGGCCAGGGATCTAACCCGGGCCTGAAGGAGGCCTAGGGACTGTAGCCCACTCCAGAGGCCATGGCGCAGGTGCAGACCTAAGGCCAGCAGGGCTAGGGTGTAGGCCACCAGGTAGGTGGGGCTGTGAAACACCTGAATCACCAGGCGGGCCAGGTCTCGGATGGTTTCTCCCTGTTCCTGGGTAGGGTAATAGGGACCCAGCTTAAAGGTCACCAGATGGCTCACCAAAAAGATGGCCAATCCCCCCCCGGTTAGGATCATGGTGCGAGAACTGATGGATTGGTAACTGTTAGTGCCCACAGATTGGTATTCCTGGTAGGGCTCTGGCCGGGAGCGCCGCCGATTCAGAAAAATTTCTACACCGACGATAACGTGGAGGAACAGGGCGATGGCCAGGCCCAACTCCAGGGCCCGCAAGAAGAATCCCCAGCTTTCCAGGTGGTGGGCGTAGGCGTTATAGGCTTGGGAACCGGCAAACAGCCATAGATTACCCACCAGGTGGACCACCACAAAGGTGGCCAGGGTCAGCCCCGTCAGCCCAGAAATTAACTTCTTGCCAATCGGCGATCGGTAAAACCGCAGCAGTGGAGAGGCGGCGGCGGCCGGCTTAGGGGAGGGGGCTTTCAGAACGTTCGTCATGGTATTGCGGGATGGATTAGCCCCAGGGGGACTGGCAAGGGATTAGGGCTGGGCGGCCACCGCCCACCAGGCCAGGGCGTAGGGTTGTATCGGCTGATTGTGACTCTGCTGGTGATACACCACCCTTAGTTTATATCGCCCGGTTTGGGGAATTTTATAGAAAATATGCTCAACGCTATCGACCTGACTCTCCGATGACCAAATATTGTCACGGGTATCCTCTGCATCGATGGGTAACAGGTAGAGGTCCAGGTTATTGAGCCCCTCGTCTGCAAAGCTTTCGCCCCGGTCGTAGAGTCCATTGCCATTGCTATCCACCAGCTCAACCCGGCGTTGCCAGGTGAGGGTGGCCGATAGGTAGCTATCGGCCTTGAGGGGGGTAGTCAACAGGTAGTCCTGCACCGCCTCGGAGCCGTCCCAGGCTAACTGGCTGAGGGTCCAGCCCCTGGGGGGAACTGGACCGGGGGCAAAGGCTCCTGCCACCAGCTGCTGGTAGGCCCGGTAGGCATTCAGGTGACCGGTCCCCAGGTCGCGGTGCAGGGGAATGGCGCGATCTCGGTAGGCATCGGAATCCAGCCAGTTCTGATTACGGTTATCCAGTAGGGTCCGGCTCATTCCCAGCCGTAGCCCATCCCCAGTATCCTGCAATTTATCGGCGGAATTCAGCAGGACCGCCTTCATAACCATGGGATCGCGGCCCCCCAGGGACCAGTTAGCCACCCCGGCCCGCCACTGGCGATCAACCAGTTCTTGCAGCAGGGCAATGACACCAACCACGTGGGGAGCGGCAAAACTGGTGCCACTCCCTACCTGCACCCGACCATCGGGATCCAGTAGGGAAATCTGACTACCAGGGGCCACCAGGTTAATTGATCGACGCGGCCCTTCATCCTTCTCTGGCCCTGGGGACTGGGGCGATCGAACGGTTGGTTCACTGCCAAGGTTGGCAAAGTCAACCTTGGTAAAGACTCCCCCTACCCGGCGAGAATAGGCCACGTTAATGCCATTGAAGTTGTCGGTGGGAATGGGAATCCCCCCCTGGCCCTGATTACCAGCAATAACGTAGAGGGTATGGTGAACTCGAGATAACCAGTCGATGCATTGGGTCAGCAGGGCATTGCCATCCAGCCGGGGCTCGGGGCGGGGGTCTCGGGTCAGGGGTTCGCCAAAGCTAAAGTTAATGGCCCGCACATCTCCGCCATTCTGGAGGGCCACCGCCTGGGCCGCCAGACACTCCTCTGGCTGGGCGCTAATAGTCTCTGTCGAGCTCACCGCACTGGAGTAAAGCAGGGCTTCAGGGGCAACCCCAGGATAGCGCTTATCTCGACTAATCATAAGGCCAGCCACATTGGCGGCATGACCATCCACATCCTCATCGGGTAAGGCCCAACCGGTTAGCCGCAAGACCCGCCGCACCGCCACCGGCATCTGTTCGTAGGCGATTTTATCCAGCCCAAATTGACTGGGTCGGCCCATTTCCACCTGACCGATGGCGATTTTCCTGCCCGTTAACCGGTAGGGCGCCTGGTGCAAGCGTAGGGCATCAATACCCTGGGGACCTATCGATGTAGACTGGGCCTGGACCGATGGAGTCAGGGGTAGGAGGCTGGTGAGGGCAAGGGTGATGATTGGGCCAATTGCCAACCGACGCCTACCCTGATCAACTAAAGTCATAAGGCCCCTCTCTATACCTGAGCAAACTCTAACCTAAAGCCCTCTAGTTTTTTCAGAATCTCCTCAGGGTTCTGGCCAACATATATATCACTTCGTTGCGGATCCCGGTCAGTCCCCCCAGAAAACGGGAAAATAGGGGTAGGAAGCAGGATTAAAAACCCTCTTCAGCCGCGCTTCGCCCCAGGTCAGCGGGCAGGAGGATAAACCAATGCTGGCGCTTACCTTGACCTATCACGACAGCCTTTACCTATGCACCGAATTGGGTGCCTTGGGGTTAGTCCTATGCTTTTACTGGTTGGTCCGTAACCATGACCAGTCTGGCCGCTCGGCTTGAGGCGGGAGCCCTCTGGCCAGGCCGGACTCCCCCGAGGGCTTTGACCGCCCCGGGGGGTTGGGGAACCCACCTGCTTGTTCAGCCATCTCTACGGGAGATCGGGTTATGTACGAAAAAATCTTAGTCGCCTTAGATCCGGGCCCGGGGGCGGATGCGGTTTTTGCCCAGGCTGTAGCCCTAGCCAGATCCATGCCAGCCGCCTTAATGTTGGTCCATAGCCTCTCCGGCGAAGAGCAGGGTAGGGCTCTGGCGGTCCCCCCAGCCATCGGTGCCCTTGATTGGGCGACGGGGACGGCAGCGGATATGGAGCTGTGGCAGCAGGAATGGGCGCGCTACCAGGGTCCCAGCCTGGATCGCCTGCGCCATCTGGCTAGCCAGGCCAGCCTGGCGGGCCTAGAGGTGGAGTTCCGGCAGTTGATCGACCATCCCGGCAAGGCCATCTGTAAAACCGCCCAGAGCTGGGGTGCCGATCTGATTGTCATGGGCCGTTGCGATCGCACCGACCTGACGGAAGCGGCCCTGGGCAGCGTGGCCAGCTACGTCATGCACCGGGCTCCCTGTTCGGTGCTACTGGTGAAAACCGCTGTTGCCCAGGCGGGCCAGCCATCGACCCTGGATCGGTCCCTAGAAAACCTGGGGCACAAAACTGCCGTGGAGGCCGTAGGGAACATGGTGGGGTAATTTAAGCCTGGCCAGGGGGCCAGCCGTGATCTCCCGACCATCCAGGATTACCACGTCGGAACAGCGGCGCTCCCCACTATAGACCATGGCAATCACCCAGCCATCGTCCTCAGTTTGGGCCTGGGGCCGGGGGATAAATAGGGGTTCCCCCATAAAGCCCCGGGGGGCGGCGCTCCATACCTGGCTCTGGCGGGTGTGGGTGTCGAATTTTAGCAACGCCTGCAGGGGGGCGTTCCCCGCAGGGGCATGGGCAGCACCGATAAATAGGTAGCGATAGGGCTGCCCCACCCGGTCGGGATGGAGGACGGGAAACTCCACACAACGGGAAATCAACGGTTCGGACTGGGCGGTACCCGCCTGCAGGTCGATGTTAAATCGCCACAGTTGCCCCTCCGGTAGCTGGTCAAAGTCTACGGCGGTGTAGTCCGTCCCTCCCTCAAGGCGGGGAAATTCCTTGTAGCAGACCGAATCGACCACCACCTGCCCAGCCTCCTCAAAGGCATTGCCATGGTGGAAGACAAAGCAGGGGTTGGTATCGATCACCTGCACCGGGGCTTTGCCCTGGCGCGGGATGAGAATAATTTTGGTGGGCTGGTGGGGATTGAAATCAATACATTCTGCCGCTCCTTTCATGCCCAGCAAAAAGGGCAGAGGCCCAAAGCTAACCGGATTTTGAAAGAAGATGGCGTAGTTGGGGGTGAGGGCAAAGTCGTGGAGAAAGGCAAAGCCAGGAATACTATGGCTGTGCTGACTGATCACCGATCCCTGCAGATCAAATTCGTAGAGGGTGATTTTTGTGGAAAGGCCAGGCTTGGCGGAAAATCCCACCAGGCGGGGCTGGCCATGGTGACCGGGGTCAACTTTGGGGTGGGCGGTAAAGGACCCGCCAGGGGGAATCACTCCGTTGAGATCATCCAGGCCCAGGGTTTCCAGGGTGGCCGGGTGAAGCCGATGGGGTTGGGCGGCTTCCCAGAGGGCGAGGAGCTTGTCGCCCCAGTAAATGACGTGGGTATTAGCGATATTTTTGAGGCGCAGATCAAAGGCATTAGCCAGCAGTCCGCCTGGCTTTTGGCTACCGAAAACACCCCGATAGAGGGGTTTTTTGGCCTGTTGCTCGGCCCGGTAGCCCGCCGTCTGCACGTAGCGATTGCGAAAGTAGGCCTGACCCTGGTTAAAGCTCAGGCTGCAGATCATGCCATCGCCATCGAAGGGATGTTTGACGGGGTGACCATAGACCTCCAGTAAGCCCGGGCCGTTGCGAAAGACGGTGCCCAGTAGATCGGTCGGAATCGCCCCTTCGATGTCGGTAATGGGGTAGCTGAACTCTTCGGGCTGGGAACGGTAACCACTGCACCAATCGTCCAGGGAGTAGGTGACTGGGGTGGGTTTAGTTTGGGTCGTGGTCATAATTACAAAATCCAGTGAGGGCCGTAGGCAGAATCGGGTCAGCAGTCAGGTTCAACGGTGGGCAGGGGGATCACCAGGGGATCCAGGCTGAGGGTCGGGGGGGCTGGGGGGCTGGCCACTTCCCCCAGGTGGGCCACCGCTAGGCTAGGGGCGGCCCCGTCCCCGGTTGCACTCTGGGATGAGGCGGCGGGCAGTAAAAACAACAGTGGCAGGGGCAGCAGGGTGGTGAGGTTGGTAATCAGCACCAGTTGCCAGAGGTGGTCAAAGTTGGTTTCGGTGACCCCTAACCATTGGGTCAGCAAGGCCCCCAGTTCGTGGGATGTCAAGCCTGCCAGGTTGAGGATGGACATCAACAGGGCAAAGAGGGTGGCTTCTACGCCGGGGGGACAGAGGCGGGCCGACAGCACCAGCACCGGCATAAAGGCAATTTCCCCCATGACCGTCAGGACCAGGCTATCCCCCAGACTAAACCAGCGATCGTCAATGCCCAGGCTACGGTTGGTGTGGGTGACCAGAATCAACATGGTCATACCCACAAGGCAGGAAAGCACCGTAGACCAGGCGAAAATCTGCCGGAAGGGGACATCCCGCAAAAACCGCTGGAATACCCAGATACCGATCAGGGCCGCCACACTGCTGACCAGCCGCACCCGCCCCAGAAACTCGGGCTCAAACCCCAGATCATTGGTGGTGAAAAAGAAGAAAGCGGCATCGGCACTGGGGGTGGCCTGCCAGAGAAATATAAATAAAGAGGGCATCCAGATGGGGCGCTGGCGCACCGCTCCCCACAGTTGCCCCACCTGGGTCTGCAGCACTGCCCAGGTGGACCTATGGGCGATTGGCTCTTCGCTAATCAGGCCCGCCACCAGGGTAATCAGCAGGGGAAAGCTAGCCGTAATGGCAAACACCATCCGGCTGTCGAACTGTTCTAACAACAACCCCCCCAGATAGGCGGTGATCAGCCCCCCCACCGCCGTCGCTCCCCAGCATAGGGACTGGAGGGTGCCAGCATCGGCCAGGGATTCGCCCCGGGCCCGCTCCACCACTAGGGAATCGACAATTACGTCGCTAACCGCTACCGAGAGGGAGGTGCAGGTAATCGCCGCGATCGCCGCCCAGGCGGAGTTAACCACCGTGGCCAGCGCCAGCCAGGCGATCATCCCCAGGAGGCCCGACAAAATCAGATAGGGCCGCCGCCGGTAGCCCAGCACCGGCAGACCATCGGACATAAAGCCAAACAGGGGCTTGATTGTCCAGGGTAGGGCGGCAATGCCGGTCAGGGCGGCGACCGATGCCGGGCTCAGGCCCAAATCATCCTTAAGGAAAAAACTCACCGCCAGCCGAGCCAACCCCAACACTCCCTGGACAAAATAGACCAGTAAGATCGCCACGAGTTCTGAGGTTAGGGGCTGGCCCTGGAGTAAACGGGTCTCAATGAACCCCTTAAGACCGCTGGAGGAAGAGGACAGAGCCATAGACAGGCAAAAAAACTTTGTTAAGAAATATCAACTCACTCCTATCATAGCTTCTCCCCGCCCTGGCCACCAGGGCCAGGGTTGACAGACGGGCGGCAAAGGGTGATACAACTAGGCAAACCCTTAATTTGGGCAAGGAATGGGTTTTCCCTGCAGTGGTGAAGGTATTTATGGTGGCTTTGGTGTCCTGGCTTAACTCGGCTAAGAAACTTTGGAAGGGTCAGCAACGGCGGCGGATTTTACAGTTCTTCAGTCTGTTTACGGTTTGCCTGCTGGTGGTAACCGGCTGTAGCGGCAAGCCGACTCCCACCGGCAAAGCCCCGGGCAGCGGCCAACAGCCGGGCCGGATCAGCCTGGGCACCACCCTCACCGCCCGTACCCTTGACCCCGCCGACGCCTACGAAACCTTTCCAGGCATCTTGCTCTACAACCTGGGCGATCGCCTCTACACCTATACCCCTGGCACCACCCAACTGGTTCCCCAACTGGCCACCGCCCTGCCGCAGGTGAGTGGTGACGGTCTCACCTACACCATTGCCCTGCGCCAGGGGGTGAAGCTCCACGATGGTACCGCCTTTAACGCTGAGGTGATGGCCTTTTCAATCCGCCGGTTTATGGAAAATGGGGGACGCCCGGCCTTTTTATTGGCGGAGAAGATTAAAACCGTCAAAGCCACGGGGGAAAACCAGCTCACCATTACCTTGAAGGCTCCCTTTGCCGCCTTTCCTGCCCTCCTGAGTTTTTCTGGCATCACCCCGGTTTCCCCCGCCAGCTACGCAATTGGGGCGGGTAAGTTTAAGCCCGATAGCTTTGTGGGAACGGGGCCTTACAAGCTAGCCAGCTTTAGCAGTGACTCCATTAAGCTGGACGCCAACCCAGCCTATTGGGGCCCGGCTCCCGCTAACCAGGGTATTGATATTCAAATTTTCAGCAGCCCCGCTAACCTCTACAACAGCTTTAAGACCGGCAGTTTGGATATTGCCTATCAGACCCTCGATCCAGAACAGATTGCCAGCCTCGAGCGAGATGGCCAGAAGGGCGGGTGGCAGGTAATTCAGGCGGGCACCAATGTGATTAACTACATGTCCCTGAATCGCACCAGTAAGCCCCTGGATGATGTCAGGGTGCGCCAGGCGATCGCCGCCATGGTGGATCGCCCCCTCCTCAATCAGCGGGTCTTTAAGGGCCAGGCCGAACCCCTCTATAGTTTGATTCCCCCCAGTTTTGACGTGGCCCAGCCAGTGTTTAAGCAGGCCTACGGTGATGGTAACTTTGACAAGGCCAAAACCTTGTTGAATCAGGCGGGCTTTTCTGAAAGTAATCCCCTCACCATTGAAGTTTGGTATCCCTCGGCTTCTACCACCCGCAGCGTCGTGGCCAATACCCTGAAGGAGGCGATCGAAAAGGGGTTGCCGGGGTTGGTAAACGTCAGTGTTCAGAATACGGAGGGGGCAACCCTCTGGGATAACGTGGGCAAGGGTATTTACCCCATTGTGCTGTCTAACTGGTATCCCGACTACTACGACCCCGATACCTTTATTCAGCCTTTTTTAAGCTGCGAAAGCGGTGCAGAGGCAACGGGCTGTAAGCAGGGGGCATCCCAGGCGAATGGGTCTTTTTACTACAATCCCCAGGCCAATACCCTGGTTACCCAGCAGCAAGGGGAACAGAACTCCGCCGCCCGGGCCAAGCTGCTGGGTCAGCTGCAGGACCTGATGGTTAAGGATGTGCCCTACATACCCCTCTGGCAAAATAAGGATTATGTCTTCGCTAAGACCGGCCTTAAGCAGGTCAAAATTGAGCCCACCCAGCAGTTTCTGTTGTGGCAAATTGGTCGTTCTTGAGGGGAAGAAGGGCAAAAACGACGGTGGAAAAGGGAAGCCCCTCTGGCCCCTGCTGGGGTTTTTGGGGTTACACCTGGTTAGCGGCTGTAGGGGGCAAACCCTGCCGCCCCCAGCGGTGACGCCCCCACCCCCCCAGGTGGCTAAGCTTTCTGCCCAGGCTGGGATCACTAAGGTGACCCTATCCGCCAGGGAAGAGCCGCTTCCGGCCCTGGGGGTGAGCCCTGCCTCCGATCGGGATCTGGGGTTTGCGACGGTATTTCTCAGTTTGGAGAACCATCAGGGGCAAAATCAAACCATCAAGATTCAACGGATTGAGATTCAAAGTGCCTCTGGTGGTCAGGTCCAGCCCTTTGCCTTTGAACCCAGAGAGGTGCAACTGAAGCCGTTGGAAAATTCCGTTGTAGATATTCACCTGACCAATAAGATGGGGTACGGGGGAGGAGAGGCTGTTAAGGCTGTGGTTACCTATCAGGTGGGTACCCAGGTGCAGAGGATGGGGTCGGAAGCGGTTGATGTTGAGGGATGGTAGTAGGTGGTTCGTTTTTGGGGTGAAGGTGGATCTTTATACAGGTGGAGCTGACTAACAAATACCTGAGTTCGACAAGGAACGAAGGGCAGAAAGAAAGGCTGAGGGTTACGCTCAAAGTACGGAATTCTAAGCATCGCAGCTATGTCTCTAAATTGCCTTCTATGGGTCGGGCTATCGGACCTTTAACGGTTTCTATAAGCAAAAAGTCCTGGCTGACTGGCGAGACGCTTTCCCCAATTGGGTCAGCTACGGAGGGTTCGTAGAGTTGATGGCCTTAGTCAGCTTTCTTAACACCCGTTGTTGGGGGCCGATCGCACTTCCTATGGAGCTCAGCCTGTAGACCTGGGTGGGGTGGGGAGAACTTTTCTGTGGGTGAGAGCATGGGTAGGGAGGGCTCCTGACCACTGATTAATGACCCCTGACTTTTCAGCCTGTCGTCTTTTTTGGGGTGAATTGGGCCAAAAACCCAAAGGTTTTATCTATGCACATGTCGATCACCATTAAGCACATTCTAAACACACGCGTGCAACTATTGTTGTAGTCTATGTGCATAAAGATCACCATTGAGTGCATCCTAAACACACCCCTGTGATCGTTAAAAATTCGCGAAAAACCGTTGTTGTGGTCTATGCACA
>JBEITR010000086.1:0-6638 GCA_040374765.1 Leptolyngbya sp.
CGATTAAGCAGATCGGCAGGAGGGTAAAGATTTCAGGTGCTCAGTGGAAGGAAGACAACGTTCCGCAAGTGCTCCGACAGCGCTGTGCTTACCTCAATGGTCGGTTCTCATCCTGAGATTTGCAAGACTGGGATGCACCCGATGTTTTTCTGGGGGTTAGTGCCCCAGGGGTAGTCTCGGTGGAGATGGTACGGTCTATGGCCGCCGATCCCATTGTCTTTGCCATGGCTAACCCCATTCCCGAAATTCAACCCGAACTAGTTAGCGATCAGGTGGCGGTAATGGCTACGGGCCGCAGCGACTACCCTAACCAGATTAATAATGTTCTGGCCTTTCCTGGGGTTTTGCGGGGCGCCATTGATTGTCGAGCCCGGGAGATTACCCCCACCATGTATATGCAGGCAGCCTTTGCGATCGCCGCCCTGGTGAGCCCCCAGGAACTTAATCCCCACCACATTATTCCCTCGGTGTTTGATACTCGGGTTGCCTCCGCGGTTGCCTCTGCGGTTAAACAGGCGGCTCGAGTTGATGGAGTAGCCCGCAGGTAGGATGGATAGCAGCTCGACAATAACCGATCCAGCCTGACCCCTAGGAATAACTTTGTATATTTTTGTGAGCTAATCGTAACTTTAGTTGACCGACATCACAGCCTGGAAGAAAAACCTCTGGTAGTAATGGGAGAGAGGTTATTCCTCCTGCTGATCTGGGCAGCCTAAACTACCTGATTCTCGTTACTATTCTTTATGATTACATCCTGGTTTGCCGCCCTACCCTCTTTCTCTGGTGTTCCGCCGAGGGGGAAGCATGTTTAATACCACCGAAATTTTGATTAATAGCTTCGTCGCCCATTTGAAAGCTGGATACCAGGGTAATTATGGCAGCCAGAACCCCCAGTACGAAGAGATCATAGGCTGGGCCGGTAGCATGGCCCTGGAGAATATTGCCAACAGTGACGCCCTGTACCACAACGTTGAACATACGATTTTAGTCACCTTGGTTGGGCAAGAAATGCTGCGGGGCAAGCATATCCGCGAAGGTGGCGTTAGTGGTAAAGACTGGTTGCACGTCATTCTTTCCCTGGTGTGCCATGACATTGGCTACGTTAAGGGGGTTTGTCGGAGCGACCAGGCCAGGAAAAACCTCTACGCCACTGGTCGGGGAGAGGAAATGGTCATGCTGTCGCCTGGTAACTCTGATGCGGCCCTTAACCCCTATCATGTGGATCGGGGTAAGCAATTTATCGAAGAGCGTTTTGGCAACAATGATTTGATTGATGCCCATTTGATTAAGCAAAATATCGAGCTAACCCGCTTTCCCGTTCCCCATCAGGAAGATCAGCAAGACACCCAAAGCTTTCCAGCACTGGTGCGGGCGGCGGATTTAATTGGTCAATTGAGTGATCCCCGTTACCTCAAAAAGGTGGGGGCCATATTCTATGAATTTGAGGAAACGGGCTTAAATCGGCAATTAGGCTATAACAATCCTGGCGATTTGCGGGCCAACTATCCTCAGTTTTATTGGAGTCGGGTCCATCCCTTTATTCAAGATGGTTTGCGTTATCTTTCCCTGACCCAGCAGGGTAACCAAATTCTGGCTAACCTGTACTCCAATGTATTTATGGTAGAAAATCAAGAAACCCTAATCTACGCTTGAGACCCTATGAATTGGTGGCGCAAGTTAAAAATGAATTCCCTGGCTCGCTGGGGTGCGGCATTGTTAATCGTTCTCTATGGCATATCTCTAGGAGCGGATTTTTTCGCTCCCTATAGTCCCTACGATACCCAGGCCAATGGTTCTCTGCTGCCCCCCACCCAGATCCACTGGCGCCATAGGGATACGGGTAAGGTGTTTTTCCATGTTTACCCTACAACTCAGGGACCTATCGATCTCAAAACCGGCGATCGCCAACTCCAGGTCGACTATACCCAGCCTTCCGCCATTCGTCTGTTGCATCGCGATCAGCAGGGGCGTCTACATCTATTTGATACTGACGGTGCCGGTAAAATCAACCTGCTAGGTACGGATGAGCAGGCCCGAGACCAATTCAGTCGCCTTATCCATGGCAGTCGGGTTAGCCTCAGTGTAGGGCTGATCGGGATTCTCATCTCCTTTCCCCTAGGTATGCTAATGGGTGGCATTGCCGGTTATCTAGGCGGAGCCATAGACGCTGTCTTAATGCGCTTGGTGGAAGTCCTGATGACCATTCCTAGCATTTACCTACTGGTGGCCCTGGCGGCGGTGTTACCGGCGGGATTAAGTAGCGCCCAACGCTTTCTCTTGATTGTTGCCATTACCTCCTTGGTAAGCTGGGCGGGTCAAGCCCGGGTGATTCGGGGACAGGTGCTGGCCATTAAGGAGCAAACCTTTGTTCAGGCGAGTCAGGTAATGGGAGCAAGGCCCCTTTATATTATTATTCGTCATGTTTTACCCCAAACCGCGACCTATGGCATTATCTCTGCCACTTTAGCCATTCCTGGCTTTATTTTGGCGGAGGCAGTCCTGAGTTTTATTGGTCTGGGGATTCAGCAGCCCGATGCCTCCTGGGGTAATATGCTAACTCTGGCTACTAATGCCTCAATTCTCGTCTTACAACCCTGGTTAATCTGGCCCCCTGCAATTTTAATTGTGGTTACATCCTTGGCCTTTAACCTGTTGGGGGATGGTTTACGAGATGCCCTAGACCCTCGTATTCTAAAACAGTAAGCTGGGCGGGCTAAGGGGGTACCAAGGAAATGGCTAGACTGACTACTATGCTACCCCTTCAATTTTTGCTGGTGACATTGCTCTGTCTGGGGTTGTGGAGTTGTGCCGGGGTTGACGCTAAACCCCCTGAGGCAGCAGTAACGGCAGCGATCGCCCAAAAACTAGAGCGGACCCAGTCTCTCCTGGCCCGCCAGTTGGCCCTAGCCGAGGGGACTCTAGCCAACCCCAGGGTTGACCAGGTGATTATTGCCCATTATCACTGGACTACCCTGGAGCAGCACAGAGTGGTGCAGGTGCAGGGGACCTACCATCTCAAGGGAGGTAGCCTCAGTCGATCACAACAGCGGCAGAATCGACCCTTTGAAGTGTACCTGGAACGGCGAGAAGCCCAGGATGGCAATGATGGGTGGGTGGAAATTGAACCGACCCCTGCCTCAGAACTCTCCTAACCTCCTCTCTTCAGGTTAGGCCCCTAGGGCCGGTGCAGGGTGCGGTAATTATCCCTGAGCTTTCTCTGGGCGGTGAAGTCCGTAGCCGCCATTTAAGCTCTGGCCAGAGGGGTGAGGACACCCTTTATGGGTTAATTTTATGCCCTGGCTGTAGGGATGCCTTAGCGATCGCTGTTGCCCATGGCCCTATCCAGCCGCCAGATATCTTGCTCGAGGGTGTCGAACTCTTGTAAGCCAGCCTCCTGGGGGTTATTCAGGATTTCTAGATCCGTGCTAGCGGAGGTATCGATAAAGTCCAATCGGGATGAGTAACTACAAAGATGCTTAATAAAATGGGCCACCACTTTGGGATCGGACCATTTCATCTGGGCTCGTTGCTGCAAAACCACCAGGGCCTCTTTATCACTCATGGAACTCCGCCAACCCTTACGCTGGCGGCAGGAGACCCAAACATTCAGAACCTGGAAGATTCGTGCCAGGTAATCATCTGGAATCGCTCGCCGGTAATACTGATCCAGTACCAGAGCTACATCCCTAAGGCCTGCCTCCCTGGCCAGTTGGGCGCTTTCTTTAAATAAACTCTCCATTTCTTCCAGCACTTGACTGCGGTCACTAAAGGCTTGACTCAGACTGCTATCATCCAGAAAAATTGCCCCTAAATTCTTAAAGTGGGCGGCTAGGAATAGGGTCCGTTTTTCCCGGTCTGAAAGACCGGCAAGGGTGCCGTAGGCAAGGCATAGGTCGGCCAGTAAGGTTGATTCCTCCAGCAGCCACCTTTGCTTGCGCTTAAGCAAGCCTCGCAGCGTTTTAATATAGCTGTGGAAGCTGGGGTAGCTCATGGGGAATTTGATCGGTTAAAGTCCTTACTTTATAACGCTAACAGTTAATCTCATCCGGTCCCCATAGCTTTTAGAATAAAATTTACGGGAAATTTATCTCAAAGATCTGTATCGAATAATGACTATTCCGTTCTGAGGTAAGCTGTGGTTCCCCTCCGTGATGAAAATCCCATCCGTTCAACGCCCACGATCACCTACGGTATTATTGGCCTGAATATTGCTGTTTTTCTATTTCAACGTATTCTGACCCCCAAGGGATTAGATATTTTTCTGGATACCTGGGCAATTGTACCGATTGAGCTGACCAGCAGTTTTCAGGGTACCCTTAAATCCCCTCAGTCTGAATGGGTTACCCTAATTTCATCCCAGTTTCTCCATGGAGGTTTTTTGCATATTGGCGGCAATATGCTCTATCTCTGGGTATTTGGCAATAATATTGAGGACCAACTTGGCCATTTTAAGTTTCTAGTCTTCTATTTAACCTGTGGGGCGATCGCCGGGCTAACCCAGTGGTTTTTCGATCCCGTCTCGACGGTACCAACAATTGGCGCCAGTGGAGCGATCGCTGGGGTGATGGGGGCCTATATCCTGAGATTTCCCAGAGCCTACATCGTTACCCTGATTCCCCTACTATTTTTCTTTACTACCGTACGTATACCGGCAGTTTTTTTCCTAGGTTTTTGGTTCCTACAGCAAGCCCTGTTCAGCCTATTCACCCTCAGTAACCACCTCAACGCGGCCTCTAGCGGAATTGCCTATTGGGCCCATTCCAGCGGGTTTCTGGCGGGTATTATAATTGGCCCCCTGCTAGGCTTAATGGGTAATTCCAAATCCGGATTCAGGGACTAAGCTATTGCCTTGATGAGGCAATGGTCTGGTTCAGGGCTATTGATCCCCTGGGGTGTTACCGGGGCTCAGTACAACCACCCTGGAAGACTGTAAACAGGCAATTCTTAGTGGTAGGACCCTGGCCCTGGGGCAAGAACTGACCCTGCCCACAGCTCTGGAAGAAGGCTTGACCATCATCGGCGTAGCCGGAAATTGCTACACCGTAGCAGAAAACTCCAGGCCATGGGATCTATTTAAAGGTTTTGCTATTTTCCCGGCTCTGATACATTGTCTATAGCCCTGCGCTTGCTCTCTGGTTTGGGGTGAAAGCTCTGGATCGACGCTTTTGACAGGTGACTACTGCTGGCAATATTGGGACTATACCCGTGTCTTTACCCCTATCTTCCCCTGCCTCTGTCCACCCTCAAGATTGGTCTGTTTTGCTCCAGCAATTGATGGTGGGGCAATCCCTTAGTCAGGCTGAGGCTGAGGTCCTGATGCGGGGATGGCTGAGTGAATCGATTCCGGTAGCGGTTTCGGGAGCCTTGCTGGTGGCCCTGCAGATGAAGGGAGTGGCGGCGGATGAGTTGGCGGGGATGGCCCGCGTGCTGCAGGGACAGTCCCTGGGAGGGGAGGATGGTTGTCTCCACCCTACCCCCTGTATTGATACCTGTGGTACCGGTGGAGATGGTTCCCATACCTTTAACATTTCTACGGCGGTGGCCTTTGTGGCAGCGGCCGCCGGTATTCGGGTGGCTAAGCACGGTAATCGTTCTGCCTCCAGCAAGGTGGGTTCCGCCGATGTTTTGGAAAACCTAGGAATTGATCTAGCCGCCAGCCCAGATCGGGTTAGAGGGGCTCTGGAGGAAGTGGGCATTACCTTTCTTTTTGCCCGAGGTTGGCATCCGGCAATGAAGGCCGTTGCGCCCCTCCGCAGTGACTTGAAGATTCGTACCGTGTTTAACCTGCTAGGACCTCTCGTCAATCCCCTACAGCCTACGGGCCAGGTGATTGGTGTTTATGATCCGGCTGTAGTTCCCATCATGGCCGCTGCCCTTAACCAACTGGGCCGTCCTCGGGCAATTGTTCTCCATGGTCGCGAACAGCTAGATGAAGCGGGTCTGGGGGATAAAACCGACCTGGCGGTTCTGCAGGAAGGCATTGTTACTTCAGTGGTACTCGATCCCCAATCCCTAGGCTTGGCCAGTGCCCCTGTCAGTGCCCTGCGGGGGGGAGACATCGCGGAAAACGCCGCTATTTTGACGGCGGTGCTACAGGGCAAAGGCACCGTGGCCCAACGGGATGTGGTCGCTTTGAATGCGGCCTTAGCTTTGAAAGTGGGAGAGCGGCTGAGCGGCTCCTCCCTAGAGGAAGAATTGGCCCAGGGGCTGAGCCTGGCCCGCGATATTCTAGCCAGTGGAGCGGCCTGGGATAAGCTCCAAGCCCTGGTGACCTATCTGGCTTAGGAGAGACAGACAAAGGCTAGGGTTTGGGTTGATCCCCCCATAGTTAGGCAGCCCTTCCGCCCCCAACCAGCGGTCGAGAGTGATCAGCAGCCCTTTCCCCCGGAAACAGTAATCAGTGGTCAGAATTCAGTAATCAGTCATCAGAAGTCCTCTGTATCTACTCTCCCACCCATAGGAAGCTTCTTCCCACCTCACCCAGGTCTACAGGCTGAGAGCAAAGCGAAGCGCGATCGGCCGCCTACCCTCCACCCCTTCCGCCGCGGCGGCACGCCCGGGGCGAGGGGGTCCGGGGGAAATCGCCATTCCCCCGGAAACAGTAATCAGTGGTCAGAATTCAGTAATCAGTCATCAGA
>JBEITR010000009.1:0-84631 GCA_040374765.1 Leptolyngbya sp.
AAGTAAATATGGATAATCTTTTCTCGGAAATCAAGTGAGTAGGCTTTCATCAGGCCCTCCTGAGGAAGACGCAGTAGTGTAGGATCCTTTGCGTCTCATCTACTTCGATCGTACCTCGTTAGCTCAAGAACCGCTATAGCTTCGCCTCAAGCTCTTGCCAGGATTAAAATTCCTGATAGATTCAACTTTACCTACCTATAGTTTTCCTTAGCTTCTTTACACTCTAGCCAGAAACAGTGATGGCGGCGGTATCTTGCTGTTTCTAGCTATTAGTCAAATGGTTTTTCCTAGTCAACGACTCGTAGCCGTCCTTGGCTAAGGGCTTCATAAACCCTATTAATTAAAGCTGCATCGTTGGCATTCAGGTCTCGCTGGGAAAACATCGTCATCAATAATTTCTGATCGCGGCGAGTCAGTTGGCGAGAGGCAAACATTTGTTCGATAGTTTGTTCAAGAATGGACATGGTAGAGGCCCCCTGACATTAGAAGCCCAGCTAGCAATTCAGACCATCAGCTGGGGAAGTGTATTTATTGTCATCTTAAAGGGGGTAACTAGCCGTCCACATCGGCAGGATAACCGATTTCTTCATCATAGCTTTGAAAACAATCCATAAAAATTAGGTGGTTATACCGAAAGATCCAGAGATCCTATTGCCACGTTAGTCTCGAGTGACGACATAGCTAACCGTCAACTTTGGAATTAGGCCTATGTGGCGCCGACGGTGAGATCTGGGAAAAACTCCAGCTCACCTGAGGCCAAGACTTTGAGAACCAAAACTGAGTTGCTATCGGTAGCCGCCCAGGTTACTGTACAACGCCAGCGAGGGGAGAACTGGGACTAGCGGTCTCGCGAATTGGGATTCGGCCGGCCCGATAGGCCAGACGTCCGGCCTGGGTAGCCAGCCCCATGGCCGTAGCCATGGCTACAGGATTGGTGGCTCTGGCTATGGCGGTATTAATTAAAAGAGCATCTGCTCCCATTTCCATGGCAGCGGCTGCTTCGCTGGGGGCGCCAATGCCGGCATCAACCACCACCGGTATTTTGGCATTTTCAATAATAATCTGAATATTAGCTTGGTTGCGAATCCCCTGCCCCGACCCAATGGGCGAGCCTAGGGGCATGACGGTGACACAACCGGCCTCCTCTAAACGCTTGGCCAACAGGGGATCGGCATTGATATAGGGAAGCACAGCAAAACCTTCCTTCACCAGTTGTTCAGCGGCCTGCAGGGTGCCAATGGGATCGGGCAGCAGGTATCTGGCATCGGGAATAACTTCCAACTTGACAAAGGTGTTGTCCTCCTGTCCCAGGAGTTTAGCCATTTCCCGTCCCAGTCGGGCCACCCGGATAGCTTCCTCTGCGGTTTGACAACCGGCGGTGTTGGGCAGCATCCAGATCTGTGACCAATCTAGAGCTTCCGCTAAGCCTTCGTGCCCTGGAGCACTGGTTTGCACCCGACGAACAGCGACGGTCACAATTTCGCAACCACTGGCGGCAATGCTCTGACGCATGACCTCAAAGTTACTGTACTTGCCAGTACCGGTCATTAAGCGGGACTGGAAGGTGCGATCGCCAATAGTTAGGGGGCTATCTGCCGGAACTGTACTGATCTCAGAGGATGGCCAGCTAGGGGGAGTCGGGTTAAGTAGAGTCATGGTTGAAGTACCGGAGTAACAGGGAACCGGACAAAAGTAAACTAGAGGTAAGGAATCAGAGGATACCGCAACGGGTTAAAACTCCTCTTTCTCCCCCAAATGGGTGGTCTTGACCCAGCGCAACTGCTTAGGACGTACCGAAACCCGCAGAGTCATGGAGGCAATTACCAGTAACCAATGGAGCATATAAAGATTGCCCCAGAGGGTTTGCAGGCTATTTGCCCAAATCGATTGGGACTGGGTACGGCGCAAACCACAAAACATGCCTACCATAGAGAGGGTCAGGGCCAGCCCCGATACCGGCAGAAATAAGGGCAGGCGGTGGCGCCAGAGAGCCATAACAAAGTCCGGTATGGCCACACTGGGAAGGCCATACTGAATTATCCAAAAGGCTGCCATATCGAGAGTTTTAGCCGGACTCAAGCGACTCTGCCCGATCCAGCGCCAATAGTCCAGATAGCGCTGATATCCCCCTTCTGCCCAGCGATTTCGCTGGTGCCATAGGGCGATCGCCTGCTCTACTCCCTCCTCGGTTACCGCTGGATCGATTAAAAACTGAATCGACCAACCGGAAAAGTGCAGGCGTAGAGTTAAATCAAGGTCATCGGTAATTGTCTCTTCATTCCAGCCGCCACACTGGGCCAGGGCGGTGCGGCGGACAAACTGCCCATTACCCCGCAACTCCCCAATCCCTCCCAGGCTGATGCGCTGTTGCTGTAGGTAGGTATCAAGGGCCATTTCAGCCTGCTGGCCACGGGTTAGCAGATTTTTAGCCCGATTGATAATAGCTTTTTGCATTTGTACCGCCCCCACGGCCTCAGATCCAAACATGGGTACTACTCGACGTAGCATATCTTGAGGTACCTGGGCATCGGCGTCAAAAACTCCAATGATTTCCCCTTTAATATCGGGCCACACCTGGTTTAGCGCCCCTGATTTGCCCCCCGTCGCTTCTGGGCTACGCCGTACCACTCGCAGTTGGGGATAGCGTGCCTGAAGGTCCTGCAGGCAGGCGGCTGTACTATCGGTGCTGTTATCATCAATTACCCAGACATCGTAGCGATAACTGGGGTAGTCGACATTACAGAGATTGGCCACCAGGCGGTGAATAACCGCTTCCTCATTCTTGGCTGCCACCAGCATGGAAACATAGGGCCAGGTTTCTGTATCCAGAGTTTCTGCCGTCTCCAGGGAGATTTCCCGATCTGCCCTGGAAGGTAGGGGAGAGGGAGAGGGGAAGGGGCGAGCCAGTAAGATGCGCAAAGCATGGGTAGTCAGTACCACCATCAGACCCATCATCACCCAACTACCCCAGGACAGTAAATGGAGGGCTATGGTGCTGCCCCATAGCAGGGTAAGGGTGAGGGCAGCTTTACGCCGTCGCCCGGAATAGCCAGAAAAATCTTCGATATCCAGATCGATTTTCAGATCAGTATTGGGTCTGAACAGGGATCCGGAAGAAAAATTAGCCATGCACTAAGGGAAGGAACGCAACGGGAAGCAGGGGATGAGAACTCATTGGGGCAGCCAAGGAACCTGGCTATCCTTCGAACCTGTTGCCCATAGCTCAGGTTGATTTGGGTGGCCACCATCTGCCCCTACTGCTCTCCGTACTATCATCCCTAATTTTGCCGAAAAAAACGAGATGCTTAGTCTGGACCTGGTTTGTTAACCTATGCTTTGAGTAGAGACGTCATGCGGTGACCAAAGGAGGAGACTAAGGCCATGGGATTAACCTTTGAAGAAATCGGACAAGCTGATCAACGGGATGTGGGGGTCTACCTGCCCTATTATCAGGGTAATAAGCGTGCCGCCCTACCCTATGCCATCTCCCTGTATAAACAGGGTAACCTGGAAGGAGAACGCTATATCGAAGGGAGCGCCAGTATTCCTTTTATTGCTACCTGGAATGTCTCTATGCTGCCAGCGGACTTAACCCGTTGTCGTTTACAGTTCGATGGCGATGCCGATCTGAGTTACGAGATCACCATGGCTACCTTTGAGTTTGTGGATTACCTGTTTGATGCGATCGTTGCCCTCCGCAATAGACGCACCCCTGATTTCTCTAAGTCTTTTTATCGTAAGTTACTACGCTTGGAGGATTAGCTGCCTCGGTCCTTCAGGGTAAATAGATACTTCCATTATCCCAAAGCCAAGCCTAAGCAAGACTAATTATGCTCAGCCTCTATGCCCAACGTCGCCAGCGTGTCATGACCCTAATTGGTGATGGCGTCGCCGTCTTTGCCAGTGCCCCCCAGGTGGTGATGCACAACGATGTAGAGCATCCCTTCCGACAGGACAGCAACTTTTACTATTTAACGGGCTTTAACGAACCCCAATCGGTGGCAATCCTGGCTCCCCACCATGAAGAGCATCGTTTTATCTTATTTGTACGCCCCAAGGATCCAGAAAAGGAAACTTGGTCAGGCTATCGGGTCGGGGTCGATCAGGCTAGGGAACGTTATGGGGCTGATCAGGTTTACCCCATTGCTGAACTCGACGACCATCTTCCCAAGTACCTGGAGAAGGCGGATCGACTTTACTATCACTTTGGACACAATCAGGGTCTTAATCAACGTATCCTGGGTCATTGGCAAGCCCTGCTCTCCACTTACCACAAGCGGGGAACGGGACCGGTAGCCATTGAAGACGCTGGCCTACTCATGCAAACCCTGCGGCGGATAAAAGCGCCAGCAGAACTGGATCACCTACGCCGGGCCATGGCCATTTCTGCGCGGGCCCACAATCAGGCTCGAGAAATGGCTGCCCCTGGTCGCTATGAGTACGAAATTCAGGCGGAAATGGAGCGGATTTTTCGTTTAGAGGGCGCCCTGGGGCCCGCCTATCCGTCCATTGTGGCTTCTGGAGAAAATGCTTGCATCCTCCATTACATTGAGAATCAGCGGCAAATGCAGGCAGGCGATCTACTTTTGATTGACGCCGGCTGTGCCTACGATTACTACAATGCCGATATTACCCGTACTTTCCCCGTTAGTGGTCGGTTTACGGCGGAACAGCGGGTGCTCTACGATCTGGTGCTGGAAGCTCAGAGCCGGGCGATCGCAGCGGTGCAACCCGGTGCTCCCTTCAATCAATTCCATGATGCTGCCACCCGTACCCTGACGGAGGGTTTGGTGGAGCTGGGGCTACTTAAGGGTGAGGTGGATACTTTGATTGAAGAGAAACGGCACAAAGCCTTTTTCATGCACGGCACCGGCCACTTTCTAGGGCTAGACGTCCACGATGCTGGGGTGTTACGCAACCCCGATAAAAGCTGGAAACCCTTTGAGGTGGGTAACGTGGTTACCGTTGAGCCGGGCCTGTATATTTCCCCTAGCTACGAACCGGTGGAGGGTCAACCGGCCATTGACGATCGCTGGCGGGGTATTGGCATTCGTATCGAAGATGATGTCCTGGTCACCGCCACAGGCCCTGAGGTGTTGACGACCGCCGTACCCAAAGCTCGAGGAGAGATTGAACGCTAGGGCCGGTAACCCCCCTCACCAGGGTTGTCGTTACCATAGCCTATCCAGGGTTTATTTCTGTAAACTAAGAAAAACAGTGGCATACCAGTAACTAAAGGAAGCAGCACATCATGGGGTTATTAGATCGAGTTAGCCGGGTGGTTCGCTCTAACCTGAATGCAGTGGTTAGTTCCGCCGAAGATCCAGAAAAGATTCTAGAACAGGCCATTATTGATATGCAGGAAGACCTGGTGCAGATGCGCCAGGCAGTAGCCGGGGCGATCGCCAGTCAGAAGCGAGTACAACAGCAATACGAGCGGGCTCAAGGGGAAGCCAATACCTGGCAACAACGAGCTCAACTAGCCCTGCAGAAGGGTGATGAGGATCTGGCGCGGCAGGCCTTAACGCGGAAGAAAACCCAGGCGGAAACAGCCCTAGCCCTGAAGACCCAACTGGATGGTCAGAGCACCACCGTCGATCAGCTCAAGCGCGATTTGATTGGACTGGAGAGTAAGCTGTCAGAAGCTAAAACTAAGAAAGATATGCTCAAGGCCCGAGCCAGTGCGGCTAAGGCTAATGAGCAGTTGCAGAACACCACCAGTCGTTTGAATACCAGTAGTGCCATGGCCGCCTTTGAGCGCATGGAGGAAAAGGTGTTACAAATGGAAGCCCGTTCCCAGGCGGCGGCAGAATTGGCGGGGGCAAACCTGGAAAGCCAGTTTGTCGCCCTGGAGGCCGGAGGAGATGTAGACTTAGAACTGGCTGCCATGAAGGCCCAGATGTTAGGGGGCACAGAGGCGCCCAAGTCCCTGCCTACCGGTGCAACTCCAGTCACTAACCCTGAGTCTGCAGAGGTGGATGCGGAACTAGAAGCCCTTAAGGCCCAGATCGATAAACTTTAACTTGGACCAGCTATGCCCTTTGCTCAGCGCCTGGAACTTTTGCAGGCCAATGTTTTTGCTGAGATGGATCAAGCTAAGACCCGGGCCAGAGCGGCAGGTCAGGCAATCGTGGATCTTTCCCTGGGATCCTCCGATCTACCGGTAGCGCCCCACGTTTTGGCGGCGATCGCGGATACCCTGTCGGATCCCAGTAGCCACGGCTATTGCCTATTTTCGGGCACGGCGGCCTTTCGGGCGGCGGCGGCCCGCTGGTACAGCGATCGCTTTGGCGTGACCGTAGACCCAGAAACCGAAGTGCTGCTGCTAATTGGTTCCCAGGAAGGCACGGCCCACCTGCCTCTGGCTGTGCTCAATCCTGGCGATATTGCCCTGCTTACCGATCCGGGTTATCCTTCCCACTCCGGTGGAGTCTACCTGGCTAGCGGGCAGATTTATCCTATGGCTTTGCGCCCCGAGAACAACTTCCTACCCCAATTTCAGGAGATTCCGGCGGCGGTATTGGAGCAATCCCGCCTGATGATACTGAGCTATCCCCATAACCCTACCGCCGCCACGGCTTCCCTGGAGTTCTGGCGGTCAGCGGTAGCCTTTTGTCAGCAGCACGGTCTGGTACTAGCCCACGATTTTCCCTACGCTGACCTCACCTTTACAGATCAACCCGCGGTGTCAGTGCTCCAGGCCGATCGGCAGAAGACCGTTGCCGTTGAGTTTTTCTCCTTCTCTAAGTCCTACAATATGGGCGGTTTCCGAATTGGCTATGCGATCGGCAAGGCTGAAATTATCCAGGCTCTCCGCCAGGTAAAGGCCAGTGTGGATTTTAACCAGTACCCCGGCATCCAACAGGGGGCGATCTCTGCCCTCACCGGTCCCCAGGACAGTGTTCACCACACCATTGCTACCTATCGCCAGCGCCGGGATGCGGCAGTAGCCGCCTTTGTTCGCAATGGCTGGCCGGTTCAGTTACCTGCGGCCACCCTCTATCTATGGGTAAAACTACCAGAGGCTTGGGCCCAGCGATCAATGGAATTCTGTACCCATCTGGTCGCTACTACCGGTATAGCCCTAGCTCCCGGGATTGGTTTTGGTAAAGCTGGAGAAGGCTACGTTCGCATCGCCCTGGTCCATTCTCCCGAGATCCTGGACCAAGCCATAGAGCAGCTATGTCAATTCTGTCGATAAAATCTAAACCGGTCCGATGGCTGGGGCCAGAACACCTGGGATAAATTAAATGGCGTCCTCTGGCTGAGGCACGGCAAAGTTTGAGGAATCACTCAGGTAGCGCAGGGCGTCTTCCTCTAGTCGATGGATCAGGTAGGGCTCCAAGGCATCAGCATGACGTAGAGCGGCTAGATATCCCTCCAGATAAAGGCGCAGGTCACTGGTGGAATAACCCCGGTTCCAATGGTCCACAAAAGCGTCCGTTATCCGTTGATAATAGCGAATAGCTCTAGCATCCTGAAGCATAATTTTATTGAGTAGCGATTTTTGAAGTACTCATTGGGACTTGTTTTACTCAAAAAAATTGCGATCGTCATCCAAGCAGGCATCCCAACTAGCGGAAAGGGCGTCAGCAACCATAGCTTCTAGAGCAACCGTATTGACAGTATGACTTAAATGCTCTTTTATAGGGTCGGATAGGGGAACCAGCCTTAATCTACGATTTTCATGCACCAGATCAAACTGACTTTTCTCACTGTCTACCCTACCCATTTCCAGGTAGTCAAAACTATGGACGTTAATGTAAAGTGTGTGATTAGCGACCAGAGTAGCTTGCTGGGTGTCGGAAAAAACCTCCATCACCAATCCTTTACCGGTAGCTAGCACCACGCCGTCCTCAAGGTGACTATAGCTGACCTGTCCGAGATCTTGAAGCAGTCTCAGCATATCTACTTTATTAATCAACACTCCTTTGTCTACTAGACAAGGAGGTAGGGTATTCAATCCTTGAATACGTTCGTGATTCATAAACCCTAGACCACGTTACGTCAATCCCAGGAGTAGGGCTAGTTAGCTTTACTCTTGAAGGTATACATTCACGATACCTGATCTTGCTGGGAATGATCCGCCCCGCCTCAGCTTTCTTTGTCCTTGACCTTTTGCTTAAACAGGCCAATAGCTTTTCTGGCTGGGTTTCCGCGGAAGAAATAAAGGTCTAAAAGGTGGCCGAATATTTGTTTACATTGAGGATAGCTATGGCAGGTTCTGACTCTGATTCGGATCCAATTTCTTCATTAGATATTTCCAGGAATACTGCTAGGCCAGGGATTCTCGCCAGATTGGCAGGGGCTATTCTGTTCTATACTCGGCTACCCCTACCCTCAGGATGGCGCCCGAGTTTTGAAGGGATTGCGGCCCTGGCACCCCTGGTCGGACTGGGTCTGGCGACAATTCTTGCTTTAGTGGACGGGGTTCTGGATTACGGCGGTATGCCAATTGGAACCCGCAGTGCCTTGGTGGTTGGACTTTGGGTCTGGTTAACCGGGGGGCTCCATCTGGATGGGGCAATGGATACGGCGGATGGGCTGGCAGTAAACGATCCTGATCGCCGTCTGACGGTTATGGCGGATAGTCGTGTGGGCGCCTTTGGGGCTCTGGCGGCGATCGCCCTGTTGGGACTAAAAACTCTGGCTCTGATAGATTTGACCACTGGGCGAGGGATGGTGTTGGCTACCGCTGCAGTATGGGGTCGCTGGGGTCAACTGGTGGCGATCGCTCGCTACCCCTATTTACGTTCGGTAGGCAAGGGTGCCCTCCACAAAACCCATCTGCACCTGCCAACCGATCTGTTACCGGGGTTGGGGGTGGGCCTGGGCCTGGCGGTAACCTGGGGATGCCTTTATCCGGATCAGGCGGGACTGGCGATCGGTACTCTTACCACTGGCTTAGGCCTGGCTTGGCTAGTGCCCGCCTGGCTAAATTACCGCCTGGGAGGTCATACTGGTGATAGCTACGGTGCCACCGTGGAGTGGGTGGAGGCCCTGGTGCTCTGTCTGAGTACTGTCTTGTAATATAGCAGGAACTGCCATCTCTCCCCCGTGGTGCTTGGCTGGTAATAATCCCTGGTCTTTCTTACCTCAATCATTCCATGGCTTCGATTCTAGACCCCTCCATTCCCCTTAAAATCAACAAAATGAAGGAACGGGTCTGCTGGCAACATCCCGATCTAGTCAATCGCGGCATCGATCAAACCCGTTTAATCCTGGAAGATGGCGGTACTGAGGATAGGGAATTTTCCTTTCTGGTGATTGGAGATAGTGGCTCAGGTCCCCATATTGATCACCATCCCCAGCGCCGGGTGGCAGAACAAATGCTACCCCATTTACAAAACTGTCGTTTTTTGCTCCACACGGGTGATGTGGTCTACCAGGTGGGCTCTAGGGAGCAGTATCCCCGCAATTTTATTTATCCCTACCGGGAATGGTTAATGGGGGGGGAAGATCCGGAACGAATTGGCTTTGATAGCATGGTGTTTCGGTTTCCCTTCCTGCCGGTACCCGGTAACCATGACTACTACAATCTCCCCTGGCTCTACAGTCTGCTAGTGCAACTTACCAAGCCCCTGGCCAAGCTCAGCGGTCGTCACCTCGATCCTAATGTGGGTTGGCATGGATCCAGGGTTGGTGATGCCTATGCTCGGGCCTTTTTAGACTATCTTAAGGCTATTCCCACGGCCAGTCTGGGCCACCATCTAGAACGCCATTATGGTCCTTGGCGGGATGGAAGGGGAGGATTGCGTTATCAGCCAGGTGAGTTTACCCGTTTGCCCAATCACTACTATACCTTTCGCTATGGTGGCATTGATTTCTTTGCCCTTGATTCCAATACTCTAAACGACCCAGCTGCCCTGGTGGAAGATAGTCGCTCTCGAGGCAAGTCCTTGAGACTTCGGGAACAACGTCGCCAGATTTACCAGGAACGGCAGCTGGTGCTATCGGAAATTAACCACCTATCCTTAGCCCATCCCCATAGTCGGGAACGATTGGATGACCTCCAGGCTACCCTAGAGCAAATTGATGAAGTACTACTGGATCTGGATAAACAAATTCATAGCCGTTCCGGAAAAACTACCGATATCGAGCAGATGGTTTGGCTACGGGATAGTTTGATTGCCTCCTGGGGTGATCCATCGGTGCGTGGCCGAATTCTTTACTTTCACCACCCGGCCTATGTTACTGAAGCCACCAAATGGAATCAGGGCCAAACCC
The DNA here is from genome assembly GCA_040374765.1 of Leptolyngbya sp. Taxonomy (GTDB): domain Bacteria; phylum Cyanobacteriota; class Cyanobacteriia; order Phormidesmidales; family Phormidesmidaceae; genus Nodosilinea. The sequence goes on from JBEITR010000009.1 coordinate 10,228, forward strand.
TAGCCATGCGCCGTAACTTGCGCTGGGTTTTGGATCAGGTGGTGGCAGCGGTACCCCAGATCGGCCCGACTGAATCCCCCGTTAATCTGGTTTTCAATGGACATGCCCACTGCTTTGAGTATCTCAGGACTGTAGATACGGGCCATGGCGATCGCCACATCCACTGGCTGGTATGCGGTGGCAGTGGCCTCAGTTTACGACGCCAACGTTCAGAGGGGGGCGAACTGGAAGAACGGGTTTCCACCTCGGACCTTGATCATCCCCAGGACTGGAAACTAGTCGCCCATTCAGAGTTATTTGTAGGTTTGAGCGGCTACCATCGGGAGCGGCGACGGCCCTACTCCTTTTTGAAAATTGATGTGAAAGGGGGGGCATCCCCAAAGTTTGTAGTGACCCCCTACATTTCCGAGCGATACAAAGGGCAATGGCAGGAGTACTGCCTCGATGCCATCTCGATTGGTTAGCGGCGTCGGTTAATTAGCAATATGTAGTAAAGCAAATTTAAGCAGGCATAGAAGGCGGTAGCAACGTAGGTTAAGGCCGCAGCATTGAGTACTGCTCGCGCTCCCTTGCTTTCTTCTCCCTGGAGTATGCCCAATTCGTCAACCAGGCGCAAGGCCCGGCTGGAAGCATCGAACTCTACTGGCAGCGTCACCACGTGAAACAGTAACACAGCGCTAAATAGCAGTACACCTAGCCAGGCCAAATTTAGCCAGTTCAAAAACAGACCTGCCATAATCAGGACTGGCCCAAGGCGGGACCCTAAATTAACGGTGGGTACCAGGGCAGCTCGTAGATTCATAAATCTGTAGCCCTGAACGTCTTGTAAAACGTGACCACACTCATGGGCAGCTACCGCAGCGGCAGCCAGGGAACTGGAGTCATAGATAGCCTGAGAAAGCCGTACAGTCTTCGCTCCAGGATCGTAGTGATCGGTGAGTTCACCGGCTACGGGCTCGACCCTAACCTCACGGATCCCTTTCTTTGCCAGAATTGCCTGGGCCACTTGGGCACCGGTCATCCCCAGGCTTGAGCGGATTTGGGAGTAGCGATAATAGGTCCTTTTAATTCTGGCTTGGGCTAAAAACATGAACACCATGCCAGGAGCCATAAGAACCAGATAAATCGGATCGAAAACCATAGAAATTGGCGCTCTAATAGTACAGCTGTAGCCAGAAGGCTGGGGACCGAGTTGATCGGTCAAAGTGAAGGTCGGCTAGGAGAAGACTGGCACGCCATTGGCTAGACGCCAAAGCCTAGAGCCAAATGGTGCCACTACAGTTTTAGGATATCTTTTGTCAGCCCTGGCTGGGGGTAGTATTTGAATTTTCCTAGGAATCATCCCATTGACCTCCGCCTTCCTGAACGCTTTCTGATCGGTTAATGTAGGGTCGGCCCTATATGCTTTTAGTGAGGATAGGCGCTAAGGCGATAGGGCTGACCCTTATAGATAATTAATCCTGGACTAGCTTGGCCAGGGGTGGGCTGGGTAGCAACGGGTGATCGGGTCTTGGGGTTGGAACTACTGCCAGGGTTGGGTTCCGTCGGGGTTAGGGTAATCCGGGCAATGGGGGCGGCATTGGGCAGGGTTAGGGTTTGGGCCACCTGGGTCTCGGCTTCTAACTGTTGACTAACCGACACTAGGGAACTTAAGCCATTAATTAAACGGCGCACCCGCTCCCGTAACTGGGGATCGCCTGTCAGTTCATCCACATCGGCAAGAACTTTATGGGCACTTTGAAAGACGTTGCGAGCGGAGTCGAGGGTTTGTTGCAGGGTAACCAGATTTTCTGGGGTATTAGCAGCAGAGGTAATGGCCCGAATATCGGCCATGGCGGCGCTGGCGTTGGCCGATAGGGTGTCCAGGTTATGGAGGAATTGGCTGTTTTGTACCGCTGGTGAGAGGGTAGCCATAATTGTACGTAGGTCGGCGCTACTCTGGTTGAGATGGTCGAGGGTACCAATCAGATTGCTGCGATTCAGGGCAATTAATTGATTGACGGCAGACCCGGTCAATTCAAACTGGGCGGCCGCATTACCGATGTTATTAACGGCTCGATTGGCAGAGGTGAATAGGGGGTCGAGATTCCCCTGCAGTCGCTGGGAGAGGACCGTTAGTTCCTTAGTTAATAGTTTGCCATTAGCAGTTAACTGACTGGCATTGCCCAGGGTGGCTTTCAGGGAGTTAATAATCTCTGGATCCCTAAGGGTATTGACCAAACCTTGAGTAGATCGAATTAGAGACCTGAAATTAGCTCCCACCTCACCGTTTAGTTGATCACCATCGCAAATAATGACTTGACTCTGGCATTTGGGCTTAAACGGAGACAGGGCTAGTTCCTGGTTTGTGAGCGATCGCACCGGCGTAATTTCCAGAGTCGTATCGCCAATTAACCCCGCTTGATTTACCTGAATACTAGAATCACTGGGAATTTTTAGGTCGGGTTGGGTAATTTCTACCACCACAGTCACCTGGTTTGCCCCTGGGTTAATAGCCAGCACCCGACCTACCCGTACCCCCCGGAAGCGCACCATGGTGCCTTCTTGCATACCTAAGGTATTGTCAAAAATAAAGTTAACCCGGTAGCTTTGTCGGCCCAGGGTCAACCCCTTCAACCACAGTACCAGACCTGCGAAAAGACCGATGCTAAGCACAATCAATAGTCCTACCGAACCCTCTCGAATTGCCCGTTCTCGCATTCCTCCTCCTCAGTTAACGGTGGTTGGCTGAATTGATAGCTTTGGTCAGAACCTTTAGGATAGGGTGAATCGGTTAAAAGCTGAGCCTGGGTTGGTGTTCCGACTTGCCTGCGCCCCTTCCAGGAGTAGGGCTACACCAATTCTGGAGTTTAGCACCCTGCCATAGCGATATCCTGATTACCGCCCTTTCCCAAACTAAACCATTCCATCCGGAATGGCCGATCTGGTTTCTGCTAGCCACTTAATTCACCATCTGAATGGGCCCCTCTACCTGACCACTGAAAAATTGCCGGACGTAGGGGTTGTCTGTAGTATCGATGGCACTGACTGGGCCACTCCACTGAATTGTGCCCCGGTGTAAAAAAATAATGCGATCGGCGGTTCGACGAATGGTGCTATTTTGATGGGTCACAATCAGATAGGAACTACAGCCCTGATTCTGTTTAATATTGCAAATTAAATCTTCGATCACCGTTGAAGCGATCGGGTCTAGGCCAGCCGTTGGTTCGTCGTAGAGTAGCAGCGCCGGTCGATCTTGAGGATTTTCAGGATTGGCAATAATAGCTCGGGCAAAACTGACTCGCTTACGCATACCCCCCGAGAGTTCTGCCGGGTAGCGTTTACCTGTACCCGGCAGACCAACCATATCTAGAACCTCTTCTACCAAGCTTTGAATCTGTTGTGATGACAGATTGGAATGCTGATATAACAAGAAGCCAACGTTCTCTTCTACGGTCAAAGAGTCAAACAGAGCTGCCTGCTGGAAGACCATGCCAATTCCCACCGGATCGGAGGCATCCTCAATCAGCCCCTGCCGTCGTTTGCCAGCTACGTAAATTTCTCCATGGTCGGCGGGTAAAAGCCCCGCAATAATTCGGAGAATGGTAGACTTACCAGTTCCCGAAGGGCCGATAATTGCTACGGCTTCCCCTGGAAGAACCGTAAAGTTAATATTATCCAGCACCACATTACTACCGAAACGCTTGGTAATATGCCGAAGTTCTAGTAAATTAGGCGGTTTGTTGTCGGGGTTAGGATGACCTAACTCTGGGGTTAGGGGACTGGAGATGGCCGAAATCGGGCTGTCATTAAAGGGCCAGGAATGAGCCATGGTGAGGATAGAAGTTGGAGAAAGTGGAGCCTAGATTGAAGTTTATAGTCTAACCAGACGCACCAGGGTAGACAGCCGTTAAAATCGAAAGCGTTAGCCGTTGTTTATAGCCTAGCCCCACTCCCCATCCTTCGACCTAGTTTTCAATCCATAGCCATCTCTGGTTTACCCAATTTTTTCCAATGCAGCTAAAACTCTGGCAACGGGCCATTGAGAGGTTTCTATTTAAACTGCAAAACCACGGTTCTCTGACCCCGGGTCGAGTTAACCGCTGGGTATGGTGGCTAGCTCCAGGACTACTCCTGAAACGGTGGCTATTTTTAAGTGTTGCTGGGGTTTTACTGGTCGGTACGGGTGTCATGATCTGGTTAAAGCTCACCCCCGTATTTTACACAGGGCAAATCCTGGGAACTCTCCTACGGCTGTTCACCACCTATGTACCCAATTACGTTAGTGGTCCCCTGGGGATTTTATTGGGGCTGGGTTTCATCCTATGGGGACAAACGCGTACGGTGGGCGTGATTACCGATGTCTTAATTCCCGGTCAGGAAGGGGAACTTCTGGATGCCCTGCTCAATCAGCGACGGCTCTCTCGAGGTCCTAAAATCGTTGTGATTGGAGGAGGAACGGGGCTCTCTAACCTATTACGGGGATTAAAGCACTACAGTGCCAATATCACGGCCATTGTGACCGTTGCTGACGATGGCGGATCCTCTGGGCGACTACGACGGGAAATTGGGGTTTTGCCGCCTGGAGATATTCGTAATTGTCTATCTGCCCTGGCCAATGAGGAAAAACTTCTGACTGAGTTATTCAAGTACCGGTTTGAATCTGGGAGTGGTTTGGTGGGCCATAGCTTTGGCAATTTGTTCCTCACCGCCATGAGTGAAATTACCGGCGACCTAGAACAGGCGATCGCCGCCAGTTCTAAGGTTTTAGCGGTGCGGGGCCAGGTGTTACCCTCCACCCTCAGTGACGTGCAACTGTGGGCTGAGTTAGACAACGGCCGCCGAATTGTGGGGGAGTCTAAAATTACGGAGGCTCGGGGTAGGATCGTTCAAATTGGCTGTCTGCCTCCCAATCCCCCCGCTCTGCCCAGGGCGATTCGGGCCATTGAGGAGGCAGACTACATAATTATCGGTCCTGGTAGTCTCTACACCAGTATTATTCCTAACCTGCTGGTGCCCGATTTAGCCAGGGCGATCGCAGCTCAGCGGGTACCCCGGGTTTATGTCTGCAATATTATGACCGAACCGGGGGAAACCGACGGTTTTGCCGTATCTGACCATATTCGCGCCCTAGATAGTGCTGCGGGTCATTACCTATTTGATGCAGTCTTAGTCCAAAAAAACCTGCCCTCAGAAGCCGTAATCCAAAAGTATGCGCAGCAGCAGGCCGAGCCTGTTGTGCTAGATAGGGAAGCCGTCATAGCTTCTGGTCGGCGAATTATTGCCGCCAATATCATGCAGGAGAAAGAGAACCTATCTATCAGGCATCATCCCCATCATTTGGCCAGGGTATTACTGCGCTGGTACTCCCGCACGGAACGGTCATGGTCCTAGACAGATTCTCTTTTGAAACGTCGGTTTAGCCACCCCATTACCCCGCTGGCGATCGCACCCGCCATTAAAAGACTAATCGCTGGCAAAATCAGAGGGTTCCAGAGGTCGTACCAGATCTTCAACCCCAAATTAAGATTCATACTCTGGCCCAATACGGCTACCAAAAACCAGCCAAAGCAAACCAGGACAAGAACCAGATCCGCCACCAGGATCCAGCTGATAGCCTGGGAAATTCGTTCTCTCATAATCGGCCTCCTGGGGGTAAGGTTAGCAGCTTTATGGGGTGCATCTGGGGCGTATAAAAGCGTAAAAAATGGCTGCCCATCGTTGAGTCAGCCATTTTAGTTAAGTTTTAGCAAAATAGGACGCCTCTGGAGGGCTTGACCTAGCCCTGATTCTCAGAGATTAATAGATTGTCAGGATCGACATAGTGACAAACGGCATCATCAACACAAATTAAGGCCCACCCCGAGGCTTCAATGCTCACGAGGTTATAGTCACCATCTTGCACAAAAAATCCCTTATGATTTCGGGTTTCAGGCTTAACCCCAACTGACTTATCAGACATGGCTATACTCTCCAAAGACAACGACTAAAAAAATTGAAGAAAAGCTTATGGCTTAGTTGAGAAAATCCTATCATTGCTTTCATGAGAATTTCATTAAGTAATTTTAGCAATTGTTACAATCTAAGGAATTAATGGCTCCAATGGAACTGATCTGAAGCACAGAAGTTCTTGTTTTTCCTAGATTTGTAGCCCTTGCAACAAGAATAATTTCATCAGACTATAATTAAGCTAAGTTTTATAAAGTTCTAGGTTTAAAATTTTTTTCACAAAAGCAAATAAGTATTATTGCTTGTTTTTTCTATTCAGTTGATCCCTGGGCTGTTGATAATTGTTTTCCTACTCTTAAGACCTATTTTTTATCACCTAGGGGTATGGGCATCCTTCGTTCTATACCTGTTGAATCCACAGTAAAAGGAGAGTAGGTATCAGGTTAAGCAGTTCAGGAACCATGGTTTGGGCCAAAGCACTGAGGATGGATTTGAACCAGGAATTGATTCAACGCCTTCTCCCAGGAAACGACCTGGCTGCTAAAGGTCAACAACTAGGCCTGGGAGGGCGATCTGAATCGCTTTCGTCCCATCAAGCCTGGCCAAGGTCATCGCCATCTTCAAGGACAAAGCCAGCATTGTGGATCATATCGTAGTCAGCCTGAGCTGCCTGACCTGGAGTCGTCAGGTAGTCTCCAATAAAAATTGAGTTAGCAGCATAGAGCCCTAAGGGCTGTAACTCCCGTAGTTGTACCTCTCGCCCGCCGGCAATACGTAGTTCTTGGCTGGGTAAAAGCAGTCGAAACAGGCAGAGAATCCGTAGGCACTGCCGAGGAGTCAAATACTGATGATCCGCCATGGGGGTGCCATCAATCGGAATCAAAAAGTTGAGGGGCACACTGGTAACCTGAAGTTCTCGCAGGCTCAGGGCCATGTCAATAATGTCATCGACCGATTCACCCATGCCCAGGATCCCGCCTGAACAAGTGGTTAACCCCGCAGCTTGAACAGCCTTGATAGTTTCGACCCGATCGCTGAAATCGTGGGTGGTACAGATATTACTATGGTAAGCCTCAGAGGTATTGAGGTTGTGGTTGACCCGATCGACGCCGGCGGCGGCTAACTGGGCAGTTTGATCGGAATTTAATAACCCCAAGCAGGCGCAGAGCTTCATCGGATAACGGGCCTTTACCTGGCGCACGGCTTCCAACACCTGGTTAAATACGGGGCCTGAGGGAGAACGGCCAGAAATCACCATGCAGAAGGTACCAGCCTTCAAAGTATGGGCCCTTTCTGCTGCTGCCAGGATTTGCTCCTGAGCCATGAAGGGGTACTTTTCAATTTCTGCAGTAGAAATTTTAGATTGGGAGCAGTAATGACAGTCTTCTGGACACAGTCCACTCTGGGCATTGAGTAAGAAGTGCAGGCGAACTCGATTACCCCAATAGTAACGACGTACCCGATACGTAGCGGCTAGTTGATCCAGAAGTTCACTATCCGGGGCGGTTAATAGGGCTCGGGCTGCTTCCCGACTAATTTCCTGGCCCGCCAGGGACTGATCCGCCAGACTTTGCCAGTTAATGGAGGAAGGGGTAATAGGAACAGCAGCGCTAATCATAGTTAAAGGGGCAATCAAGGGCAGAATTATTTACTTTCTAAGACTCGCACATCAACGACACTGGTATTGAAGCGGTAGAGGTCTCCTTCCAATTCAATGGGTGTCCCCACTTTGACCTTGTTGTTACCCAGTACGGGACCATTGTTAGTAATCTGGGCATCACCCATTAGGGTAATTAGCATGTCGATGGTGTAATTCAATTCTGGGCGGGGATCGGCTACAGCCTTAACAGTGCCATCGGGTTGGGGAGCAATAGTAGTACGGGGTAGTTTGACCACATCTTTAACCTTAACCTGGCCGTAGGGTTGGTTGCGAATAATAATACTTGTGTTTCCAGAGGTTTGAATCGCCTTAGCCAGTCCTTCTGGATTGGAGGTGGTCAACCCCCTCACCATCACATCTACTTCCACGGGTTTGGTTACCGCCCCCATTTGGGCCACTGAGCCGGAGGTGCCAGGATACAAAAAGATGCCAAACAGAACGGCTAGAATCACCAGCCCCGCTCCCAGATCGAGAATACTGACCTTACCAAATAGCCGTCCTTTCGAGTCCAGTAGTGTCATGGTTAATGGGTGCCTCAGGCTGTTATGGGGGTTAAAACTTAGGCTTGTCTCAAGTACATAGGAAGCCGATACTATTGAATCACAATGGGGCACTTCTGAGATAACTTATTCGTCTTCATGAATAGCACATTGCCCGAGGTGGGAACCTTGTTGAGTCAGTTTTTATACCGTCGATTAGCCTATATCGCCCTGGCGGGGGTGGTGGCCTTGACCATTGGCCTGACTACGCCAGCCCCATCCCAGGCCGGGTTACTGGATTTACTTTTCGAAGGAATTCGCTATGTGGAATTGAGTAATCTTTCCGATCGCGACGAGATTGCCCTGGGCAACCAGATTAACCAGCAACTACAAGCGGAGGGGGTGCAGTTCTACCAGAGCGATCCCGCCCTTACCCAGTACGTTACCGCTATTGGTCAGCGGCTTGTGGCCAATAGCGATCGCCCCACCCTGCCCTATAGCTTTCAGGTGGTGAAGGACGATGGGATTAACGCCTTCGCTACGGTGGGAGGGTTTGTCTATATCCAAACTGGGCTGATTAAAGCAGCTAGCAACGAAGCTGAACTGGCCGGAGTCATGGCCCACGAAATTGGCCATATCGGCGGTCGCCACGTAATTGAACGGATGCGCCAGGCAGCCCTGGCCAGTGGAATTGCCGGTGCCTTAGAGGTCAGCCAGGATACCCTGGTCAATCTGGGAGTGCAACTGGCGCTGACCTTACCCAATAGTCGGGAAGCTGAGTACGATGCCGATCGCCGGGGATTTGAAACCCTTGGTAAATCGGGCTACGATACCCGAGGATTTATTACCTTTATGCAAAAGTTAGAACGTCAGGGAGGGGACCCGCCAGAATTTCTCAGCACCCACCCTAATCCTGGGAACCGGGTCAGTACCCTCCAGACCATGAATGCCAGGGGTACCTACGCCCGCAATGTTGGTGTAGGTACCGACCCGGCTGCCTACAAAGCTCGCATTCGGGGACTCAATTAGGATAATCCAAGGTCAGATCTATCCACGGTTTCCTGGCGACACAAGCGCAAACCCCAGAACACCACATCGGGGTCATAGGTGAGCCGACTGGCCAGTTCTTGATCGCGGTGGTTGAGCCCGGCCAGCAGGGTAGGGCCGTCCCCACCGGTAATAACCACCTGACCCCCCGGAAAATCTTGCCACCAGGTCATGATAAAGTCTGCCACTCCGGCCACCAGGCTATGGAGGATGCCACTGGCCATGGCTGTGGGGGTGTCGCGGGCCCAGCGAGCAGGCCAGGTTAGGATCTGGCCTGTCATAGGGGGGAGCTGGTCAGTGGCGTCATGGAGCGATCGTAATTGCAAGGCAATGCCGGGTAAAATCGCTCCGCCCATCAGACCCTGGTTAACTCCAGCGGTCAAGGTCAGGGCTGTACCTCCATCGATCACTAGGACGGGCCAGCCGTAGACTGCCCCAGCACCTACCAGGGCTAGGGCTCGATCAACTCCCAGGCTAGGGTAGGTGTGGGTCAGGGGTACCTGGCTTAAGGTCACCAGGTGTAGCCCAGGGTAGTCCTGACAGACATCCCTAACCAGATTCGCCTGGGGCTGCACCACGGAGGCCACCCAGAATTCTGGCCATGGCAGCCCGGTGGGCTGCAGAGGAGTTGCCATGGCTAGATCGGACCAGAGCGATGGCTTGAAGCCCCCTGCCCTGAGGTGGGCCAGTTGGTGTTTGGATAAATAGGGGGTGTGCCAGCTACCTTGCCAGCGATCGCCGCTGAAGGCGCCCCAGTGGAGACGACTGTTACCCACCACCAGGGCTAACCAGGGATCGTCAGGGGAGTGGGATTCATCCATGTATGCCATTAGACGATGACGCAGGCCCCGTTACGGCGGAGATCGCCCACCCCGGTGAAACGGCCATCGGCGCTAACGGCAACGGCATGGACCCCGCCAAAAAACATATTGGTGGCTTGCCACCAGGTGCAATTATCCGTTCCCCCAATTCCCCTGGCCTCTAGGGTCGGTCGGTGATAGCCCGCCTCCAAGTGCAGAGCTCCCCGTTCCCAATGGATGCGGGGAGCATGAACAGCCCTTTCCAGATCAAAGCCAAAGTCCAGTACATTGGAGACCACCTGCAAGATCGCAGTACGAATCCGGTTAGACCCCCCCGATCCCAACACCAGGGAAGGCCTCCCCTGCTGATTCAGGACAATGGTGGGAGCCATCATGGAGGAAATCCGCTGGTTGGGTTGCCATTGATGGAAGCCCTGGGGATTGAGGTCCTCCTCCCCTAGCATATTGTTGAGCATGATGCCCGTACCTGGAATTACGTAGGAAGATCCCTCGCCGTTGGAGGTGGTCATACTCACCGCATTCCCCTCTCCATCAATGGCGCTGATGTGGGTAGTACTACCCCACTTATTCACCCCCTGGAGTACGGCCTGGAGTTGCTGCTGGTAGGTATGGGTGTGGACCGGGCTGAGGAATTGGTCGGCAATATCTGGCTGGTAAAGATGGGCATCGTAACCATCCTGGCGGGCTAGATTAGTAAGTCGCATTACCTCCACCAGGGTGGCAATGTGGTCAGGGCTCCCATGATCCAGCGTAGGGGTAAGGGCGTTGGCCAGCAGACTCAGGGCAAAGCCAATCAGGGTGCCTCCCGAACTGGGGGGTGGGTTGGTTAGCAGTAGCCCCCCACGGTAGGGCACGGCCAGGGGCTCTCGGGCAATCATACGGTAAGATTGCAAATCGGCGAGGCGTAGGTAACCGCCCTGGCGTTCACAGTCTGTGGCGATACGGTGGGCCAGATCTCCCTGGTACAGGAGATCGCTGCCCTGGGCTACCAGAGCCTCCAGGAAATCGGCAAAGGCAGGTAGATAGAAGCGATCGCCCTGCCCCAAGAGCTTACCACCAGGGGCATACAGAGCTTGGGCGGCGGTACTGGCGGTAAGAATGGGTGCCAGAATCTGAAAGCAGTAGGCCTGAAAAGCTCCTACCGTAGTGCCGTGGGTTGCCCAGTACTGGGCCGGAGCTACAACGGTTTTTAGGGGTAAGCGTCCCAGTTGGCGATGGATCTCGATTAATCCGGCCACCGTGCCCGGTACGGCCATGGCCCCCAGGCCGACATGGAATTCCTGGGTGGTGTCGCCGAAATTAGCTTGAATGGGAAAGAAATCAGGCTGGTGCTGGTCGGGTTTGTGTTGGGGAGTTTGGCAGAAAAAATCAAACAGAATATTTTGCCCCACTGCTGTGTGGGCCAGTAAAAAACCCCCACCCCCGAGGGAAGTCAGAACCGATTCGGTGACACAGGCGGTAAAGGCTGCGGCGATCGCGGCGTCAAAGGCATTACCACCCTGGCGCAGCATTTCTGCGCCCGCCTCGGCGGTGAGGGCATGGCCAGCAGCTACGGCCCCCCGATGGGAAGGAAGGGAAGAGACCATGGAGTATCCATCCGGCTATTCATGTCTGACCCTAGCACAGGCTAACCTCACCAGGCGCGGTTTTCCTTGACTTAACCCGCCAAATCTAGACGACTAGAGATTAACGGCGGGAGAGGGCGACTGGGAGGAGGGGGCAGGGGCGATCGGTGGCGGTGAGGTAATGGGGGCAGGGGTAGGAGTCGAGGTAGCCGGATTGGTGGGCGCCGCCGGAGGACTGGCGTCAGTGGCCCCTGCCATGGATCGGGGTACGCGAGGCCAGCTCTTCGGCGGTGGCGCAGGAGACTGGGTCACGGTTGGGTCGGGGTTAGCCAGAGATGGGTCTGGGGCAAACTCAGGGGAGGTCAGGGGAGGCACCACCGGTGGATTGGTGGTAACCGCCGCTGGTGCAGGGTTAGGACGGGTTAGATTGGGATGATTGACAGGGGCCAGGGGAGTGCTACCGTAGTCCGGCCGTTGGGGCAATTGACGGGAAGAATTAGACCAATCGCTGGAAAAATCCTTGCCATTCCAGTCGGGCAGGGGCGGAAAGGATTGGCTAGGATTGATGCCAGGCAACGGAGAAGTGGGTAGTGGTAGGTTACCCCCATGGTGGAAACGAGCCTGGAGCCCGAAGGTTAGTCCACCACCACCAGCTACCATTGCCGTCAATAAAACACTCCAGGTTAGCTTGGTTCTGGGCTGCCAGGGGAGGGTGGTAACGGCATTGGTTACCACCGGTTGACGGGGGAGTATCACTTGCGTACGGGGGGATGCGGCGGCGGCAAGGGCAGGGGTGGTGACCGGTAGGGGCGGGGACGGATTGGCGGCTGGATTCAAAGTTGGAACCTTAGGCAGGGAAGAACCATGGCCCTTACCCTTGGTTTTGGGTAGGGGGGCGGGGGGTAAGTCCTTCCACCTGGGCAAGCTATTCACCCAGGCCGTTAGGGTCACAGGGGAGGAGTCCTGAGTAGGGATGGGGGATCGTTGCAGTACCCTATCCAGGTTTATCTGGAGATCGGGTCGTCGGTGACGCAGATCAACCTCAAGGGGTGCGCGGGTACTTTCAGCCCGGTGGCCCGTCAACAAAAAATAAAGCAGATGGCGCAGGCCTTCAACTAAAGTGGCTGTTTGAATGTCAGGGGAGGGAAGGGGACTGGGGGGTAGGTCAAATCCAATAAAGCTGACCTGATTAGTTTCCGATCGCCACCAGATTTGATCGGGTTCCAGGCGCAGCCCTGCCCAGCCTAAAGGTTCTATGGCCTTGAGGGTATCTACCAGTTTAAGCATCAGAGCCAGACTTTGGGGCAAAGATAGGGGTCGCTCGGTAGATACCACCTGAGTCAGGGGATTACCCACAGGTTGGGCTAACACCTGGTAGCATACCCCTTCTTCTTCAAAACACTCGATTGATGAGGGCAGCAGGGCGAGGGCCAGATCGTCAAGGGCCCGCAAATAATCATAGAAAGCTAACCGCTCTGACTCTGGAGGAATGGCCTCAGGGTGGCGGCTACCCAAGATCCGTAGCAGTCGCGATCGCCCTCGCGGAATATAGGTAGCCAGATAAACCGGACCAACGCTATCCTCCAGACCCAGAGCATCGATGACGTAGTTACCATATTGCAGGGCAGTACCAATGGCTAAGGTCATGGGTGGCTATCAAAGAGAAAATACCGCAATCTTTATATTACTTTAATGTTCTCAGTACGCGGGGATAACTTCAGAGGATAGTGGCTAGCCAGAAACGCCAGGGCTTCATCCTGGCTGTGAATTAGCCCATCTATCTGGGCTGTCACAATAGCTTCTAGCATAATTCGAAAGTTAGGGCCGGGTTTGTAACCTAGGGATTTGAGAACCTCCCCATTCACCAGGGGAGAGAGATCTAGCCATTGAGTCAGGTAGCGCCAGATCGGCGGTCCCAGAGAACGGGGATGGCGGTTACTCACCAGCAACAAGGTAGACAGATCAACGGAACGGAAAAGCCTGTAAAGCTGACTGGGAAGCAGGGAATCGGCGATCTGACCCAGCCAGTTAGCTTCCAGCAATTCTAGGTGATCCAGGCGATCAATAGCGGCATCGGTGAGCTGTAGTCCCGCCGCAACAGTACGGCGGTCCGTAGGCGGTATCGCTGCGATCAGGATTTCCAGACGCATTTCCCAGGCGGTGCAGATTTCTCCCCAAGAAAACCGTTTTAGCCACCGGGTTAGGCGTCGCAACTGATGCCATAGGGACGGAGTCATCCCTAAATCGGCGTGGAGGCATTGTAGCGCCTGGAGTTGATCGAGGAGGGTGAGGGCGGCTTCCCAGTAGGGAGCCTCGAGAATATAACGCAGTTCGTTTTTTAGGCGTACTTGTAGGGCAGGTAGGGGTTTCCCCTGTTGCTGCATCTGGGTGTAAATACCACTGTCGATGGCATGGCGAATGCAGACTGCGGTTTGACTATCCAGGTGAAAACCTAGCCGCACGGCAAACCTGACCGCCCGAAAAATCCGAGTAGGGTCTTCAATAAAACTATTGGGGTGGAGGACTCGAATCCTTTCCTGCCGCAGATCCGCCAGCCCTCCAAAGTAGTCCAGTAGTTCCCCCTCTCCAGGCGCGGTGAGGCGCAGGGCCATGGCGTTAATGGTGAAGTCACGACGGTAAAGGTCCTGCTGAATCGAACTGGCTTCGACCTCGGGGTTAGCGGCTGGATAGGGATAAAACTCGGTACGGGCAGTGGCAATATCAATCATTAGGGTGGCCAGAGGATGGTCCAGGTGGCGGCCCCACACCAGGGAGGCGGTCTGAAACTGACCATGGATCTGGATATCTACTTCGGGATAGATCGCCTGAATCTGCTCAGCCAGTTCTACCGCGGCCCCTACTTGAACTGGCTGATGGCAACTGTCTACCACTAGGTCAAGATCAATCCAGGGTACCTCCGTTTCCCCAGGGGGTAGGAGCAGATCCCGCACTACCCCTCCCACCAGGTAAAGGTGCCAGCCTCGGGATTGGGCGGCGGCGGCCATCTGCCCGAGTACTTCCTGGAGCTGGGGCAGTAGACGGGCTTTGATAGTTTGTTGTAGCACTGGTGCCGAATTAAGCTGGGCCGGTGGTAGGCTGCCCCGGCTCCAGCCGTTGGCAATCAGATTTTGATGCAGATGACGTAATAAATCGGTACGGGTGACAATGCCCACCAAGGATCCTTGGCGAATGACTGGTAAGCGGCCAATGTCGTAGTTGACCATTAACGCTTCAATTTCACCCATGGGAGTCTGGGGTGTAATGGTTTTGAGGTTGGTAGCCATATATCCCTTCACCGGGGCATGGGTAAACCCGTGGTGCAGAGCCAGATCTAAATCACGGCGGGAGATCACCCCCACCAGTTTGCCTGTCCCATCTACCACGGAGAGCCCTGAATGACCATAGCGCAAGAGTACTCGCTGGGCTTCTGCCATAGTGGTTTCAGGGCGAATGGTACGCACTGGTGAAGACATCAGGTCCTCAGCCGTGGGGGGATGGGGTAACTGCGATCGCGCCTGGGCCAGCACCTGATCCACCACTTCAGTCGGATTATCCGTGGTCAGGGTAACGGCAGCAGCAGCGGCATGACCTCCCCCCCCCAGGGGAGTGAAAATGGCCCCCCAATCGACGCCCTGTCTCAAAAAGCGGGCACTGATGCGACCCTGGGCCCGACCCACCAAGAGTAATTTATGGGAGGGGAGGGGACCTGTCTCCTTACCAGGGTAGTGGGCTCCAAACAGCAATAAGTCCACATCAGCCAGGGAGATCAGCCGTTCGGCGATGCCTGACAATCCGGCAATATAGTGATCAACCGACAGTACTACCCAACCCAAACTATAGCCCTGCACCGTTTCCAGGTTTAGCCTGGCCATGGCATTGGTTAAGAGGTCCTGCAGTAGGGGAGACAGGCCCGGTTCAACAAATTCTGCAATTACCTGCAGGTTGGCTCCCTGTTCCATCAGCCAGGTTAGGGCTCGGGCGTCGCGCACCGTTGTCTGCTCAAAAATTAAGGATCCGGTATCAACATGGATACCCAGGGCCATTACGGTGGCCTCCGCTATGGTGGGCTGAATACCCTGCTGCTGCATGGCCTCAACCACCAGGGTGGTGGCCGCGCCCACCGGTTCAATTACCCCGGCGGTAACGGGCTGATCCCCTAGGGGGCGGGGATGGTGATCGTAAACCTGGATTGGCGGAGGCTCGGCCTGGGTAATCCATTGGGCGGCTGGACCGAAGCGATCGGGTTGCTGGGCATCCACCAAGGTCAGGGATCGAATTTGACCCGGATCAACGGCTCGCCGCTCAATCAGGGGATACTCGTCCCGATGGAGGGCAACGAATCGCTGTACCGTAGGATGACACCCTCCCGTGAGGACAATCCGGGATCCAGGCTGCAAACGAGCTAACCCAACAGCTGCCCCCAGCGTATCGAAATCAGCGGTAGTATGGCAAAGAATCAGATCCATGGGTAGACGCTAACACGAGAAAGGCCAGAAAGACTCCTTCCGCCAAACCAGCCTGAATTAAGCCGAGAATCACTTTCCCAAGGGGCTCTCTTTCTGATAGGTTACTAAGGAGTCACTAAAATAGTTCACCCTCTTTAACCCAAGGCTTGAGGCGCTTTACTGGGATAGGTTTCCCTGGATTAGTGACAGCGCTTAACCATGCCCCGGCTAGAAGATAGGGTGGTCTGCTCTGCTCGTGTGCTGCTCCACTACTGTGTTTGAGAGAGAAGTCGATGGTTATTCTGTTTCAGCTTGCTCTATTTGCCCTGGTTTTAATGTCCTTTGTATTGGTGGTGTACGTACCCGTTGCCTACGCTTCCCCACAAAATTGGGACCAATCTAAGAAGTTAATTTTACTCGGCTCAATTATCTGGGGCGTGCTGGTGGTTGTCGTGGGCAGCCTCAACTATTTTGTGGCCTAATCAAAAAAACTGGTGCGATAAAATAAAATTATGACGGTATTTGAGGGCAGCTTTGCATCCATAGAGTCCTTCCATTTTGCTATTGTAATTGGTCGGTTTAATGACTTGATTACCGGTAAGTTGTTAGAAGGCTGTCAAGACTGTCTTAAACGTCATGGGGTTGATGTCAGGTCCGAGGGAACTCAGGTGGACTATGTCTGGGTTCCCGGTAGTTTTGAAATTCCCATGGTGGCTCGCCAGCTAGCTTTGACCGGTCGCTACAATGCCATCATATGCCTGGGAGCTGTCATTCGGGGTCAAACGCCTCACTTTGACTACGTAGCTGCCGAGGTTGCCAAGGGCGTCGCAGCAGCTAGCTTTCAAACCGGTGTTCCCATTGTCTTCGGAGTACTCACCACCGATACCCTGCAGCAGGCCTTGGAACGGGCGGGTATTAAGGCTAACCATGGCTGGGACTACGCTATGAATGCTCTGGAAATGGCCAGTCTAATCGGTCAACTACAGCAGGTCCATGGTAGTACCTACGGTCACGAAGGAAATATTCAAAATCCAATTTTATCCGGACAACCGGTTCGGGTAATTAGCGCCGAATCCCAACCATAACTACCCTGTTTAAGGGGGGTAGCTAGAGGGGCTTCAACCAGGGCGAAAAGAACCAGCCACCATCACTCAACTCAGTCCAATTACCAGATACCTTGCCGGTGGTACGAACCACAGTGCCATTGGCCAGGGTTCTGAGGAGATTAAACTCTGGTCCGGGGCCATCATAGACCAGACCATTTTCACCGTCTGTAGAGACCCGCATCTGCTGACCACCGTTAGTTGGAGCCGGTGTTGGGCTGGTCGAGATTGACCCAGCTTCGCTAGCATTGTAAAGAATTCGCCAGGTGGTGGCGTCGACTATCCCGGTCACGGGCAGTCCATTGACTCGCTGAAACTCCTTGACAGCGGCCTGGGTGGCCTGATCGTACACTCCGCTAAGGGTGAAGTTGGCGGGGAGAAAACCTATTTTCTGCAGCCGCTTTTGCAGATCAATAATGTCCCTATCATTGCTAGGGCTAGGGTTAGGCTGATTCAGCCCCATCTTCAGAAAGGTACTATCTACCCAGTAGCCATTGGTAAGCTCTACCCAGATACCGCTAGCCTTACCGGTTAGCCCTACCCGAGTATTGTTGACATACTGACCGAATCGACCAAAGTTGGTGCCAGGTCCGGTCCTAATGTTGAGGGCATAGCCAGCCGGGGTGTTGACGGTGGCAATATTCTTAGGGGTTGCCGTAGGACAGGTCGTCTGGGCGATCGCTGACTGACTCACCAGATTAGCTGCCACCCAGGTTCCGTTGGTCAGTTCTAACCAACCATTCCGTCGACCTCCCGATAACTCTAGAGGACATCCCCGTCCGATTTTGGTATAGATACCATAGCTGGTACCAGGTCCCCATCGGGCATTGAGGACGTAACCCGGTGGCGTTTTAACGTAGACAAGGCGACTACCACCGTAAACATCAGCCCGGACCCCCGCAGGTAGGGCTGCAACAATCACCCAGGTCGCCACCATGAACCTGGATAACCCACTAGAAGAGCGACTTCTATGGAAATAAATTTTGCCACAGCAGGGGCAAGGCCAATCATGACCTGGCTTCCAGTAGATGTGCTTAACTAAATATAGCTTTGGCGAGAACGCTGAGGACAAAGTTGATCGGTGAAAGCTAGCACGGGTCGGCGTTCTAGCTTACTTCCGCCTCGTCAAACGTAGCTACAGCTATGACTAATGATAATCCTTACTGCGCCTTTGGTGCTTTGCAGTTAGTTAAATTTCTCTCTCCTAGTCGTTTTCCTATCTATGGCCCGCATTGCTCTGTTTGGTACCAGTGCCGATCCGCCCCATCGAGGCCATGCGGTAGTTTTGACCTGGCTGGCCAGGCGGTTTGACTACGTGGCTGTGTGGGCGGCTGAAAACCCCTTTAAGACGGGTCAAACTCCCCTGAACCAAAGATTTCGTATGTTAGAACTGATGCTCGGGGAACTGCAATTGCCGGGGAAAAAGATAGGCATTCATCCCGAGCTAAGCCATCGGCGATCGCTTGTGAGTATTCACAGGGCCCAGGAACAATGGCCCGGCTCCCAGCTAGTGCTGGTGATAGGATCGGACCTGGTGAGCCAGCTATTAAGCTGGTACCGGGCTGAAGATATTTTTGCTGCGGTTGGGATTTTGATTTTTCCCCGGCCTGGCTACCCGATTACCCCTGAGGGGCTGGCGGCCTTGCAGCAGCACACCCAGGTGGAGGTCGCCGAGATTGCTGAGGGGGTGGATGCGGCTTCGTCTAGCTATCGCTTGGCCAACGATACTGATGATCTAACCCCAGCGGTACGGGCCTATATCGCTGAACATAATCTTTACCGTGGCTCTAAAACCTCAGTTGGAAGCGGTGGCTAGAACCCTGAGATCAGAGGTGATCGGTGAGAGCTAGATCGTAGACATTATTTTAAGATCTGGGCAATCAACTCCTGGTGTTGGGATACCGAAACCAGGCTGTTGGCCGCCACCATGCCACTGACCGCCACCGCGGGCACCCCAATCCCCGGAAAGGTGGAATCGCCACAGCACCACAACCCCTTCAGGGGAGTTTTGCAACCGGGAAACTTACCCTGTCCAGCTGCAATGGCGGGGCCATAGCTGCCCTGATGCCGCCGTAGGAAGCGTTCATGGGTGAGGGGCGTGCCCACCAGGGTGACCTCACAGCGATCGCGTAGATCGGGAATGATCCGTTCTAGCCCCTGCCAGAGCACCTGGGATCGTTCTGCCTTGAGCTGTTGATAGCGATCGCTCTGGCGATCAAGGCCAGCCCAGAGGGTATAGGGCTCTGTGGCCGGGGTATAGGCATGGATGCAGTGCTTACCCGGTGGAGCCAGGCTACTATCTAGCACCGATGGGATGGAGACGGCCACCACATTTTGTGGCGCATCCACCCCCTGCTCCCAGCTGTTAACGATCAGGTAGTGACATTCTAGATCCGGTGGTAAGTCACGGGCATCAATACCCAGGTGGAGATGCATGAAGCTGGGGCAGGGGGGCAACGGCGGCCGACCTGGCCTCCCTTTAGAAACTGCCTGATCAGGTAATAGCTTGAGGGTATCCCACCCGGAAGCATTGGAGACAACGGCGTGGCGGGCCCGAATTTGTTGCCCATTGCTTAATTGCACCCCCACCGCCCGCTGGCCCTGGAGAACAATCTGCTGGACAGTTGCCTTCAGTCGTAGCTCACCGCCGTGGCGGGTTAACCCCCGCACTAGGGCGTCGATTAAGGCTTTCCCGCCCCCTTTGGGGTAATCCAGCCGTACCTCTGGACGGTACCAATCCGCAAACATAAAGGCCATCTCCGCCGCCAGGGTACCTTGGGCCGGTAAGCCAGAGAGCATGAAGCAGAGTAAATCCAGCCAATTCCGCAGGAAGGGGTCATGTACTACCCCCGCCAGCAGTTGGGAAAAGGGACCGGATAGGTAGATCAGGTTAGGAGCCTGTTTGAGGACATCGGGAAAGAAGGGATAGAGGGTTCTCAGCACCCCCCAGTCCGATCTCAAGGCAAGGGGGGGAATGGCGGTAGAGGCCACCTTGAGGGGTTCCATCAGCCGTTGCAACGCCTGCCACTCTGCCACCGCTTCCGGTCCCCGCCATTGGGCTAGCACCTGGGTAAAGGCCTCCGCCCCCACCGCCGCTCGAAAGTACCCCTCCGGCAAAAAACATCCCCAGGCATCGTAGGTGAGCCAGGCGCAATCTTCGCCGAGGGCATCCAACACCTGGCGCAGGGGATTGGCGGAGGGGCTGTAGGAGAGCCCGGAGTAGAGGGAGGGTCCCGAGTCGAAGTGAAAGCCCTGCCGCTCAAAGGCATGGGCTGCTCCCCCGGCAATAGCGTGGCTTTCACAGACCACCACCTGCAATCCGTATCGGGCTAGCAAGGCGGCACAACAAAGGCCGCCAATACCACTGCCGATCACCACCACATCTACGGTTTTCATGGTTTTAGCCCTAAGAGGTTGCCTGGTGATTTTGCCATAAACTGAGGACACTAAAGACCTCTTCTACCCAGGGCCATACCCATAACTGACCAAAGAATCGGAGATTGTCGTTGCACTCAACCCAGATGCCGATATGCTGGATACTTAGAATGGGGAATGCTCATTTGTGGGCTTAAGCTCTAGTTTGCAGCTCCAGTCTTTCTTGCTAATGACCTATGGTGACTATGGGCAACATTTATTGTCGCACTTTAACAATCTTGGCTATGGGACTAACGGCAGTTTCCCTCCAGCCTTTGTCAACGCCCGCTGCCGAGCGGTTAGCCCATCCCAGGTCAAATCAGGGTCAGCCCTCTCTCCACCATAGCGACGGGATGGTGCCGCCAAAGCTAACCCCAACGGTCTCCCCTACGCCTGGTCAAGAAACCAGGCAGAAGCCCCCTTCCTCCTCTCCAGTCTCCCCGCCCGATCTCACTCCGCCCCCAGCTCAGGGCCCCACGGATCAAGGCTTTGAAACGCCCCCTGATTACCTTAATCCCGATCCCAATCCCCTGGCGTTGCCCACTAAACCTGAAGAGGTGACCATCTTAGGAACTCAGCCAATTTCCCTGAAAACCGCAATTGATCTGGCCTTACGCAATAGTGAAGAGTTACAATTGGCCCTATTGCAGTTGGAAAAAGCCAGAGCCGGGCTGCGGGCTGAACAGGCGACGCTGTTCCCTACCGTCGATTTAAGCGGTAGTTTACAGAACACTAACCAGAGTTCCCAGGGCATCCTCAGTTCTGGGCAAAACTCCACCACGGCCAGTGGAACCCTACGCACCGACTATGACCTGGATCTATCGGGAGAGCGAGGGGCTCGCCTACAGGTGGCGGAGAAGCAGGTCCGCCTGGCTGAGCTCCAGGTGGAGAAAACACGGGAGGAACTGCGCTTAAATACGATCAACGATTACTATGCCGTGCAGCAGGCCCTCTCCGACATTCGGATTAACCAGGCTTTTCTGGATGAGGCCCAACGCAACCTGCGGGATACCCAACTGCGGGAACAGGTGGGTGTTGGTACACGTTTTGATGTTCTACGGGCTGATGTGCAGGTGGCCAATGCCCGACAAACACTGACTCAGGCCACCAGTCAGCGAGAAATTAGTCAGCGTCAACTAGCCCGTCGCCTTAACCTACCTCCTTCCATTACCTTGACTACCCTAGCGGTTGAGATTGCCGGTAGCTGGCCCCTCTCCTTGGAGGAAAGTATTGTCATGGCCTATCAAAATCGGGCAGAACTACAGGAATTTCTGGTGCAACGCACCCTTAACGAAGCTCAGCGCCAGCGCCAGCTGGCCGCTGGTCGCCCCAATCTGGGCATCTATGGCCTTTACCAGGTGCAGAGTTTACTAAGTAGTTCGACCGGTAATCAGGGTACAACCCAGGACGGATTTTCCCTAGGCGCCCGTTTGAACTGGCGTCTGTTTGACGGCGGCGCCGCCAGTGCTAAGGCTGACCAGAGCGATCGCGACATTGCCATTAGCGAAGTCAATTTCGAAAAAACCCGTAATGATATCCGTGTTCAGGTGGAAGAGGCCTACTACACCCTGCAGGCCAACCAGGCGAATATCAGCACGGCTAATGTTTCTGTCCGTCAGGCCAGGGAAGCTCTAGACCTAGCCAACCTGCGTTTCAACGCAGGGGTAGGTACCCAGCTCGATGTGCTGAGTGCCACGCGGGAACTTACCCAGGCTCAGGGTAATCTAGCCAGGGCGATGCTTGACTACAATCGGGCTTTAGCCCGGATGGAACGGGCCGTTAGTAATTTATAGCCCTGGCCAGCACCCTGAGGACCCAGCCTCCCTCGCCATTTCCGGTCAAACCTGGCTACCGTAACCCAGTCATGCCCTGAAGCAATCCTATGGTTTCCCTTTCCATCGCGGCGCTGATTAATCAGTTTGAGGCCTGGGCTAATCCAACCTGGCAGGAAAGTTGGGATAACTGTGGTTGGCAGGTCAATCCGGGGATCTCCCACCAGCCTGCCCACATACTGGTGTGCTTGACCCCTACCCTGGCTGTCCTGCAAGAAGCCCTGGCCTGGCGACAACAGGGGGTAGCCATCAATCTGATTTTTGCCCACCATCCCCTCATCTTTAGCCCTTTGACAGCTGTCACCCAGGCCGATCCTGTAGGGGGTGTCGTGCAATTGGCCATTACCCACGGGATCGGTATCTATAGCGCCCATACTAATTTTGATCAGGTAGACCAGGGTACGGCAGATATGCTTGCCCAGGTCCTGAATTTGCAGGGGGTAGAACCGGTGGTGCCGACCCAACCTGGGATCGGCTATGGGCGTGTTGGGAATTTACCTACGCCCCTGGCTAGCCAGGACTTACTGGCTCAAATTCATAGCCGTCTCTCTCCCCATTCCCTACACCATTCTCCTTTACCAGAATCCCTTGACCTGATTGAGCGAGTCGCTGTGCTGGGAGGTTCGGGTGCTAGTTTTTTAGCGGCAGTTGCCCGCACAGGGGCCCAGGCCTACCTAACCTCCGATTGTAAGTTCCATCAATTTCAAGAGGCCCGCGATCGCCAGATATTTTTAATTGACGCTGGCCACTACGCCACTGAACGCCCAGCTTGCCAGGAACTGGTCAGATTTTTTCAGCACCAGGGATCGGCCTGGGTGCGACTGAGCCAGCAGGATGAGGACTTTCGCTGTAGCTACAGCCCTGAAATCGGGTGAAGGACGAGTTAGGACCGATCCTGGATACAAAAAACCTCTCTACTTTTGAAGAAAAGAGAGAGGTTTGACTGACTTTTATCGGGCTGCTACTGCCATTTAGCCGCCACCAGCTCGGCCAGATCGACAACCCGCTGACTGTAGCCCCATTCGTTGTCGTACCAGGCCACTACCTTAACCATGTCGCCCCCCATTACCATGGTGAGGCTGGAGTCAACAATGGAGGACTCATCGGTTTTACGGTAGTCAATGGAGACCAGGGGAAGGTCGCTATAGGCCAGCACTCCTTTCATGGGACCCTCTGCTGCCGCTTTGAGAGCCGCATTAACCTGCTCAGCGATCGCTGGTTTTTCGACTTGAGCCACCAAGTCCACCACCGATACGTTGGGAGTGGGTACCCGTAGGGCAATCCCATTCAGCTTGCCAGCCATTTCAGGAATTACCAGCGCTACTGCCTGGGCCGCCCCGGTCGTAGTAGGTACGATATTCAGAGCAGCAGCCCGGGCCCGACGCAAATCTCGGTGACTGGCATCCAGGAGGCGTTGATCACCCGTGTAGCTGTGGGTCGTAGTCATGGTGCCTTTGATGATGCCAAAGGTTTCATGGAGTACCTTAACTACTGGCGCCAAACAATTGGTGGTGCAACTGGCGTTACTGATGACATCGTACCCATCGTGACGGTAGTCCCCATCATTGACCCCGATTACATAGGTGCCAATATTACTACCCTTACCAGGAGCGGTAATCAATACCTTCTTGGCGCCGGCTTCAATGTGGCGAGAGGCCCCTTCAGCACTAACGAAAACCCCAGTAGATTCAATGATTAAATCAATGTCCCAGGCTGCCCACGGTAGATTATTGGGGTTGCGATCGGAGTAACACTTAATGGTTTTACCGTTAACAATCAGAGTGTCTTCAGTTGCACTAATATCGGCTTCTAATCGACCCAACATAGAGTCGTATTTTAATAAATGGGAGTTAGTTTTAGGATCTGAAGTATCGTTGATGGCAACGACCTCAAGCTGGCTATTCTGCCGCGTTAACCAACACCGTAAGAAATTCCGGCCGATGCGGCCAAACCCATTAATGGCTACTCTAATCACTGCGTTTAACCCTCTGCTGACAGTCTAGGTATCTATTCTTAGACAAAACCTATAATATCCCAAAGGATGATCAACTTTATAGTCGTATTTCGCTGAATAGTCCTAATTCCCTCGAAGGAAATCTATGCTGATATTTTTTGGAGTGATGCGACTCTATAGCTAGCTCTGAACTCCCGGCATTGAAGGCTTATGGCTCCCTGCAACGCCTCAGTCTCATCCTGAATTTTCCAGACTCAGGGACACTGGTAATCTTCAGGCCATAAATTCTCCCCGCTGATGGTGATATGGAAAACTTCCTGACTACGTCCTTTAAGACTTAGGTCCTACGAACAGAGTTGATTGAACGATTCTTGCTATGATTACCCGTGATCAGGGGCACGGTAGGGTGTGGTGTTTTCAAGGAGTGTAACAATGCCGAATTCAGTGGATTTTAACGGCAGACCCTTCCATTTCATTGGTATTGGTGGAATTGGCATGTCTGCCCTGGCCTATATTTTGACCAGACAAAATCTACCGGTATCCGGTTCCGATCTGCGCTTGACCCACATTACCCGTCGTCTACAGGAAGCGGGTGCCCATATTTTTTGGCAACAGGAAGGAGCTAATCTCAGCCACTTCCTTAACTTTGCTTCCCAATCTCAGGATCAAGGGGGAATGGATATCTCCCCTATCCCTCCTCAAGTGATTTGTTCTACGGCCATTGACGATCAAAACCTTGAATATCGAGCCGCTCTGGAGATGGGATGTCCGATATTCCACCGTTCCGCTGTGCTGGCTAGCTTAATTACCCGCTACAGCAGTATTGCCGTAGCGGGTACCCACGGTAAGACCACCACCAGCAGTATGATTGGTCATATGCTAATCGCAACTGGCCTGGATCCCACTATTGTGGTAGGGGGGGAGGTAGAGAGTTGGGGTGGTAACGCTCGCCTGGGCC
The DNA here is from genome assembly GCA_040374765.1 of Leptolyngbya sp. Lineage (GTDB taxonomy): Bacteria > Cyanobacteriota > Cyanobacteriia > Phormidesmidales > Phormidesmidaceae > Nodosilinea. The sequence continues at coordinate 35,434 of JBEITR010000009.1, forward strand.
AGGGGCCTTATCTGGTAGCCGAAGCAGATGAGTCTGACGGCACTCTGGCTAAACTATCTGCGGCGATCGGGGTAGTAACCAATATTGAACTCGATCATACCGATCATTACCATACCCTTGAGGATGTGGTTAAAATCTTCCAAACCTTTCAACGGCAATGCCAGGTTTTAGTAGCCAGTCTGGACTGTGAAGTTGTACGGGCCAATCTGACAGCCGATCTAACCTACAGTTTAAGTAGTCAGCTAGGAGCTACCTACCACGCTAGCGATATTACTTTCCATCCCCAGGGTACGACGGCGGTGGTGTGGGAACGGGGGCATCGTCTGGGCACCCTAAATTTGCAAGTGCTGGGTCACCATAACCTGAGTAATGCACTGGCTGCAGTAGCGGTGGGTCGTCATTTAGGCCTGACCTTTGCCGCGATCGCCGATGGGTTAAGTCAGTTCTGTGGAGCTCGGCGTCGCTTCGAACTTCGGGGCCATTACGGTGGTATTCAATTTGTTGATGATTATGCCCACCATCCTAGCGAAATCAGAGCGACCTTGGCGGCAGCTCAGTTACGTATTGGGACGTCCGGGGTATCGGACCTTTCTGAAAATTTATCTGATACCCAGCCGAGTCGGGTTGTGGCGGTTTTCCAACCCCATCGCTTCAGTCGCACGGCCGCTCTCCTGGAGGATTTTGGCCAGGCCTTTGAAGATGCGGATCAGGTGATTCTGGCTGATATTTACAGCGCTGGCGAGGAGAATACCTACGGGATTTCTGGTCAGCAAGTTGCCGAGGTGGTGGCTAGCCAACATGCTGGGGTGGTCTATAGTCCTACCCTGGAAGAAGTACAAAATACCCTAATCAGTAGCCTACGCCCTGGTGACCTGGTATTGTTCATGGGAGCAGGCAACCTTAACCAGATTATTCCCCAGGTGATGGATTACTATGGCAAAAATCAGCTTACGTCTTTGCAGGAAGTCTGCTAAGTCAGCCTGAGCCTAGCTAAGGGGGCTTTTCCCATGACTGTCACTACTGACCTATCAGCTTCAGTTTCCTCCATCAGTTCTCAGGTATCTCTGCAAAAACTAACTACCTTTCGGGTGGGCGGTCTGGCAGAATGGTTGGCTATGCCTCGCCACCGCCAGGACTTTGATCAGGCTCTGGCCTGGGCAACGGCTCAGGCTGTATCGGTTACGGTATTGGGGGCAGGTTCTAATCTACTGATTAGCGATCGCGGTATTTCTGGCCTGGTGATCTGCACCCGTCACTGGCGCCAGAGTCAGTTTGACTCAACCACAGGCAGGGTGCGGGCATCTGCTGGAGAACCCCTACCCACTCTGGCCTGGAAGGCGGCTAAGCGGGGTTGGCGAGGCCTGGAATGGGCGGTAGGCATTCCAGGCACCATTGGCGGTGCTGTGGTGATGAACGCTGGCGCCCACGGCGGTTGTGTCGCCGACTCCCTGATTGCGACCACTATTCTTAATCACCAGCAGCAGCAGGTAGAACTTTCCCTCGCCGAACTGGCTTTCCAGTACCGCAGTTCCTGCCTGCAGGGATCTAATCAAGTGGTGTTGGATGCTACCTTTCAACTGCAGCCGGGGCACGATCCAGCCGTAGTTATGGCCGATACCCTGGCCGGGCTCAACCAGCGCCGGGCTACCCAACCCTACGATCGCCCCAATTGTGGCAGTGTATTTCGTAATCCCCTACCCTATACCGCTGGTTGGCTCATCGAACAAACCGGTCTAAAGGGGTATCGGTTGGGCCAGGCCCAGGTGGCTGATCGCCACGCTAATTTCATTATCAATTTGGGAGGGGCCAAAGCCGCAGATATCTATCGGCTGATTCATCATGTTCAGGATCGGGTTGAGGCCCAATGGTCCCTGAGATTGCAGCCCGAGGTAAAGTTTATAGGAGAGTTTTCCGACCATAGCAGAGGGTTGGAGGAGAGCTAGCTCTCCGGTAAAATCGGAACATGACCTTACCTTCAAATCCCTGCTCCCCAATTCCCCCCCAGGCTTGGCAGCGTCCCCTGGGAGAACCCTGGCCCCAGCACTACGTGGTGCGCTACGCCAGCAATTTAGATGATGGCCCCTGCCATGGAGCTCCCCTGGGGGGGTTGGGGGCGGGTTGTTTCGGCCGATCTCCCCGGGGAGACTTTAACCTCTGGCACCTAGACGGCGGTGAGCACACCTATCTAGAAATTCCCGCCTGCCAGTTTAGTTTGTTTGAACGCTCCGCCACCGGCCAGACCCAGGCCTATGCCCTCAGTACCCAAACCCCTAGGGATGGTAGTCTGTCGGCCTGGCAGTGGTACCCGGCCACCACCGGCGATCGCCCCACCGGCACCTACCATGCCCTCTACCCCCGTAGTTGGTACCGTTACCAACATCAGTTCCAGGCGCAGGTCACCTGTAGCCAGTTTTCTCCCATCTGGCCCCACAACTACCAGGAGGCCAGCTACCCGGTGGCGGTGTTTGACTGGAGTTTCCACAACCCCACCGACCAGCCCCTCACCCTCAGCCTAATGGTGAGCTGGCAAAACCTGGTGGGGTGGTTTACCAACACCCAACCCTCCGCCACCGTGCACCAGCGAGACGATGGCAGCCCCTACTATGACTACCACCCGGCCCTGGGCCAGAGCCAGGGCAATTACAACCGGCTAGTCACTGGCGATGACTTGATGGGTTGCGTTATGGATGGGGCCTGGGATCACCAGGCCGGTCCCCGGGAGGGGCAGGGCCAGTGGTGTGTGGCCACCCGCCCCGCCCCCGATCTGGAAATTTCCTACGACCTGCGCTGGAACCCCGCCGGGGATGGTCGAGATTTGTGGGATAGCTTCGCCCGTCTGGGTCGGTTGATGAACCTGCTGGATACCAGCCCGGCGGGTTCGGGGGAACAGGTGGGCTGTGCCCTGGCTCTACGCTTTACCCTAGCACCGGGGGCCAGTCGCCAGCTACCGGTGATACTGAGTTGGGATCTGCCGGTGACGGAGTTTGCCGCTGGTACCCAGGCCTACCGACGCTACACTGACTTCTTCGATCGCAGCGGCACCAATGCCCAAGCCATCGCCGCCAACGCCCTGGCCCAGTATCCCCAGTGGCAGCAGGCGATCGTTGACTGGCAACAGCCCATTCTAGACCGGCCCGACCTACCGGACTGGTTGAAAATGGCCCTATTCAACGAGCTCTACGACCTGGCCAGCGGCGGCACCCTCTGGAGCACCGCTAGCCCGGCGGACCCGGTGGGCCAATTTGCCGTGCTGGAATGTCTGGATTACCGCTGGTACGAGAGTCTAGACGTGCGCCTCTACGGCGGCTTTGCCACCCTGCTGCTGTGGCCCGACCTGGAGAAGGCGGTGCTGCGGGCCTTTGCCCGGGCCATTCCCCAGCAGGATGCTCAGCCCCGGATTATCGGGTATCACCTGCTCCAGGGTCAGGAAAACCCCGTCGCCCCCCGCAAACTCAAGGGGGCCACCCCCCACGACCTGGGGGCCCCCAACGAACACCCCTGGCAGCAGACCAACTACACCAGCTACCAGGACTGCAACCAGTGGAAGGACCTGGGCAGCGATTTCGTTATTCAGGTGTATCGGGCCTTTAAGTTGACTGGAGCCAGTGATCTAACCTTCCTGCAGGACTGCTGGCCCGCCGTGGTGGAAACCCTACAGTACCTGAAGCATTTTGACCGGGATGGGGACGGCATTCCAGAAAATAGCGGTGCCCCCGATCAAACCTTCGATGACTGGCAACTGGTGGGCATCAGTGCCTACTGTGGTGGCCTCTGGCTCACCGCCCTAGAGGCCGCCCTGGCCATGGCCGAGGTCCTCACCCAGGCGGGGGTGGCCCCCGGCAACACGCCAATTTTGGTGACCCAGTACCAGCGCTGGCTGGACAATGGTCGCCGGGCCTACCACCCCAAACTCTGGAATGGCCGCCACTACCGCTTGGACAGTGGCAGTGACTCCCAGATTGTCATGGCGGACCAGCTCTGCGGTCAGTTTCTAGCCCGCCTGCTAGACCTACCGGACCTGGTGGAGACCGATTGCATTCTCTCTAGCCTGGAGGCCATCTACGACGCCTGCTTTGTCCGCTTTAACCAGGTGGCCCAGGGGGAGGCCGCCCCCCAGGCCCAAAAATTCGCTGGCTCTGCCCTGGGTAACTTTAGCGCCCCTGCCCTGGGCCAGGCGATCGGGGTAGCCAATGGTGTCCTTCCCGATGGTCGAGCCGAGGACCCCGACAGCACCCATCCCCTGGAGGTGTGGACCGGTATTAACTTTGGCCTGGCGGCCTTTTTTGCCCAAATGGGCCAGGTCGATCAGGCCCTGGCCATTACCCAAGCGGTGGTACACCAAACCTACAGCTATGGCCTGCAATTTCGCACCCCCGAAGCGATCACCGCCCAGGGTACCTTTCGGGCTTGCCACTACCTGCGGCCCATGGCGATTTGGGGACTTTATCTGGTCCTCTCTAGCACTAGTCCCGACTAGGGAGGCAGCGGAGTTCTGACCGACACGGTAGAAAGGACTGGGCTCACTCTCCAGCAGGATTCACCGAGGATCGGGAGGAGGCCTTAGGATCGGCCAGCAGTACCACCTCCCGGGTTTCCTGTTGGGTATGGCGGAGGGCCTCTAGGGCTTGTTTAATCACTACTGCCGCAGGCACCGCTACAATCACCCCCAACAGGCCGCCGATGCGAGCTCCCGAAAGAATTGCAATAAATACCCAAAAGGGGTTTAACCCAGTTACACTGCCCAAGACTCGGGGAGCCAAACCATTTTCAACCACCTGCTGTACAATCACCGAGCTGATCAGCATGGGAATGGCAATCTTGACATCGCGCAAGGCCACCAACAGAGTAGTCAGTACAACCCCCACGGTGCCGCCAAAGGGTACCAGGGCCAGGAGCCCTACGGTGAGGCCGAAGAGAGAGCCAAAGGGCACATTTAACAGGCTATACACCACGGTTAGGGCAGCCCCTAGACAACTGGCCAAAATTAGTTGGCCTAAAAAGTAATTGCGGAAACTTTGCTGCAATGTTTGGGAAAATGGCTTTTGAATCGGTCGAGGCAGCCAGCCCACCACACTCACCCAGACCTCTTCGCCATGCTGCAATAGGTAAAAGGTAAGCACCAGGGTGAGCACCACATCGACTAACTTATTAGCGGTAAAGACAGCCACGTTGATGGTCAGGTTGAGGGCTTCGCCAGCAATGGATTGAATTTCCCGCTTGAGGCGATCGCTGGTTTGGGCAATTAACCCATCCAAATTGACAGGCCACCCCCACTCCGTCAACTTGCTATCTAACATCATCAATTGGGTTTTGCCAGAGTCGAACCACTCCGGTAGTCTCCCCACCAGTTGCTGGCCTTGATCAATCACAAAGGGTAGAACGGTAATGGCCAGGGCCGTTACCGCCACCAGGGCCAGCACCAAAACCACGATCGCCGCCTGTCCTCGTTTGAGCCCGGTTTTTTTTAAGCTGGCCATGGGATAGCTCAATAGAAAGGCTAACAGGGCAGCAATTAACACCGTAACTAAAATCGAGTGAAAGTAGCCAAAAATAATCGAAACAGCCCATACATTTAGTACCAACAGTGGGGTGGCTAGCATCACGACCCCAGACTGGGCGATCGGGTTGAGGGTATCCCACCACCGGGTTAACCAGTTTTTAGGCAGAGGAACACTAACGGTGGTTGGGGTCGAATTACTAGACTGAACCATGGTTGCAACCCACAGGGCTAGAGGCAATTACTATAGCTTTATCCTACCAGAGAGAATTTCAGTCCCCCGGTAATTTGATCCATTGTGCTTAGCCCTTAAGTCTTTATGGTGAACGTCCATAGAGGTCAACTCAAATGCTAAGGTTAAGGAATAACTAAGGACAAAGCCGTACAGCCGGAACCACTCGGCCCATGCGGCCCTGATCCATCCAAAACGGTTTTCCTTCCTTATCACTCCGTTAACCAGAGGAAATATTCTGGCCGATAGTGTAGTTTATTTCTATCAAAAGAAATATTTTCAAGGCACAAGCCAGCACCGGTTGTGTCTGTTTTTCTAATTCTTTGCCTGGATACCTGAACGCCATGACTGCAACTACGGTACATTCTCCCCTACCCACCGATTGTAGCCTGCCCGATTGGCTAAAGACCTGCCTGCTGACCCACCAGGGTAAGCCTGAAGTAGAGGGTGAGGATGGGCAGGCGGATCGATCTAACAACCATCTAGTCTGTCGTGCCTTTGATTTTGCCTACGATCTCCATCAGGGGCAGTATCGGGCCTCAGGAGAGCCCTATATCTGCCATCCCATCGCTGTAGCCGGGTTACTCAGAGACTTGGGAGGTGACAGCGCCATGATTGCCTCAGGTTTTCTCCACGATATTGTGGAAGACACGGAAACCAGCTTCGAAGATATCCAGCAGCACTTTGGCGAAGAGGTGCGTCAACTAGTAGAAGGCGTTACCAAGCTCTCTAAGTTTAACTTCGAAAGCAAGACCGAGCGGCAAGCCGAAAACTTCCGCCGGATGTTTCTGGCCATGGCTCAGGACATTCGGGTAATTGTGGTGAAATTGGCCGATCGCTTACACAACATGCGTACCCTGGAGCACCTCAGTCCAGAGAAACAGCAGCGGATTGCTCGGGAAACCATGGAGATCTTTGCTCCCCTGGCGAATCGGTTGGGGATTGGCCGATTTAAGTGGGAGCTGGAGGATCTTTCCTTTAAGTATCTAGACCCAGAAGCTTACCGGCGCATGCAGGAGTATGTCACCGATAAACGGGCTGACCGGGAAGCACGCCTGGTCCTGGTAGCAGAAACCCTGCGTCAGCGAATGCATGAGGCGGGTATTCAGGTGGTAGAAGTGAGTAGCCGACCCAAGCATCTCTACAGTATTTACAACAAGATGGAGAAGCAGCAGAAGGATTTCCACGAAATCTATGATGTGGCGGCGGTACGATTAATTGTGGGTGCCAATGAAGAGTGCTACCGCGCCCTGGCCATTGTGCACGATGCCTTTCGTCCCATTCCAGGTCGGTTTAAAGATTACATTGGTCTACCCAAGCCTAACCGCTACCAGTCTCTGCATACGGTAGTAATTGGCAATAAGGGTAAGCCGATCGAAGTCCAGATTCGCACCCTGGAAATGCATCACGTGGCCGAGTACGGGATTGCCGCCCACTGGAAATATAAAGAAACCGGGGCTTCCCATAATACCCCCATGAGTGCAGACGATGAGAAATTTACCTGGCTACGCCAATTATTAGACTGGCAAAGTGACCTCAAGGATGCCCAGGAATTTTTAGAAAACGTCAAGGGCAATTTGTTCGATGAAGATGTCTATGTGTTTACCCCCGATGGGGATGTGATTCCCCTCAGTCGTGGAGCTACCCCAGTCGACTTTGCCTATCGAATCCATTCTGAGGTTGGGAACCACTGTTCTGGAGCGATGGTGAACGGTCGCATCGTTACCCTCGATACCCCCCTGGAAAATGGTGACATTATTGAGATTCTCACCCAGAAAAATAGCCACCCCAGCCTTGATTGGTTAAATTTTGTTGTCACCGCTGGTGCCCGCAATCGTATTCGTCACTGGTACAAGCGATCTAATCGTGACGAAAATATCACCCGGGGTCGGGATATGTTAGAGAAGGAGCTGGGTCGCAATGGCTTTGATGCTCTGCTGAAGTCTGCCCAGGCTCAACTGGCGGCCGAACGTTGCAACTATGGGACAGTAGAGGATTTGTTGGCGGGTTTGGGCTACGGTGAGGTTACCCTGAATCTGGTTGTAAATCGCCTCCGGGAGGCGGTGAAGGCCCAGCAACCCCTGGAGTCTTTGTCGCTAGAAAATGCGGATAAATTCTTAGCTGATGCCGTTACCAATCGCCATCGCCCCGTTCCATCTAAGGACCCAATCCTGGGGATTGAGGGCCTGGTTTATCACATTGCCGGGTGCTGTACTCCCCTACCGGGAGAGCCCATTCTGGGTAGTGTATCCCTGGGTAGCCGGGGAATAGCCATCCATCGCCAGGGTTGTTTAAATCTGGAGTCCATACCAGGAGATCGCCTGATTCCAGTTAGCTGGAATAGTACGGAACCTACCAATCTGCGCCAGACCTACCCGGTGGAGGTGAAAATTAAGGTGATTGACCGGGTGGGAGTACTCAAGGATATCCTTTCCCACTTATCAGATTTGCAGATTAACGTCCACAAAGCCCAGGTTAAGACCTTCCCGGGCCAAACCGCTGAAATTGATCTGGGGTTGGACGTGCGCGATCATCATCACCTCGATCAAACCTTTAGTCAGCTGCGTAAGATGACCGATGTCTTAAATTTGCGCCGCCTGGGTCAGAGTTGATGTTATCGATTTCTCTCCAGACCGGGTAAATCCTAGCTAGCCACCCAAGATTTCAAAGTAGGATCGGTGTGGAGCACTAAAATTGATTTGTAATTTCCATTCTTAAGCCATGAGACTGCTCCACACCATGCTCCGGGTCGGCAACTTAGATCGCTCCCTTAAGTTTTACTGCGACGTCCTGGGCATGCGTCTCCTGCGTCGCAAGGATTACCCCAGTGGGGAGTTTACCCTGGCCTTTGTCGGCTACGGGGACGAGGCCGACCATACAGTACTGGAACTCACCTATAACTGGGGGGTAGATCAATACGATTTAGGTAATGCCTACGGCCACATTGCCCTAGGGGTTGAGGACATCTACGCCACCTGCGAGCAAATCAAGGCCTTGGGCGCTCCAGTAGTGCGGGAGCCAGGTCCGATGAAACACGGTTCTACCGTCATTGCCTTTGTACAGGATCCTGACGGTTACAAGGTAGAGCTGATTCAAATGGGAACGTCCCCAGGTCATCCATAAATCCTAACTTTACAAGCTAGATATTTCGGGACAATCATGAAATAATGAAAGACTGTGTTTTAAATTAGCTCGTTGTAATCCAGGTAATCTGTCATGGCCAAAGGCGTCCGCCTCGTCATTACCCTTGAGTGTACCGAGTGCCGCACCAATCCGGCCAAACGCTCTAATGGGGTATCGCGCTACACCACTCAAAAAAATCGGCGTAATACCACCAATCGCATTGAACTGAAAAAGTTCTGTCCCCACTGCAATAAGCACACTGTTCACAAAGAAATCAAGTAGTTAGTAGCCATGGCCTATTTTCGTCGTCGTGTATCGCCCATTAAGCCTGAGGAAAAAATCGACTATAAAGATGTCGATTTACTCAAGAAGTTTGTTACCGAGCGTGGCAAGATCCTCCCCCGCCGCATTACAGGTTTGACCGCCCAGCAGCAGCGGGACCTCACCACTGCTATTAAGCGGGCTCGTATTTTAGCCCTGTTGGCCTACGTCAACGACGAAGGCTAGGCGATTGGTTGATTGCTATTTTCTCTAAAACAGAGCCCTAGCCCTAGATAACGGAGCGTTAAGGCTGTTGGAAAGGGCAATTTATAGCTTTGGCCAGAAACCCTAGGATACGGTTGGTCGGCAAAAGCATATACCGGGTAGGCGTTCTGGCTCGCCTTCGCCTACCTGTAGGTGGCTAGGGCTGAATTTATATTAAAAGGGCCTTTGTTCCATGGATAACGGGGTAGAGGCCTGTAATAATACTTGTTCAGGCATAGCCTTAGCCGACTAACCAGTTCCTCAGAGGTCTAAATCAAGCTAAGGTGACTGGACACCAAGGGGAACAGCCCGTAGAAGGAAACGAGTTAATCTGATCGGCATCGGTTCTGGCTTAATTCGATACATTCATTTATGTTGTTAGTATAGTTGGTGCCGTTGAGAGCAGGAGACCGAGGTAGCCTCTGAGCCTCAGCCTATAGCCAATGGTGTCATTGTCTAATCCTAATCGGACCGACCACTGCTATAGGATAGACTTACCTCCAGATGGTCTATCTACCCTAACCTTTTCTTTGCCGTACACGCCATGACTTCGGTATTACCTAAGGGGATGGCCTCCGCTCCTGCCTTGGCACCGGAGAAAACCAGCCAGGTGGTTCGTCAGCCTTACCCTAACTATAGAATTATCGTCCTCAACGATGACGTGAATACTTTTCAGCATGTAGCGGAATGCCTGATGAAGTACATCCCTGGGATGAGTAGTGATCAGGCTTGGAATTTAACTAATCAAATTCACCATGAGGGTCAGGCCGTGGTCTGGGTTGGCCCTCTGGAGCAGGCGGAGCTCTATCACAGTCAACTAACCCGAGCTGGCTTGACGATGGCCCCCCTTGAGCGGGCATAATCCAAAGAGCACCTGCTTTTTTTAAGAATCTTTTTTATGACGCAAACTTCAGATAGCCGACTAGTTTGGAACCACTCTACCCATCTACCTGGATTGATCCCAATTCTAGAAAAACTGTTAGAACAGCCAGGTATTGGCACCGTTACCCCCGGGGTAATTGCCAATGTGCGGGCCCATTCACCAGAAATGCGGGTGAAGGTATCGGTGCCGATTCGGGGTGGTTTTAAGTTAATTGCCCGTAAGGGAAAGACGGTGCAAGAGGTTTTTGTCTTAACTGAATTACCTAAGCCAACCCTGGAGGCGGCGATCGCTCGAGCCATGGCGGCCCTCTAGGGTGACGGCAAGGGATTCCCTACCCCACCAGGAAGGTCGGGCTAGATTCCGGGTGGGGCCTGCCTTTTATCGGTCCCAGAGCGCCATCGCCCGGGATCTGGCGGTTCTTTGCGCCAGACTCTATCGTCAGACTCACCCCCAACTACGGGTGCTGGACGCCATGAGTGGCTGCGGGGTGAGGCCCCTGCGCTACCTGCTGGAGGCCGAGGCTGACTGGGTCTGGGCTAACGAGGGTAATCCGGAAGTCATTCCTACCCTGGCGGCCAATTTAGCCTGCCTGCCCAGCGATCGCTACCGCCTCACCCAGCACAACAGCCTCCGCCTCTGCCTGAGCTGTTATCAGCATCAGGACTTTTACGATTTGGTAGACATAGACAACTTTGGCAGTCCCGCACCCCACGCTGAAGCCGGGCTATGGGCGGTGCGCCTGGGGGGATTACTCTATCTGACCAGCACCGACGGCCGATCCAGCAGTGGCCACGACCCCCAGCGTAGCCTGCAGATTTACCCCGCCTACGCCCGTTGCCATCCGGCGGTACACGAGCAGGGATTGCGTCTACTGCTGGGCCACATCGCCCAAACGGCTGCGGCCCGGGGCTTAGGGATTGAGCCTTGCTTCAGCCTGTTTACCGGCCAGGTGCACCGGGTGATGGTGCGGGTAGTTAGCCACCTTACCCTTACCCCTGAGAACTATGGCTTTCTTGCCTATTGCCATGGCTGTGGGCAGTTTCAAACCGTAGCTTGGCGACACCTAGGGCAGGTTTCCTGCGCTTGTGCCACTCCTGGGGTAGTAGTCAGCGGGCCGCTCTGGCTAGGCCCCCTGCATGACCCCCCAACCCTTACTGCCATGGGTAAGCTCGCCTCTACCTGGGGGTGGACAGCCCAGGCCAGATTACTACAGTGCATGGCAGCAGAAGCCCATTTACCGCCCTACTACTACACCCTTGCCGAGATTGGGCATCGGGGTGGAATGGATATTCCCCGCCGCGATCGCCTAGTGGCAGCCCTACGGCAGGCTGGATATCAGGCCACCGTTCCCCACCTGGAAGCCCAGGCGATCAAAACCAATGCCCGCCTGGCAGAATGTCTAGCGATCGCCAGGAGTCTATCTTAGATTGGGACTAGTAAGCTTCACGGTAAGTCCGATTATCACCCTATCGAGTCCAGCTCCGAGACTGCCTGGGCAATCATGACACGATGGCAGTCGCCAGTATCATGAGGATGGGATGGATCCATTAAAGTGAAGGTTGGGTAGGCGTTTTACCTCGCTTCAAAGGGTATGGGAAACCTTCGACTTATTTCCCCCTGCGAATGTAACAGTCACACCTATGCTCCTATCATGGAATTACCAGGTAGTTGTCCCGGGTTTTCGCTCCAATCACCCATCTTACGATTGGACTCTTTAATCCCTATTCGGGTCTCTTTGTGAAGTTTACGAGTCTAATCGCAAGACGTTCATCTCGACAACCTACTGGTTTTCTTGATGGAGTTAGGTGGGCTAATTTAGTCCAAATTTAGTCCAGACTAAGCCCGCTGAGATTAAAATCCTTTACAAAAAAGGCTTTCGAGATTTTGATTATTTGCTTTATACGCAACTATTCAAGGGCTTTTAGAATGGCTTGCTACTTCCAAGGCTCCCCTACACCGATCTCGATCCAGGTCTTTTTCGTCTCGTGACTAGACTTAATGATAGATGAATGAGTCTCACTAAAAGACTTCGATTTTGATCCTGGGTGTCAGGGGATACCCTAGTTCTACCGTTAGGTGTCTCCTAACGAGACTATCTGGCCAATTCAGAGCCATGATCTTGGTCCTTCAACGGGGCAATCAGAATCCCTATCCAGTTTTAGCTTTTTAATCCTTCAATGATATCCTCAGAGGTCTAGCCAACACTACAACCTTAGTCTTAATACAAGACCCATAAATTTAGTTAATAGACCCACCACAAGGCCTATGAGTCTTACTAAGAGACAAGGGAATTGCCTCGAGAGTTGTAGCGGAGTTCCTCTGTGGCACAATCGATCCTATCTATGCCGGTATTCCTATGGTCCTTGAGGGTGGTTCTTCCCCTTCTATCCTGTCATCTCCTGCCCGTCGATCGCGCCTGGTCATTATGGGAGCGGCGGGACGGGACTTTCACAATTTCAATTTGGTTTATCGTCAGACCCCGGCAGTAGAGGTGGTAGCCTTTACTGCGGCTCAGATCGAGGGCATTAGCGATCGCCGCTATCCCCCTAGTTTGGCTGGTCCCCTCTATCCCCAGGGCATTGCCATCGTGCCAGAGGCGGATCTGGAGTTAATCTGCCATCGCTACCAGGTTGACCAGGTGGTATTTGCCTACAGCGATCTATCCCACCCTCAGGTAATGCATCTAGCCTCACGGGTACTGGCTACGGGTGCGGACTTTTTGCTGTTAGGGCCAGAACGTACCATGCTTCAGGCGTCGGTACCGGTGATCGCCGTCTCGGCGGTACGCACGGGCTGCGGCAAATCCCAGGTAAGTCGGTGGTTATCCCAGCGGCTCAGAGGTCGGGGCCTACGGCTGGCGGTGATTCGCCATCCCATGCCCTACGGTGATCTAGAGCAGCAACGGTTGCAGCGGTTTGCCAGCCCTGCCGATCTGACGGCGGCCCACTGTACCCTGGAGGAACGGGAGGAATACGAGCCCCATCTGGCGGTGGGTAACCTGGTCTATGCGGGGGTAGACTACGGTGAGATTGTGCCTCGGGCCGCCGCCGAAGCGGACCTAATTCTCTGGGACGGCGGCAATAACGACTTTCCCTTTGTGCGTCCCGATTTCCATATTGTTCTGGTGGACGCCCTGCGCCCAGGGGACGAAACTGGTTACCATCCCGGTGAAGCAGTACTGCGTATGGCCGATGTGGTGGTGGTGGCTAAGGCAGATACGGCTGACCTCGCCGCTGTAGAACAGGTAGGGGCTGGGGTGCGATCGCTCCTGCCTCTAGTCCCGATTGTGCAGGGCGGATCACCTATTTATCTGGATCATCCCGAACAGGTTAGGGATAAACGGGTAATCGTAGTAGAAGACGGTCCCACCACCAGCCACGGTGGCATGGCCTACGGAGCGGGTTATATCGCCGCCCGCCAGGCCCAGGCCGCCACCATTGTCGATCCTCGCCCCTGGGCCGATCCGGCCCTTGCGACCGTTTACCAGCAGTACCCCCACATCGGGCCGGTCCTCCCAGCCATGGGCTATTCTGCCGATCAGATGGCCGCCCTCGCTGCCACCCTCAACCGGGCCGAGGCCGATGTCATTGTTACCGGTACCCCTATCGATCTAGCTAGCCTGATTACCCTGAATAAACCCCTGTGTCGGGCCCGCTACGAATACGTCGATCGCCAATCTCCGGGGTTAGGGGAGCTGGTGGACCGTTTCCTGGCTGTCCAGGGATGGGAATATGGGGCCTCAGGCCAGGGTTGAAGCAGCAACCGGCTGCGGTTCAGCGCTCCCTTCAGCCCTCAGGGGTGAAGGATGGGCGGGCTGACCACCGCGGATCACCAGTACCGAGCAAGGAGCGCGGTGCATCACATGGTTGCTAACACTGCCCAACATCATTGCTTCCAGACCCCTGCGGCCATGGCTGCCGACTACAATCAGATCGGTCTGGGAGGATTGGGCGACCGCACAGATGGTCATGGCCGGGTCTCCTGCCACCTGGGAAAACTCCACCGTCACCCCTCTCGCCAAGGCCTCATCAGCTTCTGCCTGTAGTTGGGCGAGGCGAGAGGCTTCAAATTTCCCCCAGCGTTCCTGATAATCTTTCCAGATGGCGTCATCCAAAATCGGGTAGTAGGCCTGATAGGAGTGAATGGGAATACCCGGGCTACCTTCTTCATAGGCCGATAGAACATGCAACAGGCTGAGGCTAGCGCCAGTTTTCTGGGCCAGTTGCAGGGCTTGGTTAAACACCACTTCGCGGAGGGGAGAACTATCTAAAGCCACCAGAATTTTCTTAAACATGGTCAGTCTCCTGGTTCAGTTTGCAGAGACGGACATTCCTCGAGAACCCGTTCACCAGTTCTCCGAGAAAAGCTATACCTCTATTATGAAAGGGACTCAGCTCCCGGGGCCAGGGCTGTAACAAAGGCACATATAGCCAGAGCTGTGGAGAAGTTACAGATTGCCATCGTAGCCCAGGAGCAGAGGCGGCAATTGCAGATCCTGGGGATTGCGGCACTGGGCCTCAAAAACCGCCACCATATCCTTTAGATCTGGTTTACCCCGGGTTTGTCCCGTCAAGCCAGTGGCCACAATTACTAAGCAGCTACCCTTAGAGGTCTTTTGCCATGCCTCCCAACTTTCCAGAAGCTGTTTAACCTCGGGCTGGCTAACATCGTACTCGGCAAACAGGTGCATGTCGCCATCGCCGGTCTGAAACAGTCCCAGGTTAAAGCTGATCTTCTCAATCGGATCACGACCAGGGTTAAAACATATCGCCTTTATTCCACCCGCCCGTTGCAACTGACCCACCAGGGTCTTGGCCTTAGGACGGGAGGTCTGCAGAATTATCGCCGGAACAGTGATGGTCTGGCCATAATCGGCCTTGGACTGACTTTGATAGGCGATCGCCCGGTTTTGCCGGAGTTGTTGCAGCCAGCTGTTCTCAAACTGAACCAGCATAACTAAGGTGCCTTGGGGAATGTAATCATCGCGCAGAGCCGGTAGACCATTACCGGGAGAAAAATCATCGGCAAAGGCGCGATCGGTTTGGACCGTTAGGGCGTGGGTTAGCTCGGGCAAGGTTTTCACCGTTACCTTTAGGGATGACCCTAGGCTCTTTTCGGGATTGGCAATCTGATAGGTACCCTTGAGATTGCCGTAGGCGGGAGACTCTAGTTGAGACCGGTATTTACTAAAGAAGCGTTTAATAGCTTCCAGCACCACTAGCAAAATGGCCCCTTCCTGCTCCGCCAGTTGACTCCGCATGCCCTCGAGAGGGTGGATACTCCCGAAGTCAGGTTCAACGATATCTGGGGCATCCAGCATCTTCGACCAGTGCCTATCCTGCAAAGATGGTAGGTTTGCCTCCTGGTCTGAAAATAACTCAAAGTTCAGGAACAGACAGTCCTGCTCGAGAAAGGCCTCCTGCATTTGCTTAGAGGACTGTTCTCCTAGTAGGACTCGCTCTCGAAATTGGGTCAGGGAGGCCAGGGATCGGTACATCAGCAAACCGTATTCCACCCCACCCATACCCAAAACCGAGACATAAAGGGTGTCTACATCCCAGTGATTTAGTTCGACAGCTAAAATTTGCTGTTCATTCAGGCTATGCCAAGGGGCCAGTTCCCAGATTTCCATGGCCTTAGCCAGCATCGCCTCGGCATGGCGGTGGGGAAGTTGGGCCTCCGTTAGGGGCCTGGGTTGCTGTAGGGCGCTAAATAGGTCGTCAATTAGGGGTAAATCGGGCTCATAATCGACAACGATATCTAGATCCTGTAGGGCACCCCGCAGGTAAAACTGCAATTCCCGGTTACAGACTACGACCTTTTGCGGACGCGCCGGTGGTAAAGCTCCCTGGGGAGCTTCAATCGCCTGGATCAGGGTTCTCACCACCGGTTCGTAGCCACTGCTAGTGGGCACAATACCAATCCCCCGTACCTTACCGTGGCCACTATCTAGCCAGACAATACAGTCGCTATCTTCCCCATGCCGACCCCAGGGGACTTGATCCTCCTCTCCCAGGTGGTGCATTGGTCGGCGATCGCCCTCCCATACCGTTGCTGTGCGGGGTATTTGCTTGAGCCGGTCAATGGTAATGCGGTTCAATCGAGTCATGGTATGGGAAAAAAACTAGGAAACGGTATAGCAGCTGTCCTGAAATCAGCCCTTAGCTTTGATCAGCATAGACGAGTTTAATGGTAGACAAGGTCTTCCTATAGTTTTCTAACCCTGATTCCCAGGTAGCTACGCTAAACTAGGAAAAGCTACAGAACCCAAGTCAGGGGTGTGGGCGATCGCCACCTTCCCCTTCCTTAGTTGTAGCGTCTAACCGCCCGATTGAGGCGGTTTATTCGCCGTCAATCCTCAAGGGGAAAGTTACTATGGCCCAGGTTACGGAACAATCTCGGGGTATTTTACTCTCTGCAAAAGCCCTTGAACATGTTAAAGCTTTGCAACACAGCCAGGGTAATTCAAATCTTTGTCTACGGGTAGGCGTACGCCAGGGAGGGTGTTCTGGCATGTCCTACACTATGGACTTTGAAAACCCGGAGAATATTAACGAACATGACGAAATTTACGACTACGAAGGGTTTCAGGTAGTCTGCGACAAGAAAAGTCTGCTGTATCTCTATGGGTTGATGCTGGACTACAGTGATGCTCTGATTGGGGGCGGTTTTCAATTTACTAACCCTAACGCCAATCAAACCTGCGGTTGCGGCAAGTCCTTTGGGGCATAGGCTCAGGTCCTAGAGGTCCTTTTGCTATAGGGCCAACACCCCGTTTATTTGATGTTGGCCTTAGTGCGCTGTTTCTACAAGCGGTCAGAACCCCATCGCATCCTACCAGCCAAAGGCCGATAGGACGGCGACGGGAGACTGCACCAGGTTCTCTCCACCGGTTTGAGAAGTCGGTGACAAAATTCTACTTTCGGCACAAAAAGAAGCGGTGTTAAAGCCTCCAAAGCGCTTCACCACACTGGTTCGTAACCGCAGGTTAGGGTGGGCAAACCAGAACCGTTCCACAGAACTCATGGTTTCATATTCGGTGGTGAGCACCAGTCCTTGGTCGGCATCGATCTCGTAGCGACCAATCACCGGCACGATCTCGGCATACCCCCGCTCCCGTAGTAATTGACCGGTGGCGGACTGATCCCGATCCGGCACCAGGGCAAACACCGTATTACCGGTGTGATTTTCATCCTCCCGGTCCCAGGCCATTGACCCCTGCCAGGTAACCAGGGCTCCACCTACCGCCAGAGCCGGATCGACGCTATGGAGCTGACAAATTTCCACCACGCTGGGGTGGCCCTCCTCCAGGGCTTCCACCGAAATAGTCGAATCTCCTAGCTCCGCTCGCCGAAAGGGCAAATGGTGGGTAGTGCGCTGAGAATGCCAGTTACCCGCACTCAAGCGGAAAAAATCCATTACATCCATAGATCTGGGGTGAGCAAGTATTTATGAGAGTTATGCTTCGATCATAGACTATGGCATTGCTACCTGGAAACGGCAACCTTTCCCTAGGCGCGATTAATGGTGCGTAGCAGCCACAGGGTAGCCGCCAGAAAAATAAAATGGGCTAGAAGAATGATGGTATTGCCCTGCACCACGAAAATATCAAAGGGCCTGACATACTGCCCCATACTGCCCGGTACAAAAACAGCCGCACCTTGGGGTTGAATTAGAGT
Source organism: Leptolyngbya sp. (assembly GCA_040374765.1). GTDB lineage: Bacteria > Cyanobacteriota > Cyanobacteriia > Phormidesmidales > Phormidesmidaceae > Nodosilinea. Next base: position 53,373 of record JBEITR010000009.1, read on the forward strand.
CTTAGCTAGTAGGGAACCCACCAGGGCATTACTACCAAAGAGGGTGACCAACATACCCGCCATGCTAATCATGATGCCTAAGCGTAGAGCCTGCATCGCTTCCTTAGGACTGGGTCGTCGAGCTCCATCCCGACTACATAGACGGCGAGCCAGGCGAGTGTAGCTAAAGGCCCAGTAAGTACTTAGATATACAGCTATTAAGCCCAGGGCGGTCAAGCTCAAACCTGCCCCCGTACCAGGGTTACTGACGCCGCCAGCCCGACTGCCCAGATTGGCAAGGCCAAATAACAGCACCAGACTGGCAATCACTGCCAGTACCACCTGGCACCAAAAACTGAGCCACCCAGTTAACCGAAAAGCGTTGGCAATTCGGCGTACAGCGGGCGGCAGGGTGTAGTTTAGTTCAGTATTCATACCTGTAGATTTTAGACTAAGGCGTGGATTTCTTCGAATTTCTCTGGCAGCTATAGTCCTAGTCAGGGTAACAGAGCCGAGCCTATGCAGTTAGAGCACACCGCGATGTGCCTGGGGCGAATGGGTTAACCCTAGCTCTGTTGCCCGGGGTTAGGGTATGGTCAATTCCCTTCTTTCTGGATCGCAGATCCAGAAAGAAGCCGCTAGATTAAAGGAGACCTTGGTAACCCAGGAACCATCGCCCATGCCCATCGCCGCCCATCAACCCATAACCCTTGAAGTCTCTCTCCCCGCTAGAGATCGGCCAGAGGCATCCTATCCATTAGTCAACGGGGTGCTGTAGCCAGCATGGAAACACAGCGTTGTGATGTACTGGTAGTGGGTGGGGGAATTATGGGGGCTACCCTGGCCAGTTTACTGTGGCAACTGGATCGCACCTTGACCGTGGTGGTGGTGGAACAGCTATCCCAGTTGGCGGCTGAGAGTAGCGCAGCCATGAACAATGCCGGTACGGGCCATGCCGCCAACTGCGAACTTAACTATACGCCAGTAGCCCCGGATGGATCGATTCCCACCGCCAAGGCTCTGGCCATTAACACCGCCTTTGAACACAGTCTGGAGTTCTGGAGTGCCCTGGTGGAGCAGCAGTTGCTGGGGGATCCGGCGGACTTTATTCGACCCGTACCCCACCTTAGTTTTGTCTGGGGCGAGGCCAATGTGGCCTTTTTGCAGCGCCGTTACCAGGCCCTGAGCGCCCTGCCCCCCTTCGCCGAGATGGTTTGGAGCACCGATTGGGGGCAGTTGCAGGATTGGATGCCCCTGGTGATGCAGGGTCGACGTCCCGATCAACCCCTGGCCGCCACCCGGGTGGATAGGGCAACGGATATTGATTTTGGCCGCCTCAGTCAGCGCTTACTGAAGGGCCTGGAGCGCCAGGGAGTGGCGGTATTGAGGCGGCATCAGGTGGTGAAATTACGCCGTCAGCCCGCCCGGGAGGGCCAGGCATGGCAGGTTCAGGTTCAAAAACCAGGGGGGGACCGGGGCCTGTTTGAGGCTACCGTTGTCTTCTTGGGGGCAGGGGGAGGTACGCTGCCCTTGTTGCAGCGATCGCAGATCCCTGAAGCTCGCCACTATGGAGCCTTTCCCGTCAGTGGCCAGTGGTTGGTTTGCCGCAATCCCAGGGTAATTGCCGCCCACCAGGCCAAGGTCTATGGTATGGCCCCGGTGGGGGCGCCCCCCATGTCAGTGCCCCACCTGGATACACGCTGGATTCAGGGTCAGCGGGCCTTGTTATTTGGCCCCTACGCTGGCTTTACCACCCGCTTCCTGAAGCAGGGATCCCTGTGGGATTTACCCCGATCCATTCGACCCGGCAACCTGCTGCCCTGCCTCCAGGCTGGGCTCGAAAATTTTGATCTGGTGCGCTACCTACTGGGTCAGGTGGTGCAATCCATGGACCAACGTCTGGCCAGCCTGGGTGAATTTCTGCCGGAGGCCGATGGGGCTGATTGGCAACTGGCGATCGCCGGGCAGCGGGTACAACTGATTAAGCAGGTGCAGGGCCATGGGCGGTTGCTGATGGGCACAGAGGTGGTTAGCAATGGGGATGGCTCCCTTACCGCTCTGTTGGGAGCTTCCCCAGGGGCCTCCACCGCCGTTCAAATTATGGTGGAGGTGGTGCAACGCAGCCTGCCCCAGCGCTGGGCCAGTTCAGCCTGGCAGCAGCGGCTCCGGCAGATATTACCTAGCTGGGGCGAGGATCTGGCCCAAAATCCCCAGCTGTTGGCCCGGGTGCGGCAGCGCAATAACGAGATTTTGGGCCTATAGCCTGGGCGAGCCGGTCTAATCCGGGTATCAAAGCCGTTGCAGTCGGCTTTTTAGGATCGTGGCCTGGGTCTGGGCCTCCGCCAGGGCCTGACGAGCCCCCTGCACCACACTCTCAGGGGCCTTATCGACAAAGCCAGGGTTACTCAGCCGTCCCGTCAAGGTCTGAATTTCGGCCTCAATCTTAGTTAGATCCTTGGTTAATTTAGCTCGCAGGGCGTCAATATCCACCAGGCCCGTAAGGGGAATTAAGACCTGGACCGTACCGGTAACCCCGGCAAACAGTTGGCGCTGGTCTGCTCCTGGAGAGGGCCCATGGAAGCCATTGCCATTAACGGACTCCTGGGCCGCCGCCATCGGCGCAGACACCCTGGGGAAGGGACGAGAGGGCTGATCGGGACCAATCACCTCAACCCACCAGTGGCCCAGGGTTTGTTGAAGTTGCTGGCGATCGCCCTTGGTCAGCAGATGGCGACGCACCAGGGTGACGCTGTAGTAGAGCCCTACCAATTGCATGAGGGAGCCAACCACTGGGGTATGGTCTACAGCCGTTACCACCCCACTGGCCAACTTCAGCAGGATCGCCCCCACCAGGACCCACAGTAGGGTAAAGGCGGGCCGTCGTATGTCTGTCCAAAAGCCACTGATGTAGTCCAGGGGCTGTTCAAACAGCGGCCCGATCCCTTGCCAGAAATCCTGCAGGCTAGCCAGCCAAGGACTATCCCCCAGGCTAAAGGGAGGGGAGGCCTCGCCCTGGAGCGGGGTTGGTTGCCCCCCGGTAATCACCAGGGTATCGATTTTACCCAGGTCCTTAATGTAATCGGCGGTGGCCCTGAGAATCTGGCGTTCCTGGGGATTGTCACTCTCCAGGATAGTTTCAATCCGCTGCCCGGGTTTAATCCCCGCTTCAGCCCGCAGATTGCGCAGGGTGCGCACGGTGTTAAATAGCAGGGTAAACTGCTGCTCCAGGGGATCGTCCACCAGCCCGGCAAAGGGGGTGGGGTAGGGCTGCAGGGCCAGGAATTGGTCCTCCCCCACCTGGGTGAGGGTATGCCAGACCTCCTCGGTAATGTGGGGCATGAAGGGATGGAGCAGCTTGAGAATGCCGTCTAGCACAAAGGCCAGGGTCTGTTGGGCGGTGCGCTTAGAGACCCCAGGGGTTTGCAGGCGAGCCTTGACCAGTTCAATGTACCAGTCGCAAAAATCCCCCCAGATGAACTCGTAGAGGTCCTTGGCCGCCTCCCCCATGCCGTACTGGTCCAGGTGGCCCCGCACCGTCTGCACCACCCGGTTAAAGCGGGAGAGAATCCAGCGATCGGCCAGTTCCAGATGGTTCAGGTCGGGCACCCCCAGGTCAGCGGGGGACTCACCGCCCAGGTTCATGATCACAAAGCGGGAAGCATTCCAGAGTTTGTTGGTAAAGTTGCGGGAGGCCTCGACGGAGACCGACTCGTCGGTTTTGCGATCGTACTCCAGGCGAATATCTTGCCCCGCCCCAGTGACCTCCCGAATCAGGGTGTAACGTAGGGCATCGGTGCCGTACTTGTTAATCAACACCAGGGGGTCGATGCCGTTGTTGGCGGACTTAGACATTTTCTTATTGTTCTCATCCCGCACCAGGCCGTGGATGTAGACCGTTTCAAAGGGCATGGTATCGGTGAAGTGACCCGCCATCATGGTCATGCGGGCCACCCAGAAGAAGATAATGTCAAAGCCGGTGACCAGGGTGGTGGTGGGGTAGTAGGTTTGCAGGTCCCGGGCCCCAGCGTCGGGCCAGCCCAGGGTGGAAAAGGGCCAGAGACCGGAGGAAAACCAGGTGTCCAGCACGTCAGGGTCCCGCTCCAATACCACGTCGGGGCCAAATTGCTGTTGGGCCTTAGCCTGGGCCTCCGCTGCCGTGGCGGCCACCACCAAGGGGGTGTGGTCGGTGATCTCTCCACCCGTTTCACTAACGGCGTACCAGGCGGGAATCTGGTGACCCCACCAGAGCTGGCGGGAAATGCACCAGTCCTTCAGGTTCACCAGCCAATCGCGGTAGACCTTGCTCCAGCGTTCTGGCACAAAGCGGGGAGATTGGTGGTTGTCTAGATAATCCAGAGCTTTGTCCGCCAGGGGCCGGATTTTGACAAACCACTGGGTAGAGAGCAGGGGCTCGACGGGCACCTTGCCCCGATCGCTGTAGGGCACCGTATGGCGGTAATCTTCCACCCGCACCAAGTAGCCCTCTGCCTCCAGCTGCTGCACCACCGCCTGACGGGCGGCGAAGCGGTCTAGACCGGCGAAGGGCCCGGCCGCCTCGTTCAGGGTGCCGTCCTTGTGCATCACCGTGATCAGGGGCAGGTGGTGGCGTTCCCCCATGGCCAGGTCGTTGGGGTCGTGGGCGGGGGTGACCTTGACGCAACCGGTGCCAAAGGCAGCATCAACGTAGTCGTCGGCGATCACCGGAATTTCTCGGCCCAGGATGGGTAGGGTGAGGGTTTTGCCCACCAGGTGACGATAGCGATCGTCCGCCGGGTTGACCGCCACCGCCGTATCCCCCAGCATGGTTTCGGGCCGGGTGGTGGCCACCTCCAGATAGCCAGAGCCATCGCTGAAGGGATAGCGAAAATGCCACAGATGACCGTCGATTTCCTTCTGCTCTACCTCCAGGTCAGACACCGCCGACTGGCTGGCGGGGCACCAGTTGACCATGTAGTTGCCCCGGTAGATCAACCCCTCTTCGTAGAGTTGGGTAAAGGCGGTGAGGACGGCGTGGGAGAGGCCCTCGTCCATGGTGAAGCGCTCCCGGGACCAATCGACGGACACCCCCAACTTGCGTAGCTGGTTGACGATGGTACCACCGGATTCCGCCTTCCACTGCCAGGCCCGGTCCAGGTAGCGATCGCGGCCCAACTCCTCCCGATTTGCCCCCTCGGCCTGGAGTTGTTTATCCAGAATTGTACTAACGGCAATGCTGGCGTGGTCCGTACCGGGTAACCACAGGGTATTGCGTCCCGCCATCCGCTGGTAGCGCACTAGGGTATCGATCAGGGCGTTCTCAAAGGCGTGGCCCATGTGCAGGCTACCGGTGACATTGGGGGGCGGAATCACCACACAGTAAGGTTCTCCGGGGTGATTGGGGTCGGCCTTGAAAACCTGTTGGGTTTCCCACTGGGTCTGCCATTTGCTTTCCGTTAGCGTCGGGTCGTACTGGGCAGAAAGGGTGGGAAGGGCGGGAAGAGTAGCCGTCATGGCAAAACCTGGAAGATGAAATCGCTATAGACAGTTTACCGTTGCTCTCCTAAATCTGGTCATCGGTAGTCAGGCAGAGCTGGGTAGGGCGATCGGGCCTGGACCGGTAACCAGGGTTAGTCAAGGGTTTGGTGTACCCCGGCCACCAGGGGCTGAAACAGGGGGACCCAGGTGGCCTGGGCGGTCACCAGGGTAGGGTAGGGCTGGCGACCGTAGTCCTGCCCTACCACCAGGGGAAAGGGATCGGCCCCATCCAGGGCTACCCAGGTGGCCCCGGCGGCCTGGAGAATGGCCCAGACAGCGGCAATATCCCAAATCTTCGGAGTGGCTTCCACCGCCCCCAAGGCCCAGCCCGCCCCAACGATTAACAAATTGTAGGCCGCCGATCCCAGCATGCGAATTTTGCAGGGAAAGGGCTGGGCCATGACCTGGGTACTACGGGCACAGAGACTAAAGAATTCCTGGGGGCCAGGGGTAGCCTGGCTACTGTGGATGGGTCGCTGGTTTAAGAAGGCACCCGTGGGCATGGTCAGGCCCGTCTCTCCGGGCCAGTAGCCGTAGAAATTCTGGTTTAAAGGAGGCATGGCCACGTAACCGAAGACCGATACGCCCCGGTACAGTAAGCCCAGGGAAATGCCCCAGATGGGAATGCCCCGGGTAAAGTTAGTGGTACCGTCGATGGGGTCAATCACCCAGCACCAGTCCCGATCCGGAAAAATGTGCTCCACTTCTTCGCTCAACACCCCGTGGTCGGGGAAGTGGCTTTGCAACCTTTCCCGCAGGGCTTGGTCGGCCCAGCGATCGCAGGCGGTGACCAGACTACCATCGGCCTTCAGGTCCGCCTCAGCCTGACCAAACTGCTCCAGCAAGGTCTGGCCAACGGCGGCGGTAGTAGTTTGGGCAACGGTCAGAATCTGGGCATAAAAATCTGTCACGGTTAGTCCATTTCTCCTTGTAAAGCCGCCGTAATAGCGGCCTTGGCATTGGCCTGAAACTCTTGAATATCGACCCGACCCAGTAGGGCAATGGCGACCAACATACCCAGGGCCTGCAGACCAAATACCAAACCATAGGCCAGAAAGGCCTGGGGTTGGCCGATGCCCCCCATACCGTGGAAGACCCGCAGGATAGCCCGCCCCAGATCCAACACCGCCCCGCCCAGTACCGTGGCGCTGCCCCGGGCGATGGCCTGGGCTAACCCCCAGGCCCCCACAAAGGTACCGGCGGTTTCTGCCACGGTTAAATCCAGCATCAGCACAATCGCCCCCAGGGTTAATATGCCAGAGGCACTACCAAATAAAAACACCGCCGCCAGCAACACCTCGGGCCTACCGGTTAAGCCCGAGAGGGTAATGCCCACCAAGCAGAGGGCGGCCCAGCGGCAGCCCAGGCCTACGGTTCGCTTTTTACCCAGGCGGGGCACCACCAGCCAACCCGTCACCACAATCCCCAACAGGGTGCCCAGGCCAAAGGCGGCATTGAGTCGGGTGGTTTGGGCAATGGTCATACCAAACACCTCCCCGCCGTAGGGTTCCAAAATGGCATCCTGCATAAATAGACTAAAACTTAGTACCAGCAGGAAGCCAAAAAATAGACTGGTTTGCCGACTAGCGGTCAAAATTTTAAGGGCCCGTTTTAAGGTAATGCTGTCTTCCCGATCGCCCAGGCTAGAGCGCTGACCCAGGCGGGAGTAGCGGTCTTCAATGCCCAGGGTGCTAACCAGGGTCAACAGGCAGACCAGGGCGGGGGCAATGATAAACAGGCTATTAACGGACTGACGCACCTGCTCAAGGGGGGTGTCCAGTTCCAGGGGTTTGAGCACTACAGTGGTAATGATCACCCCAGTGACAATACCCACCATCAGCATGGACCAGCCAATGCCCACCAGGCGAGGGCGGTTGTCTTCATCGGAAACATCCACCAGCAGGGCGGTAAAGGGGGTAGAAGCGGCGCTCAAGGCCAAGCCGTAAATGGCAAAGAGAAGGGTGAGCAGGGCTACCCAGCCATAGGTCTGCCCACTCCACCCCTGATCGGCCAAACTGCTACCCAACTGCCACACCACCTGCAGGGCCACGAAGGAAACTAGGGCCACCGTCAAAATTCCCAGCCAGATATAGCCACTGCGATGGCGACCCAGCAAGGGGCGAGTATCGGACAGCTGGCCAAACCAGATGCGAGCTGGGGCCATAAACTGGTGCACGGCAATGGCACCAGCGGCCACCAGGGCGGGCACCTCTAGTTCTTGAATCATGATCCGGTTGAGGATGCCCAGGGTAAGCAGGGACATAATACCCAGGCCCATATTAAAAACCCCTAACCGCAGCATGGCCTGGAGGTTAAGTCTGGGGACTGGGGGGGCGGCAGAGAGGCCAGGAATAGAGGAAGAACTGGACATGGGGACGAGAAGAAAATAGGGGCGATCGCGGTTTTACCATTATTATCGATCTGCCTATGCTTTCGGCGCAGGGGCTGTCAATAACTTTCCCATGTTTCAGGCCCATGGTCCCAATAGACGGTCGAGCAGACAGCCCGGAAGACTGCCAGAAACCGCGTGAGCCATAATGAAAAGGAAATCGTAGGTTATACCCAGGGTGGGCTTGAGAACACTGTTAGTACCGGCATCTACCTCTATGCAGGAGTTTTCGCCATCTACGATAAAGACATGGGGCGTTGAAGTTGAAATGTAATGCATTTCATCCCAAAACCACCCCCTTGACCGAAACTCCATTAAATAACCCCTGGAGCAAATGAGCCCCAGGGGTTAGGTTAGTTATAGGAAGTTAGATATAGAAGCTTTAGCGGTGTTAACAATGATATTCTGCCTTATCCGTCTTCTCTACCCTAGCGATCGCCCCCCAAGTTCACCGAATATTAATAAAAGTTGTCGTTATTCAAAAATCCTATATTTTTTGACCAGAGATTACGGATCATCCCAGGCCTTCTAGTGTGCAGCTTTGCCTAGCTCGCCAGGAGAGAGTTAACTCGCTAAAGCGAAGGCTAGATGGCCTTCTAGCTCGTCTCCCCACCATTAGCGGTGGCTAGAATAAACAACCCCTACCCCAGGCGAATCCGATAGGCCCAGGATAGGGGTGTGGTCAGAGGGAAGGTCAATCAGCTACTAATCGACCAGGTCATTAAAGCGCTGGTAACCCTGATCAGAATGGTAGAGATGACATTTATCCGTAATGGTTTTCATCAACTGCCAGGAGAAGCGGGTGTGCTTAATCAGAGGACCCCACTCTTGCTGTAGGGCCGCATAGGCGGGACGCAGGTTATAGGAGGGGATACCAACGGAAATATGGTGAGGAATATGGACGTTGATGTCGTGGCAGAGAACCTCTACCCAATGGGGATAGTCACAATGGAGGGTACCAGACAGTTGCGCTTCTGCCTCGTTCCAGGTGGCAGTGGGATGGAAGGAAATTTCAGGAACGGTATGGTGGACCAGGGTAAAAGTACTCATCCAGAAGTGGTATCCCAGCCAGGGCATGAGCCAATACTTGACAATCCCCCAGGGTCCAGCGATCGCCCACAGGGAAGGAAAGAATATCAGGGCAAAGACCCCGACCAATAGGACAGACCTCAACACCTTAGAGCGATCGCGGGATTCAAACCGATTCAGATTAAAGTGCAATACAGCCCAGTGGGCGATGGAGGCTAGCCACCAACCCCATCCCCGCATACCCCGGTAGATGGCTTGTAACGGGCCGTTGGCCTGACTGTACTCATCCACTGTCCAGGGAGCCCAGGCGTTGTCAATCTCTAGGTTATTGGTATGGCGGTGATGAATATCGTGGAGTAGCCGCCAACTATGGAAGGGATAGATTAGGGGCAAAAACATCAGGTGACCGACCCAATTATTCACCCAACGGCGGTTGGAAAAAGAACGGTGACCGCAGTCATGACCAATGACGAAAAAACCAGTCAGGGCTGTTCCGGTAAAAAACCAGGCCAGCGGTAAAAGAAACCAGGGAGAAAAGGCGATCGCAGTATAGCCCAAAATAACAGCCGCCACACTCAAAAATACCGATCGCCAGGCCTTAGCCGGATCCTTTTGAAAATAAACTTTAGGAATGGTTTGAATAACCTGTTTCAGGGTTAAATCGGCAACAGCATTAGCTGTAAAGGAATGAAGAGAAGGATCAACAGTAGCAGTCAAGAAAGGATCTCCACGAAGTGATCAGCCCTAGACAATTTTGTCCCAAGCAACCATCCCTTAGCCCAAACTGGGCTGAGTCAGCAAAACCATTACCTTACACAGGGCAGGCCAGCAAGATAGCTGAAAAGAAAAGCCCTAGAGGCGGCTTGGAAAGGAAATCCGTGGGTAATCAAAAGACCACAACGCAAATAAAACATTCAAACACTCAGGATTTGAAGCCGCGTAATGGTATAAATTAGGACTGCTCTCGGACTTTTCAAATAACCTCTTAAAGAGCTCAACGGGGCAAAAAGCTAGACAGGAATTCTTATAATTCCTTAATATTTTATAACATATCGGGGGTACTTGTGTGATTCCCCTAGTGCTGAAAAATTATTTTCTCCCAGCCAAGGGCTTCAAACGGCAATTTAGGAGGGTATTGATAGGCCGCTAAGCTACCATGGGGTAGGTGAAATTCCTCGGATAGAGCCGTTGCCCTAGATTATCGGTCAGCACGGATGGTTTACGGGCGCAGGGATTTCACCGCAGGTATGCCCCATCCCTAGAGGTGAGTCAGAACGTCTATGCAGATCAACCAGGTTCTCAGTCTTCTAACCAGACCTATAGTTTAGGTCTTCAAGGGCCCTAAGGTATAGACACACTTTGTTCTTGGCTTGTTAAATATCCGGTCAACTGGCTATGGTTCATTCCCCTCCCCTCTTTAATCCCACCCTGTTGTGGTCCATGATTCAACGGCAAAGCCACCATGCTTTAGCCTGTGGTGCTCTACAGCCAATTCAAACCCACTACGAATTTATTGAGCAAGAGGGTATGGTTTTTCTAGTGCGGATTGTGGCCAACTTAATTCGCAAAGAGATCGCTGACCAAAAACAGCAATCTACCCAGAAAACCGGTAAGCAATTTAATCCCTTTCTGCCCTACGACCCAGATCTGTTTGTAACTAACCTTTCTGAAACCCATCTGTGTCTTTTAAATAAATATAATGTGGTAAATGATCATATTTTGATTGTTACCCGCAGCTTTGAAGATCAAGACACCTGGGTTAATGGTAAAGATTTTCAAGCCCTAAGTCTATGTCTCAGCCAGATTGATGGACTGGCCTTTTACAACGGGGGACGGTTGGCCGGAGCCAGCCAGCGCCATAAACATCTGCAATTGGTACCCCCCCCCCTATGCCCCAATCACCGTCCCCTCCCCCTGGCTGAGGTGATTGGGGGGTTAAACTTAAAGGCCCCCTCCATAGAGGTCTACCTGTTTGATTCTGTTCCGGAGATCAAACAAAGTCCTGTGTTTGGCTTTCCCCATGGGATTGTATCCCTGCCTTCCCTCTGGTGGACTAGCGACCAGGGAGGAACCATCTTAGAACGGGCTTATCGTACCCTAATCACCGGATTGGGAGGCAATCTTACCAGTACGCCCCAGACCTTTCCCTATAACCTGTTGATTACCCGCCAGTGGATGATGGTAGTCAACCGTCGGCAAGATCATTACCAGTCCATTCCAGTCAATTCCCTGGGTTTTGCCGGATCCCTACTGGTAAAGGATCAAGAGCAGCTTGCCCTGGTCAAAACCCTAGGCCCCATGACAATTTTGCACCAGGTGGCCTGTCCGACCCGGGCTTAAGTTATAGCCTGGGCTCCAGTTGATCGGTCCAACCTGGCCAGGACTCTAGTTCTCGAAGAGCTCAAGAACTAGTCCAATGCGGCCGACCACTGCCCATCAAAGACCCTTTCTGCCGGACCGGTCATATAAACCCGATTATCTTCGTCTGACCATTTAACTTGCAGACAACCACCAGGCAGTTCCACCGTAACCGAGCGATCGCAGCGTCCGGTCAGCACCCCTGCCACCAACGCGGCGCAAGCTCCAGTACCACAGGCCAGGGTAATCCCCGCTCCCCGCTCCCATACCCGCATCTTCAGATAATCGGAACGCACTACCTGAATAAACTCAGCATTAATCCGATGGGGAAAGACGGCATGGTGTTCAAATTTAGGGCCTAGGGTCGCCAGGGGAAAACTGTCTACATCCGCCAGAAAGGTAACACAATGGGGATTACCCATACTCACGCAGGTTACCAGCCAGGTTTGATCGGCCACCGTCAAGGCCACGTCAATGGCCAGATCCTGACTGCTGACCAGGGTGGTGGGAATTTCTCCCGCCAGTAAATAGGGAGAGCCCATATCAACTGTCACCAGACCATTCGGTTGCAGGGTTGGGGAAATAACCCCCGCCAGTGTCTGGATGCGATAGGTATGGGGAAGGGCCGGTGGTTGATCGGCGCCGGTCTCCAGTTTCTTTAAATAGCGGGCCAGGCAGCGAATACCATTACCGCACATCTCCGGTTCCGATCCATCGGAGTTGTAAATGCGCATGGTGTAATCACTCTCTCCGTCGCCGGGTAAGGCGAAGATGACCCCATCAGCGCCAATGCCAAAGTGGCGATCGCACCAGGCCACCGCCTGATCGGCAGTGAGGAGGGGCTCATTCTGGTGGCGATTATCTACCAAAATGAAATCATTACCCAAACCCTGATACTTACTGAATTCCATAACCTATGGGTGGAACAATACCTCACCATTATCGAACAGAACGGTCCCTCCCTAGCCTTCGATACCTGATCGGAGACAGGTCTTGCCCCCCTTGCCCCATCGCCCCCAAGCGGTTACCGTAAAAACCATTGCATATCCATCCGCTGAACTACCATGGCTGAAGAGTTTGTCACCGGCTTACCGAGTGTGCGTCAGATTCAAAATTTGATTCGCAACCGTCAAGAAATCGAGATTAAATTACTGACGGGGGATATAATGACAGGCTGGCTAGTCTGGCAGGATCCTACCTGTCTTTGCCTAGAAACAAATCAGGATGGTAAACGTCAAATTTGGAAGCAGGCGATCGCCTTTTTAAAGTATTGACAAAGGCAATTGCTGGTTAGGTGAGTTTTCATCCTTCTCTGTCACCTGCTCTGGGCATTGGGGCATACTAGATGGCGATGGAGAGTCAGCCCGATAACCAGCCGTCTAAGCTGTTTACCTATAGATGTTATGGAAGGTTTAACCCAAATGACTATTGAGAAGATTGTTGAGCAAGCTTTACAAGATGGTTATCTGACGCCAGCGATGGAAGCGGAGGTCGGTCGTATTTGCGACACGGCGTCAGAGCTTTCTATTGAAGAATATATGGCCCTTGATCGACTCATGGGAGCCCTACTGACGGGGAAGGTAGTGGCCGTTCCCCGCAAGCAGTTTATCAATGTTATGGAAGAACTGGTGCTGACGGAGGCTATTGCCCGAGTAGCTGAAATTGAGTCTAATGGGGACAACGCCCTCGATTTGGGGGATATTGCAGCCTATGCCCTGAATCGTCTTCCTCCCCTCTATGCCACCACAGAAGAGGGGGCCAACTTTCAACGGGAGACCGCGAAGGGAGAATTGGCAGCTCTGATTAGCGACCAGGTTCAGGAAGCAATTTCCCGGAGCCTGCACCAACCCGACTTTTATCCTGAGCGCCAGACCATCCAGAAAAAAGCTGAAGATACTGTACTCAACCAGGTTAAGGTTCTACTCAAGGTCCATGCCGATAAGTTTGAACCGGCGGAAAAAACCACCTAACCCCTGAGCACCAGTAGGTTAAAAAGGCGACGGTGCCATGGCTTTAGTTCAGATATGGGAAATTAATACCGCCACAGTTAGTCAGCCCTGTTCCCATCGTCTCCGTCGCTGCCTTAGTCTTGAGGAACAGCATCGCCTTGATCGATTCAAGTCCCTTCCCAGCCAGCGAAACTTTTTGGTGGGTAGAGGATGCTTGCGCCATCTACTGGGCCATCGGTTAGGGCGATCGCCAGATTCCCTGGAGTTTACCTATGGCCCCCAGGGCAAACCCCTCCTGAAGCCACAGACAGGCGTGGCAACCCCCCACTTTAATCTGTCCCACTCAGGGGATAGGCTGTTGATTGTGATCAGCCCCTATCCAGTCGGTATTGATGTGGAGCAAATACGTCCCCTGACAAATCTAAAGGGGCTTTGTCAACGCTGCCTGACCCCGAGGGAACAAAAGATCCTTCTATCCCTTCCCCAATCCCAGGCTAACCAGGTTTTCTTCTATTTTTGGACCGGTAAGGAGGCCTATCTGAAAGCCACTGGTCAAGGGCTGACACTGGCCATGACGGAGGTGGAGTTAGGCCCTGAGACTGAACTGGGATCAACCTATCCAACCCCCCTCTCTGTGCTGGGGGATCTGGGTAGAGACTGGCTCCTTTACCAGTGGCACCTGCGATCGGATCACGTAGCCGCTCTGGCTCTACAGCCGAAAACAATCGCTAATCGCCCTGAACTGGTACTACAATGCAGTACAATTTCAACGGTCTTGGCAATGCCAGAATAGCCTGGGACACCGCCAAGTCATCAGCGGGAATCTCAAGTCCCGTTTAAATCGGGAATCCCCAGGGTAGGGGGTAGATCATCCTGATTCCAGGAAATGTCTGGAATCCCCGATGAGGCTTCCTTAAGGGAAACTTCCCAATGCTTACGCATGGTAACCAAGTAGGGATCACCGGCCTGAAACTGGGCCCGATGACGAATTTCAAAGCTATTGGTGTGGTACATGATCATATGCACCGGTGGCCCTACGGATAGATTTGATCGCATGGTGGAATCGAGAGATAAAAGGGCCGACTTGGCTACGGCATCGAGGGGAGAATCAAAGGATAGGGTGCGATCTAAAATGGGCTTACCATACTTGGTTTCACCAATTTGCAAAAATGGGGTCTCGGGAGTAGCTTGGATACAATTACCCTGGCTATAGACTAGAAACAGCTCAGGAGCCTCGCCGCCAATTTGACCACCAATCAAAAAGCTGCACTGAAAATCAATGCGGTCCTTCTCTAGCCAGGGGCGATCAGCCTCCTGCATATTGCGAATTTGCAACCCTACGTAGCGAGCAATATCGTATAGGGTGGGCAAGGTGTAGAGGTTGGGCTCTCGATTGCGCTTAATGTCCTGGCTAAGGTTATGGACTACAGCCTGGGTAACCGATAAATTACCAGAAGTACACAGTAGAATAACTCGTTCGCCGGTGCGAGAAAAATCAAATAACTTACGATAGGAAGATATGTAATCCACACCGGCATTAGTTCTGGAGTCAGCCGCCAAAACTAACCCTGCCCGTACCAGAACGCCTAGACAATAGGTCATAGGTTTTTTCTACCCATGGTTCAGGAGAATTTTCCGACAAAGTAAGCAACATCAGAGCACTAAGCTGGCCAGTCTGTCTTAGTGACCAATAGTATTAACCATGGGATAAAGACTAATCCTATATACAGGTTCACCCGAATCTAAGCGAAAACTAGATCCAGCATCAGCAGTAAATTTACCGCGCCTCTAAAACAGCTATTCCCTGCTGCTACTAATGGCAGCAGGGTTACCTAACCAACCCAAACCTGAGTAATTTAGTCGAATAAAAACTAAGCCCCAGTTTGTTTACTGGAGGTTTGAATATAGAGAATCAGCAAAAACACCGTAGGAACTAGCACAAAAAGAATACTAGCGACAAACCCGAGCTTATTAACGTCCATGAGCACTTGCCTCCACTCTCAACCAAAGGGTATGGATTCCCCCGGGCAATCCACACTGACTTTAAAGAATATCATCCTTTGGATAATACTCGCCGTACGAAGTATGGCTTTAGCTAGAACCCTTAGGGTAGGGTTGATCGGTCATTGTTATGTCTCGTAACTGACAGGCTTGTCCCATGTTACGAGACATGAAACCACTGATACTAGAAGGGTATTCTGGCTCCTCTGCGCCTCCTTACAGGTGGCTGCGGCTGTAGTTTGTCGGTTTTTTATCGGCTAGCGGAGGCAGCAGACTGCACCTGGCCAGACCGCTTGGGCTTGGTGACGACAGACACCGAACCATGGACAGTAGCCTGGCAGGCTAACCGACAACTACTAGGCCACTTTTTCAATTTACGGTCCTCCACCGCAGTCCGGGGAGAGAGATTCTCCCCTCCCGCCACCACATCCACAACACAGGTGCCACATTGACCATAGCCACCACAGTTAGTTAACTTGCCACCGAAGGTATATAAATCAATCCGATTTTCCAAGGCTTTGAAGCGCAGGTTAGCGCCATCAGCCATAATAATTTCCCTATCTTCGTTAATAAACTTAACAGTAGCCATTGGATCACCCTCCTTGGTATTGGGTATCAGTAATCACGGAAAAACCAATTGTTTCCAGCTGATCGGCAGTGGTCAGCCCCGCCACAACCCCCCAAACGGCAACAAGCTGCGGCCTAATAAGGTTGCGGCAAAGATTTGAAGTGGTTACACTTCTTTATGTGATTCATTTTTACATCTCAAGCGATTTTCTATCCACTGAGAATTTATGACCTTGGTCAAAGTTCCCCTGAAATTGGATAGGTTGGCGGGATTCTGGGAGCCGAATCTGATAGGCTTATCAGTATCTAACATGGTTAAGACAAATTCAAAACAACACCGTTTTACCTAGAGGAGGAGAGTAGTCGATGGGACTACCCTGGTATCGGGTACATACAGTCGTCATTAATGATCCCGGGCGATTGATTTCTGTACACCTAATGCATACAGCCCTAGTAGCTGGCTGGGCCGGCTCAATGGCTCTTTTTGAGCTGTCCACCTTCGATCCAAGTGACCCTGTCCTGAATCCGATGTGGCGGCAGGGTATGTTTGTTCTGCCCTTTATGGCCCGACTCGGGGTTACCCAGTCCTGGGGTGGCTGGAGCCTCACCGGTGAAAGTGCTGTCAACCCTGGCTTCTGGTCCTTTGAGGGCGTGGCTGCGGCCCATATTGTTCTGTCCGGACTTCTGTTTTTGGCAGCCTGTTGGCACTGGGTTTTTTGGGACCTGGATCTTTTCCGCGATCCTCGTACCGGCGAACCGGCCTTAGATCTGCCCAAGATGTTTGGCATTCATTTGTTTTTGTCCGGTCTACTGTGCTTTGGTTTTGGTGCCTTCCATCTAACCGGCCTATGGGGCCCGGGGATGTGGGTCTCAGACCCCTATGGTCTTACCGGCCATGTCCAGGGTGTTGCCCCAGAATGGGGTGCGGCTGGATTTAACCCCTTTAACGCGGGTGGCATTGTTGCCCACCATATTGCGGCTGGTACGGTAGGGATTATTGCTGGACTATTTCACCTGACTGTGCGACCTCCCCAACGGCTGTACAAGGCCTTGCGGATGGGGAATATTGAAACGGTGCTATCCAGTAGTATTGCTGCTGTATTCTTTGCCGCCTTTGTGGTAGCGGGCACTATGTGGTACGGTAGCGCCGCTACTCCCATTGAGTTGTTTGGCCCTACCCGCTATCAGTGGGATGCTGGCTATTTTCAGCAGGAGATTCAGCGCCGTATTAAAGCTGATGTGGATGGTGGCTCCAGCCTGGCTGTAGCCTATTCTAAAATCCCTGAGAAGCTTGCCTTCTACGACTACGTCGGTAATAGTCCTGCCAAGGGTGGTCTTTTCCGTGTAGGTCCGATGAATCAGGGTGATGGTCTAGCCCAGGGTTGGTTGGGACATCCCGTATTCAAAGACAAGGAAGGCCGTGAGCTAACTGTTCGTCGCCTGCCCAATTTCTTTGAGACCTTCCCGGTAGTCCTGGTAGACAAGGATGGTATCGTCCGAGCAGATATCCCCTTCCGGCGCGCAGAATCCAAGTATAGCTTTGAGCAAACGGGGGTAACGGCTACCTTCTATGGAGGGGAGCTAGGTGGTCAAACTATCACCGATCCCGCTTTACTGAAGCGCTACGCCCGTAAGGCTCAACTGGGTGAACCCTTCGAATTTGACCTGGAAACTCTAGGTTCCGATGGGGTATTTCGCACCAGTACTCGTGGCTGGTTTACCTATGGTCACGCTGTTTTTGCCCTACTTTTCTTCTTCGGCCATATCTGGCACGGGTCCCGTACCCTGTTCCGCGATGTGTTTGCCGGTGTGGACCCCGATCTCTCTCCCGAACAGGTGGAATGGGGCTTCTTCCAGAAGGTGGGCGACTTCAGTACCCGCAACGAGGAAAGGGTTTAGTTCAGGTTTGATGTTAAGCTCGGCTGTTTGATAGTCAGACAGTCGGGCTATTCATCCTATTCAAACCCTCTCGAAGTTAAAATTAACTTGTAGAGTAGGAGCTCTTTCACCATGGAAGCTGTCGCATATATTCTGATTTTTGCCTGTATCATTGGGACGCTGTTCTTTGCGATCGCCTTTCGGGAACCGCCTCGCATTTCCAAAGATTAATTTCTTTCTGACCCCAGGAGAATAATCTTCTGCCTGTTTAGCGTTTGGGTAGGCTCTGGCCACTCAAACGCTTTTTGCTTAGTACCCCCTGGGGGTAAAAATCCAGGGGCCCGTTTGTTGGGTACACTGATTACCAATTAGTACGATGGTCATCATATCAATCGTGACTGTGAGTAAATTCTCCAGGGTAGTAGTCTGTACGGTTTCCCCCGATCGATAGGCAGACCGAACGATGGCTACAGGGGTCTGGGGGGATCGATGGTCCATAAAAATCCGGTGGGCAACTTCGATCTGATGGGTCCGGTTCTGGGATTTAGGGTTGTAAAGGGCTGTGACGAAATCTGCCTGGGCAGCGGCCTCCAGACGCTTAACAATAACCGGCCAGGGGGTTAGCAGGTCGCTCAAACTAATCGCACAGAAATCGTGCATGAGGGGAGCTCCCACCCGAGCGGCGGCGGCTTGCAAAGCTGAGATGCCGGGCAACACCTCAACTGCCGGAATCAGGCCATCCCAATTAGTGGCCTGAAGTCGCTCCAGGACTAGCCCCGCCATGCCATAGATACCGCAGTCCCCGGAAGAGACCACCGCTACTCTTAATCCCCAACGAGCCAGGTCAATAGCCCGTTCAGCCCGCTGCCGTTCCTGGGTGAGGGGCCAGGGTTCCAGGATCTGACCAGGCCGACAAAGGGGCCGAATTTGATCGATATAGAGACCGTACCCAATCACCGCATCGGCCTCTACGATCGCCTGCTTAGCAGCTGGTGTAATCTGATCTAAGCTACCTGGGCCCAGACCGACTAGAAATAGGTGACCAGGGTGACCAATATATTCCTGGCTAGCCTGGGCGATCGCCAGGGTAACCGCCCCTGGTTGATCCACCAGTCTGATTACCTGCTTTGTCAGTCGTAACTCGCCCCCGGATGCCAGTATCGCTGCCGCCTCAGCTACGCTGGGGGTTTGGACCGCAGCCTCCACCCGATCGGAGGGATTAGGTACCGCTACCCCGCGTAACTCGGCGGCACTAAAGCATCGCAGAGGCCAACCCCGTTCCTGGCACAGCTCCACCAGGCCCACCTCATCGGCCTTGAGATCCAGGCTGGCAACTCCGGCGATCGCCGCTGCAGCTAGGCCATAGGTCTGACAGATGCGGTCAATACCCTCCGCGATTACCGAACGGGGGGTACCCCGCTCACAGCCAACCCCCACCCACAGCACCCGTGGATGCCACTGCACCACTGGCCAGGTAGAAGGGGTAAGAAACTGGTGGGGGCTGGCGCTAATCCATAGTTGGGCTGGGGGAGGTGCGGCAGTGGTCGCAAACACAAAGGGATGATCAGGAGGTAAGTGCTGCTGCCATAGGGTTGAACCACAGTCCTGGAAAACGGTTACTGATTTACCCGCGGCGATCGCCCCACTGACAGCGGTCCAGTCCCCTTCCCCCCGTTGCCAGCCAAAGGGCTCACCCAACAGGTCAAGGGCTGGCAAATTCTGAGCCTGGGCCGATCCAGTAAGGATAGGATCGGCCCCCATTAGCTGGGCAACTTGGCAGGTCAGGAGATCGGCGCCACCCTGATGGCCACCACACAGACTGATCACCTGACGGCCCCTTTCTTCGATCACCACCACCGCTGGGTCTAGGCTCTTATGCCGGAGTAGGGGAGCAATCAAACGAACCACTGCGCCTGTGGCGAGGGCAAAGACCAAGCCGTCATAATCAGCCCACAGCCGACCCATCAGGTCTGCCAAGGAATCCTCGTAGACCTGGACCCTATCGACTCCAGCCAGGGGATGGCTAGCCAGGGTTTTCGGGACCCAGAGGGTAGCCGGCAAACTGGCGCACAGGGGAATGAGGGTCCTTAAACCGGTTGGTGTAGTGGTAATCGCCGCAAACGTAGAATGGGCTATTTTAGCCACAGTTAAGCCTCCTAATTGGGGCGATGGGATCTAAAGAGGTTATCAACACCTCTGAGTCCAGGATGGGTTGACTGGATCGGTTTACTTCAAAAAGTAGGAGCCGTACATGGTGTACTGATTTCCCTGGAGTTGGGCAGCATTTTCATAAAAGGCTACATCCACTCCCGTCATGGTCCCGCTCTCAGACTTAGGAATCAGCTTGATATAGGGATAGGGCGTATCGTAAAACTTGGGACTCGTCTCTAGTTGCAGCACAAAGCCGCCCTCCTGACTAATCAGGGTATAGGGGCTACGCTGGCCCCCTCCCCACTGAATTGCCTCAGGGGTTAGGGTCAGAGGGCCAAAGGCCAACAGTACATTGCTCATCGGTTCCCACTGCTTGATCAGAGCTTCTGGCAATCGGGCCCTTGGGGCGGCTGGAGCACTGGGGGGCGGTGCGACCTGGGGAGCGGCCTGAGGCTCAGTTGGGGCCGGAGCGGCGGGAGCCGTAGGGGGAGAGGGCGTTACCGGAGCAGCAACGGGAGGGGTGGCCGTTGGGGCTGCAGGGGTCGGGGAACTGGGGGCCGGAGGAGCGGAGGTGGTGGGAGCTCGTCCACACCCAACCAGGACCAGGCTGCCAACGACTAACCAACTGGCTAGCCTGGGCCTATAGGCGGAGTCCAAGCTGATCGCGCCTACAGGCCCAAGGGAAACAAAATTCAACTTCAGGGCCATGGCTGACCTCAATGGTTAATGCAGAGAGTATAAACCCCCTGTTAGTATAGCTGGAGCCTCGGGTAACGGGACGGAAGTGAGTCAGAACCCAACCCAGCCCTGACTTTGACCACTCAATTCGGTTTTCAGTGGTCTGTCCAAAGCTATGGTCCCCAATCCCAGGTATTTTGTGAGGGCCATAGCCCATTGGCTAAACCAGCCTTTACCGACCTAGATTGTGTAGTCCATGGATGACTTCAGCACACTGGGCAGTAACTGCTTCTAGCTGTTGACGATCGTTGCTGGCAGGGGGGGGAATGGGCTCTCCAATGCGAATGGTGAGAGGAATGGGGCGGGGCCACCTTAAGCCTGGGGTAAGAATCCGGTGGGTACCCCACAAACTCACAGGTAAGAGGGGGGCCTGAGCCTTAGCGGCAATCAGGGCGGCACCAATTTTAGGACTCGGGATGCGGCCATCGACAGTGCGGGTACCCTGCAGGAAAATGCCCACCGCCCACCCCTGATCTAACTGCTTAAGGGCCTCACGAATGGCACTGCGATCGGCACTACCGCGCTTAACCGGGTAGGCACCATAGAGCTGAATGGCCTGGCGCAATAGGGGTACGCGAAAGAGTTCTTCCTTAGCCATATAGGACACTGGCCGCCCTAGGGCTGAGGAGAGTAGGGGTGGATCAAAGTCGCTAGCATGGTTAGCCACCACAATAAGTTTGCCGGTCATCGGTACCCGGTCGGCGCCATGCACACGGCCCCGAAAGTAAAGGCGCAACATTGGTGCCACCACCGAAAACTTAAACAGGCGGTAAAGTAGCAGGTTAATAGGGGGTTCGCGATCGCGGGCCATGGTTTAAATCCCTAAGATGGTAGGGCTTGTAACTGAGCCAGGTTACCCACATTTACCAGGTCTAAGTCTTTGCAGGTACGCTTGATCAGGCCCGTCAGCACATTGCCAGGCCCTACCTCTATGACGGTATCAATGTCAAGACCGGGAAAGGCCAGGGTAATTTCTCGCCAACGCACCGATCCAGTCATCTGCTGCACCAGTCGTTGCTTCAGTACTTCTGCCCGGGTGGAGGGAGTGGGATCAACGTTAGAAAGCACCGACACTTTGGCATCAGCAAAGGGAATCGGGGCTAGAATGGCGGCAAAGGTCTCCGCCGCGGTCGCCATCAGGGGCGAATGGAAAGCCCCACTCACATTCAGTTTGACCGCCCGCTTAGCTTTCACCCTGGCCATTACCGCCTCTACCCCAGCCGGTGTACCCGAGATGACCACCTGGCCAGGATTATTATCGTTGGCGAGAACCACACCGGGAGTCGTAGCCAACTCGGCCTGGAGTTGGTCGGCGTCAAAACCCAGCAGGGCCGCCATCATGCCATCGGAGGCGGCGCTCATGAGTTCAGCCCGCTGCTTGACCAGATTTAAACCGGTGGCAAAGTCAAACACCCCAGCGCTATAGAGAGCAACATACTCACCCAGACTGTGACCCGCTACTGCGGCTGGGACTTGGCCCTGGCCCTTAAGCAGGTCGACTAAAATACTCTCGACGACGTAAAGACAGGGCTGGGTATAACGGGTTTGGGAAACCTTATCCTCCCTGTCCTGAATTACCCCCATGATCGGCCAGCCTAAAATCTGATCGGCTTGGGCGAACCGCTCTTGAGCCAGGGGTAAATCCGCCAGGTCCTGCCCCATGCCAATGGCCTGTGATCCCTGCCCAGGAAATACCCATGCTGCCTTCACCATAGTCGCCCCATACTCAAACAATTTCAATAGTATCCGGAATTGGGCCTGTCCCTGATGAAGTACTCTCTGGTACCCCTCTGAAATGCAAAGGAGAATTCACCCCATTCCTCCCTCTGGATGTATAGGCTGCTTCGGTGCCAGAAGTAGGTTTCAGTGGCAACACCGAAATCAGCCTGACCAAGAGCCTGAGGCTGACAAAAAAGGCTTGCCATGCCCTTAACTGGGGGTTCCTCTCCAGCTTGGCTCACTCTAATGTTTGCCCGTAACCCTTAACCCCATAAAGGACGGCAAAGTTTTTTCTAAAGTGGCCATCAGCGGGGAACCCATGACTGTTTCCTACAGTCAAATTTCCCCAAGCCCCCTACCTGATCCCATTAAGTTCTTCAGTCAGACTCTGGAATTTCAACCACACAGCCCCTATTCTAGTAAAGCCCCCATGGAAGCCATACCCCTCTTCGTGCTTGCCTTTGTCTTTTTCCGCTGGACCCAAACTACCCTGGGTCCGCAAAAGTCGCCGCCAACCCCAAAGTCTCCACCGGAAAAAGAGTTGCTCGTTGCCCTCGGCAAGCTGCTGGAAACTAAGCCCTAGATGATTATTCCCCTGTCTACTCCAACCAGGCCCCGCCTGGTGCTGGTTACCGGACCAGCCCGTTCCGGTAAAAGTGAATGGGCGGAGCACCTAGCCGCTGAGTCAAGCCCAACGGTAACCTATGTGGCCACCGCTGCCCTTAACCCCGAGGATGGAGAGTGGCAAGCTCGCATCGCCCAGCACCGCCAGCGGCGTCCCCCCCACTGGCGGCTATGGGAGGTACCAGCCAATCTTCCAGAGGCGATCGCGGCGGCTCCCCCCGACCACTGTTTGCTGGTGGACTCCCTGGGAACCTGGCTGGCCAATCTCCTCGACCAGGATGATCAGGTCTGGCAAGAAACCCTGGATCGGTTGGTGGCAAGCTTGAGCCAAACCCCCAGCCAGGTGATTCTAGTGGCGGAGGAAACCGGGTGGGGGGTGGTGCCCGCCTACCCCCTGGGCCGATTGTTTCGCGATCGCCTGGGCCAGATGAGTCGCCGGATCGGGACTATGGCCGATGCCGTTTACCTGGTGGTGGCCGGTTACGCCCTGGACCTACGCCAGTTAGGGGTCAGCCTGGATGGGTCCGGTTAAATCCGATTGGGTTTAGAACGGTGTGGGCTGGGAACGGTTGGACCATAGCCCTTGAATTTTCCCGATTCTATATCCAGCTCAGCCGCTATCCTGGATAATGGCAAAGTTTGGACCCTATTCCTCCCCCTATGCGTACCCACTACTGCGGCATCCTCCGGGCCAGTCATATTAGCAGCACCGTTACCCTGTTTGGTTGGGTAGACCGGCGTCGAGACCATGGCGGGGTGATTTTTATCGACCTGCGCGATCGCAGCGGTGTGGTGCAAATTGTCAGCGATCCAGAACGTACCCCCGCCTCCTATGCCCAGGCCGAGCTACTCCGTAACGAATACGTTGTTAAGGTGGTAGGCCGGGTTAGCCAACGGCCCAGCGATTCCCTCAACTCCCGCCTACCTACCGGTGAGGTCGAGATCTACGCCGATACCATCGAACTTTTGAATGGGGTGAGAAAACAACTCCCCTTTCAGGTTTCCACCGCCGATACGGAGCCAGTCCGGGAGGATCTGCGGCTGCGCTACCGCTACCTGGACCTGCGTCGTCAGCCCATGGCTCAAAACCTGCAAATTCGCCATAGGGTGGTTAAGGCCATACGCCGCTTCCTGGAAGACCAGGAGGGCTTTATCGAGGTGGAAACCCCCGTACTGACCCGGTCTACCCCCGAGGGTGCGCGAGACTACCTGGTGCCCTCGCGGGTCAACCCTGGTGAGTGGTACGCCCTGCCCCAATCTCCCCAATTATTTAAGCAATTACTGATGGTGGGGGGAATAGACCGCTATTACCAGATAGCCCGCTGCTTCCGCGACGAAGATCTGCGGGCCGATCGCCAGCCCGAGTTTACCCAACTCGATATGGAAATGAGCTTCATGACCCAAGATGAGGTGCTGACTCTGAACGAAGCTCTGGTGGCCCATATCTTTAAGACTGTTCAGCAGATTGAGATTCCCCGTCCCTTTCCCCGGCTTACCTACGCCGCCGCCCTGGACCGCTACGGTACGGACAAACCGGATACCCGCTACGGTCTGGAACTAGTGGAGGTCTCTGACCTGGTCAAGGACTGTGGTTTTAAGGTGTTTTCCGGAGCCATTGCCGAGGGGGGCATCGTTAAGGTACTGCCCATCCCCGCTGGTAACGATCAAATTTCTAACGTGCGGATTAAGCCCGGTGGTGATCTGTTTAAAATCGCCAGCGATGCCGGGGCTCGGGGATTGGCCTATATTCGGGTGCGTAGCGACGGAGCGGTAGATACCATCGGTGCGATTAAGGACAACCTCCATCCCGATCAACTGCAGGAACTCCTCCATCGCTGTGGTGCTCAGCAAGGCCATCTGCTGTTGTTTGGAGCTGGTCCCACCGCTACCGTCAATGTCACGCTAGACCGTCTACGTCAGGCTGTGGCTGGGGAAATGGGTCTGATTCCCAAGGATTGTCTGAATCTGCTGTGGGTCACCGACTTTCCCATGTTCGAATGGAATGCTGAAGAGCAACGCCTGGAAGCTCTGCACCATCCCTTCACGGCTCCCCGGCCAGAAGATTTAGGGGACCTGACAACGGCTCGGGCGATCGCCTACGACCTGGTGTTGAACGGCTACGAAATTGGCGGCGGTAGCCTACGGATTTACCAACCAGAGATCCAACAGCGGGTATTTGAGACCATCGGCCTATCCCCAGCCGCCGCCCAGGATAAGTTTGGCTTTTTGTTAGAAGCCTTTGAGTACGGCACCCCGCCCCATGGCGGTATTGCCTACGGCTTAGATCGTCTGGTGATGCTAATGGCGGGGGAAAGCTCCATCCGCGACGCCATTGCCTTCCCCAAAACCCAGCAGGCCCGCTGCCTGCTGACCCAGGCTCCCGCTGATGTCGATCCCCACCAGTTAAAAGAGCTTTATGTGGCTTCTACCTACGAACCGCCAGATGGGGACAGCTAAGCAGCCGTGTTTCAAGCTACTCGCCAGCGCCTAGCCCTCTGGTATACCGCCGTAACGGCGGTGTTGCTACTTCTATTCGCCAGTGGTTTTTATTTGTACGTGCGTACGACCCTGGTGGAGCGGGTGGATGACACCCTTAACCATGTGGTAGAGGTGATGCAGCGATCGCTGGTGATCGAGGTGGGTAGAGAGGGCGATCGGGTGTTTACTTCCACCTTAGATCAGCCCAGTCAACAGGCTCCTAAGGTAACCCTCCGGGTTAATGTTGAAGCTAGCTTCGGCAATAGTGCCCGGGCCGTTGAAGACGATCATATCGATCTGGAATGGTTTAGCCCCCAAGGGCAATTGCTATGGTCGACTATGGCGGAAATCCTGCCCCTGCCTTTGCACGTCAATCCGGCGGGAGAAACGGTGCGGGTTAAGCCGGAATTGGTATTTCGCCAAATTACCGAGCGGGTTCAGATCCAGGGACAGGTGTTGGGCTACCTACGGGTTAGCCATCCCTGGTTTGAGGTAACTAGGCCCAGCCGGCGACTAATGGTGGATCTAGCTCTGGGTACCAGCCTCATGGTAGGAGCGGTAGCCGCGATCGGATGGTTACTGTCAGGTATTGCCATGGCCCCAGTGCGCGACTCCTACCAGCAACTCAAGCAATTCACCGCCGATGCCTCCCACGAGTTACGTAATCCCATCGCCATTATTCAAACCAACGCCCAGGTAGCCCTGCTCGATCCCCATCCAGACGTGGCGATACAACAGCAACAATTTCAGGTGATTGAGCGCCTCACCCGACGTCTGGGAAGGTTAGTGGATGATTTACTGTTCCTCGCCCGGCAGGATAGCGGCTTACTCACCCTCACCCCTACCACCATTGATCTCCAAACTTTGGTAGAGGAGGTAGTAGAGGAGCAGCAGGTGATCGCCAGGGAAGCCAGAATTAGCCTGGCCCTAGAAGTCGATGACCAGGTTCTGGATCGGGAGAGGGCAACTGGATCGGGAGAGAGGGAGGAGCGGTGGTCCTATCGGGTTTGGGGAGATAGCAGCCAGTTAACCCGTTTATTGACCAACCTCATCAGTAATGGACTGCAGTATACCGCCGCTGGCGGGCTGGTCAGGGTAAAACTGGGATCGATCCGACAGCATGGCCAGACCTGGCTGCAGGTGGTAGTCCAGGATACTGGGATAGGCATTGCCACTGAGGCCCTGACCCACGTGTTTGATCGCTTCTATCGAGCCGATCCCTCTCGCCTCCGGCGGAATGATCAGGGTACGGGACTGGGGTTGGCCATTACCAAAGCGATTGTTGATCACCATCGGGGCACCATCCAGATTCACAGCTACCCCAACCAGGGCACTCAGGTTACGGTCTTACTCCCCCAGGCCGATCGGGCTAGTTGGCCATCCCCAAGCCAGGACCCCTAAGCCATACCCTGCAGGACATGCTGGGCAGTTAACAAGGCATTCAGCCCCACAAAGCCATGGCATCGTCCCCGTTGAGCGGTCATGCCCAGGGCAATAGCCGCCGCTAAGGGAGGATTGCGAACAAATCGGGGAGAGGCATTGATGTAGAGTACGGCGCTATTAACCAACTGGGTAAACTGGCAAACCTCATGGTAGGTATCTGAAACCAGGCTACTGGCATGGCCGCTACTAGATTGGTTAATCCAGCGAGCAGCGGTTTCTAGACTATCAACTCGACGCAGGGCAACGGTTTTAGTGAGGAAGGGCTGGCTCCAGTCGCCAGCCTTGAGTAGATCCAGGGCCGGTACTTCTGCCACCAGGCTTTCGTCCCCCAGCAGGCGGAAACCCTTATCCCATAAGGAATGACACAGTTCAATAACGGCCGAGCTACTACAGGCCACATCAATCAGCACTTTTTCCATGGCATTGACAGCATCCGGTTCCCCCCGATGGCTATCCACAATCATATGGGTTGCCGTGGCCAGATCCCCGGAGGCAGCCCAATACAGAAAGCCATTGCCGATCGTGGTGGGCAAGACCGGTACTCCGGCCTGCCGCACCACCTGCTGGACTAGCCCAGGGCGCCCATAGGGAATGATTAAATTAATCCTGGGTTCCTGGAGCAACCAGGAGCGGGCAGCATCTCCGTGCTCTTCCGTAAGGGATAGCAGGCAGGCTGGAGAAAGTCCAATCTGGTCAAAGGACTGATGTAGAGCTCGCAGGATGACCTGGTGAGTTTGGCTAGCTTCATTCCCCCCCTTCAGAATCAGGCCGTTACCGGTGCGTACACAAAGCCCTGTCATGATGATGGCTAATTCAGGCAGAGCTTCATAGACCAGGGCTATAACCCCCAGAGGTACGACCTGACTATAGCTAGAGACTGTACGGGTCAAATGGCTGATGGGCTGGGCTTTAAGCAGGCGGGGATCACCTAAAGCCGCTAGCCTACGTAGAATTTTGCGAGCCGTTTGTAATCGTTCTGGGGTGAGTTTAAGCCAATCTAAAACAATTTCTGGAACGGCCATATCCAGGCTAGCCTCCAGATCCAGGGTGTTGGCTTCCAGGATATCGTCCTGGGCAGTCTGGAGGTTGCTTGCCATTGCCTCTAGCACCTTACCCTGAAGGTCGGCCCCAGCCATCCTAAGGGCATAGCTGGCCTGGGTTACCTCCGTCATAGCCTGACTGAAATCAGTCTGAGAAGTTAGGATTGGCATAACAGTACTATTAACGCCGAGAAATCACCCCAATGATTGTTATTACCACTAAACCAATCATGATTAAACTAACTGGCCCCAGTATATTGCCAGGCGATCGCAGAAGTGCCCCGGACAGAAAAATCGCAATGGAGCCGAATCATAGGGATGGTAGAGAAATCATCTAAAAAGGATACTCCCGACCCCATGGGTGTCCGGTCAACCGCCAAATTTATTTGTAACAATTACTAAAGATAGTTGCCGGAGATCTCCCCAATTCCATGGCCATTCTCCTGGAAAATGTATAGATTGAATCTTGAAATTTTTAGCCTAAACATGCTATCTAGAGAAGCATTAAGGAAGTTAAAGATTATAAACTCAGTTTAATTATCGAGGGTTTGTTGATTTTGAAGCCTAGCTTCCCTTTCTAAGTTAACTCCCCTAATAGTTTTTGATTTCGAGCGTATAGGATTGATCCATGGTTACTGAGCGTCTAGACACGGCAGTGAGAAATTTTCAACATACGAATCAAATGGTAGAGCGGTATACCCGCCTTAGCCGGGCTTATGTCAAGCTAGCTGAGCGCTTTAACCAGCTCGACGTCGAGCATATGACGCTGAAAAGCCAGGTCATCCCCCTACTGCAGGCCCTAAAGGCCCAACAAGCCCGCATAGAGAAACTCCTGGCCGATCAGCAAAAACTTCAACAGGCGTTAGAACAAAAGACTGTTGATCATCGTCAGGAGCTAGAGGCCTTGAGCCAAACTTACGAAGATCGGCTGAGTTCTCTGAATCACGATATTGAAGAGCTTAAGCCCCTCGAGAACCTCTTTACCTCCCAAGTCTACGAGGATCTGATCACGGCAGAAGAACAAATGGATCTGGTGGAAACAACCTTACAGGAAATGGCTGAAGATAGTTCACCCGATCTGAGCGATGAGGAAAAAGCTCTGTTAGCTGCTTACCAGGCCGATCCACAGCTCTTTCTGGGAGCATCGGTGAGCAACAACTCTGATAGCGAATATTCCCATTGGACTGTAATGGATACCCCGGTGGAGGATAGGGTTAGGGTCGTCGGTTATTAGAACTAGAACCATTCCCCAGCCCTTAGGCCGTGTCTAGGGGCTGAGCCAGCTCTAAAGCAAGACTAGACAGAGTTTAAGTTAAAACCTCCAGTATCGATAGAAAGATGGTCCCCCCTAGGCATTTGCTTGGTCGCCTTCTAGTTAAGGCTATGGATTATCACCAACCTGAAATCAGTCCACCGCTCATCCGCTTCATAACTCGATTAGCAATGTCGGCATACTTGACTTCACCGGTCAGAAGTTGTCCCAGCCGTTGAGTTGCTGTGGGTCGCTTAATGCCCACCCGATAGCCAATCCCCGGTACCCGGAAAAATAATCCAGCAATTCTCTTAGCCCACTGCATATCGTTGCCCCATTCTGCCTGCATGGTTGTGGTGTAGCTGGCCAGGTCCTCAGCTCCACCAGAAAGGACCGCGTCAATGGCGGCGGCAGCCCGGACACCGCTGATCATCCCGGGGCGAATTCCCTCGGCACTGAGGGGATCAACAATGGCTGCGGCTTCACCCACCACCAGTGCCCGGTGGGTGTGGAGGGCACAATGGCCATTCCACAGTTTCAGGGCATGGGTGTAAACCTGGCCTTGATCGTAGGGCAAAGCTAGGGATTGAATATAATGGCGCAGGTTTAATTGATAATCGGTAACGGCCTGGTCTAAAAAACTAACTGCCCCAATGGAGTATCCCTGATGGCGGGGAAAACTCCACAGGCAGCCCTGCTTAACCAGACCAAACTCAAAGCCCAGGGGGAAGTTAGGCGGCACAGGAGTAGCCGTACTTAGATCCCAAAGCTGGGCAGTACGCAAAGGGGCAGGTACCAAGCCTAACCAATGGGCCATAGAACCCTGGGCTCCATCGGCACCCACCAGATAGGCTGCTTCCAGCGTTCCAATGGTACTGGCAACCCGCCAGCGATCGCCCTTAAACTCAATCCCAGTCACCGTGACAGCATCCTGAAGATCAGCTCCCTGAGCCTGGGCCTGTTGTACCAAAAAGTGATCAAACCGATCCCGGCGTACAATCCAGATGGGTTCTAGCGTAGCCAGGGTGGCCTCAACCGGGTCTCCCAGTTTCCAGGTATAACGGACCTGCCGGCGCTCACAATCAATTACTGGAGTAAAGTCAAAGTCAAAATAAGCTGCTATACCGGGGGATACAGCTCCACTACAGGGTTTATAGCGGGGTAGGGAAGCCTTTTCCAGAATTAAAACCGAGTGGCCCGTCAGGGCCAGATGGTAAGCAGCCGACGCGCCGGCGGGACCAGCCCCAACCACAATACAGTCATACATAAACAGTATTTAGATAAATAAGAGTAATTTGAATTAAACTACCTGACTGGTTAACCTAGTATAGTCACAAACGTTTACCCACCGGTTTTCAGGTAATGGATCTTGGAGCTCTACGTCGCAACTATACCCAACAAGGTCTTGACCTGAACGACCTTGATCCCGATCCCTTTAGGCAATTTACCGGCTGGTTTGAGCAGGCCTGTCAGGCAGAAATCCTTGAACCCAATGCCCTGGTGTTATCTACGGTCTCTCCCACAGGTACTCCTTACCAACGCACGGTATTGCTCAAGTATTTTGATCGGGATGGCTTGGTTTTTTTCACTAACTATGGCAGCCGCAAGGCCCAACACATAGGGGGCAACAACCAGGTGTCACTGTTATTTCCCTGGTACGCTTTGGAACGACAACTGGCGATCATCGGCACCGCCCATCGGATTTCATCGGCAGAATCCTTAAAATACTTCCTCTCCAGGCCCCGGGGCAGTCAGCTCGGGGCCTGGGTATCCCAACAAAGTACGATTATCTCTTCGCGACAGTTGCTAGAGATGCAATTTGAAAAAATTAAAGAAAAATTCCTTAACCAGGAAATTCCCTTACCAGACTTCTGGGGTGGTTATCGCGTACAGCCGACCAGCTTTGAGTTTTGGCAAGGACGTCCTAATCGTCTCCACGACCGCTTTCTCTATACTCTGAGTTCCGATTCCGAATGGGGGATCAGCCGCCTTTCACCTTAGCTCTTAGGTAAAGTGAGATAGGTGAGCAAAAAGTCCAGAGTTGTAATCAACTCTGGACTTTAGAAGGATATTCTGGCATCGAGCTATTTTGACAAGGGGCTGCCCCCTCACTATCTTCGCCGCAGATACGTTTCACGCCCGAGTTCGGG
>JBEITR010000085.1:0-7027 GCA_040374765.1 Leptolyngbya sp.
AAGACCAAGGGCTACAACCTGGAGCACAATTTCGGCCATGGCCAGCAGCATTTGGCCTCCGTCCTCGCCACCCTCAACATCCTGTCTTTGCTGTTTCACACCGCCCTGGAGCGGCTTGACCAGAAGTATGCCCGGCTGAGAGCCCACCTCCCCACTCGAAAAACCTTCTTTGATGACCTGCGGGCTTTAACTCGGTACCTGTATTTCGACAGTTGGGATCATCTCCTTACCTTCATGCTCGAGGGGCTAGAACTGGAAATCCCCCCCAATAGCAGCTGATTCTTTAAAATGAGAATTGCTGATGTAGCTAGTCTTTATTCCTACTTGACAGTTAAAAGGCTAAGCTTATTGAGGGTGGGCATCTAACCATTTGCTTAGCGTTTTCCCTGGCGTTATTGTTGAGCTATCGTGGTGATTTCCCAATTAAGTCCTTATTTAGCCCTGAGTACTGCCTCTGGTAATCGTTACCTACCTCTACAGGATGTTCATTACTGGACCGTTGGCCGCAGTGATGATAACAACCTGGTGTTACCCGATCGCTGGATCTCTCGAAATCATGCTATGTTCCAGGCGATCGACGATGGCCAGTTTTACTTAATCGATCTGGGCAGTCGTAACGGTAGCTTCGTCAATGGACGGCGGGTAACGGTCCCTGTGATTTTAAAAGATGGTGACTTGATTGTCTTTGGTCAAACCGAGCTGCACTTTTTTAGTCCCAAACTGGTTGATCCTGCTGCTTCAAAATTGAGGTCCAATCGGGAAAAACTTTCCTTGCCCACCGCCATGCTTCACGTGCGTCGGTTGATTTCGGTGATGGTCGTAGACATTCGTGACTTTACCGTCATGGCCCGGCAGATCGATGAGAAGGTATTGGCAGAGGCTATTGGCACCTGGTTTCGACGGGCTGGGGAAATCATTGGCCAGCACGGCAGTGGTATTGACAAGTACATTGGTGATGCGGTCATGGCCGTTTGGGTCCACAGTTCAGAGGATCCAACCGCTACTGCCGTGGAGATTCATCGCATCCTAGAGGCGGTGAGTGCGTTGGCCCAAATGAGCAACACCCTGCATCAACAGTTTCCCCTCCCCTTTCCGCTACGTATTGGGGCTGGCCTCAATACCGGTTATGCCATGGTAGGTAACACTGGCTCCGGCGATCATCCCGACTATACCCCCATCGGTGATGCGGTTAATGCTGCCTTTCGTTTAGAGTCTTCTACCAAAACCTCAGGGTTAGATGTTGCCATTGGGGAAAGCACCTACGCACGGATGCAAGCCCTGGGGGTGAGTGAGTCCATATTTCAACCCCACAGTGTTCTACTGAAGGGCTACGAGACGCCCATGATGGTGCATGGCAGTACCTTCGCCACCTTAAACCAGTGGTTGGCCAACCTGGGTAGTGAGAACTCCTGATCCTTCGGATCCGGTTCTTCGGGGCATGCCGTTAGCCAGGGGGGAGTAAACTACCGGCGATTAACCCCACCACCGCTCCGGCGGTAACCAGCTGCCAGGTTGGTTGACGCCAGCCAACCTGGGCTAACAAGGCTAGTAGGGCGACCATTACCGCCACCCCGGTACGGAGCCAGGTGCTATGGAACAGGGCTGTTTGGGCCAGGGGTAAAACCGCTGCCCCCATCACCCCCAGTACGGCTGGCATCACCCCTTTCAGAAAGCTCTTGACCCAGGGTTTTTGCCGCAGCCGCCGTAAAAAGGGAGTAGCGGCCATAATAAAGGCAAAGGATGGGGCAAAAATTCCGACTGTGGCAGCCAACGCCCCCAGGGCACCCGCCACCTTATAGCCCACGAAGGCAGCGGTAATGACCACGGGTCCGGGGGTGATGCTACCCAGGGCAACTCCATCAATAAACTCACTGTGGGTTAACCAGTGAAAGTTGTGGACCACTGTGGACTCTAATAATGGAATAATAACCAGGCCGCCGCCAAAAACTAACGCCCCCACCTGAATGAAAAAGCCAGTCAGGGGTAAAAGGTAGGTTTGAATCCGCTCCAGTCCCCAAAAGCTGGCTACCGGTAGGGTTTCTACCGGCAGATTGGCTACCACCCCGGTAAGTTGGATCAGGCCCGGTAGGGGCAACCACCAACCCTGGTGATGGACGGTTGTGCCGGGGCCGGACCGGGGGGGAGGATAGAGGGCCAGGCCCAGCCCCCCTGCCAGGAAGAATAGAATTAGTACACTGGTATGAAGGTATCCGTGGATTAAACCGATGGTTAGGGCGATCGCCACCGCTGGCCAGTCCCGAATTACCTTTTGGCCCTGCTTCCAGCAAAAGGCCAGGATAATCGCAATGACTACGGGGGAGATCCCAAAAAAGAGGGCCGTAATTTGGGGCACTCCTTGAAAGCGGAAGTAGGCCCAGGAAAGCGTGAGGACGATGATAAAGGCTGGCAAAATAAAGCAGGTGCCGGCCACCAGTGCCCCCAGAGGACCGGCCCGCAGGTAACCGGTGTAAATGCCCATTTGGGTCGAGGCGGGACCCGGCAACATTTCGCAGACCGCTACCCCTTCTAAAAATTGGGCCTCGTCTAGCCAACCCCGGCGCACCACCGCCTCATCGTGAATCATGGCAATGTGGGCTTGGGGGCCACCAAACCCGATCGCCCCTAATCGGAGAAAGAGTTGGAGGATTTCCCCCAGACGCCCAGGGGATGGATTGGGCTGAAAATCACGGGTATCGTTCATAGTGTCATCGGTTCGGTAAGGCTAATATATACCTGTCGCCAGTTGGCTCAGGATACCGAGTTAGGCTCTGGGTCTGAGCCCATAGCCACTGGCCTAGGGGTCTTGTCCTAACGGGACCGGCGACTGCCATAGGTAAGGGGGCAAAGGTGAGTCAGGACCCTTCCCAGGGTTGGCTTTTGAGGTCTCCTAACCGATCACCCTGGCTAGGGTTACGGGCCATAAACCTAACCAATTAACCCTGTTCTTCCTGTTCTGACTAAAGCAATATATCCAAGTTTGTCTATTCCTCTCTATATCCCGCAATACAAGCCGCTATGGCCCGCGATATTTTGATTCTTTCTAATGGTCCTGGGGAGATTTCTACCTGGGTGCGACCGGTGGTGGAGGCGTTGCGCACAATCCTGCCTGACCCTAAAGAAACCCGGATCTCGGTAGTACTCTCCCCCTGTGCTAATGCCTCCGGACGAGAAGCCGCGATCGCCGCTGGTTTTCCAGGGGTCGATC
This sequence comes from Leptolyngbya sp., assembly GCA_040374765.1. GTDB lineage: Bacteria > Cyanobacteriota > Cyanobacteriia > Phormidesmidales > Phormidesmidaceae > Nodosilinea. The sequence continues at coordinate 3,206 of JBEITR010000085.1, forward strand.
GGGTACAGGCGGCGGCGGACTTTTTTCCCTTTCTGCTGAGGGGTAGGACGGCTGCCAATTGGGACTGGCATCCCCAGGGAGTGGTGCTGTTTTTAGGCGGCGATCAAATCTACCCGGTCCTGATTGGTAAACGCCTGGGTTACCGTATCGTGGTTTACGCCGAATGGGAAGGGCGCTGGCCCAGGTGGGTAGACCGCTTTGCCTGCATGAATTCCAAAGCGGTGGCAGCGGCTCCGCTGCAATGGCGGTCCAAATACCAGGTGATTGGGGATCTAATGGCGGATATCCCGATCGCTCCAGTCCGGGTCCAGCAAGTCCGCGATCGCCTGGGGTTGGCTCCCGAGCAGGAATTAGTCGGTTTAATGCCAGGCTCGAAACCAGCCAAATTGAGCATTGGCCTACCCTTTTGTCTGGCCACCGCCACCGCTATCCACAGCCAACGGCCCCAAACCGTCTTTGTCATTCCCGTTGCCCCCATGCTGGCGGTAGAGACCCTGGCCCAGTTTGCCGATCCAGCGCAGAACCCCGACACCGCTCTGTTTGAGGGGTGCACCACAGCGCAGTTGGTCGGTGCGGCTGATCACCTACCCCGCCTGCGTACCGCCACGGGTCTGGAGGTATGGCTGTGGCAAAACCAACCAGCCTACGATCTGATCAGTCAGTTCCAGCTCTGCCTAACCACGGTGGGGGCCAATACGGCGGAACTGGGGGCGCTGGCCATACCCATGCTGGTTTTATTACCCACCCAAAAGCTGGAGGTGATGAAGGCCTGGGATGGCCTACCGGGGTTGCTGGCCAACCTTCCCCTGGTGGGAGATGGGATAGCCCGTGGGATTAATCGTCTGGTTCTAGGCCAGATCTACCGGCGGCGGCGGCTCTTTGCCTGGCCCAATCTGTGGGCCGGGCGATCCATCGTTCCCGAGTTGATTGGGCCGATCCATCCCCAGACCGTGGCCACCCAGGCCATCACCTACCTTAGCCATCCTCAACAGTTGGCGGCCATCGCTCAGGATCTGCGATCGGTGCGGGGCGAAGGGGGAGCCGCTGCCCGGTTAGCGACTATGGTGATGGCTGAATTGCAGGGGGATGGCTGTAGCCCGGGGGCAGGGACCCAACGCCCAACCTAAAGTAATCAATGCTGAGAAGGGAAAGCTTGTCCCCGATCAACCCATCTGGGCTTCGCTAAGATCAAAGTAGCGTCTCACTCCTTAGTCCATAGTCTATGCAAATATTGCTCATCCATGGCCTGGCCAGAACCTCCCTATCCTTGCTTAGCCTAGAACATTCTCTGCAAGAGGCGGGCCACACCACCGAACAGTTTAGCTACTTTGCCTTTGCCGAAACCTTTGATGCGATCGCCGCTCGCCTGGGGCAACGTCTGGGTCGGTTAGGCCAGCAAGGCCCCTACGCCGTTGTCGCCCATTCCCTCGGGGGCATCCTCACCCGGGCGGCCCTGGGCCAGAGTTGGGGTCCTCAGCCCCACCATGTGATCATGCTGGGTACGCCCAATCGCCCTCCCCGCCTAGCTAACCTGGCCTGGCAATTACCTCCCTTTCAATGGTTCACCGGTCAGTGTGGCTTTAATCTCACCAGCGCTGCTTTCTACGCCCAACTGCCCCCCTTGGAGAGCGCCTACACCATTGTGGCTGGCACCGGTGGCCCACGGGGTCGCTTCAGCCCCTTTGGCCATGAGGTTAATGACGGTATTGTGGCCCTCTCCGAAACTGCCCTGACCAGTCCTGAGGAAGCGATTCAGGTGCCGGCCTGGCATACCTTTATCATGAACCATCCCCAGGTACAGAAAATTGTCAAGGAGTGTTTGAAGAGGCCATAAAAAGCCTGGCTTGGTTAACGTCTGTTAACCGTTAGGGGGTAATATGTAAACAATTTAAAACAATCCTGGGTTATTACCTGGTTTTTTGCTTTTTTATCCCCAGTTGGCCTGCATGTTAGCCACTCCTTCTAGTGTTTCCCCTAGTTCCTTAGCGCTCAAATCAACTCACCCGCAAAAGGTTGTGGTGATTGGCGACAGTTGTGTGTACGGATTTGGCGATCCTGAGGGGGGAGGTTGGGTAGAACGATTACGGCGACTTTCCATGACCCCTGGATCCTCCGGAGCGGTATTTTATAATCTGGGGGTACGGGGAGATCGGGTGCACCAGGTGCGATCGCGGCTAGACCACGAGTTTCGCTACCGGGGCGAAATTCGTAACCGACTTCCCGATCTGATTATTCTATCGGTGGGCATTAACGATTCAGCTCGGATTGGTCGCCCCCTCGGGCGCAATTACACTGACTTTGGTGAGTTTGAGCAGAATATTCGGGCCTTGTTAACCCAAGCCCACCAACTCTGTCCTGTGCTGTTTGTTGGCATGACTCCGGTGAATGAAGCCGCTATGCCCTTTTCTGAGGTGCTTTACTATTGCCACTCTGAGCAATGGCGCTATAAGGAGGCAACCCGTCTGGCCTGCCATAGTTTGAATATTCCCTACCTGGATGTGCTGGAGCAATGGCTGGGGCGGGGGCAAACCTGGTGCTGCGATCGCCTCTCCAGTGATGGACTCCACCCCAATATTTTGGGCTACCAGACCCTGCTTCAAGATCTCATGAACTGGGATGCCTTTCAAGCGGCCGTTGAGCTATCCCAGGTTTAGGGATGGGGCTGGCGAAAGCTATGGGACTGGCTGAGATTAGCTTAGAAGATATTCGTCGCTGGTTCGCCCATTGCTGCTACTATGATTGATTCACCTACACACCGCTATAGTTCTGGATTTAGACAGATCAGTTCTGGTTTGGGCCTAACCAGTTCTGGTCTGATCGCCTCCACTGACCATCCCGACTAGCCCTCTGCCAAGAAGCTGTGTAGTTGTCGAACTCAGGTATGGTAAGTAATCGCCACTGGCATTAGTAGGATGACACCAGCCAGACCGGCTAGGAGCAAGAACCCCTGGGACGGATGCTGGCGTTTGCAGACCAGATTCCAGCTAGCATGAATAGCCGCCGAGACAATCAGCAGCCCAATGGCGATCAGTGACATCGATATCAGTGAAGGGAAATTGTCTGGTTATTGTTTGCAGAAAAAGGTCACCTGTATAGTGCTCAGCTGCCTGGACTGCTACCAGCCAGGCCACTACACAGATGACCGTTTGACGCATACAAAAGGTTGTTTTTAGGCGGTTCAGGTTAGGAGTCCTGGCGCCTGGCTGAAGGCATTTAGCTCAAGGCATTGATGACGTAGTTGATGTAGGAGTTGGCCTCAACGGCGGCATCCCCCGATAGGCCGTGGTTAGCCCGGATATATTTCAACGCCTCAATATACCAACTGGGGGATAGCTCAAATCGGCTGTTAATTTCCGCCAGACCAGCTACCAGGTAGTCATCAATAGGACCGGTGCCCCCTACCACCAACGCATAGGTGATGATCCGCAGATAGTAGCCGATATCCCGCACACATTTGGCCTTACCCCGGTCATCGGCGGCATAGTTAGCTCCCTGCAATTGGGTGGTGTAGGGAAACTTTTGGTAAACCGCATTAGCGGCCCCCTGGGTAAGGCTATCAGCCTTGCTGGCCAGTACCTTGGCGGCACTCAGGGTAGTCGCCGCCTGGCGAAAGCGGCCAAAGGCGACCTGTAACTCTCCACTACTCAGGAATCGACCCTGGGAATCGGCGGTGTTAATGGCTTGGCACTGGTCTGGTAAGCGATGATAGGTAAAATGGCTATAGTGCAATTACCCCAAAGTTATGGACTGTCCTCACTGCCAGAGCCACCAGGTTGTGAAAAACGGGCGTGAACCCCGCCCTAATGGAACGCTGATGCAGCG
>JBEITR010000013.1:0-66391 GCA_040374765.1 Leptolyngbya sp.
GAAGTAAATATGGATAATCTTTTCTCGGAAATCAAGTGAGTAGGCTTTCATCAGGCCCTCCTGAGGAAGACGCAGTAGTGTAGGATCCTTTGCGTCTCATCTACTTCGATCGTACCTCGTTAGCTCAAGAACCGCTATAGTAGCCAGATAAAATCCCATAGTAGTTAAATTAAATTGATTAATTTTTGATATTTACGATGACTACAGTAATTTACGGATCAGTGAATTCGTAAACTGTAAAGAATGCCCTTAGAACACAACATGATTATCTATAGGTGAAATATAGATGATAGGACTGACGCAAAGGAGTTAATAAGCTCAGCATTTACTAAAGCTTGAATAGATTTGAGTTAAATCAACAATTCTTGTAAAGTTGTTACATTAAGTTCTGATCGGGCGCAGTACGGTAGAAGCCTTGGTGAATCAGCGTTACACCCAGATCGACTGACCTTACGCCAGTGAGAACGAACTAAAATGGGGCTTTGCTTGAAATGCTTACCCTAACTTTCTAGACAACAGGGTACACCCTATTTTATTGATGCCCTGAAGGACGATACCGAACTATTCAACCAGTTCGTAATAACGAGTCATTCCGTCGGTGGTGGACCGAAATGTTTTTTAGCATGAGTCATGGCCACCAGGCCCCGGGCGGAAGCAATAGCCTGGCTAGCTAGAAAGCTAGTATCGGGCTAACCCCTTGAATTTCGCCTATTTATCCATTCAGGCACAGCTTCTCCGGGGCCTTGGGGTGAGTCGCATAGCCTTGGCCAGAACGCTGAAGACAGGGTAGAACGGTAAAAATTAAGGCTGGGCTAGCTTAACCAGCGGGCCACATCCTTAGCGTGGTAGGTCAAGATCAAATCCGCACCGGCCCGCTTAAAGCCCGTCATGGTTTCCATTACCACTCGTTGCTCGTCAATCCAACCGTTGAGGGCGGCAGCCTTAACCATGGCGTACTCACCAGACACATTGTAGGCGGCTACCGGGAGTTGGGTGGCCTGCTTCACGCGCCAAATAATATCCATATAGGCCAGGGCTGGCTTGACCATTAGCATGTCTGCCCCTTCCGCCATATCCAGGGCAATTTCCTTGAGGGCCTCGGTGCCATTGGCGGGGTCCATCTGGTAGGTACGGCGATCGCCAAATTGGGGTGCTGACTCCGCCGCATCCCGAAAAGGTCCGTAGTAGGCCGAGGCATACTTGGCGGCGTAGGAGAGAATGGGGGTGTCGGTGAAGCCCTGCTCGTCTAGACCACTGCGAATCGCCTGGACAAAACCATCCATCATGCCGGAGGGCGCAATCACATCGGCCCCAGCCCGCACCTGAGCCACGGCGGTCTTCTTGAGTAACTCCAGGGTGGGGTCATTGAGGACCCGGCCACTCAAGTCCCCCACCTCCAGGTAGCCGCAGTGGCCATGGGAGGTGTACTCACAGAGACAGGTATCCACCATGACCAGTAGATCGGGGACCGCCTCCTTAACGGCAGTGGTAGCCTTTTGCACAATGCCACACTCATGCCAGGCCCCCGTAGCGTCCCCATCCTTATCGGCGGGAATCCCAAACAGAATAATCGCCGGAATCCCCAGGTCGTGGACCTCTTTGGCTTCCTCCACAATTTTGTCGATGGAAAGCTGGTAGACCCCTGGCATAGAACTGACTTCCCGAGCCACCTGATCGCCGGGTACGGCAAACAGTGGGTAAACCAGATCGGCCTGGGTAATCAAATTTTCCTGCACCATGCGACGGAGTTGGGGATGCTGGCGCAGACGACGGGGACGATGGGTGGGAAACATAGGCGAGTGGGGGAAAGGCCCCCATGGCATGGGTTAAGATACTTAACACACTAAACCCCGATTCTAGCGCTAAGACAAGCGCCTGGTTACGTTCCTTAATCAAGTCCTTGAATCCAGTAGGGTTAAAGCGGTTCAAACCGGGTAGGATGCGGTTCCTGAAGCGGTTCTAAACTTCGTCGGGGAGAAAGCTCTCCGTGTGTTAGTATAATTAACCGTGTTCCTAGATTGACATGGCGGGTCGCTAGCTCAGCGGTAGAGCACTCGGCTTTTAACCGATTGGTCCTGGGTTCGAATCCCAGGCGACCCATTTTTTAAAGATTAGACCTCTGCTTCCTCTTCAACTTTTCTTTAGGTTCTCCAGACATTTCGTCATACATCAACGATCTGTCTTAAGATGAATTGGGTAGGGCTACCTAATTACTTATATTGATGGCCTGACGGCGAGAACACACTAGGAGGAATTTTATGGCGCTTGTCCCAATGAGGCTGCTGCTAGATCATGCGGCTGAGAATGGCTACGGCATTCCAGCCTATAACGTAAATAATCTGGAACAAATTCTGGCCATTATGAAGGCCGCTGATGAAACCGATAGCCCTGTAATTCTACAGGCCTCTCGGGGTGCCCGCACCTACGCTGGGGAAAACTTCCTACGGCACCTGGTGGTTGCAGCGGTAGAAACCTATCCCCACATTCCGGTGGTTATGCACCAGGATCACGGTAACTCTCCCGCCACCTGCTACTCTGCTCTGCGCAATGGGTTTACCAGTGTGATGATGGATGGATCCCTGGAAGCTGATGCTAAAACTCCCGCCAGCTTTGAGTACAACGTTGCCGTTACCCGGGAAGTGGTCAATGTTGCCCACGCCATCGGTTGCAGCGTGGAAGGTGAACTGGGCTGCCTGGGTTCTCTGGAAACAGGACAGGGTGACAAGGAAGACGGTCACGGTTTTGAGGGTACCCTGAGCCACGACCAGTTGTTGACCGATCCCGATGAGGCGGTACAGTTTGTGGAAGCTACCCAGGTAGATGCCCTGGCGGTTGCGATCGGTACCAGCCACGGTGCCTACAAGTTTACCCGTAAGCCCACCGGTGAGATTCTGGCCATCAGCCGGATTGAAGAAATTCACCGACGTCTGCCCAACACCCACCTGGTAATGCACGGATCTTCCTCCGTACCCCAAAAGTGGTTGGATATGATCAACGAGTACGGCGGTCAAATTCCTGAAACCTACGGTGTACCCATCGAAGAAATTCAAAAGGGTATCAAGAGCGGTGTGCGTAAGGTGAATATTGACACCGATAATCGCCTGGCGATTACCGCTGCAATTCGGGAAGCGGCCTTCAAGGATCCATCTAACTTTGATCCTCGCCACTTCATGAAACCCTCTATTAAGTACATGACCGAAGTCTGTGCAGAGCGCTACACCGCCTTTGGTACCGCCGGTAATGCCAGTAAGATCAAGCAGCACTCCGTTGAAGTCTACGCTGCCAAGTACGCCAAGGGCGAACTGGATGCTAAGACCGCTGCAGTCGCTGCCGTTTAGTCCGACGGTTTCAGGGTTAGCCCCAGGGCCTGACTAAGTTAGTTTGGTCCTACCTTCAGCCCAGGAAATGCTACGGCGTTTCCTGGGCCTTTGTATGGCTATAGCTTTGGCTAGAAGACTGGGGATAGGGTTGATAACGCTAGGCCTGGGCAGGGGTTCTGGCTGCGTCTACCTGGCCACGGCTATATAATGGGATTTCGATTCCCATCCTTTCAATCGGTTTTCTCTGCCATGGTCCCTACCCTTGCTGCCCAGACCGATGGTCCAGCCGCCCACTCCCATCACCATGCCGGTGATGGCAGCCATAGCCATGGGGTGGTTGATCCCGCCATCGCCAGTTCGGAACGGGGGTTGTGGGCGGTGAAATGGTCCTTTGTGGGCTTGGTGATCACGGCGATCGCCCAAATGGTGGTATTTTGGCTGTCGGGCAGCGTCGCCCTGATGGCGGACCTGATCCACAACGTGGGGGATGCCATGACCGCCCTACCCCTAGGGGTGGCTTTTTTGATCGGTCGTCGTGCCCCCAGCGATCGCTTTGCCTACGGCTATGGCCGCTTAGAGGACCTGGCTGGTGTCGTAGTGGTGGGGATCATTTTCTTTAGCGCCCTATTCACCGCCTACGAGTCCATTAATCGGGTGTTCCATCCCCAGCCCCTGACCCACCTGGGGGCTTTGGGCATGGCCGCTATCATTGGCTTCATTGGCAATGAACTGGTGGCCCTGTTTCGCCTTCGGGTGGGTCGGGAGATTAACAGTGGAGCCCTGGTGGCGGATGGGCTCCATGCCCGGGCTGACGGTCTGGTCAGTTTGATGGTGCTGGTTAGCGCCCTGGGGATGGGGATGGGCTATGACTGGGTAGACCCGGTGATGGGCTTGGTGATTACCCTGATCCTGCTCAAGATTGTTTGGGAATCGGCGGTTACGGTGTTTAGTCGGCTGCTGGATGGGGTGGGTCCTGATGTGCTAGAACAGCTCCACCACGCCCTCAGCCACCGGCCCCAGGAGGTAACGCTCAATAGTCTGCGGGCGCGGTGGTTGGGCCATCGCCTCTATGTTGAGGTGGAACTGGGGGTGGCGGGGGATTTGACCGTTGACCAGGGACAGGCGATCGCCGCGGATTTGAGAGATCACCTGCAGGCCCACCTTACCTACCTGGGGGAAGCCAGCCTGCGGGTGGTGGCCCTGGACCATAGGGATTAAGGCAATATAGCGTAGCTACCTATAGAACTCTTGACTAGCTTAAGCGCCGCATCCAAAACCACTGACCCCTCCGGTAGCCTTAGCAACCCGGAGTTAAATCAGCTGCGTGAACAGGACTGTGCTGTTCATAGCTGGTATCGCTTTGTACTGTCTTTCCCGCCCCATTTGGTCCAGGACTACATCAATAGATTCAAGCTCGATTCTAACCACCGACTACTTGATCCATTCTGTGGCACTGGAACCACGGTGGTTGAGGCTAAGAAACAGGGCATTCCCAGTGTGGGAGTTGAGGCGAACCCCATGGCCTGGTTTGCCGGTTCCGTCAAGTTAGATTGGCGGCCTGACCCAACCCACCTGCTTGATTCAGCCCAGCAAATTAGTGAAGCTGCCAAGACTCTTATAGAGAAGCAAGGTCAGCCACTTCGGACTCTGTCTGATGACAGTCAGAAAATTATCCTGAGGAACTCCATTAGCCCCTTACCCCTTCACAAAACCTTGATTTTGTTAGAGCAAATTAAGGGAAATGCTAAGGCAACGGATGGGCCCCATCTACAGTTGGCCCTGGCTAAAGCAGTGGTTACTTCTATTAGTAATCTGCGTTTTGGTCCAGAAGTGGGGGTAGGAAAAGCCAAGAGTGATGCTCCCGTTGTAGAGGCCTGGCTGCAAGAAGTTACCCAAATAGCTCAGGATCTGTCCCAGTTACAGCCCTTAAAGGATGGACCCGGTATCATTCATCACGCAGATGCCCGCCAGGTTTTAGGGGTTTTAGAGCCTCACTCAATTGATGCCGTCATTACATCGCCGCCCTATCCTAACGAAAAAGACTATACCCGAACGACTCGATTAGAGTCGGTTCTACTTGGCTTTATTCGCAATAAACAAGAGTTACGGCTCTTAAAGGAAGGCTTAATTCGTTCTAATACTCGAAATGTTTTTAAGGCAGACCATGATGATGTTTGGGTGTCTAAACATTTAGAGATTCAGAAAATTGCCAATTCCATTGAAGAACGACGGCTCGCATTAGGTAAGACCAGTGGTTTTGAACGCCTCTATCACCGAGCTGTAAAGCTTTATTTCGGGGGTATGGCAAGGCATCTGGCAGATTTGAGGCTGGTGCTTCGTCCAGGTGCTCAGTTAGCCTATGTTGTGGGCGATCAAAAATCCTATCTGCAAATTTTGATCCCGACAGGTGCCCTGTTAGGTGATATCGCCCAGGCGTTGGGGTACGAACTTGTTGGCATTGAACTGTTCCGAACCCGCTTATCTACTGCTACTAAGGAGCAGATGCGAGAAGAAGTTGTCCTACTGCGTTGGTCTGGAAATTTTCCCTCCACACCCTATCCCTTTAGGGACGACTATGGCAGGGTCTGTGGATCTCCCTAGCGCCTAAGGCATGCGATCGGCGCGGTTCATGGCTATTAGGGTTTGGATAAAGGCTATCCCCGCTGCCCCGGCTAGCACCCCTGGCACGATCGCCAGCCAAACCCATTGCGATAGAACTAACACCGTAGCTGCAAGGGTCAAGGTGCCGACCAGGATGGCGTAGTTATTGGCCATGGTCGCACTACTCATGCGACGGAGGGCTCGGTCGGTGTCTACCGATCGCACCCGCACCCGAATATCCCCCCGTTCCAGTTTATCGATGGCGTCCTCGATGCGTCGCGGTAACCCCAGGGCTGAGGTACTGACCTGGGCAGCCTGGCGACTCAGTTCGCCCAGCAGGGTATTGGAAACATCGCTGGAATTGCCTGTATTCATAAGTTTTAACGCAAACGGCTTGGCCGCCTCCATGAAGTTAAACTCGGGGTCAAGGCCCTTACCTACCCCTTCTAGGGTGGAAAAGGCTCGCATCACAAAGGTAAAGGTAGCTGGAAAGCGAAAGGGTTGGTCATAGGCTACAGCGTAAAGATCGTCGCTAATGGTTTCAATGGACTGCTCCTCAAAGGGCTTGTCCATAAAGTTATCTAAAATGTACTGAATCGATCGGCGCACCGGTCCCATGTCATCAAGTTCAGACAGGGCCCCTAGATCGACGAGGGAACTCATCACCTGGTCAGCATCACGCTGGGCAATGCCCATAAAGGTACCCATTAACCGCTGACGGGTTAGGGGTTGCACCTGGCCCATCATGCCAAAGTCATAGAAGATTAAGGCTCCATCGGCGTTGACGGCCAGGTTGCCCGGGTGGGGATCGGCATGGAAAAAGCCATTATCGAGGAGCTGGTGGAGGTAGGCCTGGGCTCCCAGTTGGGCCAGGCGTTTGCGATCTAAACCGGCCGCCTCCAGAGCTTCATAGTGGCTGATTTTGATCCCCGGCAGGTATTCCAGGGTGAGTACCCGGGAAGAGGTTAACCGCCAGAATACCCTGGGAACGGTTACCCAATTCATATTACGGAAGTTACGGCGAAAGGTGTCTGCGTTACGCCCTTCGTTTAGATAGTCGATTTCTTCCCAGAGAATCCGGCAACATTCTTCGTAGATACCGATCCAATCGCGACCTCGGCCCCAGGAGGGATGGCTTTGGAAGTAGTGGGCAATGCCCTTGAGAATGGATAGGTCAATAGTGAACAGCGATCGCAGCCCGGGTCGCTGTACCTTGACCACCACCTCTTCGCCACTATGGAGTTCAGCCCGATGCACCTGCCCCAGACTAGCTGCCGCTAGAGGAATCGGATCAAAACTACGGTAGAGACTTTGGATGGGCTTGCCCAGGTCAGCTTCGACAATCTCCCGGGCTTGTTCGTAACTAAAAGCCGGTACCCGGTCCTGAAGTTTAGACAGTTCTTCCACAAACTCGATGGGAAAAATATCGGCTCGGGTAGAAAAGAGCTGCCCCACCTTAATAAAGGTGGGGCCCAAATCCAGCAACGTTTCCCGAATCCATACCGCCAGCTGCCGCCGCCGCTGGGCTTGTTTTTCGGGGGTAATGGTGCCACCGTAACTCCAGGCTTTACCGTAGGACCAGCGAGCCCCCAGCAGCCGTAAGGCAAACCCCCAGATGTCGATAAACCTACGACGGCGGGAATAGCGTCCCCGGTTCCAGCGATAGGAATTGGCGCTAAAGGGCAGCGATGTGGCCGAGTCTTGATTGGTCCCAGGGGCTGATTCTGCCCTATGAACTGCCTGGTTATCGGCGTTCTCCTCCCTACCGCTAACATCAGGAGACATTAAATGGAGCGTTTCATCCGCCTGGGATGGAACAGGACTAACTGGGGCAGAAGGATCAAAAACGGCAGACACTCAAACTCCTAGCTGATTGGATGACCGGGGTACTTGGGCAGAAAGGGAACGATAGACCTTGACACCTGGGCAAAATCCCTAGGCTTCGCCCTGAGAACTGGATCGATATTGGTGCAGGGCTACCCGTACTTGGGCAATTTCTGCCCTGAGGGTGTCGATGGTGGCCTGCAGATCTTCTGTATCCGCACCGCCGGTGGGTTGGGCGGAGGAAGTGGCCCCTACCCCTGATTCTGTTTGCTGGGCCCAAGTGATCACATCTTCGGTGAACTGGCGTAGCTGCTCTCGCTGCTCAGCGTCGAACTTACCTAACCAGCTGAGGGTATCGGTGAGGATATGCTGAGCCCTATCATTGAGGGTCTCAGCCAGGGCTCGACCAACAAAAAAAGCGTGGAGCTCGGGGCTACTCATAGTCAGACCTCAACGGAACTTATCGAACTATTTAGAATTATAACGCCCTTATCCCCCAGAGTTGGGTTAAAGGTTGTCACTATTCGGTAAAGCTCGGGAGGTCGCACGCAGGGCCTCGATAATTTGTATATTTGCTTTGGGAAAGGGATATTCCTCAAGGGTTTGCAGGGTGACCCAGCGGATTTCCTCGCACTCCAGGGGTTGGGGATCGCCGCTGAGGTAAGTACAGTGGTGAACATGGAGAGTGACCTTGAAGTGGGAATAGGCATGGGTGACCGTGCAGAGGCGATCGCCCACCTCCACCAGAATGCCCAGTTCCTCTAAAATCTCTCGTCGAATACATGCTTCTATGGTTTCCCCTGCTTCCAGTTTGCCCCCCGGAAACTCCCACAGACCTCCCAACAGACCTTCCTGACGGCGGCGATCTATGAGAATTTGCTGTTGTTGGTTCCAGATGACGCCAACGCCAATCTGTTTGTGGGGGAGGGGGGCTTTGGGTGCGGTCATGGGAATGGTTTGCTGTAGGTTCAAACTGTAGGCTTGGCAGTGCCCTTGCCAGGGACAGCGATGGCAGGCGGGTTGGTGACGGGTACACAGCGTTGCCCCCAAATCCATCAGGGCCTGGTTAAAGTCGCGGGGCTGGCGGCGATCCAGAATCCGATCGGAAAGTTGCCATAGGTGGGCCAGGGCGCGGGTAGGGGGTACCTGTAAGGCCACCAGACGGGCCAGCACCCGCTTAACATTGCCGTCTAAAATTGGGTAGGGCAAATTAAAGGCAGCGCTGAGAATACCGCCAGCGGTGGTGCGGCCAATACCCGGCAGTGCCATCATAGCCTCAAAGTCACGGGGTATGGTGCCCCCATGCTGAAGCACCATGTGGTGGGCCGCGCGATGGAGATTACGGGCGCGGGCGTAGTAACCCAAACCTTCCCAGGCCTTTAGCACCGCTTGTAAATCTGCCGCTGCCAGAATTTCCAGGTTAGGAAATTGAGCTAGCCAGCGGCCATAGTAGGGTAACACCGTGGCCACCTGGGTCTGTTGCAGCATAATCTCCGATACCCAGATGGCGTAGGGGTCATCGGTATGCCGCCAGGGTAGCGATCGCCCCTGACGTTCATACCAAGCCAGGAGCTGATGCCTGAGATTGCTTAAATCAAAATCCGGCCGGTCTATTTCTGACCCAGCCGGATGACTGGACCGATCCCTTCCCCCGTCACCTATGGGGCGATCGTAGAAGCCCTCAGCGTCCTTAACCTGACCCTTGCTATCAGGATATAGAGGAGGGGGCGTCACTCAACTCCGGTCCCAGACTCAGAAAAGAAGATAGAGTGCTCCATGGCCATGCGTTGCTCGGCTCCCCGGAGGAAGTAACCACTCATCATGGCGGAGGCCAGTAACCGCCCTAAGCTTTCGCGGTTGGTGGTGATTTCTACATCAAAATGCTGCGATGGCAGCCCCCCCAACAGACCAATAATATTGTTTTCCATCATCTGCTGTACTTCAGCCGTGGCCGGATTAGAAAGTTGGGCAACGGTCTCTGGACTCATGCCATAGATGTACTGCATCAGAGAACTGGCCTGGTCAGGATTTCTAAAGCCGTTGAAGAGTTCAGGGGGTTTACCGGAAGAATTGCTCACAGTGTATACCTCGTTTGACTATCAGTAACAACGGGCTCTGTGGTCAGATCGCAAGCCTGGCAAAAAGCTAGGCTCCATAGGTCAGCCCAAAGATTAGCTATACAACCATAACTAACCTGTACCCCTAAGGTAACAGGGGGCGTCACCCTAAACAGTGGGTAGAACCGTACCGGTGGTGGAGAGGTTCTGCCCCTACTTAACCATTGGGGATCCGGTTGATTCTGTTACATTGCCTTACATAAACAAAAATTTTACAAATCTATAGGAATAGAGCCTATCCTCGGCGGCAGCCTTGACAGATTGGAGCCATTACCAGGGAATTCCCCTATTGCCTTGATTTTCTCAGGGGCTAAACCTGACTGGCAGCCCTGGTTCGACTTGTTTTGCTATTGTTTTTATTTAATTTGAATAAATACCTAAAAATCTCAAAATAGTTTTTTTCGGTCTTCTTTGGGCTTTTAAGTCGACTTAAAAATTTTTTACCCTTTAATAAAGGATTTTAATTTCTTTTTCGCCCCTAGTTCTCCGTTGGCCTCCCTTCCCAAGGCCCTGACTGTGGGGCCATAATCCAATCAGCCGAAACACTCTGGCCTGCGTCAGACAACTGGCGTAGGCCCTGCTACCTGATTAAGTCCAGATCCAGCATTAGTCCTCTGGGGTTGATAGCAATCCTCAAGGAACTCCTAGCCTGGATGTGGTTCCATCTACCCCAATCAAGCCCTAGTAACTTTAGGATCGTCACCCCATGGAACATCAACCCTTAAAGCTCGCTGTTTACGGAAAAGGGGGCATCGGCAAATCCACGACCAGTTGCAATATTTCGGTGGCCCTGGCTAGACGGGGTCGAAAGGTCTTGCAGATTGGCTGCGACCCCAAGCACGACAGTACCTTCACCCTGACTGGCTTCCTCATCCCTACCATTATCGATACCCTTCAGGAACGGTCCTTCCATTACGAAGATGTATGGGCCGAGGATGTGATTTACAAAGGTTATGGTGGGGTCCATTGTGTCGAAGCTGGGGGGCCTCCGGCGGGGGCTGGCTGTGGCGGCTACGTAGTCGGCGAAACCGTCAAGCTGCTGAAGGAATTGAATGCCTTTGATGAGTTTGATGTAATTCTCTTTGATGTGCTAGGAGATGTGGTTTGTGGGGGCTTTGCCGCGCCGTTGAACTACTCTGACTACTGCATGATCGTTACAGACAATGGGTTTGATGCCCTGTTTGCCGCGAATCGGATTGCGGCTTCGGTGCGGGAAAAATCCCGCACCCATCCCCTGCGACTGGCCGGTTTGATTGGTAACCGCACCTCTAAGCGAGACCTGATCGATAAATACGTTGAGCATGTTCCCATGCCCGTTCTGGAGATTTTGCCCCTGATTGAGGATATTCGCATTTCGCGGGTAAAGGGCAAGACGGTGTTTGAAATGGCCGAAACCGATCCCAGCCTGGAACCCGTCTGTCAGTACTATCTGAATATCGCTGATCAGGTACTGGCTCGTCCCGAAGGCATCGTGCCGCAGGAAACCGCCGATCGCGACCTATTTAGTTTGCTCTCTGACTTCTACCTCAACCCTCCCGAGGGTGCGCCCAAACAGGAAATGGAGGAAATGGACCTGATGATGGTCTAATTCCTCTGCCCAGAGGCCCAAGGTTCAGACTCTCCAGGTCGTTTTTCTGGTTTAATCAATCTCTGGATATGAGGTTGGCAAACCCCACCCCCGAGGACCTGTGAACAGTAAAGAACTGCGGCGATCGCTCAAGACTAAGTGGTTAACCTACTACGGCAATAATCGCGAGTGGATCGATAAGTTGGGCATCTGGGTAACCGTTGAGGGGCAGCGGCGACCATCGGCGAGCTTTATTTTAGGGATTTTGGCTACCCTCGAGCCTGACCTAAATCGCCTCTTGCCCCTGGTGGTTGAACTCAGTAATAATCCCGATCGCATTATCGCCGCCCTGGGTCTCAGTATCAATCCAGCCACGGCCCTAGAAGCCCTGGAACAGGAACAAAAAATGCTCCCCAGCAGTGGTCTGCCCCAGGTCGTCCTGGAATCGATTCAACCCCTAGCCTACGAGGATGACAGTTGCACTGGCGTTGGCGATCGGGAGAACGATAGACCCAGACCCTAGTATTCCTATATCCCCCATTTCTGCCATGACCCTTGCCCAACCCCAACCCCAACCCCAAACCTCTAACCTGGAATTTGATTGTGATACCGGTAACTATCACACCTTTTGCCCCATTAGCTGTGTTGCCTGGCTTTACCAAAAAATTGAGGACAGTTTCTTCCTGGTAATCGGCACCAAAACCTGCGGCTACTTTCTCCAAAATGCCATGGGGGTAATGATTTTTGCCGAACCCCGCTACGCCATGGCTGAACTGGAGGAGGGAGATATTTCCGCCCAGCTGAATGACTACGAGGAACTCAAGCGGCTGTGTGAAAGTATTAAGCGCGATCGTAATCCCTCGGTGATCGTCTGGATTGGTACTTGTACCACCGAAATCATCAAAATGGATCTAGAAGGACTGGCCCCCCGACTGGAAGCGGAAATCGGTATCCCCATTGTGGTCGCACGGGCTAATGGCCTCGACTACGCCTTTACCCAAGGAGAAGATACGGTATTGGCGGCTATGGCTCAGCGTTGTCCCACCAGTGAAGAAGTCACCACTGTGGCCGAGAAAGAAGAACGTCATAGCCTGCAGAAACTGCTCAGTTTTGGTCGCAAAAAGGAAGAGGTGGAGGCAGAGGCTTCGGGATACCACGATCATCCACCCCTGGTTTTATTTGGATCGGTCCCTGACCCCATCGTTACCCAGATCACCCTGGAGCTACAAAAGCAAGGTATCAAGGTGTCGGGCTGGTTACCCGCTAAACGCTACACCGAACTACCGGTAGTCGATGAAGGCTACTACGTCGCCGGTATTAACCCCTTCCTTTCTCGCACGGCCACCACCCTGATGCGCCGCCGCAAGTGCAAACTGATTGGAGCCCCCTTCCCCATTGGCCCCGATGGTACCCGCGCCTGGATAGAGAAAATCTGTTCAGTCTTTAGCATCGAACCCCAGGGCTTAGCAGAGCGGGAAGCCCGCATCTGGGAATCTCTGGAGGACTACCTGGAAATTATTCGCGGTAAGTCGGTTTACTTTATGGGGGATAACCTGCTGGAAATTTCCCTGGCCCGCTTTCTCACCCGCTGCGGTATGACCGTGCAGGAAATTGGTATTCCCTACATGGATAAGCGCTACCAGGCGGCAGAACTGGCCCTTCTGGAAAAAACCTGTCTAGAGATGGGGACGCCCCTACCTAAGATTACCGAGAAGCCCGATAACTACAACCAGATCCAGCGTATCCAGACCTTACAACCCGATTTGGTAATTACGGGCATGGCCCACGCCAACCCCCTCGAAGCTCGGGGTATTAGCACCAAGTGGTCAGTGGAGTTTACTTTTGCCCAAATTCACGGTTTTAGCAACGCCCGTGACATTCTGGAACTGGTCACCCGTCCCCTGCGCCGCAACCACAGCCTCAAGGACCTGGGTTGGGAAAAGCTAGTTAAGGAAGAAGCCAGGGTCTAGGCCTAACAAGGAACCGGGACTTACCTGATAACTCTCGGTTCCCCTTCTGGCTGGAGAAGGACTCTTAAAAATAGGCCGTTATGCAATAGGTAGCTTCGGCTAGAAGGCTGAGGACCCGATTTATCGGTCAAAGCTAGGGCTGGGTAAGCGTTCCGGCTCGTTAAACGGGACTACAACTATGGATTATTCGATCAAGAGCTATAACAAATCTTTAATGTTAAGCGGATTTTAAAACTTTTTATTTACACTACTTTATATTCTTTTGCTGCTAGGCTATTTAAAACGTTCAGGGAGTTAGTTTTCTTCCTTGTCTCCGTTGTGATTGTTTTTTTCAGTGGTCTTTAGACTGCGCTCACTATATTTTAGAGTCACTAAGGTAACTACCCTATGTCAAAGGTCCAGGTGGTACTGGTAGAGTGGATGGGCTATCCTCTTTTCAGGAAGAAGCAGATTGGTAGTCGGTTTATTAACTGTGGCCTTGGTAAACTCCTTAAAAATCTTCAGAAGTATGACGCTGGCATTGACTTCGAGTGCAGTGTAATTATTAACCAGCATTCCCTTCCTGCTGTTAATCCTCTGATCGCCACCTTAAACCGGGTGCCTCAATTTCGACCGCTATTAATTAATAATGTAGCCACTAATTCTTGCGAAAAATATCAGTATCTTTTCAAGCAATATCCCTTTATCCAGAGAACATTCTTTCGTGAAAACATCAATCAGGATATCGGCGCCTATGACTTTTTTATCGACTACCTGCGTCAACAGGGCCATAGGGGCGATGTCTTGTTTGTTAACTCATCGGTACGGGGTCCGGAAACGGATGGATGGTTGCTCAAATATAAAAGGCTATTTGAGGCGGAGCCAGATATTGGTCTTTGCGGTATCAGCATAAACTCCCATATTACCCACAGTGACAATAGTTTTTCTCCCCATGTTCAGTCTTTCTTCCTATATACCAGTATGGATGTGCTGGATCGGGTGTTTCCCCATGGCTTTTTGAGTAGGGCCACAGATTTAGGTAAAGTGGGTTTGATAGAACAGGGAGAAATTAATATTAGTCAGCAGGTCCTTAAGGCTGGCCTGGGCATCCGCAGCAGCACCTTTCCCGAGTTTATTTATAGGTGGGGCCAGCCATGGACATTGCCTGAAGGGGATATTCGCTTTCAGGAAGAGTACTCCAGGTGGGCCAATCAGTGCTAGAACACCTATGACATTAGCTAAATGCATAGGCAGCCATACTGAAAACTCCATAGGTATAACTCTGGTGTAGTCGAGTTCCTTTGGGGTTACGCCCGGCGGCTCCCAACGCCACCAAGAGGGGGAAGAGATGTTCCTCAGTAGGGTGATTCTCCTTGGCGTAGGGGGCGAGTTGACGATAGTGAAGCAAACCATGCCAGTCTTGCTGGGCGATCGCTTCCCCTAACCATTGATCAAACTGTTGCACCCAGTCGGGCGGTGTGGCATCATACTGGGCCCTAAACCCGTACAGATTATGGGTGGCCCCACCGCTGCCAATGACCAATACCCCTTCTTGCCTTAGGGCCCCTAATGCCTGTCCGAGATGCCAGTGGTAACTGGCATCTCGATTTTCCTGGACTGATAACTGTACCACCGGAATATCTGCCGCTGGGTAGGCCAGCAGCAGGGGTAGCCAGGTAGCATGGTCGAAGCCGCGGCGGGGATCGGTTTGGCAGGTAATACCAGCCTGTCCCAGTAGGGTGACGATGCGATCGGCCAAGGCTGGTGAACCGGGAGCCGGATAGTTGAGGCTGTACAGTTCCGCTGGAAATCCTGAAAAGTCATGGATTGTTTGAGGCGCTACTGCCGCACTCACCTTGGGTATGGCGGAACTCCAATGGGCTGAGACCACGACGATCGCTTGCGGTTTGACAAAATATTGATGGAGCGATCGCAGAAATTCTGTGGCGGCCCCCTCTCGTAGGGCTAGATCCGGTGCCCCATGGGAAAGAAACAGGGTCGGTAAGCTGTTATCCATGGTTATCTCCTGACTAGTCAGCTCCGGCCTGTAGATGCACTGAGGCTCTCTAAAACTCCGTCTCAGTGAATCTACAAGATAGAACAGTTCTAACTAGAACTATAGTAGTTGGGCCAGGGGTTGCTGTCAAGGATATCGGGCAAGGTTATTTCTGAAAGGCTTGCTTCAGCTGAATCAGTAGGCTGGTGAGGGTTGCTATCTCCGTAGGCTCGAGCCGATCAAATCCTTCTTTAAGATGGCTGATGTGGCTGGCAAAGGACTGCTCAAAGACCTGCTGTCCTTGGGAGGTTAATAGCACAATTACGTGACGACGATTGTCTTCGGGGACTTGCCGGAGCACCAGTTGTTTTTGAATCAGGCGATCGACTACGCCGGTTAACGTACCTTTGGTGATCAAGGTTTTTTCGCCAATTTCCCCCATACTGAGTCCGTTGGTATTACCTAGGGTAGCAATGACATCAAACTGAGCCGGGGTTAAGTTAAATTGTCGAATGTGGGCCTCAGAATAGGCAGAAAATGCCTGATATGCCCGCACCAGTTCCCGCATCGCTGGCAGAAAAGAGACTTTTGTGGCTTGAGCGGTTGATTGGTCGGCCATATAATGACTGCCTGGATAAGTAGTAGAACTATTCTGATTAGTACTATAGCTTTAGTCACGGGTAACTGGGTGGAGGGGAGTCAGGCGCTGGACCCCAATCTATAGACGATAACCTTGCAGGCTTGTCCTCACCGCACTGGTGGGTGTAATTATCTTACGGGATTTACTGTTCAGGCAAAATCATAGGTGATTTCAGTCAGGCGTCCCCGCCAGTACGGCCACGACCCCTCCGGTAATTCCCAGGCCACTTCACCCTCTAGGGGAATGCGCATACCCCCTCGGGTTTCATAGCCCCAGACGCGACCCTGCCAAGGTGTGGGAACTACCTTGCCCTTTACCATGCGGCTGCGGGCAGGGGTCTCCATACCGATGAGGAGACCTTCCTGATTAAAACGAAAAATCAGACGAACCGTAGTTGCGCCATCCGTAAGGGTTGCCTGGGCCGATTGGTCGTCAACCGCCTCCCATTGGACACCCTGGCTGGGCAACAGGGCGGTGGGATACCAGGCTGCCTCTGCTAGAAACCGCATCAACTCCCCCTGGGCAACTTCCGCTGTTCCCTTTAGATCGGCAACGGTAACTAGGCCGAGTAAGGCCCCATGCAAGATGCCTTCGCCAGCCCTATAGGCGTCGTGGACAAACACGTGCAAGCCCGGTGCCAGGGCAATGCGTGCGTCCCAGTCGAAGCCAGGGCGCTGCGTTACCGTGACCTGGGAGGAGGTGAACCGGCTCCACTGTGCCTGGTTCTCTCCTGTGTTGAATTGCCCTGCGTGGGTGAACCGGGCCACGGAGACAAGCGGTTGACCAGGCTGGAGGACCGCACGAAAGTATCGACGCACTGGCGGGGGAAGGCTCTCGATCTCCCTTTCGTCGTAGATGGCAGGGCTAATGGGGAGGCGTGCTGCCTCCAACTTGGTGTGTAATTTTTGGGTACCGGTTTTCCAGCGAAATGAACCGTAGGCCATGGCCCCGGCCAGCACAATCAGCAGTACTACGACGATGAGGAAGGCTGTTTTTAGCACCATAGGGATGCCAACTCCTTGTGTCGACCCGTGGATAGGCGGTCTAACGGCTGAGCTAACCCATAATAGCAATAGCTGCTGTAGGCCGATCCTATGCAGTAATAAGTAAGGTTATTTATGCGTTAATCTGAATATATCATGCCAAAGATCACGCCTTCAATAGGTAATTCGTCGTCAAGATTATCCTAAGGTCCTACTCCTATTGGGGAGAAGGCGTTTAAGCGTGTTTTTTACCCGCTTCGGTGTAAACAATCCCTATCCTATATATAGCTTTGACCAGAACCCTGGGAACCGGGTTGATCGGTAAAAGTCCATACTGGGTAGGTCTTTTAGCTCGCCTCCACTCCCTTAGCCGTGTATGGTTCTTGCCGCAAAGCCCAGCCAATGCGCTAAGCTGTAGTAAATTAGGCTTTACAGTAGTTGCTGTGATCCTTGACCAATCTACTCATTTAGTTCTGGCTTTGCAGCCCCATGCCCTATCTACTGAATAGAAATGGTTTATCTGATGCTTTAGCTCAGAGGAGAGCTGCCTTGAGGGGGATAGGGGCTCTCCTTGTGGTAGGTCTGATGGGCACCTGTAGTCCTGACCAACCGCAGGCTAGCCCTAGCCTCAGTTATTCGGCCCAGTTAGCCCATCACCTGGCAGATACCGGTAGTCTCATGTACGGGGCTTATTGGTGTCCCCACTGTGCTGATCAAAAGGCGATATTTGGAGATGCCGCTGACCAGATACCCTATGTGGAATGCGCTGCTGACGGTGAAAATGCCCAGCCCCAACGCTGTAAACAACGGGGAATTAAGGGCTATCCTACCTGGGAAATTAGTGGTCAGCTTTACCCAGGAGTACGATCCCTGGAGGACCTGGCAACCCTTTCGGGCTATCAACCGCCTCCCTAGGAGTTATGATGACACTGAATTGACTTGGTCAGTTGCGGTTTAAGGCATAACTGGTTGAGTTGAGATTCTGATCTTTTCACCTAATTGTTCCATTGCACAATTCTGACTCCCATTCCCAAGTCCACGATCGCTCCCCTAGGGCTGATAACAGCCGGGATAGCCATGGCCATATCCATGATCCTGAGTCCCTTCAACATATCTTGAACCGCCTGGCTCCTATTGAAGGGCATATTCGGGGAATCAAGACAATGGTGCAGGAAAGTCGGCCCTGTCCAGATGTCTTAGTACAAATTGCTGCTGTGCGGGGAGCCCTCGATCGGGTGGCTCGCATTATTCTCGATGACCATTTGACTGAATGTATTAGTCGGGCGGCTTTGGTAGGCAATATTGATCAAGAGATGGCTGAACTCAGGGCAGCTCTAGATCGATTCCTGACTTAAAGGCTGGTTCAGTGGATGGTTCTGGAGTAGTTATGCTGCCATGGTTTGTCTAGTCTCCTCAGCTATTTGAGATTTTCAGAGGTGTCAGGGTATAACAGAAGAGTTCTGGCTGAGACTTCAGCGCCCTATTATTGGGAATGTTGGGAAGTAACCCTATGGCTGAGACAGTTAATGCGAGTACCCCAGCTTTCCCTGGTCAGGCTGGGGTGGATGTAGAACTGAAACAGGTCGTCAAATTCTTTGATCAAGATCCCGCCGTATCAAATTTGAACTTGCAGGTGCGCCAGGGGGAATTTTTCAGTATCCTGGGCCCCTCTGGCTGCGGCAAAACCACCACGCTCCGCTTAATTGGAGGTTTTGAACGCCCTACCTCTGGTCAGGTACTGATTCAGGGGATCAATATGGAATCCAGACCAGCCTACCGTCGGCCTGTGAACACCGTATTTCAGAGCTATGCGCTGTTTGACCACATGACGGTGGGGGACAATATTGCCTTCGGCTTGAAAATTAAACGGTTACCCAGAAGTCAGGTGCGCGATCGGGTATCAGAGGCGTTGCGCTTAGTCAGAATGGAAGATCTGATGGATCGCCGCCCCACCCAATTGTCGGGGGGACAACAGCAACGGGTGGCTCTGGCTAGGGCGTTGGTTAACCGTCCTGCGGTGATGTTGTTAGATGAACCCCTGGGAGCCCTCGATCTAAAACTACGCAAACAAATGCAGGTAGAGCTTTCTAACCTCCACAGGCAACTGGGTATAACCTTCATTATGGTCACCCATGATCAGGAAGAGGCCCTCTGCCTCTCCGATCGCATTGCCGTCATGAATAGGGGTCAAATTGAACAGGTGGGTACCCCCCAGGAGATCTACGATCATCCTTCCACCGCCTTTGTGGCCGACTTTATTGGCGATACCAACTTACTCTCAGGTCACATTGAAGGCAGGCAGGGCAGCTATCTGCAGGTGGTTACCCCTACCGGGTTAAAGGTTCTGGTCCAGTCTGGAGAAGAGGCGGCTATTCAGGGCCAACCCGCGATCGCCGTGAGCATTCGACCCGAAAAAATTCACCTTAGCCTTGATCAACCCGGCCATACCGATAACCTCTATAGGGGGCGGGTTAGCCACGTCATGTACCTGGGTAGCCACGTTCATTGGGCAGTAAGCTTATTATCAGGGGAAACCCTGAGGGTGCTAGAACCAAACCGGGGTAACACTGTAGTAACGGTAAATACGCCTGTGTATCTATCCTGGCAGGCCGACGACTGTCGTCTATTGCAGATGCCCGTCCTTTAGATCATCGAGAAGGAGAAAACTTTGCAGCCTAAGCACCCTCGTCATCGATCCGCCTTTTCTGCAGCTAGCTCTAGTCGTCGGCGCTTTTTAAAGGTGTCAGCCGCCACCCTGACTGGCCTAACCCTGACCAATTGTCGTCGAAATCTTACCGCTGGGAGCTCCGGGGGAAATGGCCAAAATACTTTATATATCTATACCTGGGCTAACTACACCGATCAGGATATTACCAAGCTCTTTACCCAACGCACCGGCATTAACGTCGTCTTTGATGTGTTTGACTCTAACGAGGTGATGTTGACTAAATTGCAGTCCGGTGGAGGTAGTGTCTACAGTATTATCTACCCTACCGACTACATGGTTTCCCAAATGATTGGCCTGGGTATGCTCACCAAGCTTGATCCAGGTCGATTGACGGGCATGAAAAATCTTCGATCGCGGTGGACCAATCCTCCCTACGATCAGCAAAATGCCCACAGTGTTCCCTTTAGCACTGGCACCACTGGCCTACTCTATAACCGTGATGCTGGCATCGGTCAGCCAGAGGACTGGGATTTTCTCTGGGACAACCGCCAGAGCCTCTCCCGGCGGATAACCCTGATCGACGATATGCGAGAAGTGGTGGGAGCGACCCTCAAGTCCCTGGGGTATTCCTACAACACCAATGATGCGGCCCAAATTAAGGCGGCCTATGGTAAATTGCTGAAGCTTAAGCCCTATATTGCCGCCTTTAAAACCAATGGCTTTGAGGATGAGATTCTCTCTGGCGACTTGGCGATCGTGATGGCCTACTCCATCGACGCCATTCCCCTGATTCGAGCCAACAAGCGCCTAGAATATCTGATCCCTCGCAGTGGCACATCAATCTGGACCGATACCATGGCCATTCCCACCTCTGCCCCCAATGTCGATGCGGCCTACCAGTGGATTAACTTTATGCTAGAACCGGAGGTGGCCAGGGTGATGACAGAGCGGTTTTCTCTCGGCACGGTTAATCAGGCTGCCCTCGATCGCCTTTCCCCTGAGTTGAAGAACAATCAGAGCTTGTATCCCAAAGCTGAGATTCTGACCCAAAGCGAAACGATTCAGCCCTTGACCACGGCCAGTAACGACCTCTTTGACCGACTGTGGACAGAAATGACTAACTCCTAGGCTATGGCTACCCTACAGGCTTTAAAAGATCGGCTCCGTCCCTCCCGCTGGCTATGGCCCCTGACCTTACTGGGGCCAGCAGGGTTGTGGCTACTGTTGTTGCTGGTCATACCCAGCTTTCTAATTCTAGATATTAGCCTGGCGCCTGGCCTGCGGCTGGGTCAACCGGCGAGTGGCTACGGCTTGGACAACTATCTACAAATTCTAGAGCCCGTTTATCTGGCGGTGATGGTGCGATCGCTACTGTTTGCGCTGGTCGCTACCCTACTCTGCCTGGGATTAGGTTTTCCAGTTGCCTACTGGCTAGCTTTGATGGCTCCCCAGCGCTGGCGTAATCTTTTGCTGGTGGCTTTTGTCCTACCGCTCTGGACCTCTTCGCTGTTGCGGGCCTATGCCTGGATTACTATTCTCCGCCCCAGTGGTCTTTTGAATGAGCTGCTGGCCTACCTGGGATTACCACCCCAGGCCTGGTTGAATACGCCGACGGCAGTATTAATTGGTCTTACCTATAGCTTTCTACCCTACATGGTCCTGATTCTCTACGCCTCCCTGGAAAAACTTGACCTGCGCTTACTGGAGGCTGCCGCTGACCTAGGGGCTACCCCCCGCCAGCAGTTCTGGAAAGTGACAGTACCGAAAACCGCACCGGGGATTGCGGCTAGCTGTCTACTGGTGTTTATTGCCTGTTTGGGAGACTTTGCTGTGCCTACCCTGCTGGGGGGGGCCTCTTCTATGAATATTAGTCGATTAATTTATAATCAATTTTTGGGGCCAACCCGGGCCTGGGGGTTTGGATCGGCCCTGAGTATGGTGTTGATCTTAGCGGTTAGCCTGGCCATTGTACTGCTGTTAAAGTACGGGGACTTTACCTTGCGCAACGGCTCCCGCACCCAGTAGGCCAGGTTCTGTCCTACGCACCAGCCGCACTGGAGGTTACCCTATGCACCGCCGCCAGGGCCTGGGTCATAACCTCAACACCAGCTCCCGGTTGACAGGACTGCTCCGTTAAAATTTGCTTCCAAAGGCGGCTACCGGGTTGCCCGGCAAAAAGCATGAGCATATGACGGGTAATTTTATTCAGCCTGAGTCCCTGACCGATCCAGGTGGTGATGTAGGGTAGCATGGCTTCAACCACCTGCTCTCGGGTATTGGGTGGGGAATCTGAACCCCAAAAACGTTGGTCGACCGCAGCCAACAGGTAGGGATGATCGTAGGCGGCCCGACCAATCATGACGCCATTCACCCGGGTTAACTGGTCCTCTATCTGTTCCAGGCCCGTAATGCCACCGTTAATTTCAATCCATAGGTGGGGAAAGTCCTGCTTGAGGCGATGCACGTCGTTGTAGCGTAGGGGGGGTATGGTGCGGTTATCTTTGGGGCTGAGGCCCTGGAGCCAGGCCTTGCGAGCATGGACTGTAAAATGACGGCAGCCGGTTTGGGCGACGGTCTGGACAAAGTTGACCATATCCTCGTAGCGATCGCAGTCATCGACGCCAATGCGGTGCTTCACGCTCACCGGCAGGGGACTAGCTGCCATCATGGCGGCTACCGCCTCCGCTACCCGACCTGGTTGGGTCATCAGACAGGCCCCAAAGTTGCCACTACGCACCCGATCACTGGGGCAACCTACGTTCAGGTTTATGCCATCGTAGCCAAAGTCCATCGCTAGCCGGGCACAACGGGAAAGGGCCGTGGGGTGATCGCCTCCCACTTGCAGCACCAGGGGTTTTTCGACGGGGCTAAAGCCTAGCAGCCGGTCACGATCGCCATGGATAATCGCCTGGCTTGTCACCATTTCGGTGTACAGCAGGGTATGTTGGGTGATCTGCCGCATTAAGTAACGGTAGTGGCGATCGGTGCGATCCATCATCGGCGCAAGGCTAACCGGCACCTCCACAGCAGTCGCCCCTAGCCCCACCGGAGTAACCATAGCCGCAGTAGTCTCTAGCTCCATAGTGGGTGCGCTAACCTATGCCCTAGCCCATGCAGTTTAGCATTTTTGGTTGGGTTGGGCGGTGCCATCAAGGCTTGGCCGCTTTCAGCTATCGCGTTGACCAACCAACCCAGTCCTCAGGATTCTAGCCAAGGCTATAAAAAACCGGGATACAGCCATGCCGTACCCCGGATGCTTACAGTCAGTAACTCAGCCTAGCGGTATCTAAAGTTGCGGTAGATCAGACGGGCGTTAAACCCTCTACCCCGCAGGTAGTTTACAATCGACCCCGCATCATCCCGGTTATCGCACTCCGCCGCATTGATAAATTGCCCTTGACTAGCGTTTTCAAAGCGAGGAGAAACCACACAGGTTGATCCAGCAAGACCTCTACCTGGGCCAAAGGAGGACAACTGTTGCTTAACCGCATTGAGAACGCCCTGGTCTCCAAAGACAGCAGCAATAAAGGGAGATAGGCTACTGGCACTGGGATTGGAAGATGGATTACCCGATCCAAAACATTGGGGTCGGTCCTCACTCGGAATGTTGGTGGTCAGGGGAGAGGAGCTAACCCTGGATTCAGACATCAGCACGGAACCGTTGGCCCCGATCGCCTCCACCTTAGCCTCACTGGAGGAACTGACCCTGATAAAGTATTGGGCCGATGCACCATTGTACTGGGTACCGCCAAAATAACTCACCCAGCAATCGTAGGGAGGTGGCACATTCAGAGCTGGGGTGGCGGGTTGGCCATTGACAACCTGCTGCTGGGATGCCTTGTTATAAACATTCATTTTTTTGATAGCGCCGTTGGGCTCCCGATAGACACGGACGGCATAATTTTGGGTTTCAAACATTATGATCGTGTCTTTTAATTGCACAGTATTGTTGTCTGCCGTCGCCGGAACCGCCAGAGCACTAATACTCGTAGCGTTCTCACTGAGAATAATTGAATTGCTAGCGGCATCTAAAATCTCCAGGCGAGCCTGGTAGGTGTTGCGGTTAGCACTGGCGCGAAAGACAACGTTACGGCCATCCCGTGAACCGTAGGCATCGTAACTGACCCAGCCATCGTTATTGAGAGATCCCCGGTAGACGGCAGGAGAATTAAGGGCCTCACTCCGGGCAGGGGTACCCTGACGGTAAACGTTCATTTTTAGAGCAGAGGTACTGCGGGGAAAAACGCTAACCGTATAGTTGGGGGTTTTAAAGTAAAGGGTGCTGTCGGAGGCTGTATTCGGATCACCAGAGTAAGCTGGCAAAATCAGACTGGTAACCATAAAAAAAGATGCGATCGCGAACAACCACATCCGCAAAAGCCGCCTTGACCAACGACTGAGGCGATGACTGGGCCAGTCTAACTGCATAACAATAGCTCCCTTACTCCTCGCTAGCAAAACTTTAGAAAGCCCATGACCTGGGACTTGAGCAATCCAGAGTTTCTACCGTAGTAAATTACGGCTGTAATTCTAACTAACTTTTACAGAAACGTTCCTAGGTTTTTAGGAAAATCTGTAAACTCTTATGTCTGATCCAGAGCTTTGGCCGTCACCTGAGGAGGGAGCGCATCAGTCAAAGAGAAGGCTGGTTCGGCACTCTGCCCCGCCACGGGCTCCTTTCCCATTAAATAACCCCTGAGGCCAATGGCCTCAGGGGCGGTTTAGGTATAGAAGAGTTAGATATAAATTGTTACTGGCGTTGTTAACACCCCTCCATAGTGCCTGGGAAGTTGGTAGGGAGAAAGTCCTGGTGGCGGAAATTCACGGAAAGTTAATACAATTCGAGTTTTATAAAAAGTTTGAAAGTTTGATTTCTATTCAGTTTGAGGCTAAGACGTGGCTGAGTAGGGAACAGAAAGGTGGTTTTGACAACCTAGGGATTACAGTAGGAACAATAACTGGGATCGGCGGTGGCTGGGGCCGTAACGACCGATCGGTAGTCCTGATATTGGCAGTGCTGACATTGGTACACCTGGGACTGGGTGAGCAGGGTAGGGCTGCCGCAGAGGCCACAGGGTAACCCCGGTAGTTCCTGCACCAGGGTAAAGCCCGGGTACTGGCACTGGGGACAGGGCCGCCGCAGCGTCTCAATGAGATTTTCCGTTGCCTGGGCGATTACCCCCATGCGGGTGGGATTGTAGAGGGCACGCATGTCGGTTTCTAGGGTAATCTCTGCCTCGACAGTCTCCCTTAGGGCCGTAGTTACTGCCTGCATCAGGTGATCTTCGCTAACAATCCCTTTGACTATCTGCTCCCCGTCACTCGTCTGGCTTTTTACCACGACCCCATGACTGGGACAACCCACCGCCTGGGCAAAGGCCAGGGCGGCGTCCACATCTCTAATCCTCTGGTGCCGGTAGTTGGTGTGGGTGGATAGGTACTCCCCCAGGATTTCTAGATGGTGATGCCGATCCAGCAGCAGCACCAATTCCCGATCGCAGGCCACAAAGGGAATCTGGGGATGGGGGCCAAAGCTACCCTCACTGGCGATGGCCAGGGTTTCACCGGTGTGGTCCAGGGCGGCAACAGCTTTAAGCCGGGCGGTGGTGAGGGCATTCCCTGGGCGTTTAATATCGCCCGTGAAGGTGCCAAAGCGATCGGTGTCGAAATTTTCCGCCACCATCACCTGCACCCCCAGGTGGGTTTCCACCAGGGGGGCGATGGCCTGTTCTTTGTGGTGCATGGTAGCTATCACCACTACTCGTCCAGCAAAGAACGACGGGGGACTGACCTCAGTCGTCGTCATGGGCGAAACGATTATAGAGAAAGTCGAGGGCGTGGTTACGCAGTTCGTAGTACTGCGGATCCTCCATAATCTGTACCCGATCGCGGGGGCGATCGAAGGGAATGGTCATGACCTCGCCAATGCCAGCTGCGGGACCGTTGGTCATCATCACCAGGCGATCGGCCAGGAACAGAGCTTCATCGATATCGTGGGTAATCATCAAAACTGTACAGCGATGATCGGTCCAGATCTTTAGTAATTCCTCCTGGAGTTCTTCCTTGGTGATGGCATCCAGGGCACCGAAGGGCTCATCCAGGATCAGCACCTCGGGGCGAATGGCCAGGGCTCGAGCAATGGATACCCGCTGACGCATACCGCCAGAGATTTGATCAGGGCGCTTATCCGCCGCCTCGGTGAGCCCCACCATGGCCAGGTGCTCCCGCACAATGGCCCGTTTTTGGGCCTCTGGTTGCTTGGGCCATACGGCGTTTACCGCCAGGTAGACATTTTCAAACACCGTCCGCCAGGGTAGTAGGGCGTAGTTTTGAAACACTACCATGCGATCGGGGCCGGGTTCTCGAATCGGCTCTCCCTTGAGGGTTACCGATCCGCTGGTGGCTTGCTGAAAGCCCGATACCAGACTTAGCAGGGTGGATTTACCGCAGCCCGAGTGGCCAATTAGGCAGACAAACTCCCCTTCTTCAATGGTGAGGTTAACGTTTTCTAAAACCGGGTAGGGACCCTTCGGGGTGGGAAAGGACTTCGACACTTGATCGAAGCTCAAAAAGCCAACCGTATTACCGGACTGGGCGGGGGGAGACTGAAGCAGGGTGGTTGATTGCATGGGGTTGGTCATCATTAAGGAGACAGAATATAGGCAGAAGGGGACAGGATTGGGAGCTGTCCCCTAGGGTGGTTAGGCGGCGATCGCCTGGGGTTGGTCGAGGATGACCTCCGCGATGGTGATATCCCGTTTGATGGCGAGGCTGTTTAGGTAGCCCATGGGGTCCTCGGCGTCGAACCGGGTGCCGTCAAATAATTGAATAGTACCGCGGGTGAATTTTTCATCCAATAGGCCCAGTTCCCGGGCGGCGGTGCTGTACACACTCACCCGCACGATCCGTTCCAGAATTTCTAACCAGTTACGGGCAAAGGGTACATCTCCCCAACGGGCCATCTGGGTCATGTGCCAGAGGTGCTCGGTGCGGCTGGGGCGGTTGGCGCCATCGCCGAAGAACAGGTGGTGGGCGTATTCCCGCAGGGCCGGGTTACGCTCACAGACCGTCGCTTGGGGGTTGCCCAGTTGGATGTACTCCATGGGGGTGGCCAGGTAGGCTCGCCGGGAGAGAATTTCCCGAATTTCCGGTTCATTTTCGGGCTCAGAACAGAACCGGCAGGCCTCCAGTAGGGCTTTGGTGAGGGCAATGTGGGTGTTGGGATAGGCATTGGCCCAGTCCTCCCGTACCCCCAGTACCTTACCGGGATGGCCGTCGTAGATTTCCCGATCGGTGGCAATGGTGAAGCCGACACCGTCCATGGCGGCCCGCTGGTTCCAGGGTTCTCCCACACAGAAGCCATCGATACTGCCCGCCCGCAGGTCCACCACCATCTGGGCCGGAGGAATGGTTTGCAGGGTGAGGTCTAGATCGGGGTCGATGCCGCCGGCGGCCAACCAGTAGCGCAACAATAGGTTGTGCATAGAGGAGGGGTGAACCATGGCCATGCGGTGCTGGCGATCGGGGGTTTGCTGCAGCATGGCCTTGAAATCCGCCAGGCTGTGGATTCCCTGATCGTAAAAGCGGCGGGCCAGGGTGATGGCGTTACCGTTGCGGGTCATGGTGAGGGAGGTCACCACCGGTAAGGGGCGGTCCTGGTGGCCCCCCAGGGAAAACCACAGGGGCATGCCGGAGGGCATTTGGGCCGCATCCAGGTAGCCGCCAGCGATACCGTCCACCACACCGCGCCAACTGGTTTCCCGCACCAGGTTTACCTCATCCAGGCCGTGCTTAGTGAAGAAGCCCTTTTCCTTAGCGACGGCGACAGGGGCGCAGGCGGTGAGGGGCACAAAACCCAAATCCAGATTCACCTTTTCTAGACCGTGGCGGGCGATCGCAGTGGTTTTGCGGGCCCGTAGCTTCTTAATCCGCTTTTGCTGGTTGAGGAAGTAGATAATTTCGCTACGCAGACTGTAGTAGCTGGGGTGCTCCACCACCTCCATGCGCTGGCGGGGGCGGGGAATATCCACATCCAGGATGGCACCGATTTCTGCCCCTGGTCCATTGGTCATCATGACGATGCGATCGGAGAGCAGTACCGCCTCATCAACATCGTGGGTGACCATCACGGCGGTGACGTTGTTCTCATCGCAGATGCGCATCAGTTGGGTTTGCAGATTACCCCGGGTGAGGGCGTCGAGGGCCCCAAAGGGCTCGTCCAGCAGAAGTAACTTGGGACGGATGGCCAGGGCCCGGGCGATCGCCACCCGCTGCTTCATCCCCCCCGATAGCTGGTCGGGCATTTTATCGGCGGCAGCCTGTAATCCTACCAGGTTGATGTGCTCTTCTACGATGGAGCGCCGTTCCCCCTTGGGCAAATCGCCGTAGACGGTGTTGACCGCCAGGCCAATGTTATCTCGCACCGATCGCCAGGGCAGCAGGGAATAGTTTTGAAACACCACCATGCGATCGGGACCAGGTTCCTTAATTTCTTTACCCTCCAAGGTAATCACCCCAGAACTGGGCAGGGATAACCCGGCAATCATGTTCAATAGGGTGGATTTACCACAGCCGGAGTGGCCGATGAAGGAAATGAATTCCCCCTGTTTAATGGTCAAATCAATCCCCTTGAGGGCAATATACTCACCGCCATCGGCCAGAGAAAAAACCTTATCTACCTGGTCCGCTGCTACTAAAAGACCCATTGATCTCTCCTTAAAACAATACTGATATGAACCTGAGATTGGAGGGGTGAATTACTTGCGGGCCGGAGCAATTTTGCTCTGCAGAAAGGCAATTAACCGGTCTAGTAAGAGGCCGACGCCACCGATATAGATTACCGCCAAAATAATTTCACTAATGTAGTTTTGCTGGTAGGCATCCCAGATAAAGAAGCCAATCCCCACAATCCCCGACATGACGATTTCTGCGGCGATAATGGCCAGCCAGGCTAGACCGATGGCAATACGCAAACCCGTGAAAATGTAGGGCAGGGCAGAGGGAAATAGCACGTTCAAATAGTAGTCCTTGCGAGACAGCTTCAGCACCTTGGCCACGTTATTGTAGTCCTCGGGAATCTGCCGTACCCCTTCGGTAGTGTTAATCAAAATCGGCCATACCGAAGTAATGAAAATTACGAAGATGGCAGCCGGTTGGTTTTGTTGCAGGGCCACCAGGGCAATGGGTACCCAGGCCAGGGGGGCAACCATGCGTAAAAACTGAAAAACGGGGTAGGTAGCCTTATTTAGCCAGTCATTGGTACCCACCAGTACCCCGACGGAAATACCGACAATAGCGGCAGCGGTGTAGCCCTTAGCAACCCGCCCCAGACTGGCCAGGGTTTGCCAGAACAGCCCCTTGTCTAAACCGCCGCGATCGTAGAAGGGGTACAGTAGTAACTCTCGGGTGCGCTGTTCGGTCCACAAACTGAGGGGGCCGGGCAGACGGGTTAACCCCGACCAGGAAAAAACTTGCCAGACTATGAGAAAGGCCGCGATACCAAGGATGGGGGGAAGTAGGCCAGCTCCTTGCTTTTGCCAGAATTCCTGGATAGAGCTCACGACGGATTTGGGCCGGGATTGCAGTCGGGTACGGGTGCTAGTAACCATGATGTTTAACCTAGGGGAAATGAACTGATAGCGACAGGAGGAAAGAAAAGGGGGATGGGTGGGCAGGAGCGGGCAGGAAGGAGGAGGTGAATTCTGCTCCCCAAGCCATCCCCCGGTTTTAGACTAAACGCGCTTGATCTTTAAGCTCTTGAGATAGGCCTCGGGATTGGCCGGGTCGAACTTAACTCCATCAAAGAAGGTTTCTACACCCCGGGAGGTACTGCTGGGAATATCGCTAAATCCAGCTTCCTTAGCCGCTTCGCGCCACAGGTCTTCGCGGTTGACCGAATCCACCAGGCGTTTTACTGTGTCAAAGTCCTTCAGCTTGTCCTTATGGAAGCCCCAGCGCAGACTTTCCGTTAAGAACCACAGGTCATGGCTCTTATAGGGGTAGGAAACGCTACCCTTGGAGTCAGTCCAATAGAGAGGACCAGCTTTGAAGTCATTGATATCGGGCTTGCCATCTCCCAGGCTGTAACGGCCTTCGAAGGGGCCGGTGAGAATTGCAGGGGAGATATTAAAGTAGTTACGGGCAGAGCAGATCTGCACCAGTTCGGCCCGGTTTTCGGGTTTGTCGGCCCATTGTTGAGCTTCCATTACCGCCTTTAAAATCGCCTTAGTGGCTTTCGGGTGGGCATCCACCCAGTCGGCCCGCATGGCCAGGTATTCCTCCGGATGGCCGGCCCAGATTTGGTAGGTCAGTGCAGGTAGAAAACCGATCTTGTCCGCCACGATGCGGTAGGGCCAGGGGTCGCCCGTACTAAAGGCATCCATGCTGCCGGTGCGCATCCCCTGTACGGTTTCCGAAGGGGGTACGGTGAGCAGTTCAATATCTTTGTCGGGGTCAATACCGCCGGCGGCGAACCAATAGCGAATCCAGAAGTCCTGGTTGCCATTGGGGAAGGTGAAGGCGGCCTTGAACTTGCGACCCTGGCTGGCGGGGTAGCCTTTGATGTAGTCGGCGGCCTTACTAATGTCGAGGCCCAACCCCTTACCGGCGTGGGCGTTGGAAACCGCAATACCGTTACCCTGGGTGATCAGCTGGGCCAGCACATACATGGGCACCTTCTTACCGTTGGTAATAATGCCCTCGCTGATCAGGTGGGGCATGGGCATTTGCCACTGGCCGCCGTCAATACCGCCGCCAGCAGAACCGATGGCGACATTGTCGCGGGCCGAAGCCCAGTTAGCCTGCTTCGCTACTTCTACCCCGGTCATGCCGTACTTGGCAAAGAAGCCCTTTTCCTTGGCAATGATCAGGGGGGCCGATTCCACAATGGGTAGGTAGCCCAGCTTGGCGGTGGTAACTTCGGGGGCATCGCCAGCCGCTATCGGTCCTGGCGCAGGAGAGCTACCGGTGGGAGCGGTGCTGGAGGGTGGGTTCCCTACACAGCCCTTTAATAACACGGACCCGGTGGCAGCTATGCCAGCGGTAGCGAGGAACTTACGGCGACCGACTTTGGAAAAATCAGACATGACAGACCTCCTAAAACGTTCCAATCAATAACGGTCACAAAAGACTTTCCCCCATGGCTGGGGGTCAGGGTCAACAGGAGGCTGGTAGAGCAAGGGGTGATTACCTCAGGGCCCGTTAAGCCATAACCTGACCGATAATGAACCACTAAAAGCTATTAAGGGACAGAGTAGAAAATCCCTCTAACCTTTCAGTGATCTTTCAAAGACTTAGATCCCTACCATCACCAGTCCCACAGAATGGGATGCCAAACCTGGCGATCGCTAAGGCTGTAGTCAAATTAGGAAAGATAATTAATTTGCTTGACCATTTATTTTGATCAATCTTTATCTTTTTCCCTATAGTTTAAATTCTATGGATAAATTTGAATTTGTAAACCCCCCTGGGGATATTGTGGGGTCCAAAATTTGCAATTCGGGTAATAAGTCGAGATTATGATTCAGACCGTCAGCCTAAAAGATGGTTCTAACCCTGGGGTCAGAACGGTGGCGATCGCCTGGAGGTGGCTAACGATAGCCGGGTCGGGAAGCGGAAATTCCAGGGCCTATCTGGCCGGAGAATTAACCAGCCAGGATAACCATGGCGGTGATTTTGCCGGTTTGCCAGGGGGCGTGGATGACGAAGTAATTTTCCTGGGCGATCAGCCGCACCAGATTCAGCAACCCTTGGGTGGGGGCACCAGGTAATCGATAAAGCCCTAGAAACCTTGCATTTGCCTTGGTCCGGGCAGCCGGATTAAAAATCTTGGCTCAGGGTTGGATTTGTAAAACGACGGGGTGACTGGGCTTGAAACACATTGGTAGCACTCGTGTTGAGCACGGTGATTACCTGGGGCGGGGTAGCATCGGGGGGATAAACCAGATCAATTTCCACATCCCTGGTCGCCTGAGGTGGAATCGTCAAATTGACCAGAGGATTACTTTCTTGCCCTCGGCGTTGAACCAAATGCAGGTAGTGGGTCTGCTCAACCCCCATCTGGTTTTTAAACCGCAGACAGACCGTACCCCGAAAGAAAACTCGATTTTCGGGAGGGCGACGAAAGCGCAAGCCATTGGTGAGGTTTTCATCCTCCAGGGGGGTTTGAAACTTAATGCTAATGGTTTGCGCTACATCATGGTTATTGTAGAAAGGTAGTTTAAGATTGTATCGTACCCCGTAGTTGCCATGGGCCCGAAAGGCCGTATCAGGGTAACGTACTAACATGGGAGCACTTTGAATCTGACCTGTTCCAAAGGTATTGCGGTCTACGGAGCTAATCACGTAGGAAAAGGAATTGCCTGGATCGGGAATAGTTAACGTAGGTTTGTCAGAGTTGTCGGTCAAAGTTGCATTCCAGCTCGATCCTCTGGCTACCCCAGCCACTCGACCATAGTAGAAGCGACCAAACTGGTAGGTTTGTGGATCGGAGGGCGGCATATCCCTGGGCCCGGCTAGTGTCCCCTCCTTAAGAACCTGCAGCCAGTCCTGTAATGTAGGTACCTGCTCGTTACCGCTTGCAGTGGTGTTAGCATACCTTGCCAGACTAGCTACATAAACCGGACCACTGCTGGTCAGGTACATCATGGTGGTCCGACCATTACTGGGAATGGGTCGTTGAGCGGGTGGTGAGGAGACAGAAGCCGCTCCATCCAGAGTTTCCTGTTGCAGTTGACCATCGGCAGCAGCCACGAGAACAGGCCGTTGGGGAGGTTTAGGGATGATCTCTCCCTGGGGATAACTACCATCTAACGGTATCTTTAGCTGACGCAGAGGAATTGGCATATTCATGAGTAAGCTAACATTACCCGGGGGAATAGTTATGGATCTAGGCCAATGGGCCTGGGTAGCACCTCGCAGGATATCGCTAGCGGTACGACTGCCGGGACCGGCAAAAATATTGCCATTAATACTCAGGCGAGCTTCTGGCAAGTTAATAAAAGGAGCTTCCTGACTGAGGTAGCTAACCCCCTGGTTGATCTTGAGTTCTACCGGGGTAGAACCTGGGTTGTAGACTACAACGGCTAAAAATAAGGTGCGGCGATCGTCAGGGTTGAGGCCGCGGGCAATGTGGTGGGCGAACAGATCAAATCGTCCCTGAAAAGCATAGTTGAGGTGAGCTTCGGGACTGGCCATACCCTCTGGAGGAAAGGTCGATAGCAGAATTCCTTCCTGTTGAACGACCTCCGGACTATTGCTATTAAATACTGGGACGTCGTCCAGGCTACCCCCCAGGGGCCGTACTTCTTGCTGGCGGATAACCTCAGCGTAATTACCGTCACGGGAGACAACCACCGTTTCCGACGGCCCGGATGATTTAGCCTCCTGCTGAGGGAGCTGGGCCATGAGGGGAGAAAGGGTCAAAGCTACTAGCGCACT
This sequence comes from Leptolyngbya sp., assembly GCA_040374765.1. Lineage (GTDB taxonomy): Bacteria > Cyanobacteriota > Cyanobacteriia > Phormidesmidales > Phormidesmidaceae > Nodosilinea. The sequence continues at coordinate 33,103 of JBEITR010000013.1, forward strand.
CAGCATGATTACCTAGGAAACAGCCAAAACTCAATACAGGTAAGTTTACCCAGAGAGCAACATACCTAGCTTACAGATCGCTAGATGGTACCCCAGACTTAAAAAATAAAAGATGTTACTTTTCTTAGTCAAGACTTAGCTCGATCCAACATACCATCTTAAAGACCGCCTTCATCCATAGTTTTGGAGTAAGAATTACAGAATTACTTCATATTTGAGGGTGTTTGTCGTCTCCATAGCCTGGTTATTAAGGGTTGTGGAGGGTACGATTAATCCGATCGCGGGCATTTTCCAGGTAGGCGCGGTTGAGGGTATCCAGCTCACCACCCTGGCGGTGCAGGTAGCTCGCTAACGCCTCCTGCAACTGGTTCATTTGATACCGGGCCAAGACCCTGGCCTCTTCGGGGGCATGGTCCGTAGTGAGGAGGGCCAGAGAATCAAGAAAGCTGGTGGGCTCTTGGTTAGGGCCAGGATTACTCCCAGTTAGATCGGTGAGAAGATTCAAATAATATTGCTGAAGACCCCGTCGCAAGCTGGATAGGGGGGCTGCCTGGGGGACTGGCTCGAAAATTTCCTTCCACAGGGAGTGGGTGATCCGATCAAAGAGTTCACTCAGGGTGAGGGGGGTAGGGCCTTTGGGTTTCAGGTCAACATCCCGTAACCGTTCCAGGCGATCGCCCAAGAGTAAATTACTCAGGGTCAGGGCCTGGACCCCCAGAATTTGGTCGTAGAGAGGGTAGTCAAGGGAATTCACCTCTGAGGTCTGAGCCGAGTCTAGCCAGAGATCGGGAGCCAGTAAATCGACTAGATCAGGAGACAGGCTAATGGCTTCGGGGCTAAAAACATCCCTTTCTAAGATAGTTAAGGCTTCCCTTTGCACTTCAGCGGGGATAGGCTCGAAGGGCCTTTGGCCCTTTAAGTCCCAGGGATTGGTGCGCTTAAATCGTTCTCCGCCAATATAGTTGGAGATGATCATGGCTTGCTGCAGGTAGTGGAAAAAGACTGAATCGACCCGCTGCCGTAATACCCCAAAGCTTTCTCCCGGGTTTACCGAAAACCAGTTGAGCTTGGCCCAGATAGCTCTGTCTACGGCCATTTGGGATGCTGCATAATGCAGCGGATCACGGCTTAGGTCCCAGGCATTGGAGATCGGGTCAATCCCATCAAAGGTTTCTTCGTCGGTGGCGTAGGCCAGTTCTGGACTTCCCGACCGGTTCGCAATTTGCTGTAATTCCCACGGCGCTGTTCTGGCATTGGTGAGGGGCTTATAACCGTATTCAATGGCCCAGAGGTCATAGGCCCCCAGCCGGGTAGAAAAGTAATCTCCCTGGGTCTGACCGGGCGGTGCAATATTGGGAGGAGCATAATCCATCACCGAACTTAACATGCCCTGACTACGGGTTAACTCCCGATTATTCAGGTCTGCGGGCGCCAGCAGCGTACTACCCAAGAAATTATGGCGTAAGCCAAGAACATGGCCGACTTCATGGGCCGCCAGCAAGCGCAGAAACTGCTGTAGGTAGAGTTCTTCTTGATCTGGAGCTTGTAGGGGTGACTGCAGATGATGAATGGCCAGGGCGCCAAAGGCAATTTGCTGCCAGGCCTGGTGCTCTAGACACTGACCATAAACGGATAACGGAAGCCGGTCCGGAGAAGAATGGGGCCCTACCGTCGATGGGTTCCTGATCTGTTGCCTACCCCGACCCATTAAAGTTTGGCCACAGAGTTGCGACAAGGAATGCGGGGAAAACCCACTGGAAGGAGCAATCAGGGTTTGATAGGTTTGTTGGCTACCACTCACCAGGTTGGCATCTAACAGGACATCGGCATCCAGGATTTCACCGGTGAGGGGATTGACTCGCGCTTGCCCCAAGCCGTCCCAGAGAGAACGCCAGGAGTCTGACCAGCGAATCACGTTATAACGAATATCGGCAGGGTCCCAGTCGGCATGATCGGGCATTTGTCGAACCTCGATCGCCTGGGCGAAGCCAATCTGTTCAAAGGCCTCGTTCCACCATTCCACCCCTTCTCGAATAGCCTGACGATACTGGGCTGGGATGGTATTTTCTAACCAGAACACCAGGGGTTTTTGAGGGGGAGACAGGGCTGCCCCAGGGTCCTGTTTTTCCAGATGCCAACGGTTAATATAACGGACAACCCCATCGGCGGACCGGTCCCGGGGCGATTGGCGATAGGCGGTGGTGAAGTAGCCCACCCGCTGATCGGCAGGGCGGGGATGGAAGCTGGGATGGTTGGGCAAGACGGATAGGCTGTAGTACAGTCCCAAACTAAATCCCTGACCATCCGGCAAACTCAGGAGAGGAAAACCAGAAACTCCTTTGCCTGAGCCGAGAAACCCGAATGTGGCCTGTATTTCCACATTACCTGGAAATACCTTAATATCTCCCAGATAGGAGGAGTTCGGGTCTAGTTCATAGTCGTCGAGTAGATTGTTGAGGGTCTGACTCAGGTTAATTGGATCCTGATTTATGAATAGGTCCTTTAAGTCAATAAGCATTTCCCCACTCCGGGGATGGATGCTAACCATATCTAGGGTGAGTAGCAGGGAGTCGCTAAAGGACTGACGCAAAAGTTGAGAAGGTTGGGACCGCCCTGGGGAATCGCGGACCATCACATTGGGCACCACCACCTGCAGCCGGTTACCCGTGATGCGACGAAACTGCACCATCAAATCATTAATGGACATTCCCCGCACTAATCCGGCTTCCCCCAGCCCCGATCGCAGGGTTGCCACCAACAGCAGGTTTTGGTTGAGCTGATCAGGCTTTATTCCCAACAGTGTCCTGTCCTGTTGGCCATCCCGATACAGGGTGAATAACCCGGTGCTAACCTGAGAATGCTTAACTACCTGATCGAAGGGCTCTAGGGAACTGTTCTGATCGAAGGAATCCCTGGAACTATGGTCTGCATCAGGCTTGCCATCACTGAAGGACGGGGGCTTGTCCTTGGATAGCGCTACCAGATCGGCGGAGGAGCTTTGGACAAACCCTGGCGGGCGGGCTGCGATCGCCGTAAGCATTCTGGCAGACAACCCCACACTCATTATCAAGCCCATCAGGACCATGAGTCCTCGGCGAACCCATTGCCTCATAAATACGGTTTACCCTGGCAGGTTAACAAGTACAAAACCTTTGCTATCTTGTGGTTATTGGGCCTTCAAGAAAGCCTGCTGGTAAGAAGAAGTAAGGATATTCTTCCCAGAGCAGGATTATACCCCATCTCTCTGCTAGATGGGGCTAACCCAAGCTAACTCAAGCATTCTTTACCCTTGTCAGAGTTTTTTTCTATGACTATCGCCAGTAACGTATTAGGTAGTGCCCTGGTTAGTTGTTGTACTGACCCAATGACAGGCTTTTACCGCGATGGCTATTGCTCTACCGGGGCTGGAGACTTCGGCGCCCATGTTGTTTGCGCCGAAATGACCGAGGAGTTCCTGGCCTTTACCCGAGCTCAGGGAAATGACCTATCTACGCCGGTACCCGCCTTTCAGTTCCCTGGCCTCAAACCCGGCGATCGCTGGTGCCTCTGTGCCTCCCGTTGGAAGGAGGCCCTGGATGCCGGCATGGCTCCCCCCGTACGGCTTAAGGCCACCCATGCCTCTGCCCTGGAGTACGTCTCCCTGGCGGAGTTGCGGGCCTACGCCCTGGATGATCCACAATAAGCTACACCAGATTGGTGACGGCCATACCGATCAGCGTTGTCCTCAGTACTGGAGCAGGAGGGTGACCCCTGTGCCACCGCTAGGCCGTCATCAGACAGCTGAGCTTATAGATAATCCGCGCCCCAACGTTGCCGTCCCACTCGCCGTCTCCCACCTCCGATAGGTCAAAACCAATGATGCGCCGCCCACTGAGGATAACCTGGCGCAGCAGGTAAAAAACCTCCCCCAGGTCTAACCCACCTGGTACCGGCGTACCCGTATGGGGGCAAAGTTTGGGATCCAGGCCGTCCACATCAAAACTTACATAGACCCGCTCTGGCAGGGCCGCCACAATGGTCTGGCACTGACTCTGCCAGGAGAGCCCACCATAGCGGTTTTCTTTTATATGGGCATCGTAGTAGGGCACGATGCGATCGCCCGCCTGGGTGATCAGGGCTACCTCAGCCTCACACACATCCCGAATACCCACCTGTACCAACCGGCTAACCTGGGGCAATTGCAGCAGGTTATACATGATCGAAGCGTGGGAGTAGGTAAACCCCTGGTAGGCCTGGCGCAGGTCGGCGTGGGCATCAATGTGGAGAATCCCAAACTCCGGGGTAAGCTCTGCCAAAGCCCTGACATACCCCAGGGGAACGCTATGGTCTCCCCCCACCAACCCGACCCTTTTACCCTCCTTTAAAAGCTCAAGGGTTTGGTTATAAACCCATTGGTTCATGGCCTCACAGGCCTGGTTAACGGCGGCCAGATCGGCGGCCAGGGGGGGCAGGCCCGCCTCAGTCGCTTCCATGACCTGATCTGCCGCCGTTCTGGCGGTTTGGTTCAGCTTCAACCAGTGATCCGCCAGGGGAGGCATGAAAATGCCCTGCCGCCAGCCATTGGGATAATCCAGGTCATAGAGATCAATCTGGACAGAAGCCCGCCGCACCCGTTCGGGCCCCCGGGCGGTGCCCGCATGGTAGGATACGGTCGCCTCCCAGGGTACGCCTAGCACTATCAGGTGGGCGGTGTCAGCGGTAAAGGGCAAACCATAGAGGTTACCGTTATCCAAGCCCATCCCACTGGGGTCAAAGCTTTCCAGACCAGTCACTGAATTATCGCCAGGGGCAGATGGAGCCATAATTATTGATCGATCATCCGCTAAAACTCATCCGTCAACCATTCCAGAGCCCGATCACCCAACTGCAGAGGAATACTGACCGCCTTACCCAGACGGGGGCGATCGCGGGTTTGGGCTACCCAGTTCTTAACATAGTCTGCCTGGCCCCACTCATTCAAATAGAGAGCAATGTAATCCAGGCGAGCCAGGTATTCTGCCTGGCTGAGGGGAAAGGAGGCCTGTTCTAGATAGCGCCACATCACCTGCAGCCAGATCTTTCCCTGAGTGCGGCGCAGCTGTAAATCAAAGGAGTAGCCCCATTTATCCTGAACCATTACCTGTAAATCGCTGCCTGTCATGGTTATACCTTTTCTATTAACCTCAACCCTGCTGGATATATTTCTTCACAATGGGCGGATGGACTTAAACCTGATAACCCCATGGTGCAATAATACGGTTAGTTAAGTTTTTGGACTTCCTTGGTAGTTGCCCTCAATCAAGCATTTTTGGTTTTGAGAATGGTTGATCAGGGCTAACATCCTACCTGGAAATCTTCGATAATAACCATTGATACATTCTCGCGGGTAAGCCAGTCTGGATTATGACTCAAGTTTCTGGAACCTCTGACGTCCCTGATTTAGGACGTCGTCAATTTATGAACCTACTGACCTTCGGAGCGGCGACAGGGACTGTCCTGGGAATGCTGTATCCGATAGTCAAGTATTTTATTCCCCCCTCTAGTGGTGCTGGTGGTGGCGGGGTAACCGCTAAAAATGAACTGGGTAACGATGTGATTGCCAGTCAGTTTTTGCAGGCCCATAACCCCGGCGATCGCGTTCTGGTACAGGGCCTCAAGGGTGATCCCACCTACCTGGTAGTCAGGGACAACGGCGCCCTGGAAAACTACGGTATCAGCTCCATTTGTACCCACTTGGGCTGCGTTGTTCCCTGGAATGCCAGTGAGAACAAATTTATGTGCCCCTGCCATGGATCCCAGTACGATGCTACCGGTAAAGTTGTGCGTGGCCCAGCCCCCCTATCTTTGGCCTTGGCCCATGCCGATGTTACCGAAGACGATAAGGTTTCTCTGACCAACTGGACAGAAACCGATTTTCGCACTGGCGATAGCCCTTGGTGGGCTTAGGTAGAGGTTCTACCTAGCCGGTGTCAATGACACACCTCCCTGCTATAACACCTGACGCAAAGCTATGACAGCATTATTTTTATCGGTGAGTCGTTGGCGGCCAGTAGCCGTTGCCCTTGCCACTGTTCTTTTAATCCTGGGTGGAGTACTGGCCCAGCCCCAGCCTGCTGCTGCCTATCCCTTCTGGGCTCAGGAAAACTACGCAACTCCCCGGGAGGCTACCGGGCGAATTGTTTGCGCTAACTGCCATCTGGCCGCCAAGCCTACCAAGGTGGAGGTACCCCAGGCGGTTCTGCCCGACTCTGTCTTCCCCGTTAAAGTCGAAATCCCCTACGACCTCAATACCCAGCAGGTGCTTGGGGATGGTAGTCGGGGTGGTCTGAATGTGGGGGCTGTGGTGGTACTTCCCGATGGCTTTACCCTAGCCCCTCCCGATCGCATTCCAGAGGAGCTAAAAGAGGAAGTGGGCAATACCTACTTCTTGCCCTATAGCGAAACCCAGCCCAACATTTTGCTGGTGGGTCCGGTTCCGGGTGAACAATATCAGGAAATTGTTTTCCCCATTCTTTCCCCTGACCCTGGTCAGGACAAATCCGTTTCCTTTGGTAAGTATCAAATCCATGTGGGTGGTAACCGTGGCCGCGGTCAGGTTTATCCTACCGGTCAGGCCAGCAATAACACTGTCTACAATGCCTCTACTAGTGGCACGGTGAGTGCCATCTCTCCCCAGAATGGTGGCGGCTACACCGTTACCCTATTGACCGAAAGCGGCGAATCCGTGACCGAAACTATCCCTGCCGGGCCAGAGCTGCTGGTGGCGGAGGGAGATAGCATTGAGGCGGGTAAGCCCTTGACGACCAACCCCAACGTCGGGGGATTTGGCCAGGTTGATACCGAAATCGTGCTGCAAAATCCTAACCGGATTAAGGGCTTAATCGCCTTTGTCGCCGCCGTTATGATCACCCAGATTATGCTGGTGTTGAAGAAGAAACAGGTGGAACGGGTACAGGAAGCTGAACTGGGTTTCTAAGTTCATAAGAACCTCTCAACCAGAGTTGTTAAAAGGGACGCATCCACTGCGTCCCTTTTTGCTATCCCCTCAACGGTCAAACCGTCCTGCCTAGCTAGAACTCCGGCTATGGGGGTACCGATAGATAGCTTTGGCCAGAACACAGCGTTGATGCCTAAAAGGGCCTACTGGGTCCCGCCTCCGTCCCTTTGCCAGATGGTGGTTGGGAAAAGGGCCTTCAACCTAGGGGCTTAGGACCTAGGTTGCCAATATCCTTGGCGGTGATCTAGAGGGTCTACAGCCTTCCCTTCTACCCGGTTTTTCCGACTAAAGCTCTGTAGCATAAACAATTGCCTCCGCCATGGTGTCTATGGCAGAGGCAACTTAGCCTACCTAATCAGGCTTGGGATTTGATCCATAACCGGGTCCTGGGAACTGTGCCCTTACCCCAGCAAGGCCTGGGCACGGGCTACAACATTTTCTACGGTGTAGCCAAACTTTTCCATGACCAGGTCGCCGGGGGCAGAAGCGCCAAAGCGATCAACGCCAACTACGTCACCCTGGGAGCCCACGTAACGACACCAGCCCATGGAAATACCGGCCTCAACCGCTAAGCGCTTGGTAACCCCGGCTGGCAGTACAGACTCCTGGTAGCTAGCTGGCTGGGCATCAAACAGTTCCCAGGAGGGCATGGATACCACCCGCACCTGGGTTCCACTCGACCGTAGTTGTTCCGCCGCCTTCACACACAGGCTGACTTCACTACCCGTGCCAATCAGAATTAGGTCGGGAACGCCAGAACAGTCATCGACGATATAGGCCCCTTTGGCCACACCCTCAACGGAAGCACCGGGTAGGTTGGGCAGGTTTTGGCGACTGAGGGCGATCAGGGTTGGGGTTTTACGATGCTCCACCGCCACCTTGTAGGCTGCAGAGGTTTCCGTCCCATCGGCAGGACGAATGACAATCAGGTTAGGAATGGCGCGCAGGGAGGCAATGGTTTCCACCGGTTGGTGGGTAGGTCCATCCTCTCCGAGGCCAATGGAATCATGGGTCATGACGTAGATTACGCCAGCCTGAGCCAGGGCCGACAGCCGAATAGCCGCCCGCATATAGTCGGCAAATACCAGGAAGGTGGCGCAGTAGGGGATTAACCCAGAATTATGCAGGGCAATGCCATTACAGATGGCCCCCATCCCATGTTCCCGCACTCCAAAGCGCAGATTCCGATTTTCGTAGTGGCCCTTTTGAAAACTGCCGGAAATTTTTAGTTCCGTCAAGTTGGAGTGGGTCAGGTCGGCGGATCCACCGATCAATTCAGGCAGAACCGGGGCTAGGGCGTTCAGGGTGATTTCAGAATTTTTGCGGGTAGCCAGCGCTTTGTCGGCGGGGGTGTAGGTGGGTAAGGCATCGGCCCAACCGGTAGGCAACTGTCCCGCCAGCATGCGCTCAAACTCAGCGGCTTCGGCGCTGTATTGGGTCCGGTAGGTAGCCAGGGTGGCTTCCCATTCAGCCTGTAAACTGGCGCCCCGATCAACGGCCTGGCGCATATGGCTGAGGGCATCGGCGGGAACTTCAAACTCGCCATAGTTCCACCCTAGATTGGCGCGGGTAGCCTTAATTTCTTCTGACCCCAGAGCCGCACCGTGGATGCCAGCGGTATTTTGCCGATTGGGGGAACCATAGCCAATGGTGGTGGTGACCTTAATTAGGGAGGGACGATCGCCCACCGCCTTAGCTGCTGCGATCGCCCTGGCAATACCCGCCAAATCGGTATTACCATTTTCCACGTGCTGCACATGCCAGCCGTAGGCTTCAAAGCGTTTGGCTACATCTTCGGTAAAGGAAATGTCTGTAGAGCCGTCAATGGAAATATGGTTGTCGTCGTAGAGGGCAATCAACTTACCCAAGCCCAGGTGACCGGCCAGGGAGCAGGCTTCCCCTGAAACCCCCTCCATATTGCAACCATCACCTAGAATCACGTAGGTGTAGTGATCGACCAGGGTGCAGTCGGGCTTATTGAAGCGAGCGGCCAGATGGGCCTCAGCCATGGCTAGGCCGACCCCATTGGCGATACCCTGTCCCAGGGGACCGGTGGTGACTTCTACACCAGGGGTCTCAAAGTTTTCGGGGTGTCCAGGGGTACGGGCGCCCCACTGACGGAACTGTTTGATGTCATCCAGGGTAACGCTATCGTAGCCAGTCAGATAAAGCAGGGCGTATTGCAACATACAACCGTGACCCGCCGAAAGCACGAAGCGATCGCGATTAAACCAGTGGGGATTTTTAGGGTTAAACCGCATAAACTGGTCCCACAGGACAAAGGCCATGGGCGCAGCACCCATGGGCAGACCAGGGTGACCAGACTTAGCTTTTTCAACCGCATCAATGGCTAAAAAGCGAATCGCATTAATACACAGTTCTTCCAGGGTTTGGGTTGCAACAGCCATAGTTTTAACAACTTCACGATAGGTCAATGACGATCAGTGGCAAGTAGCTACAGGGGGAAAGGAAGGCACAGGACCATACTATGCAAAATCGCTAAACAGGCGTGGATCACCCACCTTTAAGCCAAGCTACTGAGCCGATACTGGTTAGTCCCTTTGACGGTGTAACCTAAAAAACCTAATACCCCACCCCCTAGCGTTAACCCCATTATAGGGCTACAACTGCCGCTCTAAGGACGATACTTACGAAACACCAGGGTGACATTATGACCCCCAAATCCAAAGGAATTAGACAGGGCTACCTCAATTGCCATAGGCCGACTTTGATTAGGGATGTAATCTAAATCGCAGTCAGGATCCGGATTAGCCAGGTTAATGGTGGGAGGGGCAATATCATTGGCGATCGCCAAACAGGTGGCTACGGCCTCAATGCCGCCAGAACCGCCCAACAAATGACCCGTCATCGACTTTGTCGAACTCACGGCCACCTGCCTGGCGGCTTGACCCAGAGCAGTTTTAATTGCCTGGGTTTCAGTCGGGTCGTTGGCGGCTGTGCTGGTGCCATGGGCGTTGATATAACTCACCTGTTGGGGGTCAAGGCCCGCGTCTTTGAGGGCAAGACGAATACACCGGGCTGCCCCCTCACCGCCGGGAACCGGTGCGGTCATGTGGTAGGCGTCACAGGTCATGCCGTAGCCCCCAATTTCGGCGTATATGGTGGCCCCTCGGCTAAGGGCGTGATCCAGTTCTTCCAGGATTAAAATGCCGCAACCTTCGCCAATCACAAACCCGTCGCGATCTCGATCAAAGGGGCGACTGGCTCGGGTCGGATCATCATTGCGGGTAGACAGGGCCCGGGCGGCGGCGAAACCAGCCACCCCCAGGGGAGTGACGGCAGCTTCCGTACCACCGCAGATCATCGCCTGCGCATAGCCAGTTTGAATCAACCGGAAGGCATCGCCGATGGCATTAGAACCCGCCGCACAAGCGGTTACCGCACAGGCGCTAGGCCCCTTTGCTCCAGTATGAATAGCGGTCAAACCCGCCGCCATGTTGGCAATCATCATGGGAATCATGAAGGGGCTACAGCGGCTGGGCCCCCGGTTCAAGTAGACCTCCTGTTGGTCTTCGAGCACCTTGAGTCCGCCCACTCCCGAACCAATGTAGGTGCCTACCTGCTCGGCGTTGAGGTCGGTAATAGCCAGACCAGCGTGGGATAAAGCCCTTTGCCCGGCGATCACAGCGAACTGGGCGAAGCGATCCATGCGTTTCGCGTCTTTCTTGTCAAGAAAGTCTTCAGGGTTAAATCCCTTGACTTCACCAGCAATTTGGGAGGCATGCTGGCTAGGGTCAAAGGCCTGAATTTTGGCAATGCCACTGCGTCCGGCCACTAACCCAGCCCAGTAGTCAGCCAGACTACTACCAATGGGGGTAATAGCATCCATGCCTGTGACAACAACGCGTTTAAAGTCAGGATTAGCCATAGCCAGGGAAATAGGTAATTGTCTGGTACAGAGTCACCACTGGACCAGAAAAACTGAACCAATGGCAACATGGAAAACTGTAACCCTAAGGGATAGACGCCTAGAAAAGCTGGAGTCGCCCCTGGATTAGTTAGTCAGCGGCCTTTTGCTGCTGAGCATTAATAAAATCAACCGCATCCTGAACGGTAAGAATTTTCTCCGCAACGTCGTCAGGAATTTCAATATCGAATTCTTCTTCTAATGCCATGACCAATTCTACAGTATCGAGAGAATCGGCCCCCAGGTCGTTAACAAAGTTAGATTCTGGGGTAACTGACTCAGCCTTCTCTACCGAGAGTTGTTCAACTACGATGTTTTTAACTGTCTCAAAATCTACTGTGCTCATAGGTTCGCTGTACCTCATCACTTCCTGGAATTTTCTTCAAAACAAAAGCCTAAATCCCTGGAAAAGCAATTAAGGATAGCATTAATCCTATGCACCAGGGTTACAGTAGCTTTATTTTGAGTATTTCTCCATACTATCGGAAAGCGTCCCCCTGAGGTTTAAAGGATAAATATCATTCCTCAGGTTTATCACCAGACCTGGTTGACATGGGCTCAACCCTGAACAGCGGCTCTATTTTGAAGGACTATGGCACTTGTTAGTCTGACCCAGGGACATTTACAATTGCTGGAATTGTGTCCCCGACGGTTCCAGTACACCTACCTGGAAAAACTAATCGTACCCACAGATCCAGCTACCCTGCAAAGTCAGGAGTGGGGTAATCGCTTTCACCGGGTTATGCAGCAGAGGCAACTGGGGCTGGAGATTGCCCCCCTGCTGGCCCAGGACCCAGACCTTCAGACTGCCGTTAATAGCTTACTCGCCATTGCGCCAGAACTGTTTCAAGGCCAGGACCCGGATCGGAGTTTGAGTGAACATCGGCGCAGTCTAATCTTTAATGGTTACAGCTTAACGGTAATCTACGACCTATTGCTGATTGGTCCTACCCAGGTTCAGGTTATTGACTGGAAGACCTATCAGCGCCGCCCTACCCTGAAACAGCTTCGACAAAACTGGCAAACTCGGCTGTATTTCTATGTGCTTCGGGAAACTACTAACCAGCCGCCAGAGGCCTTATCGATGACCTACTGGTTTGTGCCGCCCCCCCAGGCGGACAAGGCAAAACCGGGTTACCTATCTATTCCCTACTCCGCTACCGACCATAACCGTACCCAGGCCGATCTATACCGGCTCACCAATTATTTAACTACCTTGCTGAGCACCTCCCAGCCCCTGCCCCAGGTGGCAGAGGATCGGGGGCATTGTCGCCATTGCCCCTTTGGGCCCCGATGTCAACGCTATTCCCAAGAGGGCGGTAGTCTGGTTGAGGCCTTAGCCCTACCCCCTATTGAAGATATTCCCGAGATCGATCTTAGGGCTATAGCTATCGGGCAGGGGGCGGAGACGGGCCAGAATGGCTACCCAGGCTCCGCTGGGACTGATCAACCGAGTTTGCAGGGTTTTGACCAAAGCCACAATTCCCAACCCTAATGTTGGCGGGAGATCGCCATCCTGCGTCTACATAGTATGCTAAATTTACTTAATTAACGGGCGATTAGCACAGTGGTAGCGCGCTTCCTTCACACGGAAGAGGTCACTGGTTCGAAACCAGTATCGCCCATGCGCAGTGGTAACGAATGGTTTCCCCAACTCCTCCTGAGTTCCTTGACGAATACGATGTGGTGGTGGTAGGCGGGGGGCACGCTGGCTGTGAGGCGGCCCTGGCCAGTGCTCGCTTAGGTTGCCGCACCCTGATGATTACCCTCAACCTGGACAAAATTGCCTGGCAACCTTGTAATCCAGCGGTGGGTGGCCCGGCCAAGTCTCAATTAACCCACGAGGTAGATGCCCTGGGGGGAGAAATGGGCAAAGTCACCGATCGCACCTACCTGCAGAAGCGCCTGCTGAACAACTCCCGAGGACCGGCGGTGTGGGCTTTGCGGGCCCAGACCGATAAGCGGGAGTATGCGGCAGTCATGAAGACAATCGTGGAGAACCAGGAAAATCTGGTGATCCGGGAAGGGATGGTTACCGACCTTCTGGTGGGGGCCAACGACCAGGTGGTGGGGGTGAAGACCTACTTCGGGGTGGCCTTTCGCTGCCAGACGGTGATTCTGACCACCGGCACCTTTTTGGGTGGCACCATCTGGATTGGGAACCAATCAATGGCGGCTGGCCGGGCGGGAGAGTTTGCAGCCACGGGCCTAACCCATACCCTGAACCAACTGGGGTTTGAAACTGGACGGTTAAAAACCGGTACTCCCGCCCGGGTAGATCGCCGTTCAATTAATTTTGACGACCTCGAGCCCCAACCCGGCGATCGGGAAGTGCGCTGGTTTAGTTTTGACCCCGAGGTCTGGGTAGAGCGCCAGCAAATGCCCTGCCACCTGACCCGCACCACCCCTGCCACCCACCGGCTAATTCAGGAAAACCTCCACCTATCCCCGATTTACGGCGGCTGGGTAGATGCCAGGGGACCCCGCTATTGCCCCAGTATCGAAGACAAAATTGTACGCTTTGCCGATAAGGATAGCCACCAGATCTTTCTGGAACCGGAGGGCCGGGAAATTCCCGAAATCTACGTGCAGGGCTTTTCCACCGGCCTACCGGAAAAACTGCAGCTGGCCATGCTACGCACCCTACCCGGCCTAGAGCAGTGTGTCATGCTGCGGCCAGCCTATGCCGTGGAATACGACTATCTGCCAGCTACCCAGTGTTACCCTACCCTGATGACCAAACGGGTAGAGGGGCTTTTCTGCGCTGGCCAGATAAATGGCACCACGGGCTACGAAGAAGCGGCCGCCCAGGGACTGGTGGCGGGAATCAATGCTGCTCGCTTTGTGACCGGCCAAGAGATGCTGGTGCTGCCCCGGGAACAGAGCTACATCGGTACTCTATTGGATGATCTCTGTACGAAGGACCTGCGGGAACCCTACCGCATGCTGACCTCCCGGTCTGAATACCGGCTACTGTTGCGATCGGATAATGCCGATCAACGCCTCACCCCCCTGGGTCGGGAGATTGGCCTGATTGACGATCGCCGTTGGCACTTGTTTACCCACAAGTACCAACATATCGCCGCTGAAAAACGACGCCTGGAAACCACCCGTTTGAAGGAACAGGACCCCCTGGGACAGCAAATTGCCGCCGATACCGGTGAGCGGATCAAGGGATCGATTACCCTGGCGGATCTACTGCGCCGTCCCGGCTTCCATAGCGTTGATCTGGACCGCTATGGCCTGGGCAATCCTGACCTGAGTCGGGAAGAAAGGGAAGGGGTAGAAATCGATATTAAATATGCGGGCTACCTGAAGCGGCAACAGAACCAGATTGATCAGATTACCAAGAATGCTAACCGCAAGCTGCCTCCAGGGATTGACTATACGGCGATCCCGACCCTATCTAAGGAGGCCCGGGAAAAACTCACCCAGGTAAGACCCCTCACCATTGGTCAGGCTTCCCGTACTGGCGGGGTGAACCCTGCAGATGTGAATGCCCTACTGGTGTACCTGGAAATTCAGTCCCGCCAAGCGGCCTTAGCCATGGCTCCGCCTTAGGCACCCCCGTTAACCGGGGCACCGGTCTGCTCCAGCCAGCCCCGCATTTTGCCCGGGTTGAGTAAGCCATGGGGATCAACGGCCCCTTTAAAGGCTACCTGGACCGGGTCCACTACTTTCATACCGCCATCTTCCAGGATGTAGGTATGGGGATTAGCAATCAAGGCTCCCTGGTTTTCGTGGTAGTCAATAATTTCCTGTAGTCGCTCTGGCGTCGTATAACGCACAATCTGCAAACCGACTGGACGGACCCTACCCCCCATGCGAACGTACTCAAGATGCATTTGCACTTCATCGCCAAAGTGTTCGTAGAAATGGCGAATCACCTCCTGGTCTGGGTCGTAGGCAAAGGCTGTTTGCAGGTAGGTAAGGGTAGGGTCAGCGCTACGGGCATGGAGGGTCGTATGGTTCCAGGTAAACTCCGCCAGCATCGTTCCCTTACTGGCCTCCTGGGCAGATTTACGGTAGGTGATGGTGCCTCCCAGTTCCTTCACCAGGTACTCCAGCAGTTCCAGACTGGATTCGGCCACCATCAGCAGAACAGCAGCCTGTCCTTCCGGCAGGTAGGGCTTGAGGGCAACAAAGTAGGCGGGAATGGGCCAGGCAAAAACACTAATCAGTTTCTTGATCAGCCCGTCTGATTCCCCCAGAATCTGGCCAAATCGGGCGGCTGTGATTAAATCATCGAAGCTGACGATGATCTCGGCCCAGCTATAGGCCGGGGCCAGGGGCACTTCCAGGGCGGTAATAATGCCGTTGGTACCGTAGGCGTGGTTGACCTGCTGTACCGCATCCCCTCGCAACTCCAGGATCCGGGGGGAGTCCTCCAGGGTAACAACCCGCAGGGCCTGGAGATTGCCGCGATCGCGCAGTTGACCATAGGTAATGGAGCCAATTCCCCCGCTGCCACCGGCAATAAATCCCCCAATGGTAGCGGTACGGTAGGTGGAAGGATACATCCTCAGTTCCCACCCCGACTCCCGGGTGACCCGATCAATGGCGGCCAATCGCGCCCCTGCCTCCAGGCAGGCCACACCGGGCCTGACCCATTTGACCTGGTTGAGCTTACTCAAATCCAGCACCACCCCGCCCGCCAGGGGAATGCACTGGCCATAATTACCCGTACCGGCCCCCCGCACCGTAACTGGTACCCGGGCTTCGACGCAGACCCTGGCCACGGTCAATACTTCCGCCTCCGTAGCCGGTCGTACCACCAGGTCCCCGACCCGATCCGCTAACTGGGCCTGCAGAATAGGGCTGAAATGGTAAAAATCCTTCGAGAGTTTTTCCACCTGGTGGGCATCACGAATCACCTCGATATCCCCCATGGCCTGCGCCAGGGCATCCCAGTCAATTGCAGTCGGGCAGGATGAACCGGTCATAAACACCTCAAAGACAATACTGTTCAGGTAGGAGATACCTTAGTTTAGAGTGTTTCTGTTAGGGGTGGCCCTGACTACCATTCGGGTGAAGGATGGGGCAGCCCTCTTCATCCCCCAGCTTCCGCCGCCGCCTTTGCCGCCAGTAGCCGCTCTACGGCCGCCAGAATCTCAGCCTGGCCCCACCCCTGGTAAAGGGTAGAGGCAATGGCACAGGCTCCTGCCCCTACTCCCTCCTTGACAAAGCCCTGTTCATAACTTTGCAGGGCCTTAAACCGGGAAGCCTGGAAGGAAAGCTGGGTTGCCATGAGGCAGGATTGGGTGAGCTGGGCCAGTCCCACCGTATCCCCGGTGGGATCCTCTGCAACCCAGCGGGTGGTACCCACCACCACCTGTTCGGGCTGCCAGCCATAGCCCTCTACCGCGGCCAGTCGTTGCATCAGGGCATGGACTGCTAGCATTTGGGTTCCTCCCGCCAGCATCACCGGTTTGGTACGGCTGGCGGCTAGGGCCATACCCGCTACCACCGGTTGCATGGGGTCCCCGATCGCCCCTACCCACTCCAGGGGATGGCGCCCGGGGTAGGACTGGGGCCATCCCGCCCGGGCCAGCCCCTGAAAAACCACCTGGCGCTTTTGGGCGTGGTTACAAACCGGATGACTACTGTTCACCCGATCGATCGCGTCAATGCCCAGAGCGCTGAGGAGGGCCAGGGCTGTGGTGGTGCCCCCCACCACACATTCGGCCAGAATTAAATAGCCCACTGGCTCAGCCGCGAGCCGTTCTCCCCAGGCTAGACCGGCTTGCCAGAGCCGGTATACCTGTTCCAGGGGCAAGGCCTGCCCTGTGCTTAAGCATTGGGCAGGCATCGTTCCCAGGGTAAGGTGATTAACCGGCGGCGGCTGGCGTAGACCGGCGTTAATCACCCGCAGGGGAATCTGTTGTTCCCCAATCACCGCCCGGGAAATCAGGGCGGGGGAGGCCCCTGCCTGGAGTGGCGGCAGGGGGAATTGGGGCTGGGCCGTGGGGCCGTTGACCATAAACTCGGCGTCGGCTAAGGCGGTATAGGCGCGATCGCTAGGAGTCGCCCCTGCCGCTGAAATTCCCGGAATCAAGGCGGTGGCCGTAAACCCCAGGGTCAGGACTAACAATGGCGGTTGCCCCTCAACCTGCTGCTGCCAGTGCTGTCCCTGGCGGGGTTGGGTATAGACAGCTACCATGGTGCTGGCCACAGCCCTTACTCCTCTAGCAAACTTTGGACCCAGTCAGGGGGGGCGGGCAAACGGGTACCCAGGCGCTCTAGCAAGAGCCAGGCAGCCAGATGCACCGTGAACAGGTACACAACATTACTGACCAGCACCATCACCAGGGCCAAAACCTGAACCGCCTGGAGGTTAGTCTGGCTCAGCACCCCCATACTCAAAATTCCCCAGCTGATCAGCTTATCGAGCCCCCAATTGAGGATCTGGGTAACCTGGGTGGTCAGATACACCCACAGGTCTTCCCCAACCAAAATCGACATCAGCCAAAGCCGAAAGAAAAACCCCAGGGACCCAATCAGAGAACCGATAAAAATAGAGGTATACCAGCTGGCTCCCCTAACCCAGTTGAAACCTAGCTGCACCCCCAACAGGGCGTAGGGAATCAAAAAAAGCAGGCTGCGGGGTGGCCCCATCAGCACCGCCAGTAACAGCCCCGTTACCAAGGCTGACATCCAGGCCGCCCGGGCTCCCCAGCGCAGGTAGACTAGGGCCACGGGTAAGGGAAATAGAATCCGTAGAATGGGACCAGGCGGAAAGTAGGTATTGACCAACCAGATCAGGGCTGCGGTACTGGCCAAAAAGGCCGTTTCCACCATCACCAGGGGCCCCACCTTATGCCAATGGGCTCGGTTCTCAGGGGCTTGATTGAATCTCGATGAGCTGGTGGCCACCTGATCAAGATAGGTTTCTAGTTGTTCAAAATCGGCTCCACCGTAGTTGTCAGAAGCCCCTGATCCAGCTGCAGCCGGGTCCGGTTCAGAATCGCCAGGGGGTTTGAATTGGGGTTCAGTCATGGTGTTCCTAAGCCAGTAGTTGCTCAAGGGCATTAGGCTGGGGAATCACCAGGGCTTCTTTATCGCGGGTGATCAGGCCTTTTTTTTCTAACTTAGTCAGCACCCGGGTAACCGTCTCCCGGGCCAGACCGCTGAGGCTACTCAGTTCCCGATGGGATAGGTTAGGCAGCTCCAGACCCTCAGCCCCGCTTTCGCCTTGCCCATCGGCTAGAAATAAAAGCACATCTATGACCCGGGAGGTACTGTCAGATTCCCGTAGACGCAGGCGTCGGTTTACCTGGCGCAGGCGTCGAGCCATTAGCTGAGATAGGCGAATTCCCGCCAGGGGACAGGTTTGCAGCAGATATACAAAGTCCGCTGCCGGTATGCTGCCAATGACCGTAGGCACCAGGGTAATCACATCGGTAGACCGGGGGATTTCCTCCAGGGAAGCCATTTCACCAAACAGTTCACCTCGACCCAGGATATTCAGGGTAACCTCCTTACCATCCAGGTTATAGGTGCGGATTTTGACCCAGCCGTCAAGGATGAAATAGACCGAGCTACCCCAGTCATTTTCTAGCAAAATCACCTGGTTGGGGGGATGACTGCGGGATACCACCTGGCCGGTGGCCTGGGCTATGGCATCTTCGGGTAAGCCCCTAAACAGGAAAGATTCCCGAATCTGGCTTAAATCTACCTGAGGGTCTCGTTGGCTGTAATGGGGATCCACTATCAATTTCTCCGTGGCTGAAGAGCCTGTTCCGATCGGCAGTAAGGGAATGGAAAGACCCAGAAAGCACCATACTACCCCCTACCGTTGTAGGTGACTACCTTGGCCCCTAGCCCAGGATAGCAAGGGGCTTACTCCTTAATCTAAATTTCTAGGGTGAGGCGGCCCTAGCGCAGAGCCCCCAGGGAGTTTTTCCAGCTGATCTCCTTACTGAGCACGGTCAGAGCCTTATGATCGGAGCCACGGAACTGGTTACTCTCCACCAGCTCGGCCAATACCTGCTGGGCTAGCTGGCTGGCAAATAGACCGCCTGCCCGCAATAGGTGGCTATAGTAACTGAACTGGGATCGGCCATCCTGGGTTTGATGAAAGCGATAGACCTGATCGGCGGACATTTTATAAACTGGCGTATTGGCCGGAACAACTACCCTGGGAACGCCGTGGATGCCGTAGCGATCGCCATCGGACTGGCCTAACACCCCCACCAGTACCACCCCTAACAACGTCCGGGTTTCCTGAATTAGATCGGGGGTAAACAGGGGATCGGGCTCACTGGACAAACGGGGGCCATTGTTCAGAAACAGGGGATTGAATAACTGGGAGTTGTAAACTAACCCCACCGCCCAGTGTCGACTCTCGTTATCAAAGCTGACAAACTGACCGAAGCCACAGTCTTCGGGGCAGGGTGGGCTGGTTACATCCTGCCGATCATCCACCTGCACCACATAGTCACAGTGGGAATTGGACTTAACCACCTTGCCAATGCGGCACCGATCAGCCTGGGAAAATAAGTCCATCGATAGGAGTCCAAAACTATACTCAGGGGAGATGGGAAAGGCCCCGGAGGGAATCTTGGTCCGGCCCTGGCCCTGGGGCTAACTAAAACTACCCCTTTTTCCCAACTCCTGCGGGAACACAGGTACTATCTTAACGCGAATTCGTCACCGGGCAAGGGGACGGGGCTGTTGACATAGCTGTGGCCAGAACCCCGAGGAACGGGTGGATTGGTACAAGCTCCGCCTTTCCGATCGCCGCCGCCCCCTAGCCCCCCCCTACCCCCTCCAGGTCAGAACCATGATTAATGTCGGCTTAGTTGGCACTGGTTTTGTCGCCCATCAACGGGCCCGAGCCCTGGTGGGAAACCGGCGGGGCCAACTACTGGCGGTAGCCGGCCATGACTGGGATGCGACGCAGGCGTTTGCCGCCACCTATGGTGCTATTGCCTGCCCCACCTGGCAGGATTTGCTCAACCATCCCGCCCTTGATTTGGTGATGGTCTGCCATATTAATGCGGACCATGGAGCTGTGGCGATCGCCGCCCTGGAGGCTAATCAGCATGTGGTGGTGGAGTATCCCCTGGCCCTCAACCTGGCGGAGGCGGAGCAGATTCTGACCTTGGCCCGAGCCCGGGGGCTCTGCCTGCATGTTGAGCACATTGAATTACTAGGGCCTGCCCACCAAGCTCTACAGCAGCACCTTGAGGCGATCGGCCAGCCCATCTATGGGCGTTACCTGACCTGTAAGCCCAAACACCCAGCACCGGTATCCTGGACCTATAGCCCCGAACTGTTTGGCTTCCCCCTAGTCGGTGCCCTATCCCGCATTCACCGACTGGTCCATAGTTTTGGTCCAGTCGAGCGGGTCTATTGCCAAAACCACTACGACAATCTGCACCCCAGAGAACCGGGCTGGAATTACTACAGCGCCTGTGTATGCACCGCCCAACTGACCTTTACCTCTGGGTTACTGGCAGAAGTCACCTACGCCAAAGGCCAAATAGGATGGCTAGAACAACGCCGTTTTGAGGTCCTGGGTAGGCAAGGCCAGATTCTGTTGGAGGGTGACCAGGGTCGTCTGATCACCCAAGCCGCTGCCCCCCGTGCAATCACCCTGGGTAGTCGCCGAGGACTCTTGGCAAGGGATACGGAGAATGTTTTAGATCACCTGACCACCGGTAGCCCCCTCTACGGTCAGGCTGAAGAAAGTCTCTATAGCCTCAGGGTAGCTAACGCCGCTCAACGGTCAGCAACCACAGGCCAGGCCGTTGACCTGCCTGCTGCCTGAAGCCACCTCCGGGCTTTTGCTTCTGATCGTCCTGGCTAGCTTTGCCCAGATAGAGGTGAGACAGCAGGCTGTCACCTACCCTTTATCCCTGCCCTAGGGGTTTTGATCAAATTTATCCTGGGCAAAACTAAAAAAGAATGTTAAATTAGTTAACAGATTGTTGATTTTAACTACCAACTGTCCATTAAGGAGTTATCCATCATGGAAACCAAAGAAAGTAAGTTTGGCTTTGTGGCCTTCGCTGAAACCTGGAATGGTCGTCTGGCTATGTTAGGTTTTGTTATTGGTGTAGCTACCGAACTGCTGACTGGTCAGGGCATTCTTTCTCAGATTGGGTTGATGTAATTTTGCGGCTAGTTTGGTCGGCTGGCGCAGGCCAAACTAGTTCGATTATCCATAATGTCTGAGGTAGGACCGCTAGCGGTCCTATTTTTATGGGTTGATGGAGCTGCGGCCAGAATCCTTTGGTCCCGATCGATGGTTACTGCCATGGCCGGTACCAGGGGACCCGCCTGTCAGTGAGGAGCCCTGGAAAAGCTAACCCCAGGGGGGCTGGCCCAGGGGATCACTTGCAAGTAGGCCACAGTCGATTCCCACGGCACCGTCTGTCCCCCTAACTGGCCTAGGGTTTGGGCCTGAATTTCTGCCACTTCCTGCGGGGTCAGGTACTGGGCCAGGTAGTCACCGTAGCTGGGTTGCGGCTGGCCAGGGCTAAACCAGCGCTGCCCCAGGGCCGGTGGGATGTAGAGGCTAGTAGTAACCCTCTCTTGCCTGAACGTTACTTTGAAATTGGCCTGTTCCAGGAGGTCCACCAGGGTTTGGAGGTGCCAGTTGAAGCGGCGATCGCTGGGGTTTTCTAGCAGTTCGACCTCGGCCCTTTGCCAACGTTCCAGCAGACCAGGACTAAGGGCCGCCCCCTTGACCAGGGCAGAAATGCGCTGGCTCTCCCGGGGAATGGTTTCCGCCAGCAGGGCCACTCCCCCCACCGCCAGGAGGGACCGTAGGCGAGGGGCGAAATTATTGCGGTTGATCACCTGGCTAAAAACATTGCGGCCAATCAGGCGATCAAAGGTGAGGCCCGCGATCGCCGCCGGTTGATCCTCCAGGCTGCCGGGCAACAGGATAGGTCGGTCTAGTTCGGGTAAGGGGGCCGCCTGTTGGGCCAGGGCGGCCTGGTCCTGGGGATCGGCCACCAGGGCATAGACGCCTCCCTCCGGTGCCCGGCGTAGAGCCTCCCAGGTGAGGAGGCCGGTGCGGGCATTCAGATCAAGAATGCGGTGGTGACGCTGGGGCGGAGCCAGGGCAAAGAGACCATCCCGCAGGGCGGCCAAATCCTCCCCCGCCTGACTGAGGCTGCGCTGTAACCAGCGATCGCGCCCCGGCTCGGTGGGACCAGTGGTGAGGGCCTCGGCAAAGGGTATATCGATGTCCACCAGGGCCGCCAGTTGGGCCTCCCGACGCTGGGCCACCTGGGTCTGGAGCTGGGCTTCGTAGCCCTGGTTGGAGGGCTGGTAAAACACCTGACCCTGCAGGTTAGGGGGCAGGTATTGCTGCTCCACCCAGTGGTCCCGGTAGGCATGGGGATAGCGGTAGCCCTGACCATGACCCAGGCTAGTTTTATCGCGGCTGGCATCCCGCAAGGGGGTAGGCACCTCCCCCTGCCGCTGCTGTTCCACCGCCGCCAGGGCATCGAAGAAGCCCTGGGTGCTGTTGGACTTAGGGGCGGTGGCCAGGTAGAGGGTGGCCTGGGCCAGGGGATACCGGCCCTCGGGTAGCCCCACCCGATCAAAGGCACTGGCGCAGCTGGTGACCACCGTAATCGCCTGGGGGTCCGCCAGGCCAATGTCTTCGCTGGCTAAAATCACCAGGCGCCGAAAGATAAAGCGGGGATCCTCCCCGGCGTAGATCATGCGGGCCAGCCAGTAAAGGGCGGCATCGGGGTCCGAGCCCCGCACACTTTTGATAAAGGCGCTGATGGTATCGAAGTGGGCATCCCCCTCCTTGTCGTAGAGCACCGCCCGCTGCTGGATGGACTCCTCCGCCACCGCCAGGGTCAGAACCAGGGTGCCGTCGGCCTGGGGGGGCGTGGTTTCCACCGCCAGTTCCAGGGCGTTGAGCAGGGCCCGGGCATCCCCATTGGCGACGTTGACCAGGTGATCGAGGGCGGTGGCGTCCACCTGGATGGGGCGATCGCCGTAGCCCCGTTCCCGATCCGCCAGTGTTTGGGCAGCAATGCGGTGCAGATCCTCTGCCTCTAGGGGCTTGAGCTGAAACAGGCGCGAACGGCTGACCAGGGCCTGGTTGACTTCAAAATAGGGGTTTTCCGTGGTGGCCCCAATCAAGATCACCGTGCCATTTTCTACCCAGGGCAGTAGGGCATCCTGCTGGGCCTTATTGAACCGGTGCACCTCATCTACAAACAGGATGGTGCGTTGTCCCTGCTGGCCCCGTTGTTCCTGGGCGGTGGCGATCGCCTGGCGTACCTCCTTAACGCCCGCCAACACCGCATTCAGGGCAATAAAGTGGGCCCGGGTGGTGTTGGCAATAATCTGGGCCAGGGTGGTTTTGCCCGTACCGGGGGGACCATAGAAAATCAACGAGGACAACTGGTCCGCCTGGATTGCCCGCCTGAGTAAGCGCCCCGGTCCCACCACCCGGTCCTGGCCAATGAATTCCTCCAGGCTGCGGGGTCGCATCCGGGCGGCCAGGGGAGCCTCCCGGTCGATCTGCAACTGGCGATGGTGATCAAACAAATCCATGGGTTTCACCAGAGGCGGTGTCAGGGGCATGGCCCCTTGGTAAACTGATAAAGCTTTCTACCATTAGCCTTCCTGGAAAGGGGGGCGGGGGCGATCGCAGGAGTTATCTATTTCCCGATTCTATGGCGACCTTTTTACTCGAAGTGGGCACCGAGGAGCTGCCGGCCAGCTTTGTGCCTGAGGCCCTGGCCCAATGGCAAACCCGGGTGAGGGCAGACCTGCAGGCCCAGGCCCTGGACCCCAGCGCCCTGCACCTCTATGGTACGCCCCGGCGGCTGGCTCTGGTACTGGAGGGTTTGCCCGATCGCCAACCCGATCGCACCGAGGCGGTGAAGGGGCCATCTGCCCAGGCGGCCTTTAAGGAGGGCCAGCCCACCGCCGCCGCCACCGGCTTTGCCCGTTCCCGGGGGGTGGGGGTGGAGGACCTGGAAATTCGGGACACCGACAAGGGGGCCTTTGTCTTTGTTACCCAAAGGATTCCGGGGCAGGCGGTAGCCCAGGTGCTGACCGATCTGGTACCGGCCTGGATCACAGGATTAGAGGGCAAGCGGTTTATGCGCTGGGGCGATGGGGACCTACGGTTTCCCCGCCCAATTCGCTGGCTGGTGGCCCTGCTGGAGGACCAGGTCCTCCCCCTCCACCTGGAGAATGGCTCAGAAACCTGCCAGAGCGATCGCACCTCCCAGGGGCATCGGGTACTGGCCCCGGGTCCCCTCGTCCTGCACCATGCCCAGGCCTACGGTGAGACCCTGCGGGCGGCCTATGTGGAGGTCGATCCTAACCGGCGGCGTCAGACCATTGCCCATCAGGTGGAAACCGCCGCCCATGGCCTAGGGGGAGAAGCCCTGATCGCCACCCACCTGCTGGAGGAGGTCACCCACCTGGTGGAGTGGCCCACCGCCGTGGTGGGTCAGTTCGAGGCCAGCTTTCTGGACCTACCTGCAGAGGTGGCGATTATGGAAATGGAAAGCCACCAGCGTTATTTTCCAGTGCGCCAGGCCGGTGCGGATCTGGAGTTAATGCCCTACTTTATTACCATTGCCAACGGCGACCCAGCCCAAAGCGCCCTGATCGCCGAGGGCAATGCCCGGGTGATTCGGGCCCGGTTGTCCGATGGCAAGTTTTTCTTTGACGCCGATCGCCGTCAACCCCTGGAGGAACTGGGGGCCAGACTGGCAACGGTAACCTTTGAGGAACGGCTGGGGTCGATGGCGGCCAAGGTGCAACGCCTGGGGGCGATCGCCGCCCATATCGCCCAGCAACTACAGCTGGAGGAACCGGCCCAGGGCCTGATCCAGCGGGCCGCCCAACTCTGCAAGGCGGACCTGGTGTCCCAGATGGTAGGAGAATTCCCCGAACTGCAGGGGGTGATGGGGCAACACTACGCCCGCCACAGCGGCGAACCGGAGGCGGTGGCGGTGGCCATCGCCGAGCATTACCTGCCCCGGGGAGCCCAGGATGCTCTGCCCCAGAGCTTGACGGGTCAGGTGGTGGGGTTGGCGGACCGGCTCGATACCCTGGTGGGCATTTTTAGCCTGGGGGAACTACCCAGCGGTTCCTCCGATCCCTTTGCCCTGCGTCGGGCGGCCAATGCCATGGTTAGCATTATCTGGGCGGCGGGGTTACCCCTGAATCTGGCGGAGTTAGTGACTAAGGCGGTAGGGGACTATGGCCGGGATCCCACTCTCCAGGTGGAGCATACCTCCCAACTGATTAACCAACTGCAGGAGTTTTTCCGTCAGCGGGTACAAACCCTGCTACAGGACGATCAGGGGGTAGACTACGACCTGGTGAATGCGGTGCTGGGGGAGGCTAGCAGCCCCTACGGTCAGCGCCTGTTGCAGGACCTACTGGATACCCGCGTCCGGGCCCGCTTCCTCCAGGAAATTCGGGGGGATGGACGGTTGCAGGCGATCTACCCCACCGTCAATCGGGCTACCCGGTTGGCGGCCCAGGGCACCTTAGCCATGGATGTACTGGACCCGACTGGCTGGGTAGACGCCCGATGGTTTGAATCCCCCACCGAACCCGCCTTTCTACAGGCGCTGGAGCAACTCCTACCCCAAACCCAATCGGCCCTGGCCAGGGGTGACTACAACCAACTGGTGGCGGGGCTGGAGCAGGTGGCGCCGGTGGTCAGCAATTTCTTTGATGGCCCCGACAGTGTGCTGGTGATGGCCGCCGACCCCCAGGTGCGCCAGAATCGTCTCAACCTGCTGGGGCTGCTACGTAACCATGCCCTGGTGTTAGCGGACTTTGGGGCGATCGTGAAGGAGTAGGCCAGCGATGCAATCTGCCCATGTAATTGGTTTGGGAAAATCGGGTAAGGCGGCGGCCTGCCTGTTGCGCCAGCGGGGCTGGTCCGTGGTGATCAGCGATCGCAACCCCACCCACCCACCCGCCGACCTGGTGGCCGACCTGGGGACGGCGGGCGTTGAAGTCCGGTTGGGCCACAGCTTTAGCGCCCATGACTCGGCCGACCTGGTGGTGGTGAGCCCCGGCGTACCCTGGGACCTGCCCGCCCTGGTGGCGGCCCGAGCCGCCGGTATCTCGGTGGTTGGCGAAATGGAACTGGCCTGGCGGTTGCTACCCCCCCGCCCCTGGGTGGGGATTACTGGCACCAACGGCAAAACCACCACCACCGCCCTGACCGCCGCCATTTTCCAGGCGGCGGGGCTCCAGGCCCCGGCCTGCGGCAACATTGGCTATGCCGCCTGCGAACTGGCCCTGCAACCCACCCCCCCGGATTGGGTGGTGGCGGAGCTGAGTAGCTACCAGATTGAGGCGGCCCCCAGCCTTAGCCCCCGCATTGGCCTCTGGACCACCCTCACCCCTGACCACCTACACCGCCACAAAACCCTGGAAAACTATGCCCAGATTAAGGCCAGTCTGCTGCACCGATCGCAGCAGGTGGTGTTAAACGGCGATGATCCCTACCTGCGGCAGCACCTGGCCCGGGTCTTTCCCCTGGCCCATTGGACCAGTGTGGGGGGGCGGGCGGCGATCGCCCCTTTGCAGCCCACCACCTACCTGGAGGGGGGCTGGGTGACCTTCCGGGGGGAGGCGATTTTACCCGCCAGTGACCTAGCTATGGAGGGGGACCACAACCAGCAGAATTTACTCATGGCGGTCACCGCCGCCTGTCTGGCGGGGATTGATCGGACCGCGATCGCCCAGGGGGTAGCCAACTTCCCCGGGGTTCCCCATCGGCTGGAACTAATCGGCAACTGGCAGGGCATCGACTTTATCAACGATTCCAAGGCCACCAACTACGACGCCGCCGAGGTGGGGCTGCGATCGGTAACCGCCCCCGTGATCTTGATTGCCGGTGGTGAGCCCAAGCAGGGAGATGACGGTCCCTGGTTGGAACGCATCCAGGAAAGGGCCGCGGCTGTTTTGTTGATTGGCCAGGCTGCCCCCCAATTTGCCGAGCGCCTGGCCAGGGTTGGCTACAGCGCCGTGGAAAGGGTAGAAACCCTGGATCGGGCGGTGAGTCGAGCCGCGGCCCTGGCTCCTACCCTGGGGGCCCGGGTGGTGTTGCTCTCCCCCGCCTGTGCCAGTTTTGATCAGTACCCCAATTTTGAAGCTCGGGGGGATCACTTTCGCCAGCTCTGCCAGGGGGTGTTGGCGGGTCGGTAAGGGGGCACAACTCAGGTTTTAGAGCTAAAGACGGTCCAGAGGTCAATTTCCATGGGGGCATCGAGCCGGCCGATCGCGCTTCCCATTGGTCTCAGCTTGTAGGCCTGGGTGGGGTGGGGAGAAGCTTCCTATGGGTGGGAGAGTAGATACAGAGGACTTCTGATGACTGACCACTCACTTCGCTTCCCATCTGTCAGATAAGGTTTGATCTATTACACTTCGATCGTCATCGGGGTCAACTGGCAGAGGTGATGGAAAGGTGTAGTCGTCTCGGAGCTCAGTATTCCGATGAGGCGGTCTTTGCCCACCGATCCCATCTGATTAAGCAATACCTGGGGGCCCAATCCCCAGCAGAAGGGAGAAGATCACCTCTGCTTTTACCCCAATCATCCTGAGGCACCGTTAAAGTGGCGGACTAGAGGGCCGGGCCAGGGCACCACAGAAGTAGCTGTGAATAGCAGCCTGCAGACCGATAGCTTTCTCCCCATTCCCCCTACTCCTGCAAAAAACTACAAAAAAGGTTCCACGCTTCCCATGGGCTTCGCTCTACAACGCTGAAATTAACTACTGCCACCGGTCGGGCTGCCACGGTGAGTCGGTTGCTCCAGACTCGGGGCTGGGCAACGTATCCGAGGAAACGGAAGTCTTATTCATCGTAGAAACGCAGAAAGGCGACGGTAACGACGGGCCTCTGTCCAGGTTGCCCTTCTGTAGGCTTCCATGGCTGGTTGGCGGGTATGGTTAGGCTGCCTGGCTGAAGGGACGGGCTGAGAACGGGGAGGTACTGGTATAGCTACGACCCTTCTTTGTCATGGATTTACAATAATATCCGACACAATCCTTAGAAATCATCCGGATAAAGGTTGTGAAGCATCGAAGAATCTTATCTAGGGATCAGCTTTTTTAGTCGAACTCTGTAACTAGCGTAAGCGGGATAATCTATGAGAACCGTCAAACCTCATCCGGTTGGAGGTGTTCTTCCTGACAAGACACCCACAAGGGTGATAGTCATTTCAAATTAATCGTGCAATCATGCAACCAAATTTGAATTAGAGATCTCCGGCTTCGACCAAGAAATCATGGAAAACAAATCGCTTCCCTTCCTGAAATTGTAGAACGATGAGAAGAATTCTAATTCTGGCCACTAACCCCAAAAATACGGACAAGCTGCGTTTAGATGAAGAAGTTCGGGAGATTCAAACGGGGCTGGAACGGGCTAGAAGGCGTGACGAGTTTGAGATAGTGACGAGATCGGCGGTACGAGTCGATGACCTGCGGCGTTCTTTACTGGATTACAACCCTGAAATTCTTCACTTTTCAGGTCATGGATCTGGAGAACAGGGTTTGGTTCTAGAAAACCATGCTGGACAAGCCCAAGTTGTCAGTACTGGGGCTCTTGCCAGTTTATTCAGGCTTTTTCAAGACAGGCTGGAATGTGTTGTTCTGAATGCCTGCTATTCCCAGGTTCAGGCAGAAGCCATTCACCAATATATTGACTGTGTGATTGGGATGGAAAGAGAAATCGGTGATCGGGCTGCTATCCAATTTGCCATTGGTTTTTATGATGGGCTGGGCGCAGGAAAATCCTATCAAGCTGCCTACGAGCTTGGTTGCAGTGCGATCGCTCTGGAAAATATTCCAGAGTATAGGACTCCGGTGTTACAGGTGCGGCCACGACCTATCCCCATGCCATCAACGGTATCGCTTGGTAGGCCTGAAGTGGCTACACCTTTAGAAAAACCTTCCCAAGTGCTGACAATTCAGGGGGGAATTCTATCGGGCCAAGTCGTTCAAGCGAGTGGAAATGTCACTCAATCACAATATTCTCAATTAAATGGAAAACAGGAAATCATGGCTTCAGAGGTCCTGGAATTGATAAATCAAATCCAACTTTTGCTAGAAACTTCGACCTTGCCAGATAAACAGAAGCAAAAGGCAATTATTCATCTGCAGGTAGCCAGGGAATCTGTAGATGAACAGAATCCCGATAAAAACTATGCTGCTGAAAGTTTGCGGAAAGCCATCGCAATTTTGAAATCAGAGAATCAAGACCTTGAGGTTAGTCAAAGGTTATGGAGTCAGGTAGTACCAATTTTACAGCAGCTTTTGCCCTGGCTTGAAGTTGATTCTGATGTCCTTGGATTTTAGGGAGGAGTGATTTGTGAGCAACCCTGACTTCAATCCACAGCTTGATATTGATGGTTCCTCAATCGAAGGTCAGGTGGCTCAAGCGGCTGGAGATGTCACCCAAATTCAGTTGAAAAATCTTACCTTCAACAAGACTCAAATTATCCAGATTTCGGTCTCAGAGATTAAAACCCGTTCTTTCAAGGTTGAATCCCCCTATCAAGGATTAGATTTCTTTGATCGGGATCACCAGGATTATTTCTTTGGACGGGATCAGTTTCTCACCGGATTAGTTAATGAGTTAGAAAAAACTAACCTGGTGCTTTTATTAGGAGCTTCTGGTAGTGGTAAGTCATCGGTAGTAAGGGCCGGCTTAATTCCCTGGTTAACCAAACAGCGAGATATCAAACTAGTCACGTTTGTATTTACCCCAAATCAGGACCCCTTTGAATCACTTTACGCCAGCCTACTTACTCAAAACTATAGACAATCAGAGGTCCAAATCATTCGTAGTGGCAAGGCCGATTCCCTAGTACAACTTTTTCATTCCCTCAAGCAACCAACCTCGGATTGGTTCATTTTTATTGATCAATTTGAGGAACTTTTACCTACGGTTCAGAACCAGCGTCATAAAGAGTTTATGGCGGGCTTAGTTGAGGTCAGTCGGACCAATCTTGCTGGCATTAAAATCATGATGGCAATGCGGGCGGATTTCCTCGATCGCTTAAGTCCCTACCCTGAATTTATTAAACTCACCGATCGCCATCGGCCCATGCTGGCAGAAATGCAGCAGGATGAGTTACGTCTGGCGATCGAGCAACCTGCCGCCCATCACGGGGTGATCTTTGAGCAAGGGTTAGTAGAGGAAATTATCAAAGATGTGCAGGGGCAAGCCGGCTATCTACCCCTGTTGCAGTATGCTCTGGATTTACTCTGGAAAACAGAGCAGCAGACCGGTAAGCTGCAACAAGACCGCACGCTAAAGATCGCAACCTATCGTGCCCTGGGGGGCATTCGCGGAGCCCTGCAGCAACGGGTTGACCAAATTTACACAACCCTATCCTCACCAGAACAGGCAGCGACCCAAAGTATCTTCCTGAAGTTGGTGGGAATTGGAGGCGATGAAGGGTCGGAAACAGATTGGAAGCCAATTCGCCGCCGCGCCCATCGAGGGGAATTTAGTGATCCACAAGAGCAACGGGTATTGAGCCAACTGATTGACGAAAAATTGGTGGTTAGCGATCGCCAACCCCATACCCAACAGTCCACTATTGAACTGGCCCATGAGGTGCTTTTGTCCTCCTGGGCGATGCTGAACCATTGGATTCGGGACAATCGTCAGGCGATCGCCCTGCGCAATCGACTCAATGACGACGTGGTCCGATGGCAGGCAAAGAAAGCTGAAGATGAACTCTGGAGCGGATCAAAATTAGAGCAGGCGTTGGAACTCAGAAAAGATACAAATTTCAATCAAGTTCTGGGGGGGTTCAATGCAGCGGCCAATCAATTTATTAATGCCAGTTTAGGTAAGCGAGATCGTCAAAGACGGCGTCTGACGGCAGCCGCGATCGCCTTTCCAACCCTAATTGCTGTCGCTGCGGTAACTTTTGGGTGGCAACAACAGCAGTCCAAACAAGCCGTTGCGGGGGTTTTCTTAGCTGGTAACCGGCCTGAACTCATCGCCGCCTTACCCAGATTTCATCAGGAGGCCCAGGGTATTAAGGCCAGGGCGGCCCAGTCCAACCATGAACCAGACATTGCTCGGGCTCTGTCCTACTACCGGCGATTGCGGCAAACCAGCGTTGGCCTCTTGTCTTTAAAGACCCAACTATCTCCCCAGGAAACCACCATCATTCAAGGAATTGCCCAGCAGTCAGAGATGGCACTGGCGGATTTAATCACCAGATACCGTATGCCCCAGCTTCAACAAGCTTTAGATCGGGGAGATTTTGGCGAACGGTTATCCAATACACAACTTATAGACCTGGACCAGCAGTACACCGGTGCGCTGCAAATGACTTACCAGATCTTGATGGGAGAGTTTGGGGCAGGGGCAGATTTCAATCGAGATGGTCATCTGAGCTCGACGGATGAACTTCAACAACTACCCTGTAAAACCCTTCTAGAGCTAGATCGGCAGTGGCGTGCAGCGACTCAGCGGGTGACAAAGGGGGCTTGCGGTTGGTTTGGTAGAGATTCCTCAGTTTTTGGAGACCCGGGGTGCGCCGCAATTGCCAAGTTTGACGGCAAAACCCTGGCCTATTGGGTTTTTGATACCGATTATGACTACGGGCTGGAGCGCCTCAACGCCTGCCAGCAATCTACAGGTTTGCAAGATCAGAAATAACAATGGAGGATATGGCACAATGAATCGACTAACATATCTGATTCCCCTCACTATTCCGGTTGCTATAGCGACAACCGTCCTTCCCCTGCCAGCGGTTACACCCGACGCAGCGCTTGTAACTGGCGCTATGGGTAGGGACGTACTGCTAGAGGTACCTGGTAGACGTTCTGAGCCTATCGTGCCACGAAGGACACAACTGCGAAGTTATAGCGAAAACTTATTACTGCCCGGACGTACTCGTTCCACCGCCACCCTCACGGGAATTTTGGATGATAGGAATGTCGGACCCACGGCTATCCTGGGAAGCAGAAGCACAGACACTCGCTACAGGTTTCCCTGCACAGTCAGCGGAGCAGAGGGTTTTATTGGATGGAGGGCGGGTCGAGAGCGGGATGATCGGGGTTGTGAGCCAGCAGGAGTACGGATTCGCGGTGCTAGCGGTTCAGGTAGTAAAAGTTTACTTAAAGCTCAGATACCAGACTTTCTCCTAAATCAGGTGCAGGTTGAGTATTGCAGTGCGATCGGCACTGCAGGTGTGAGCTGGGCTGTCAGTTCTTCCGATAGTCTGGGCATTTTGGGGTCAGGCGATCCCTGTGAAAGAGCGATGAAGGATTGTGTTGAGTCTAGTTCAGGTAGTGATTGCACGGTGGTCAGTACCTGGAACTGGCAAGGCTCAGATCGAGACCTGACGGCATTATTGGAATGTGCCGATGATCAGCGATTTAGCTTCCAGGGAACTGGTTGGGTGATTGCATCGACGGCTCTTTTGAAACTCAGGGAAACGGCCAAAGCCATCGGTGCCAAATCCTGTACCTTTGATGTTTTAGCCGCTGATGAACTAATTGTTGTACCAGCAACTCGTGACTTAACATTAATTCGATTTCATGTTGATGGCAACCGCCGAGTTGTGGATGTCATCCAAGGGTCGGTAAAGATTAAATCATCTAATGCCCCTGAGGGCAGAATCATCCAGCCAGGTTTTAGCTATGGGAGTGGTCGTGAGGAATCCGTTAGCCCTCTGAATCAAGCTGAGTTATCAAAATCCGATCTGGTCCAGTCGTTTTTGACCGAATCTGTTGGGCCAAATAGCCCGGATGGATTAGCAAATTTGACAAACAATACCGATCTTTCTCAAGCTTTAATTAGGGAAATTATCAATCAGAACCAGGAGTTTCAAACTGTTTTGTCTAATTTGCTTCAATCTCCTAACAGGGGACCGCAATAGAGCTGCTGGAGAGGGGATGGCTAGCAAGCTGAGGAGTTAGGAATGGTTAAGCTGTCTGGCTGATGGGACCGGTTGAGAACGGGGAGGTATTAGTATGGCTACCTCCTGAGTGCTGAGTACTGATTACTAACCCCTCAGTTTTTTACCGGGGGAATGGCGGTTTTCCCCGGACCCTCTCGTCCAGGGCGTGCCGCCGCGGCGTCCGGGGTTAAAGGGTGGGCAGCCGATCTCGCTTCCCATGGGTCTCAGCGTGTAGACCTCTGCTGTTTGATGGGGGGCTTTCTATGGGTGGGAAGGTGGTTACGACAGACTTCTGACCCCTGACTTCTCAGTCTGTAGTCTTTTTTGGGGTAAATTGACCCAAAAACCCAAGGGTTTTATCTATGCACATGTCGATCACCATTAAGCACATTCTAAACACACGCGTGCAACTATTGTTGTAGTCTATGTGCATAAAGATCACCATTGAGTGCATCCTAAACACACCCCTGTGATCGTTAAAATTTCGCGAAAAAC